>JADMII010000005.1 GCA_015478665.1 Dehalococcoidia bacterium
TGGCCGCTTGCTAGCCAGTTGACCGATTACTTACACCACGTCCTGGGACTCTACTATCTTCTCCCCCAACGCCGCTACGCCAACTCGGTTCCGCTATGCTTGGTGCGTTCCGCCGGATTGCCAGTAGAGGTCGGGCGAGCCAATTCGCCCGCCAATCACTACTAACTTCACAAAAACAAGTAACCCATAGTAACGGCCTCGCCTCCCCCAGCCACGCTTCGCGTGTGGCCGCGCTGCCCAATAACGCCGTCCGGGCTGGCTCTGCCGGCCGGATGCCCAGGTTCGGCTTTGGTGATCTCTGGAGGCAAGGACGCGTACGGACTATGGGCCGGATGATTTCCTCGGTCTCCGTTTTCACCAAGCTTCTCTGGCGCTCGATTGGGCGTTCGCGGACGAGGCCCATAAGCGGTTCGGCTGAGTGCGCGTTTTTCGGGGGAGGCGAGAGCGCGACAGCCCGCCTCCGCCCGCACCAGCCCTAAACTCGAATCGCGTGCGCGCCGCCCGCCGGCGCCGCGGAGCCGTGTTCCTATAAGGATCCTAGATTATTGGCGCCGATGGGTCAGCGGGCAATCGTCAGATGCTGCACCGAGGTAGGTGTCATGGGAATCGAATTCTGTAGACCGTCCGCGTAGAGGTCTAGCTCTCCCACCGATGTGACGCCATTAGGTAGCGAGAACGTCAAGCTGAAGCCTCGCGACGCGCCAGGCGCAAGATCAACGCTTCCGACTCCAACGCCGCCCGATCCTGCGGGAGAGATGGGCGCCACCGCCACGCGAAGCACATCACCTCGCGCGTCCTTCGCTATCGCACAGGCTTTTGGAGTCGAAACACCCTCTGCACTACTATTGCTCGCCACGGCGTTGACCGTCACCAGACCGCCGGTTTGTGATGCTCTCGCGCCAGACAGCGTGAGACTCCCACGGAGCACGTGGCCAAAAGTAGGTGCTGGATCTCCCGCCAGCCTCGCCCGTCCGGCCGCAAGTAGCAGCGTGGGATCGTTGGACTGCGCCTCGAAAAACTCGGATGACCCACTTTGTAGTGATCTGAGGCATGGAATAACGGTGGCCGACTGGATGACATTGCCACTTTTATCGAGGAAGTCCACCTGCACCTCATGCGCCAAGATATCCACGCCAGTGTAGTTATGAATCTCCCCAGCGAATAAAGCGTTCGTATCTAGTCGCGAACTTGATGCGTGCTGGACGACGCATCCGCCGAATACGAACGCGCCACCAACAATCAGTAGCACCCATTTAACCACGCGAGTTCCCTGCCTCTGGGTCACCGCATTCGCTCCCTTGCCACCTAATCACGCTCCGAGCTCGCATGCGAGGGCAACGATCCCACTCCTCGATTGGTGTTTCCGTCATGGATTCACGGTGAGGCTGTCATAGCTCGATCCGTTCTGGCTCCACCAGTAAATCACACCCTCTCCGGATGGATTGGTCGTCTTGTAGCACTCGCGCCAAACAAACGCATTGAGTGGGAGATCTGGTCCTCCTTGGGGGTTGGAGCATTGAGGGTACAGCGTCAGACTGGTGTTCGTGATCCTCGTGTCCGGAATATTCTGACTGCCGCTCGCATTAAAGATGATCGCCTGCTGACTCGAACTGGCCGAGAACAGCGTCCACGCCATGGCCACGTCGCCGTTGGATGTCGTCCGCCTACCCATTCTGACCCCAACGCTACCGGAGGCGCCACCCGCGTTCGCCTTTAAGTTAATGCAGGCGGACGTACCGGCCATGTTCGAGCCGATGAGCGGGGAGTCTGCGTAGGCCACGTCAGAATTAACCGGCGTAACCGCCTGCGTGCTCGGGTATGCTCCGTTGCAGATTTGCCTTATGTAGGAAAAGCTTCCGACGTTCGGAACCTTGAACACCACCCGCAATGTTGAAGTGTTTGCGCCTTGATACAACCAGATGATCTGGGGCGTAGGTGGGGAACCGAAACTCCGGGAGGTTGCCGACTTCACGTTGTTGAAGTCGAAACTCTGTGGGACGGCTGGGTTGATTGGACCACTGTTGGTGCAAACGCCATCCACCTGATTCTGCGTGTTGACATCGAGTGCGTTCATTGACGTGAGTACGTTCAGGTTACAGACGAAACTCGGCTCGATGTACTGTTCCCCCAACCCGAGTGAGTGACCCAGTTCGTGATCTGCAACCGCTCGTAGCCCGTTGTCGGTATAGGTCAGCGTCGTCTGACCGCTCTTCGGCGCGGAGTTGATCGTGATTATCTCCCCGCTGGCGAAGGCCGCATTAGTGAAACTCGTGTCAGCGTTGCAACCCAGCCAGCTTCCTGGGCAGGTGGACGAGTTCGACCAGACGACGTTTATCGGCTCCGAACCGTCGCAGTTGCCGAAGAACTCACCAAGGCCTCGCGCCCAGAACGCTTGATAACCTAGAGCGTTGTTCCAGTCGCCCATAGCTGTGCGTACGTCGGCTTTCACGTTCGATGGTAACGTCCCGATGCATGTGTTAACCGGACGCAGGGTCCCTGGCTACGAGCCATTTATCACCAACGAGCTGTTGAAATAAATAGAGAACGGTTTGAAGTCGAGGTACACCGTGTGGTTAGCATTCGCCGGCTGCGCGAGCCCGACCCCAACCGTCAACCGCAACGACCGCCATTATCGCCAAGCGACTGAAGCTCGACTTTATCATGGTGCCTCCCCCGCGGTGCCGCTGGTCAGCGCACCGCTTGACTGCGCGTCCCCCTCGGCCGCAATGATTGTGTGTCGCAGGCGTTCCTTGGTCACCGGATCGATGTCGAACTGATTGCCCGTACAAACATCGCTAACAATGTCGAACGCCTGTGGTACATACGAATCAACGGCTCCTGGGCCGATGACATGAACGAGTGTGCCGGCCGGTGCGACAACTTCAGTGGCACATGGCGTTGGAAGAGGCGGCGGTGGAGGCTCCTCTCTGGGAAGCGGAGGGAAGGTCGCCGTAGGCAGAGGAGCGACCGAAGTCGAGCCGGTCGACGTGGGCGGCGCGGTCGCCGATGTCGTGTCTGATGCCGTCAGCCTGGGAAGGAGACTTATGCTAAGGATCATAACAGCCGCGACGAATCCGATGGGAACAAGTTTCATCATTCGCCTCCTTGGCTCACCGAACCCTCGACACTACAGCCATTCTCCGAAGTGAATTGCATTAGGGCATCCGTCAGATTCGCACGCTCAGTTGCGCCTGCGGTGATCGGTCTGATCAAAGATTTGGTTATTCTCGAACAGCTGTTGACACGACTTAGTGCAACACTCCGAGTGCTCGCGCGCCCATTTGGACAACAGGGTGTGCGTGGGTGTGAGAGATGTCAGGCCAAACACTCGATGTTCGAGTTCCGCGAGATGGCGCCGTATCGTGGCGGAGCTGATACCTAGCCCAAGCGCGATCTCATCGACCGTGTACCCGAATTCGCAGGCACTCAAGACCTGCAGTTGACGCAGGGTCAGTCGCAACATGTGTTGCTGTCGTACCGCTTGGAGCTCGCGCGGAGGCATCGCCATCGTCCGATCCTCGTAGCCCAGCACTTCAGCGTCTTGACGTCCCAACCGGTCGGAAGGCTTGCCGGCGATTTTAGTTGACATCGTGCTCGGTGTCAAATCCATCCCGAACCGATGTTGGTGTTCCGAGATTCTGTCCTCACTAACTGTTCTGTGATTTTGTCCTCTCATGAACGAGGACATCATCATGACGGCGAAGGAACAGGTGCGGGTCCAGGTGCTCGCGGGGCGTGAAGGTGAAGACTGGCCGGAGAGAACCCGCGAAAAGTACGCGGACATGCGCGTGGGTGCTGCCGTCGAAGGAACACGGAGTTCTGCTTACAGGTCAGGTAGGGCGTTCGGCGTCGCCGCAGCAGACAGGCGCACAGGTGCGCGACCGGAGCGGATGGAATCTCTCGTGGACTCCCAGCGAAGTGACAAGCGCATCGGCGCACTCCCGCAATTTCCGGCGCGGCTCTCGGACTCACTCCGGTACGCGAAGTACTACAACAATCAAGCGGATGATGCCTGGCACGTCGCCGAGAACGTCAAATCGGCACTCAAGAAGTTGGCTTACAGACTTCGCTGAGTGCGGCGAGCGCAGTCCAATGGCGGCGGGTGCGGCACCACGAGTCCGCGGCGGATCAGCGAACAGTAGCGCACCGAGAGCCCGGACGCCCGCATGATGGCGCTCAGCGGCAGCGCTTGGAGCGCGTGCCGGCGACGACCGCACGGAGAAGAAGGCGCCGTCTCCGCCGAAGCCGTTTTACGGGGACGGCGCTGCTGGAGACCCGCATCCGGCGCCGTTCGATGGCGAGCTGCTCCCCGACGGGCACAAGGAAGGCGGGCGGGACTACCCGATCGAGCTGGCGCCTTACGCCGATCTCGAGGCACGGGCAACGCCGATGGCGCGAGAGCTTGTCAGTGAACTGACGCTCATGCCGGTAGACGACGCGCCGCAGCCGGCAGAGCGTGGCGGCACACTCTCCGTTCGCCAGTATCTGCGGGAACGCGAGCGTCCGTTCCTGATACGCGACGACGAGCGACTTGCGCCGCCGCGCCTGGCCGTTCGCGTCGTCATCGACCACTCGACGAGCATGAACCACGCAACGTCGGGTCGGTCGCGCATTCAGCACGCCGCCGAAGCCGCGATGATGCTGCACCTGGCGTGCGTGGAGCTGGAGATCGACCACGGCATCAGCGTGATGCCGCAGCAGCTGACCCTCGCAAACCTAACGACGGGAGAGAGAGGCAAGGCGCTCATCGCCGGAGTCGTGCCTGCCAAGACCGGTTACGAGAACCTCGCCATCGCGATCGAGCGCCAAAGCTCAGAGCTGCTATCCGTTGTCGCCGACCTCAGGGTGCTGTTCGTGGTGCACGACGGCTATCCGAACGACGCGGAGAAGGCGCAACGGCTGTGTCTGGCACTTCGCGCCAAGGTCGAAGTGATCGGTGTGTTGATCGACCCGGACGAATCGACGGCGAAGGCGATGCGCGAGATCTTCGGCACCGACCGCCTCGTTGCTTGTGCTGCCAGTAACCTGCCGATCAAACTCGCCGCGATGCTCGAATCGATTCGCGGCGTGTGAACCACGAGGGGTGCCGTCGACATGACCACCCCCTCAACTCATGTTGACGCGGCATGAGATAATGGTTGTAACACCAACATCTATGACCCGCATCATCGCCATCGCCAACCAGAAAGGCGGCGTCGGCAAGACCACGACCACGATCAATCTCGGAGCGGCCCTTTCCAGGGAGAAGCAGCGCGTGCTGCTCGTCGACCTCGACCCGCAGGCCGCGCTCTCGGGAAGCTTGGGAATCAGTGACCCCGAACTAACGGCGACGATCTACCGCGTTCTGCTATCAGAGATTCTCGCCGACGAGGCGATCCGTGCTACTCGGTCTGGTCCTGACGTCATCACCGCGAACATCGATCTCTCGGCCGCGGAGGTCGAGCTCGCCGCGCAGATGGGGCGGGAGCACTTTCTCGCCGACGCCCTCAATCCACTTTCCAACAACTATGACTTCATCCTGCTCGATCTGCCGCCCTCGCTCGGGCTGCTGACCGTCAACGCGCTCGTCGCAGCGACGGAGGTGCTGATCCCGGTGCAGTGTGAGTTTCTGGCCATGCGCGCACTCACCCTGCTGCTCGCCACGATTCACAAGGTTCAGACGAAACTGAACCCGGCGCTGAGTGTCCTCGGGATTCTGCCGACCATGTTCGACGCACGGACCGTCCACGCGCAGGAGGTTGTCGAGGAGCTGCGCAACTCGTTCGGCCTGCCGGTTTTTTCCCACGTCGTTCGCACTAGCGTCCGCTTCAAGGAGCCGCCGGCTGCTGGCGTGTCGATCTTCGACTACGCGCCGTCGCACGATGGCGCTGCCGCCTACGCCGAGCTCGCGAAGGAGTTGCTGCGATGAGTTCCCGGATTTCTATCAAGGGCAAGGGCGCAGAGCTTTTCTTCGGCGGCGCCGAGGTGCTGGAAAGCCCATCATCTCGAGACGAAACCAGTGCAAGAAAGACTGACAGCGTGCTTGCTGGCAAGACTGACAGCAAGAAAGCAAGCATGCCCGAAAGCAAGACTGCAAGACATACCGAGGTCGCACCAGGTGAGCCACGGTCCAGTGCCGTACTCAGAACACTTCGCGAGGCGCTGCTCGAGGAACATCCTGTCAACAACAGCTTTCGCTACTCGCAAGAATCGCTGGACGCGGTACGCGACATCGCGTACGAACTCGAGGTCATGAGGAATCTCAAGACGTCCCGTAACGACATCATGCGCCTCGGGCTGGCATGGATCATCGACGATTACCGCGCCAAGGGCGCCGATAGCGTCCTGGTAGCAGTGCTGAAGGAAGAGAGAGGCAGGGCAAGCCGATGAAGGAGATGACCTTCGTGCCAAAAAGCGAGCTCAACGTCCGCGAGATCTTCGCTCAGCGCGCGGAGCGCCTCGGTTACCGCATCGTCGAGAGCCGCGCTGCGTTTCCCGATTCCCTGCTGGAACACGAGGGCGACCGCATCTTCGCCGAGGCGGAGTTCCGCACCTCCAATTTCCTCCGCCATCGCCATGACCTTGCGCGCTGCGATCTCATCATCGTCTGGGAGCACGACCTTCCGTCGATGCCAATGCCGGTGCTCGAACTCAAGAATGAGGCGCTGCACACGACGAAGCGGCGGGGTAGACCTCCGGGTTCGACAGCATCGACGACAAACCAATCGCATCAACGAAGGGCCTTCTGGGCCCGCAAAACGGCCGCCAAAGCGTCCAACGACGTCGACGCTACTGGCAGTACCTCAGGGCGCGCTATCTCGTCTCCTGAGCCCGATTAGCGGTCGACGCCGTCCGCCTGATGTTCGGTCGCCTAGGCCGCGGAGAGTTGACTGATGGGCAATTCCGATTCGGCCTCTCGAAGTGCAATCCTCAACCAATGAAGACGCAATGCCGTTCGCCGACGGCAACAGGGCAATGCGATGTCAGATAACCCCCTCCTCACCGTCCCAGAAGTCGCCAAACGCCTGCGTCTATCACCCAACAAGGTCTACGAGCTCCTACACGCCGGGCAGATCCCTCACATTCGCCCCGGGCGTAAGTTTCTGATCCCCACCCAGGCATTGGAGCGGTGGATCGAGACGGCCGCGCAGATCGAAGATACGAATACGGACGTGATTCCGCTGTCGCGCCGGCTCGTGGGCTGACAATCTGGACGACAAGCACGGTATGATGGCGCTCCCCGCGGAGCTAGATCGCGATGAAACAGGGTTACGTCCGCCAACGATCGAAGGGCACCTGGACCGTCGTCGTCAATCTCGTCCGTGACCCGGTTAACCGGGAAGCGGCGACAGCTGACGCGCACCGTTCGAGGTAACCGTGCCGAAGCCGAAGCCGAGTGCATCAAGCTTTTGCATGAACGCAACTCCGGCCTGCACCAGGCACCCAACAAGATCACCGTCGCCGAGTATCTCAAGCACTGGCTCGCGGCGTACGCAGAGCCCAACACAGCACCGCGGACGTACGAGCGCTACGAGGCGCTTGTCCGGCGGAACCTCGTCCCGGCACTCGGGCGCTATAACCTCATGCGACTCCGCCCGACGCACATCCAGTCGTACTACGCAGCGGCGCTGAAGTCCGGGCGCGCCGATGGTCGCGGCGGGCTCAGCGCGCAGACCGTCGTCCATCTCCAGCGCGTGTTTCGCGAAGCGCTGCAGCAAGCTGTCAAGTGGCAGATCCTGCCGCGTAACCCGGCGGATGCAGTCACGCCGCCTCGCCCCGTCCGCCGCGAGATGCGTGTGCTTGATCCCAAGGAGATTGCGAGGCTGATGGACGCCTGCGACGACGATGACCTGCGCACGCTTATCTTCGTGGCGTTGTCAACCGGGCTCCGCGAAGGCGAGCTGCTCGCACTGCGCTGGTCCGACGTCGACCTGAAGGAGAGTCACCTCCAGGTCACGCGAACGCTGCACTACCTCACGAACAAAGGCCTGCAGTTCGGCGAGCCGAAGACGCGGCGCAGCCGGCGACGCGTCTCGCTCTCGAAGGAGACGGCGCGTGTGCTTGCGATGCATCGCACTCGCCAACTCGAGCGGCGCCTGCTGCTCGGAAGCGTTTACGTGGACAACGACCTCATCTTCGCGACCGAGATAGGCGATCCGGTGAAGCCGTACAGCATCTCCCCTCGGTTCAAGCGAGTAGTCCGGAAGGCGAAGCTGGGACAGATGCGCTTCCACGACCTGCGACACACGAGCGCGTCCCTGCTGCTCGCCGCCGGCATCCATCCGAAGGTCGTGTCCGAACGGCTAGGACACTCGACGGTCAACCTCACGCTCGACACGTACAGTCATGTGCTCCCTGGACTGCAGGAGCAGGCGGCGCAGTCAATGGACGCATACCTTCCACGGGCTCGATAGGCACGCTTACTGAATTAGCGGGTCCGGGAGACGTCCTCAACGACAGTGATAAGCGGTTCGAGCAGCGCCGAGTCCGCTCTCGACGTGTCCCGCGTCAGGATCACGCGCCGCTTGGCTCGCGTAATGGCAACATAGAACAGACGGCGTGCCTCCTCCCAATTCTGAGCGCCTCCGCGCCTCTTGTAAGGAACGATGCCATCGTTCAAGAACGGCAAGATCACTACTTCGTACTCAAGCCCCTTCGCCGTGAAGCTCGTCATGATCTTCACCTTCTGTTCCGCCCGGGATGCCGCCGCTTCGAGGCGCGACCATTCCATGAGCACCAGTTGGGCCAACTCCACAGAATTCGAGGGCTCATGTTCCGCGACGGCTTGAGTCAACATGCGGTTGAGAAGTCGTACCTGTTCGGCATCACGCAAGGGAGCACGTACGCTCCCGCAATTCAGCGCGTCCAACAACGCATCCATGAGTGAGCGCGGGCGGGAACCGATCCCGGCATCAACTGCGGCGCGGGCGGACGCGATGGGGAAGATCCGTTCGCCAGCTAGTTGATTCGCCGTACGGATCTCGTCGGAGAGGGCGGTACCACCGGCCATTGCGTTGAGGCAACCACGCACGGCGCGGACTGTTGGTATTTTCGTGAAGTCGTCCATTCCGAGAACGACGTGTGGAATCTCGTTGGCCTCAAGCGTCGGTCGAAGATTCTTGAACATGAATCGATGCGGCGCCAGCACGACGATCTCGCCGGCCGGCGTCCCTTGATCGAGTTCCTCGATGATGTAACCAACGATCAACTCGGCCTCGTCCTCAGCGCCGTTCGCGCCGTCGAGAATGACCTCGCCTTGAATGTCCGTGCGCCTCGATGCCATCAACTCATCACGCCTCCGCGCATTCACAGCAATCACCGCGTTCGCTGCATCAACGACGGCGGGCGGACAGCGGTAGTTGCCTCGCAACATGCGTTCTTCCGCGCCGAACCGCTCCACGAACTCGGCGATGTTCTCTGGCCGGGCGTCGCGCCATGCATAGATCATCTGATCATCATCGGCGACCCCGAACACCGTGCATCGCTCGCCGACAAGCTCCCCGATCAGGTCAAGCTGCAACTGGTTCGTGTCCTGCAATTCGTCTACGAAGACGTAGCGGTACGCATCGCGCAGGACCGCTCGCACTCGCGGCTGCTCGCGAAGTAGCTGGAGGGTGTGAATGATCAGATCATCGAAGTCGCGGAGCCGGCGCTCAACGAGCGCCTCTTCGTATGCTTGTGCGAGTGCCCTGAGCGTCTCGGCGGGAATACCAGCCCGTCCCTCTCGCCGGCCCTTGAAGTTGCTGATCGCCGTCCCGACATTCTGGGCTTTGGCATTGCTTCCGTGCTCATCAAGCAGGCGTTGAATGAACTCGTCTCGCTCAGGCGGTACGAGCATGCCGGCGTTACGGGGCCAGCCGATGAGATGTCCCCAACGGCCGAGCAGCGATGCTCCCAGTTGATGGAAGTTGGCGACCGTGAGTCGATGGCCCGGCGCACAGAGCGTCTTGTCCATGAGCCGCTTCCGCATCTCACGCGCCGCTTCGACGCTGAACGTCAGGCAGCAGATCCGGAAGCGTTCGTCAGGCGTCGAGCGCAGCCGGTAAGCGACCGTGTTGGTAAGTAGGTGCGTCTTACCGCTTCCCGGCGGTGCGAGCACGAGCATCGGACGATCGACTTGCGAGGCGATCTCCAACTGCTCCTCATCGAGGCAGGCGCGGAGGATCTCCATGTCACGCCTCCGGCTCGCGTGCTTCGCGCATGCCCGCCTCGGCCAGCGCCGCCGCGAACTCCAGCACCTCGCGTACCGCCGGAGGCACGGGCAGGCCGAGCACACTGAACTGCCGCGCCGTCTCGGATGCGAGTTCGGGCTTCCGGATGTGGCGCTGACGAACATACCCGCGAACCGTTGCGCCTCCGTCGTCTGCCAGCCCTTGCGCAGTTCGGCGCTCGCGGTATTCCTGCAAGTTGCCGTCGCCGTACAAGATGTTCGCGGCGGCCCCGAACGCTGGATACCCGCCCTCCGAGACGAGGTACGCCTCGAAGTCGCCGTTCGGCCACCAGAAGATCCCAGCCTGACGCAATTGCGCTTCGTCCGGGTTGTCGATATCGATGCCGGCCGGCAGGCTGCCAGCATCGCGGAGCGACCGGAGCAATGCACCGACTGCGAGATCGCGATCGCATACAGCAGCATGCGGGAGATCGAGACACCCACTGCTCAACAACCGGACGAATGGCCGGAACATCTGCCCCGCGACACCGACGATGCTCACACCGAGCCGATCCAGGTCGATGCCCAATTGCGCCGCGAACTCCGGGAAAGCGCCCTGCTCACTGCCGCCTTCCACGAGCAACGCTGAGCGGCCGAAGAGGAACTCGCTCGTGCTGCCGCGCACGGCCCGCACGAGGTGCGCCCTATCGCCCTCATCGAATGACCCGGACGGCACGGCGCGGAAGGTCGAGAGGCGTCCGCTCTGGCGCACCAGGATCGCGTTCGTGGGATCGAAGCGGTCAGCGACAACGGGCGAGTGCGTCGTGTAGATGATCTGCGTCCCATCCTCGGACAGCAGGTTGAGCAGCGAGCGGACGGCATGCGGCGAGAGATGGTTCTCCGGTTCCTCCAAGCCGAGAGCCAGCACCATGCCGCCCTGCGTCTCGACGTAGGCCCGGAAGAGTCCGAACATTGCCAACGTCTGTACGCCGGTGGAGTACTGGTTCAACGAGATCGGATCCTCTTCGCCCGGTGAGGTGAGGTACACCGACGTGCGGCGGGCGACGGCGCGATAGTCGAGCGGTGTTGCTCGCATCTCGGCGGAAACCGCATCATCTTCGCCGTACAGCACGGCGCTGACGTACGACCGAACACGGTCGCCCATCTCCTCCAGCCGTTCGGCTCCCAACACTGCCTCCGCGAGTTGTCGGCCTGCTTCCGTCGCGATCTCCTTCAACTGCTCGGGATCGCTGGCCTGCCGCAGTAAATCCGTCAGCCGCGCCCACATGCCGCCGCGCTCATCGAGTTCGCGTCGCGCATCACGAATCGCCGGCAGGTAGAAGAAGTTCACCGTGTCGTGCACGTGGGAATCGAGACGACCATCGGTCTCGCCGTCGAGCTTGTAGTAGTTCGCGTAGCTCCGGAAGATGCCGTCCTGTTCGAAGCCGGCATCCGCTGTCACGAGCACAAGCTCGCTGCCGTCGGCGTGGAAGTCGATGTGCTCATCGAAGAGGGCGTGCTCGTCTTCGGTGAACGTGTCGCCCGTCGACGGCCGGATCTCGATCTCGACGGACAGGCGCTCGCCGTCGGCAAGGCCACGGGCCAGATCGTCCGGGTCGAACCCGTACCCGGCACCGCGCCGGCCGACGCCGAACACCTTGTCGATGGCCTCGAGCACGGAGGTCTTGCCCGCGTTGTTGCTGCCGATCAGAAGCGGGCGCTCCGTCAGTGTGATCTCGGCGTCCGCGAAGCACCGATAATTGATGAGTCGCACTCGGTGGATTCTCACGACTGCCTTCCTGAGTCAGCCGTTCGCGCGGCCTAGCTCGGCCGTAGGTGAACAAAAGGTGAGCAAATGCTAATCCGTGCAGCACTTCACCTCGCGGCTGCGAGCGACATCAGATTCAGAATCTTGGTGCCGAAGGTGGGAGTCGAACCCACACGGGCCGTGAAGCCCAACGGTTTTTGAGACCGTCGCGTCTGCCATTCCGCCACTTCGGCCCGGCGCCAGTGTAGCGGCTCCGGCGCCGGCGCAATGGCGCTCCGAATGGAGTGCGGCGCAGGGGCGTGAACCCACGCGGCGCGTCCGGCGCGCCCGAGGCGCAATGGCGCTCCGGATGCGGAGTGCGGCGCAGGGGCCTCGCCGGCCGCAGCCCCTTCGCCGTTCGCGGCGGTCCGGATGCGGCGACCGGTCGACAGCGCACGGCTGGCGACCGGTGTACGTCCGGCGCGCGACGAGCATCATCCGGATGCAGCGACCGGTCGACAGCGCACGGCTGGCGACCGGTGTACGTCCGGCGCGCGACGAGCGTCATCCGGATGCGGCGACCGGTCGACAGCGCACGGCTGGCGACCGGTGTACGTCCGGCGCGCGACGAGCATCGTCGGGGATGCGACGACCGGTCGACAGCGCACGGCTGGCGACCGGTGTACGTCCGGCGCGCGCGACCAGCATCGTCAGGGATGCGACGACCGGTCGACAGCGCACGGCTGGCGATCCGGGCTCCGGCGCCGGGACGCACCCCTCTGTGGTGGGCGGCTACCCATTTTGATGCGCCACTGACGCGAGAGAGTGCCGGGGCGCATTGGCGCGGCCGCACGGCAAGGACGCCGCCGTGCGCACGCATCGGCACGGCACCGACGGCCGCCGGGGCGATCGTCCTCCGGCGCTATTCCTCCAGCACCGCGGCGACCCGCAGCTCGATGCGCACGCGGTCGCCGACGAGGACGCCGCCGCTTTCGATGACGCCGTTCCAGTTCAGGCCGAAGTCCTTTCGCTGGATCGACGTCGTCGCCGTGAACGCCGCCCGCTGCTTGCCGTAGGCGTCCCGGATCTGCCCCTCATACTCGGTGTCGAGCACGACCTCACGCGTCTCGCCGCGCATCGTCAGCTCGCCCGTCACCCGCCAGCGGGCGTCGTCCACCTTCTCGACACGCGTGCTGCGGAAGGCGATCTCCGCGTAGTTCGGCGCGTCGAAGAAGTCCGCCGAGCGCAGGTGCTCGTCGCGCATCTCGACGCCAGTATCGATACTCGAGGCATCGATGGTGGCGACCACCGACGAGCGCTCCGGCTGCGCCTCATCGATCTGCACCTGTCCGCCAAGCGTCC
This sequence comes from Dehalococcoidia bacterium, assembly GCA_015478665.1. Lineage (GTDB taxonomy): Bacteria > Chloroflexota > Dehalococcoidia > DSTF01 > JACRBR01 > JADMII01. Next base: position 13,239 of record JADMII010000005.1, read on the forward strand.
GGAAGCGCCCCTTCACGGTGGAGATCATCATGGCCTTGACCGAGAACTCCGCGCTTGAGTGGGCGTTGTCGATGGTCCACGTGCTGATGCCCGCTGCTGCTGTCGTCATCGCTCTTCCTCTCTTCCTTCCGATGAGGCCTTGCCGCATCCGTCATGCGCCCGGCGGCGCTGCTTCTCTTCTACTAGCGACTATACTTAACTTAGGTCACGGAGTCAAGCCCGCCGCCGGCGGCGACGCGGCGACTTCGCCTCACCTTTGGTAAGCTGTAAGGGACATGGCTGCGCGAACAACGGACATGGAACCGTTCTGCCCCTACTTCCACCACGCGGTCGAGCTCATCGGCCGGCGCTGGAGCGGCGCCATTCTGCGCGCCCTCCGCACCGGCGTCTCGCGCTTCAGCGAGCTCACGGCGACGGTGCCCGGACTCAGCGACCGCATGCTCTCCGAGCGCCTGAAGGAGCTCGAAGCGGAGGGCATCGTCGAACGGCGGGTGATCGCCGAGACACCGGTGCGCATCGACTATCTGCTGACGGAGAAGGGGCGCGCGCTGAGCGGCGTGATGGACGCGATCAGCGCCTGGGCGACGCGCTGGCACGACGATGGGCCGTCGCAGGCGCACGACTGCGCCGAGTCGGCGGCAGCGACGGGACGCCGGCGCGGTCGCAGTCGTCAGCCTGATTCGTACGACGCGCGCTGACCTCGCGCCCGGCAGTTTCGCCGCGGCCCCGCGTACTGCGGACCCGACGGCAGCCACGTGAGATCGAGCCCGGCGCCGGCCGTGTCAGCCCCCACCGCATCGCCATGCCCACGCGCCGCCTGCGCGCGTCTGCGGCATCTGCAGATCCGGCATCGTGTGCACGCCATCAGAGGAGCGCGCCCTGGCGCGCGGCCGGCACCGAAGCCGCGGCCGGCGTCAGGCACGACGGGTCGTCGTTCGCCACCGAGTTGACGCGCGACGACACCTCCGTCGCCACCACCGCGTCGGATGGGGCGGGACGCAGCAGCGTCGCGAGGCGTGCGGCGTGCGTCTCCGCTTCTGTCGGCGGGACGAACAGCCACTCTTCGGCGGACTCGGGCGCGAGGATCACCGGCATGCGGTCGTGGATCTGCGCGACGACGTCGTTCGCGGTTGTGGTGAGGATCGTAAAGGTGCGCTGCCAGGCGTCGGTGGCCGGGTCGCGCCAGGACTCGTAGAGGCCGGCGAAGTGCAGCAGGCCGCCATCCGGCGCGTGGAACCAGACCGGCCGGCGAGCGTCCTTCGCGCCCTGCCACTCGAAGAAGCCGTCGGCCGGCACGATGCAGCGTCGACGCACGAACGCGTCGCGGAACGCCGGACTGGTGATCGCCGATTCCGCGCGGGCGTTGATCTGCCTGAAGGCGCCCTTCGCGTCGCTGCACCAGCTGTTCACCAGCCCCCAGCGCGCCGGCAGTAGCTGCCGCTCCTCCCGCTTCAGGCGCAGCAGCCAGTGCGCATCCGTCGGCGCCACATTGTAGCGGGGCCGGTAGCGCGCGGCGTCCTCGGCCGTGACAGCGCCGAGCTCGGCCGCGAGCGTCGCAAACTCCTTCGTCGTCAGCGTAAATCTCCCGCACATCGCACCATGGTACCGCCCGGGTCGTGGCGGAGGCGACCTCCGGGCCGGCAGGGATGGCGGCGCACACGCCGCGCGGTGCGGAGGGCAGCGCCGCACGCAGGAGGAGCACGATGCGGCAGAATGCGGTCGACCCGGCGGGAAGCATGCCCCGGTTCTACGACCTCGTGCATCGCAACATCGCCACCGGCCGCAGAGCGAGGTCCGAGAGCGCAGCCACCTGTTACCCTGAACCCATGCCCGACGCCCGCTTCTACCCGCCGCCGAACTTCGGCTCGCTCGACGACGATGACGCCGCCTTCGACCACGCGCGCGTGGTCGTGCTGCCTGTGCCGTACGACTCGACAGTCACGGCGCGCGCCGGGACGCGCGACGGGCCGCGCGCGATCATCGAAGCCAGCACCGACATGGAGCTGTACGACGTCGGTCTCGGCAGCGAGCCCTATCGCCACGGCATCCACACCCTGCCTGAGCTCGCGCCGCACACCGGCTCTCCGGAAGCGATGATCGACCGTATCGAGGAGGTGACCGGCGAGCTGATCGACGCCGGCAAGTTCGTCGTCACGCTGGGCGGCGAGCACACTGTGGCGGTCGGCGCCGTGCGCGCGCACGCGAAGCGCCATCCGGGGATGTCCGTGCTCGCCTTCGACGCCCACTCCGACCTGCGGGACGAGTACCTCGGCTCGAAGTACAACCATGCCTGCACGCTCCGCCGCGCGCTCGAGGTCGCGCCGGTGACCCAGCTGGGCCTGCGCAGCGCATCGGCGGAAGACGCCGCGCTGATCCGCGACGAGCGGCTGGCGTTCTTTTCGCCGGCGGCGTACCGTGCGGCTGGCGCGCAGGCCGTCGTCGACCGGCTGGGCGATGACGTCTATATCACCGTCGACCTCGACTGCTTCGACCCGTCCGAGATGGCCGCCGTCGGCACGCCGGAGCCGGGCGGCCTGCACTGGGACGAAGTGAGCGACCTGCTCGTCGCCGTCACGCGAACGAAGCGCGTCTGCGGGTTCGACCTGACGGAGCTGTCGCCCTCGCTCGGTCCGCGGTCGTGCGCGCAGCTCGCGGCGAAGCTGGCCTACCGGCTCATCGGCCTCGCGCTCGGGCCGGTGGAGTAGCGGCGATGCCCGAACAACGCGGCCGCCGGCGACGCAGGCGCTCACGCGCCGTCCGCGCGGCGGCCGACGCGGAAGCAGCACGAGCGTCGGCCAGCCGCGATGCGGATGTGCCGCCGGGCGACGGCAGGCCGTCGGCGCGCCCGAACCTCGTGCGATCGCGGTCCGGCGGGACGATGGCGCAGCAGCGGCTTCCCTCGCCGACAGCGCGCGCGACCGGCTTTCTCATCGCGCTGATCACCGCGTTCCTCGGCGCCCTGCTGATCGAGGGGGCGGTCACGGGCATGTCGGGCGGCGCCGCTGCCGGCCAGATCGTCGGCGGCGCGCTGCTGATCGCGCTCGCGGTCTTCGTCGCGGCGCTCGTGCTGTTCCCCGCCTGGATCCGCGGTCGCCTCGGCCGACGGCGGTGACGGTGGCGTCGAGCCGACGGGAAGCCCCGGCCCGGATCGCCCGCGCCAGCAAAACAGCGAACGCCGTCGCCGGCGCTAGCGAGAGCCGCGCAGCCGGGGATCGAGGATGTCGCGTAGCGTGTCGCCGAGCAGGTTGAAGCCCAGCACGACGAGGCTGATCGCCAGACCAGGAAAGAGCACCAGGAACGGGTACTGCTGCCCGTAGCCGCTCCGGATCGCCGCGTTCAGGTCGATGCCCCAGCCCGGCGTCCCGACCGCGAGGCCCAGCCCGAGGAAGCTCAGCGTCGCCTCGATCACCACCGCCGCCGCGAACACGCCGCTGATGCCGACGATGATGTACGGCATCACGTTCGGCAGCACGTGCCGCGCGAAGATGCGGGCGTCCGAGGCCCCCGTCGCGTGCGCCGCCAGCACGTAGTCCTTCTGCTTCTCGATGATCGCCACCGCCCGCAGCACGCGCGAACTGCCGAAGACGGCGCCGATCGCCGTGACGATCTCGATGTTGCGCAGTCCGGGGCCGAACGCCGTCAGGAACGTCAGCACGAGGATCACCTGCGGGAACGCGCTCCAGGCCTCGGACGAGCGCTGCAGTACGTAGTCGATCCAACGCCCGGCGTAGCCGGAGAGCACGCCGAGGAGCGCCCCCGGCACGAAGCCGAAGACGATGACGATCGCGCCGAACGTCATCGACACGCGGGCGCCGACCAGCACGCGGCTGAACATGTCGTTGCCGGTCTCATTCGTGCCGAACGGGTGTGCCCATGACGGCCCCAGGAATTGCGCTGCCGCGTCGAGCTGCCGCGGCGGGTAGGGCGCGACGTACGGCCCGACGAGCCCGAGCACGAAGAAGCCAACGACGATCAGCAGCGCCACGACGCCCAGCGGATTCTGCGCCGCGATCCGGCGCCAGCGCACATACCACGGCCGCTCCGGGAGCGTCTCCCAGCCCGCATCCACCGCCACCGGCAGTTGCCGACTCGTCGCCGTCGCCATCAGCTGTACCTCACGCGCCGGTCGATGAGGGCGTACGAGAGGTCGATGATGAGGTTTGCCAGCACGACGACGACAGCGGTGTAGACGGCGAGGAACTGGATCACCGGCAGGTCGCGCGACAACGTCGATATGAAGAAGAAGGCGCCGACGCCCTGAATGCTCATGATCGTCTCGGCGATCACAGAACCGCCGAAGACCGCGAGGAACGCTGTGCCCAGCGCCGTCACGATCGGCGTCGCCGCGTTCCGGAAGGCGTGCGTGAGCACGATCGTCGGGCGGCTCAGCCCCTTCGCCTGCGCGGTGCGGATGTAGTCCGCCCGCAGCACCTCGAGCATCGTCGTGCGCACGAGGCGCATCAGCGCCGCCGAGCCGCCGATGCCGAGGATCAGCGCGGGCGGTCCGAACTGCCGCAGGTTCAGCATCGGCTCACGCAGCAGCGAGTGATAGCCGCCGATCGGCGGCGCGTAGTTGAAGAGGTACGACGGGAGGATGATCAGCAGCGTCAGCAGGAAGAACTCCGGCACCGACGCGCCGAACACGGCGAAGACGCGCACGACGTAGTCGAGCACGCTGTTGCGATAGAGCGCCGAGAGGATGCCGAAGCTGATCCCGAAGACGGAACCGATGATCAGCGCCAGCAGGATGAGCTCGAAGCTCGCCGGAAAGCGCCGCGCGAATTCCTGTCGCACCGGCGCCTGGCTCTGGTAGGTGACGCCGAAATCGCCGCGCAACGCCGCCCCCAGCCACTTCGAGAACTGGTCGTGCCTGTTGAGCTGCACGAACGGCGGCTCGCCCCGAAGGCTCACCGGGAACACCGGGTAATCCAGCCCCAGCTGCCGGTGGATCTCCTTGATTTGGTCCGGCGTCGCTCCCTGGCCCGCCATCACCCGCGCCGGATCCTGACCGGGCAGCACGCGCAGCAGCACGAACGTGAACACCGCGACGAGCACCACGATGAGCGGCAGGAAGAGCAGCCGGCGCAGCGCGTACCGCCACATCCTACGCGCCCCGCCTCATCCCGCACCGCCGCCGCGCGCGCGCATGCGTCATGCCTTGTCCAGCCACGTCGTCCGGTTGAACAGCCCCAGCGAGCCGCGACCGGAGATGGTTCCCTTCACATAGGCGTAGCGGCCGCCGTAGCCGATCGGCGAGTAGATGTTCAGCATCGGCGACCAAGCCTTGATCACCGCCCGCTGGGCATCCATCACCTTCTGAATGCGCGCCTCCTCGTTGAGCTCGGTCGCCGCGGCGAGGATCGCGTCGTCGACCTTCGGGTCGTCGTACTTCATGAAGTTCGTGCCGTAGCCCTGCTTCCCGATGTAAAAGCGCAGCGGCAGGTCGGGGTCCTCGTAGGGGAGTTGCCCGAAGCAGGTCAGCTTGAACTGGCTCTGACTGAGTGTCGTCGTCAACCAGGTGATCAGGTCCTGCTGCGTCAACTTCAGCTTGATGCCGCCACGCGCGAACTGCGACGCCAGCAGGTTGGCGAGCGCGCTGTCGCCGGGCCGGTTCGAGAACTTCATCTCGTACGACTGGTTCAGGTCGAAGCCCGCCGCGCCCAGCAACTGCTTCGCCTGCTTCACGTCCGTCTTGAAGTACTCCTGGAGCGCGGGGTCGCTGTCCGGCAGCACGTAGCGGCGCTGCGCCGGCGGCATCGGCCCGCACGGCACGCCGGAACCCTGCTCCAGCACCTGGATCGCCTCCTTGCGGTCGATCAGCAGGTTGAAGGCGTGCCGTACGCGGTCATCCTTGAACGGCGGTTCGTACATCAACATCATCGTGAAGAAGTCGCGCCCGAGGTCGCTCCCGACGACGACCTTGTTCCCGAGGTCCCTCGCCGTGCGCTCCGCGTCCGCCTTGGTACCGAAGCCAATCGTGTCGAGGTCGCCGGCTTTGAACGCCGCCAACGCGGCGTTGGGGTCTGTCACGAGCGTGAAATCGATTCCATCGAGGTAGGGCTGCCCGGCGATCGACTTCGTGCCGGCGAATTGGCGGAACTTGTCGAACTTGCGCAGCTTCGGGTTGGCGCCGTTGTCGTGGCTCAGCAGCGTCCAGTGGCCGGAGCCGATGGCATCCTTGCGCAGGAGGTCGTCGTAGCCGTGCAGGATCTCCTTCGGCAGGATCGAGCTCGTGATCGGCGAGCCGGCGTTGGACGACGTGAGCACCCACGCCCACGGCATCTTCTGCTTGATCGTCACGGTCTGCGCCTGGTCGTCGCTCGTGATGTCGTCCATCACATTGTGCAGCCAGTCGTAGCCGATGCCGGTCTCCTCCCGGAAGCGCTTGAAGCTCGCCTCGACGTCGCTCGCCAGCACCTTGCGCCCGTTGACCGGCGGCTTGTTGTGGAAGACGGCATCGCCGAGCGTCGCGGTCAGCGTCAGCGCGTCGGGCTGCTCGAGTTTCGTGGCGAGGAACAGCTCGGCGACGCCGGTGTCGGTCGGCACGTACCACATGTGGTCGAAGACGGTGAAGCCCAGCGCCAAGCCCTGGACCAGCGTCAGGACGCCCGGTCCGAACGGGTCCATATTTGGCCACGCCGGATTCTGCTGCACGCGCAGGATGCCGCCGAGCCGCGTCGGCTTCCCGTCCTGCGTGCCGTCCGTCGGTGTCGCAGCGATCAGGCCGTTCGGCGTCGCCGACGTGCCCGGCGTCTTGTTCGACGACGCGCCGCGCGTGCACCCGACCAGCCCGATCGCGGCCAGCGAGACGCCGCCGATCGCCGCGCCACCGAGCAGGCGCCGGCGCGAGACCCGCCCATCCTGCCAGTACCGCAGGCCGAATTCGTTGTCCGCCACGTCCCACCTCGCTGCCGAATCTTCGCCCTGCCGATACGTCTCACTGAATGGTGTTCATTGTGGTGAGAGCACGCCTCACTGTCAACCGCGCGGGGGACGATCGGCGGCGAACCTCCCGCCTCCTGCGGCGACGACGCGATGGACATGTGCAGCGCCGCCAACATGACGGGGCGGAGGCTCCATCCCGCCGGATTCGGCCCGCCCGGACCCCGATCCGCCGCCGAATATGCCGCCCCGACGAGGCGGGCCCGGCGCGTCGGCCCGGCGCCCTGGCGTCGGGCGGCGACCGTCGCGCGCCGCACGCATCCGGGCGTGGCTCGCCAGGCGACGCGCTGGCTGCCCTGCGCGAGACGGTGCGCCAGCTATCGCCCGACGAACTTCGGCGGCCGCGATTCGACGAAGGCGCGCGGGCCCTCGTGCGCGTCTTCGGTCGACTGGGCGATGGCCATGGCGGTGTTGGCCTGCTCGAGCGCTTCGGCCCAGGTGGCCGTCTCGCCGCGGTACACGAGGCCCTTCGCCAGCTGCATGGCGACGGCGGGGCCCTCGGCGAGGCGGCGGGCGAACGCCGTGACTTCGGGCATCAACTCATCGGCCGATGTGATGCGCGTGACGTAGCCGATGCGCATGGCGTCGCGGGCGTCGATGAAGTCGCCGGTCCAAATCAGTTCGAGCGCCTTGGCGAGGCCGACGATGCGCGGCAGAAAGTAGCAGCCGCCGTCGCCGGGGATAAGCCCGACCTTCACGTACGACATCGCGAAGCGCGCGTTCTCCGAGGCGAAGCGGATGTCAGCCATCGACGCCATGTCCATGCCGGCGCCGACCGCAGCGCCGTTGACGGCGGCGATGTACGGCTTGTCGAGCAGCGCGACGGCGCGCGGGACGGCGTGCACGCCATCGCGGAGCCAGTTGCGGCGCTCGGCTGCGGACGGCGGGCCCAGCGCCCGGCCGCTGTCGGTGACGCCGGAGCCGCCGCGCAGGTCGGCGCCGGCGCAGAAGCCGCGGCCGGCGCCCGTGACGATGACGGCGCGGACGTCGCGGTTCGTGCGGGCGTCGGTGAGGGCGTCGGCCCATTCGCGGAGCATGACGTCGGTGAACGCGTTCATGCGCTCGGGGCGGTTGAGGGTGATGGTCGCGACGCCGTCCTGCGTCTCATAGAGGATCTGCTGGAAGTCCACCTTCTGCTCCTTTCCGGGGCCCCGCGTGGCGACGATAGCACGGGCTGCGCCGTGGGGCGACAGTAGGCGCCCCTGTGATCGGTCGCCTCAGACCTGGGGTGCGGCGATGCCCGTGCCGGGGGAGCGAACTGAAGGGCGTCCCGCGGGACGCCCCTGAGCGTGCGAACAACGGGCAGGCGGCGAAGCGCGGTCACGCCCGCGAGCCGCCCGATGACCGCCTGGCGCAGCGCTACTCGCCGCCGCCACCGCCGAACGGCGGGCGCGGGGGGCCGGGAGGGCCCGACTGCGGCTCGCGGCGGATGCTGCCATCGGCGCTGCGACGCGGGCCGGGCGGACCACCGCCGCCGTTGCCGCGCCGGTCGAAGCCGCCGCCGGACCGGCGCGGGCCGCCGCGGTCGCCGCCGCCGTAGCCGCCACCGCCGCCGCGGCCGCCGCCGTAGCCGCCACCGCCCCGTCCGGCGCGGTCGCCACCGCCGCGCGGCGGCCGGCTCTCGCGCTCGGCCTGCTGGCGCGCGACGACCGACGCCGCATCGGTTTCGCCCTGGAGCACGGCGCGGCGCGAGAGGTTGACGCGGCCCATCGCGTCGATCTCCGTCACCATCACCTGGACTTCATCGCCGGGCGAGACGACGTCCTCGGGCCGGCCGACGCGGAAGTCCGCCAGCTCGGAGACGTGCACGAGTCCTTCCTTGCCGGGCGCGATCTCGACGAAGGCGCCGAAGTTCATCAGCCGCGTCACCTTGCCGCTGTAGATCGTCCCGACCTCGACGTCCTTTGTCATGCCCTCGATGATGCTGATCGCCCGCTGCGCCTGCTCCTCGTTTTCGGCGCCGACGTAGACGGAGCCGTCGTCTTCGATGTCGATACTGCAGCCGGTCTCCTCGATGATCGAGCGGATGACCTTGCCGCCGGGGCCGATGACGGTGCCGATCTTCGACGGGTCGATCTGCAGCCGGTACATCCGCGGGGCGTACGGCGACATCTCCTCGCGCGGCTCCGGGATCGCCTCGAGCATCTTGCCCATGATGAACATGCGGCCTTCGCGCGCCTGCTTGACGGCGTCGCGCAGCACCTCCATCGGGATGCCCTGGATCTTGATGTCCATCTGCAGCGCGGTGATGCCCGCCTCGGTGCCGGCGACCTTGAAGTCCATGTCGCCCATGGCGTCTTCGAGCCCGGCGATGTCGGTGAGCACCTTGTAGGCGCCGTCCTCGCCCATGATCAGGCCCATCGCCACGCCGGCGACCGGCGTCTTGATCGGCACGCCGGCGTCCATCAGCGACAGGATCGTCCCGCAGACGCTGCCCATCGACGTGCTGCCGTTGCTCGACAGCACCTCCGACACGACGCGGACGGTGTACGGGAACTCCTCGGCGTCCGGCAGCACCGGCACCACCGCCCGCTCGGCGAGCGCGCCGTGGCCGATCTCGCGGCGGCCGGCGCCGCCCATGCGGCCGGTCTCGCCGACGGAGTACGGCGGGAAGTTGTAGTGGTGCATGAAGCGCTTGCTCTCGATCGGCGAGAGCGTGTCGAGCCGCTGCGCGTCGCCGACGCTGCCGAGCGTCGTGATGCTCAGCACCTGCGTCTGGCCGCGCGTGAAGAGGCCGCTGCCGTGCACGCGTGGCAGGATGCCGACCTCGCAGGTGATCGGCCGCACCGTCTTCGAGTTGCGGCCGTCGGGGCGGACGTCGCGCTGCAGGATCGACTCGCGCACCGTCTTCTTGACGAAGGCGTCGAGCGCGGATTCGATCTGCTTCTCGTCGTACTGCTCGCCGTACTTCTCGACGAGGCGCGCTTTGTGGTCGTCGAGGGCGCCCTGCCGCTCGTCCTTCGCCAGCGCCAGGAACTCCTCGACGTTGCCGGCAAGGTCGGAGAAGACATGCTGCTTGAGCTCGTCCGGCAGCGGCGCCGGCTCGAAGCTCCACTTCTGCGGCTGCAGCGCCGCCACCATCTCCTCCTGCAAGTCGATGAGGATCTGGTTCTGCCGCTGGGCGTACTCCATCGCGCCGAGGATGACGTCCTCGGGCGCTTCCTGCGCGCCCGCTTCGACCATCATGATCGCCTTGCGCGTGCCGGCGACGACGATATCGATGCTGCTCTCGTCGAGCTGCTGGAACGTCGGGTTCACGACGTACTCGCCATCGATGTAGCCGACGCGCACGGAGCTGACCGGGCCGGCGAACGGAACCTCGGAGATCGAGAGCGCGGCGGACGCGCCGACGGTGCCGAGCACGTCGGGCTCGTTCTCCTGGTCGACGGAGAGCACGGTGATGACGACCTGCACGTCGTTGCGCATCGCCTTCGGGAAGAGCGGTCGCAGCGGCCGGTCGGTGAGGCGGGCGCTGAGGATCGCGTCGGTCGCCGGGCGGCCTTCGCGGCGGAAGAAGTTCCCGGGGATCTTGCCCCGCGCGTACATCTTCTCCTCGTAGTCGATGGTCAGCGGGAAGAAGTCGGTGCCGGGCCGTGGCCGGCGCGCCATCGTGGCGGTGCAGAGCAGCACTGTGTCGCCATAGCGGATGGTGACGGCGCCGCCGGCCAGGTTGGCCACGCGCCCCGTCTCGATCGTCAGGGTCTTGCCGCCGAATTCGCGGCTGAATGTCCGGATGTCAGGCATGTGTCGTTGGCTCTCCTCCGTGTGTCGGCCTTCGATGCCACGCAAGGCCGTCTGGGGTGTGTGTGGCGGCAGGATTCGCGGCCGTCTCCGCAGCGTCGTCCACGCCTCGATGCCTGGCGCCGGCGGGCGCGATCGCGCGAGGGGGACTCTCACTCAACGTGTGGGGCGCCGCCGTCGTCCGTCGCGACCGCTGGCGGCGCGTATGAGACGGCCTCCGCCGGGCTTGTGCCCTTACTTGCGGAGGCCGAGCTTGGCGAGGACGGCGCGGTAGCGCGAGACGTCCCGCTTGTTGAGGTAGGCGAGCTGTCGCCGCCGCTGTCCGACGAGCTTCAGCAGGCCGCGCTGCGTGTGGTAATCGTGCTTGTGGAGCTTCAGGTGCTCGGTCAGCCCGTTGATCCGCTCCGTCAGGAGCGCGATCTGAACCTCGGCGGATCCCGTGTCCGTCTCGTGGCCCTTGTGCTCGCCGATGATCGACGCCTTCCGCTCTGCCGTCAACGCCATGCGCAGGCTTCCTCGTTTCCTCTCTCTCTTCGTATTCGCTGAAATTGTAACAGAGCGCTCGCGCCCACGGCAAACGCCGCTGCCGCGCTGCGCTCCCTCCGGGTCGCCGATCTCACGACGACCAACATCCAACATCCAATATCCACCATCTATCCAACATCGCCCCCGTCTTCGGCCGCCTCAGCCGCGAGAACGTATCTTCCCCCGGCCGCGAGAACGGGTGTAGCATGGCAGCCTGATGCAAACCTCCATCTTCTACCTCCCCTCGATCGGCTCCCGCGCGGAGATCGAGCGCGGCATGGCCGGGCTGCGCGGCGACCTCTACCAGCGCATGCTCGACGAGCTCAGGGAGCAGGCGCAGCTCGCCGACGAACTGGGTTACGACTCGATCTCCTTCACCGAGCATCACTTCCACGTCGAGGGGTTCGAGATCTCGAACAACCCGGTGCTGCTCGACCTCTTCATCGCGCTGCAGACGCGGCGGATTCGCGTCGGCCAGCTCGGCATCGTCCTGCCGGCGCAGAACCCGCTGCGCGTCGCCGAGGACATCGCGATGCTCGACCACATGAGCGGCGGCCGCGCGAATGCCGGCTTCGCGCGCGGCTACCAGCGCCGCTGGGTGGACACGATGGCGCAGCAGATGCACGGCATCCACGGCGCCACCCCGAACCAGCACGACGCGATCGACCAGGCGAACCGGCAGGCGTTCGAGGAGCACTTCCGCATCATCAAATCCGCCTGGACCGAAGACCTGATGGAGTTCCGCGGCACGTACTGGAAGATCCCGCCCGAAGGCACGCCGTGGACCCTCGACGCCACGCGCCAATGGGGCGCCGGCATCGACGACAGCGGCACCGTGCGCGCCATCGGCGTCGTGCCGAAGCCGCTGCAGAAGCCGCACCCGCCGATCTTCCAGCCGTTCGCCTCGAGCGAGAACACGATCCGCTGGTGCGCGCGCGAAGAGGTGACGGCGATCCTGCCGCCGATGTACCTGGCGATGCAGAATCGCCTGTGCGAGGTGTACCGCGAGGAGGCGGCGGCGGCCGGCCGCGCGCTGGCGCCGGGCGCGGGGCTCGGCTTGGTGCGCGACGTCGTCGTCGCCGATACCGATGCCGAGGCGATCGAGATGTGGTCGCACGGCGCAGCGTTCTGCGGCGCGGCCTGGTTTGCACCGTTCGGCTTCAGCAGCGCGCTCGTCGAGCCGGGGCGCGTCGAGGTGCTCTCGCAGCAGGAGATGCTGGAGAACGGCATGCTGCTCGTCGGCTCGCCGGACACCGTCTGCCGGCAGCTCGAGCGGCTGCAGATGGATACGCCGGTGCCGTGGCTCTTCGCCTGGACCTACAACGGCCTGGTGCCACACCGGGCGATCATGCGCTCGCTCGAGCTCTTCCAGACGAAGGTACTGGCGCGCGTTGGCGTGTAGCCACGCCGGCCCGAACCGGCCGTCCAGCATGCCGCCGACGGCCACCCGTCCTATCGATAGCCTTCGAGCACCCGCCGGCGCGGCAGCGACCACCATGCCGCGTCGCACGCCTTCCGCAGTTCGTCGTCGAGCGTGAGGCCGACCGCCGCGAGCGGGCCCTGCAGTTGCTCCGGCCGGCTCGCCCCGACGATCGCCGACGTGATCCCCGGCTGCGCCAGCACCCAGGCGATCGCTACCGGCACCATCTCCTGCCCGCGCGCCTCTACGGCCTGCCTCAGGCGGTCGACCGCGTCGAACTGCGCGTCCTGCCAGTAGCGATACTGGTAGCGCTCGGCCGCGGTGCCGAGCGTGAAGCGGGTGTTCTCCTGCGGCTCCTCGCCCTTCTGGTACTTGCCGGACAGGAAGCCGCCCGCCAGCGGGTTGTAGACGATGACGCCGATCCCTTCGGCACGCGCCAGCGGCAGCAACTCCGTCTCGATCTCGCGATAGAGGAGGTTGTAGCGCGGCTGCAGCGAATCGTAGCGCGCGACGCCCAGGCGCTCGCTCGCGCGCAGGGCGTCCGCGAGCCGCCACGCCGGGTAGTTCGAGCAGCCGACGTAGCGCACCTTGCCCGCGCGCACGATGTCATCGAGCGCCCGCAGGGTCTCTTCGATCGGCGTGCGCGGGTCGAAGGCATGCACCTGGTAGAGGTCGATCACGTCGGTGCCGAGGCGGCGCAGGCTGGCATCGACAGCATCGAGGATGTGGCGGCGCGACAGGCCGGCGTCGTTCGGGCCCGGGCCCATCGCTCCGGCGCACTTCGAAGCGATGATCAGGCGGTCGCGGTTCCGCCGCTCGCGCATCCAGCGGCCGATGATCTCCTCCGTCCGGCCCACGGTCTCGAGCGTGCCGCCGAGCGGATAGACATCGGCGGTGTCGAGGAAGTCGATGCCGCCCTCGACGGCGCGGTCGAGGATGGCGAACGACGTGGCCTCGTCGCACTGCAGGCCGAAGGTCATCGTGCCCAGGCAGAGCGGCGGCACCTGCAGGCCGCTGCGGCCGAGGGATCGCGTGTCCATGTCCATCCACTCCTTCGCACTTCGCGCGTGCTTCGCGCCGACGGACTCAGCGTGACAGAGGCATCGTGGCGACGCCAGACGGCAAGGAGGCCAGCGGCGCGCAACAACGACGCAGCGACTCGGGCCTCTCAGCGCCTGTCGGCGTCGCTGGGAAAGAGCGCCGGAAAGCGGCCCTGGTCGAGGCAGAGGATCGAGGCGTAGACGCGCGCATGCTCGAGGGCGCGCGCGTCACCGGTCTGCCGGTAGCGGTTGAAGCTGTCGAGCATCTTGTCCGTGATCAGGTCCAGGTCGAAGCCGAGGATGTAGCGTTCGCTCATCTCGTTCAGCGCATCGACGTACAGCTCGAAGTACTCCGCAAGCTTGAGCAGCGTCTCGCGCTGCCGTGTGCGGTCCGCCGCGTCCTCGTGCGCCGCCAGGCGATACATCCGCTTGCCCGTCGTCACGTAGTACCCCTGGTCGATGCCGGCCGGGCGCCGCTGGAGCGCCTTCCGCCCGCGACGCGGCCGCGCCGGCGCGCGCGGCGGGAAGACGCCGGACAGGAACAGCGCCGTGTCGGCGTAGCGGCGATAGGCGCCGAAGCGGTCCGTCGCGCCTCCGCCCTCGTGCTGTGCGAGCGCGTCGGAGAAGTACAGCGTCTTCGGCGTCGTCTCCCCGTCCGCCGAAGGCGCGTACAACTCGCGGGCATAGAGGTAACGCGCGAGCAGCGCGCCCAGGTAGTCGAGCACGCGCGCATCGCTGCTGCGGCGGCCAACGTAGAGCACCTTGATCAGGAAGAGGTCGAAGAGCGCGCGGCTGCCGATGCCGCTGATCGCGCCGATGTCGTCGTAGACGGCGCTCATCAGCTCATCGACGGCACGCGCGAATCGCCGGTCGGCAGCGTTGTGCCCGTCGTTGCCGGCGATCACGGCCTTCAGCTCATCGATGCGGTCTTCCAGCATCCTGGTTCGTATCGTAACGGCCGGCGGTTGCGCCCGTGTGAACGCCCGTGCGCACGCCGTTACACCCGCACAGGAATGGTCGGCCCGGAGCGCCCGAAGTTGCCTCCCCGGGGAGCGATGCAACGACCCGCGAAGCCCGGCGAGGACACTCGTGACGATCTGCTAATCTGTAGTCCGTGTTGACAAACGAGCAGCCCGGAGTCGCGCGACGGCGGCTTCCGTGGAGACACAGGGAGACCGGGGCCCGATGAGTCGTGAACAGCGCAGGGTGGACCGTAAGTCGCAGCGGGGTGGCGCCACTCCGCCATCCTCCCACAAGACGCCGGTGAAGGCCGGCGGCAGCGGGCCGCCGTGGACGCCGATCCTCGCCGCCCTGGGGGCGGTCGCCGTCGTCGGCATGCTCGTCTTCCTGATCAGCCAGCGCGGAAACGGCGCGACGATGTCCGAGGCGGCGAAGGCCGCCGCGAACCAGAGTTCGAGCATCCCGGGGACGTTCGTGCCGGACCAGGGACAGTCGCATCTCTCTGCGCCGTTCTCCCTCGCCAGCCTGCAGCCGCCGATCCCCTTCTGCCCAGGCGTGCCGTACAACACGAAATACGACCCCGTCGCCGCCCGGCAGAAGCTTGCGGCGAACGGCGCCTCGCCGGCAGCCGGCACTGCTACCGCCAGCGCGACATCGACGCCCACCCAAACGCCGACGGCGACACCGACGCGGACGCCCGCACCCACGGGCACGACGGCCGCGGGCAGCCCGACGCGCGGCACCCCGACGGCGAACGTCACGCCGACCGTCTCCACCGAGTGCTACCTCAGCAACCCGCCGTCGTCCGGCCCCATGCTCGGCGACCAGCAGCAGGTCGACATCGGCAACAACGCGCAGATCGAGCTGCCACCGGGCTACAGTGTCTACCCGCCCGACGTCGAGATCCCGCGCGACTCGATCTCGCACCTGCTCGAGCACGCCGGCGTCTTCGTCGGCTGGAACTGCGCGCAGGGCGACCAGGCCTGCGCGGACGTCGTCAAGCAGCTCGAGAAGGTCGTCAACAACCGGATCGATGTCAAGCGGAACCGCGTCGTCATGGCGCATGACAATGACCTGATCGCCGGCACGATCGGCATGTCGGCGTGGACGCGCGTGCTGAACTTCAACTACAAGGACTACAAGAAGCAGACGGTGACCGACTTCATCGGCACGAACTCGTGCCGGGTCGACTGGGAAGGCTCCTGCAACTGACAGCCGTCGCCGATCGATGACCGGGGGGGCCGGCGTTCGCCGGCCCCTCTCGCGTCGTCACGGGCTTCTTCCGCGACCAGCCGGCGTGGGACTTCCGTTCCGGGCACGGTGTGCCGCAGAAGCTGCACGCCAAGCGCCCGAACGAGCCCGTCCGCGTCTGGAGCGCCGGCTGCGCCTCCGGCGAGGAGGCCTACTCCGTAGCGATGCTGCTCGCCGATGCCATGGGCGAGCAGGACTACCGCCAGCGCGTCAAGATCTACGCGACCGATGTCGACGAAGACGCCTTGACCACGGCGCGGCCGGCCGTCTACACGTCGAAGGACATCAGCGCGGTGCCGGAACGCTTCGCGGGCTACTTCGAGCCGGCGAACGGGCGCTTCGCCTTCCGCTGGTCCCTGCGCCGGGGGATCATCTTCGGCCGTCACAACCTGCTCGAAGACGCGCCGATCTCCCGCGTCGACCTGTTGATCTGCCGCAACACGCTGATGTAGCTGAACAGCGAGGCGCAGGCGCGCATCCTCGCCCGCTTCCTTCTCGCCCTCAACAACGGCGGCCACCTCTTCCCCGGCAAGGCGGAGACGCTGCTCGCGCACATTTCGGCGCTCGTGCCGGTCAACCTCAAGGTGCGCATCTTCGCCAAGGTCGGCCGCACGAGCGCCCCGCGACCAGCCGTCGCAGCCGATCGACGACGAGGCCGGCCAGCTCGCCGCCGACCACCTCCGCATGCAATCGACGGCCTCACTCGCATCAGCGACGTGGTGCGCACCCCGCGCCCGGCTGCGCAGCGGGGCGGCGCCGACTCGCCGCCGGCGGCGGCGCTACGAAGGGCCCATCGCCGCGCCCGCCTGCAGCCAGTCGCGGTCGACCGCCAGCGTGAAGCCGAACTCCGTGCCGCCGCCCGGGCGCGGCGTGGCCCGGATGCGGCCGCCGATCGCCTCGACCAGGCGCTTGCACACGGCGAGGCCGATGCCGACGCCCGGCGCCTCGTGGCCGTTCGCGGTCGAGCGAAAGAACGGCGTGAAGACCCGTTTCAGCTCGTCGGCGGGAATGCCGGCGCCGCGGTCGCTGACGGCGAAGCGCATGCGCCGCCCGCGTCGCGCGACGGAGATCGTGATCGGCGTGTCGCGCCGGCTGTACTTCTCGGCGTTCGCCAGCAGGTTGCGCAGGATCTGCTCGAGGTACGTCAGATCGCCGCTCACCGCCGGCAGCGTCTGCCGCGCATCGACCGTGATCTGACGGCCGCCCGCGTGCTCGTGCGCCTCGGCGACGGCGTGCACGATGTGATGCGGCAGAAGCGGCTCGAGGACGGTCGGCGTCGTCTGCGCCCGTGCGAGGAGCAGCAGGGCATCGACGAGCCGCTGCAGCCGGCCGGCTTCGTTCTGGATGTCCGTCGGCGACGTCGCGCGCCTCGTCGTCCAGCGTCGCGCCCTTGCGGCGGAGGACCTCGGCGTTGCCGAAGATCGTCGTGATCGGCGTCCGCAGCTCGTGAGAGATCAGGCCGAGAAATTCGTCCTTGATGACGTTTGCGCGTTCGAGCTCGACGGTCCGCTCACGGACGCGCTGGTCGAGATCCCTGTTCAGTTCGCTCAGTCGCTGGTTGAAGCGCGTCTGCTCGCTGAGATCGCGCAGCAGCCACGAGAGCGTCTGGTGCGGTGAGGCGTGGCGACAGGTCAGCGTCATCCCGGTCTGGCGCGTGCCGCCGGCGGCCGTCCTGACGCGGAACACGTGCCCCTGCACGGTCCCCTCCTGCACCGCGCCGTTGATCGCCGCCCGCACGCGGCTGGCCGATCGGACCGTCGCCCCCGGCGGACGCCGGAGCCCCGGGGCTGGAGTCCGGCAGCGACGCTCTCCCTTGCGGGAGACCGGCGCGGGTGAGCCGCCACCAACGATAGAAAGAGCCGATGCACCCGAGGCCGACGATTCGCCGCTCGCCCGCTTCGTACCCGCGGTCGCCCTTGTCATGCAGAATTGACCTCCGCGAGCGCCGCCGCGGAGGCCCGCTTTCGCCGCCGCCGGTGTACCATACGGCCACGGGCGGCCTCCCCCGCGGCCCTCCGCGAGTTCCGCTCCAGGCGATGACCCTGGCTGCCCGGCATGAACGACCGATACGTGGCAGAGAGCAGGCCCGGCGTGACTCCACGCGCGCACCGAGGGTGTCGTGGTTAACCGATCGATCAACGCCGAAGGCTACATGCTGCCGCTGGGAGGCCCGGAGTTCTGGCTTCAGGCGGAGCTGCAGGACGCGCTGGACCGCATCGTGAAGGCACACTTCCGCGATGTCATCGCCATGCCCCGCTCGCCCTACCCGAGCGTCGAGCTGAGCGGCCGCATGACGTCGAGCGCGGGCCGCTGCTACCCGGATACCGGCCAGATTCGCATCGCGACGCTCTACCATCGCGACCACGGCATCGATGAGACGCTGCTGGTGCTGAAGCACGAGTTGGCGCACTGGGCGGCGCGCTGGCGCTACGGCCGCCGCATCGCCCCGCACGGCCGCGAGTTTCGCGCCGTGGCGAAGGAGCTCGACGAGCGCATCACCGTCACCTGCCCGCCGTTCGCGCACAAGGAGCGTGCGCAGCGGCGCACCTGGCACATGATGTGCCCGCACTGTCGCCGCACGTATCGCCGCCGCCGCCGCGACAAGGTGGCCTGCCGCTCGTGCTGCGACGCCTACGCCGGCGGCCACTACGACCGCCGCTTCCGCCTCGTCGTCATGTCGCGCGCCGAGTGACCGCCTCCGGCGCGACGCCGCAACCGGCCGTGACGCCCGTCCCAGGTCGACCGATCCTTCGCAGCCGGACGAACGCGACCGGCACGGCTGTCCAGGATCGAACGGCCGCCGAGATCGCGCTCGCTCGCACGCCCCGCCGACGCTCGCCGGCGTCGCCACCTCGCCCGATGCGACGCGCATGACTTTCGCGGTGCGCCGGCCGCCGATCCCGCCGCTCTCCGGCGTCGCGACCTCGCCCGATGCGACGCTCGGCGCAGACGACATCCGACGGTGATCCGCCGCCCGGCCGGCGATCGCCCGGTCGGGTGCGCGGGGCGAGGCGCCCGCGCCGGTCGCTGTCTCAGGCTCCGCTCGGCATGGCCGCCGGCCGCTGTCTCACACCTGCTCGAAGTAGCGCCGCCGCTCCCAGTCGCTGACGGCGGTGCGATGCTTCTCCACCTCCCGGCGCCGCATCGCCACGTAGTGGTCGATGAAGGCATCCCCCAGCCAGTCGCGCGCGATGGCGCTCCGGTCGAGCAGCTCGATGGCGGCGTCGAGCGTCCGGGGCAGCGGCGGCAGGGCGCCGGCGGCGTAGACGTTGCCGACGACCGCGGGCGGCGGCGCCAGGTTGCGTTCGACGCCGGAGAGCCCGCCGGCGAGGCAGGCGGCAAATCCCAGGTAGGGGTTCACGTCGGCGCCCGGCACGCGATGCTCGAGCCGGATCGCCTGCTCGCCGGCGGTGATCGCGCGCAGCGCCGCGGTCCGGTTGTCGATGCCCCACGTCGGCGCGGTCGGCGCCCAACTGCCGCTGACGTAGCGCTTGTACGAGTTCACGTTGGGCGCGAAGAGCGCCAGCAGCTCCGGCAGCGCGTCGAGGGCGCCGGCGATGTAGGCGGACATCGTCGCGCCGATGCCGTACGACGCGGCGGCGTCCCGGAACGCGCTGCGTCCGTCGCGCCAGAGGCTCTGGTGGATGTGGCCGCTGCAGCCGTCGAGCTGGTCCGAGTACTTGGCCATGAAGGTCGGCACGGCGCCGGCGCGCGCCAGCAGCTCCTTCGCCGCGCTCTTGAACAGCATGCCGCGGTCCGCCGCCTCGAGGGCATCCGCGTAGCGGAGGTTCATCTCGTACATGCCTTCGCCGTGCTCCCGGTTGTAGCCCTCGACCTCGATGCCGTACGCATCGAGTTGCCGGCGCAGTCCGCCGACGACGTCGTCATCGATGCTGGCGTGGCTGATCGAGTAGCAGTTGAGGCCGGGGTTCAGCGGCCGCAGGTCGCCGTAGTCCTTCGCACGCAGGCTCTCCTGGTCCTCGCGGAAGATGCGGAACTCGAGCTCGACGGCCATCTTCGCCTCGAACCCCAGGCGGCGGGCGCGCTCGATGACGCGCCGGAGCACGCTGCGCGGCGAGACGGCGACCGGCGCGCCGTCTTCGTCATCGACGTCGCAGACGACGGCGGCGCTGCCCGGGTCCCACGGGACGACGCGGAACGTTGCCAGGTCCGGCCGCAGCAGCACGTCCCGGAAGCCGTCGTCGGCGCTGCCGACGGCCAGGCCGCGGCCGCCGACGACCTCCTCAGCGATATCCCAGCCGAAGATCACGCCGCACTGGGCGAAGCCGGAGCCGTCGCAGCCATCGAGGAAGTGCCGGGCCGACACCCGCTTCCCGCGAAAGACGCCCTCGAGGTCCGGCGTGCCGATGCGCACCGTCTCGATGCCGCCCGCCTCGATCAGCGCCGCGATCTCGCTCGTCTCCATGGTTAGCGATGATAGAGCATCGCCTGCCGGCGCGCCCGCGTGCGACGGGGACGGAAACGGCAGACATGCGGGCGAGGTCTCAGCAGGAGACGCGAGGGCCGGGTTGCAAGCCGCGCGCCCGGCGGCCCGGTCGCTTGCGCAGGCGTCCTGCCACGGACGCGAAGGGGAGCCGTGACGGTCGTCGTCACGGCTCCCTTCCTTCGCCCGCCTGGCCGGCGACGCTCGCTGCGTCTCGATCAGGCGTCGTGCTTCGCTGCGGGCACGCTGCCCTCCGCGCGGCGACGTTACTTGATGAAGCCGACCATAATGCCCATGTTGTTCGGGTCGGACGCCATCTCGTTGTAGGTCTGGTGAATCCGCATCACCTGGCCCGCAGTGATCGCCATGTTCGGCTGACAGACCGTCTGTGATTCCACGACGTCCATCGCATCCTTGCCTCCCGCTGTGCGCGGATCGGAATAGATGGGCGCGCTGTCCGGCCAGGCGATCGCCGTCGCCGGATGCCCCGCGGTGCCTGGGCCGGGTCCGGGGAAGTCCATCGAGTCGAAGTGGTAGCCGGCTACCGAGGTGCAGTAGTAGGCGCCCGTGTTGACATTCTGCACGGCCGTCGCCAGCGCCTCACCGTGGCCGTGGCCTCCCATTTCGACCACCGTGCCGGTAATCGTCGACGTCCAGTCCTTGTGCGTGTCGGAGTAGCCGGCGCCCATCGCCAGCTCAGAGTCCTGGCAGTTGTCGATGTCCAGCCAGAGGGGCTTGACCGGCGTCACGCCCGACGTCGCGTACTTGAAGGTGAACTGCAGGTACACGGTCTTGTCGGTCGAGCTCATGTTCATCAGGTCGGTGATGAGCATCCACTTGTCGCTCGACCCGACCTGATAGCCGTAGTTCTGCGCGGTCATGTCCATGACCGTCCGCTCGTTGCCGGACGCGAAGATGCGCTCGTTGCCGCCAAGCAACGCGCCCATCTGCTGGATCGGCCCGCCGAAGAGGTTCTTCGGGCAGGAGAGATCCGAGCGGGCACGGCTCATGAGCACCATGTGGTGCAGCATCGGCCCCGTGTCCATGTTCGCCGCGGAGCCATTGGCGTACACCAGGTTCGGCGTGATGCTGCCGATGTAGCAGTTCGTGCAGGGCAGCTGCACCGTCCGGTTGACGCAGGTGGCGCCGCCGAGCAACTGCAGGACGATGCCGCCGAGTCCGAAGCAGTTATCGGTTGTTACCCAGTTCTTGCCCTCGCCGTTGGCAGGGATCGTGTAGGGACCCCAGGTCACGGTCTTCGTCTGCCATGTCGCCGCCTCTGCCGTGGCAGCCCTGCCCTGCAGGTTGCTGCCGAAGAGGCTGAAGGCGACGAGCAGAGCGCCGACGACGACGGAAAGTGCGAGCACCTTTCGCACGTCGCTCCTCCTTTGCTTGTCTCGTCCACGAGGGTCCAACCAGCCGCGGCGGGGTTACGTCGACAGTCGGGCGCCCGGCCCGTTCGCTCGGATCAGCGTCACCTCCTTCGCTGTGCCCGACGCCCCTCAGCCGATGGCTCCTGGTTCAGGCCGTGCCGCCGGCGCGCGCGCCCGGGCCGGCCCCGGACGGACGGCCGATACCCGAGCGGATGAAGTCGAGGATGAAGTCCAGCAGCGCCTCGCGCGAGCAGGTCTGCCGGTGTTCCAGCCAGTACACGACGACGTGCTGGATGAGCCCGACGATCGCCTGGCTGGCGAGCGACGCGTCCATCGCGCGCGCTGCGCCGGCCCGCATCGCGCGGACGAGCCCGGGCTGGAGGTCCTGCGCATAGCTGTTGAGCGCCCACGTCGAGAGCGGGCCCATGTTGGTCTCCATCGACCCGGCGGCGCGCACGAAGTAGAGGAAGGCGCGCTCGTTCTCGAGCACGAAGTCCAGGTAGGCGTCGATGGCGCGTGAGAAATCCGCCTCGGAGAGCACCTCAGCGCCGCCGCCCACGGCAAGGAGCCGCCGTCGCAGGTGGCCGGTGTACTCCTGTACCAGCTGGACGAAGAGGTCGGACTTGCCTTCGAAGTAAAGGTAGAAGGTGCCGACGGAGAGGCCGGCGTGCGCGGCGATGTCCTCGATGCGGAGCGTCGCGTAGCCGCCTTCGTTGATCAGCGCCCGCCCGGCGTCGAGGAGGCGCTGGCGCACCTCCGGGTTCGGCGTGCGCAGGGTCTTGCGGACGCGGGGCGGCGGTCGCAGTGGGGCAAGCGGCTCGTTCATGGTGAATGCGATTATATTCAGTCGCGGCGCCCTGTCAACGGTTTTTTACGTCAATTTCACACATTTGGCCGGCCCTCGGCCGCCTGCCGCCGCAGACGGCGAGCGCGCGCCTGGTCGCTCCGGGCGCGGCGCGTTCGCCGGCGGTGCGAGCATCGCTCAGCAGACGCCCTCGATCGCCGCCTCCGCCACCCAGCAGACGCAGTCGCTGTCATCGTGCGGGAAGGCGAGCAGATACGCCGGCTCACCCGCCGGCCGTCGCGTGCCGATGATGCGGCCGATCGTCCACGGTGGCACGCAGGCGTCGCTCAACTGCCCGCCGCCACGGACGTGGTACACGCGCGCCTGGGAGAGGTGCGCGAGGACCTCCTCGCCGCGGGCGTAGGCGTAGTGTCGTCGTCGCGGCGCCACGTTCATCATGTGGGACCCTCCGGCCCAGGTGAGTCGCCTCGGCGACGCCGGGGCCACCTTCACCGTATGTCCCGGCGGCGACAACCGCTGTCGCGCGATCGGATGATTCTTTTCGTCTGGATCACGGTTCGCATAGGATAGACGGGCTATGACGACGCCGCAGCGCCGCTCCGTCCGGCTCATCGAACTCCGCGACCTCTTCGAGAGGCGCGGCAGCGGCTACACGTCCGCCGAGCTCGCGCGACTGACCGGCGTTAGCCTGCGCTCGATCCAGCGCGACCTGCTCGTGCTCGAGACCGAGAGCGGCGTGCCGCTCGCCGAGGAGCGCGGCCGCTACTTCTTGCCGACGGAAGAGCGCCTGACGCCGATGCGTCTCAACCTGCAGGAAGCGCGGGCGCTGCTGCTCGCGACGCGCCTCTTCCTGCGCTACAGCGACGAGGGCGACCCCTACGCCGCCAGCGCCCTGCGTCAGCTCGCCGAAGTGATGCCGGAGGCCGTGCGGCAGCAGGCGAAGGCGGCGGCGGAATCGCTCGCGCGCCGGCCGCTCGACGCGGACTTCACGCGCAACCTGCGTGTGATCAGCGAGGCGTGGGCGAAGCGCCGGTCGCTGCGGCTGAGCTACCGCTCGGCGGGCAAGCAGCGGGCGCGCGAGGTGATCGTCGACCCCTACTTCCTCGAGCCGAGCGCGGCCGGCTTCTCGACGTACCTGATCGGCCATTCGCACACGCACGGCGGCATGCGGACGTTCAAGGTCGAACGCGTCGTCACCGCGGAGATGCTGCCGCGCGCATTCGAGCTGCCGGCCGACCTCGACGTCGACACGCTGCTGTCGTCGGCCTGGGGGATCATCTGGGGCGAGGGGCACGTAGTGAAGCTGCGTTTCTCGCCGGCGGCCGCCTGGCGGGCGAAGGAGTCGCGCTGGCACCCGAGCCAGGAGATCATCGACACCGACGACGGCGGCTGCCTGCTGACGATCCGCGTCGCCAGCCTGCTCGAGGTCGGGCGCTGGGTGCGCGGCTGGGGCGACGAGGTCGAGGTGCTGGCGCCGGAAGAGCTGCGCGACGAGCTGCGCCGCGAGGCCGTGCGACTGGCGCGCCTCTACGCCCGCCCGCCGGCCACCCCCGCGCGCAAGCGCGCCCGACGGCCGGCGCCCGAGCCCGCGCTACCCCCGGCGCGGCTGATCGAGGCGCCGCCCGATGGCCGCGGCCCGCGCCGCGCGGGGTAGCACGCCCGGACGCCGGACGCGCCTACGCCGGGGCGCGCTGCCCCGCCGGCTCGTCGATCACTGACTCGTACGTCCTCACGACGGGCGGGCCCTTGAGCACGCCCATCAGCGACCCGGCCTGCCGGTGGCCGGCGACGAACGACTCGCTCTTCGTCCACGCGAGGAACGCCTCCCGGTCGACCCAGGTGCTGTGGCTGATGTACTCGCCGGCCTGGTCGCCGCGGAGCAGCGCGAAGTGCACGAAGCCGGGCACGCCCTGCAGATACGAGCTGCGGCCCTTCCACGTCTCCTCGAAGTCGGACTCCTTGCCGCCCGTCACGCTGAAGTTGTTCATCGCAATGAACACAGATTGGCCTCCATCTCATCATCCTCCGGGCGCAACTGCCCGTACGGGCAGCGTAGCAGGCGCGCGCGCGGCGGGCAGCGAGACGGCCGCCCGCGTGGCGGCCGTCCCGGGCGGGGCAACTTGTGGGCGATGCTACTTCGGGAAGCCCTGCGTGATCGTGATCGCCGCCGGCCCGAGGATGACGATGAAAAGCGTCGGGAAGATGAAGAGCACGAGCGGGAAGAGCATCTTCACCGGCGCCTTGTACGCCGCCTCCTCCGCCCGCTGCCGTCGCCGCACCCGCAGCTGGTCCGCCTGCACGCGCAGCACCGTGCCGATCGACGAGCCCATCGCCTCCGCCTGGACCACGGCGTTCGTGAACTGCACGAGGTCCGCCACGGCGGTCCGCTCGCCGAGCTCCTTCAGGGCGTCCCGGCGCGACTTGCCGAGCGCGATGTCGCGCAGCGAGCGCGCCAGCTCCTGCGCGAAGGGCCCTTCGACCTTCTCGGCGACGCGCGAGAGCGCCGCGTCGAGCCCCAGGCCAGCCTCGACGCAGGTCGTGATCAGGTCGAAGGCGTCCGGCAGCTTCTTCAGGATCGAGGCTTGGCGCTGGCGGGCGCGCGAGTTGACGATCCAGAACGGCAGGTAGAAGCCGATCAGGCCGATGACGGCGACGATGCCGATCGTCTTGATGGAGATCGCCGAGCCGGCGGCGACGAGGATGATCAGGCCGAAGCCCACGGAGGAGCCCGTGGCGACCGTGACCATCGTCAGGAAGCCGGACATGTTCATCGGCTCGCCAGCGATGACGAGCTTCTTCTCGACGCCGTTCAAGAGCGACTTCGGCAAGAGACTGCCGAAGCCGCGGGCGACGCCGTGCAGCGCCGGCAGCAGCACGCGCGCCGAGAATGGGCGCGCCTCCGCGGGCAGCTCATCGAAGCCGCCGCGCGTCAGACCTTCGAGGCGCTGCCGCGCGGCCGCGTTGCCGGCCGTCTGCGTCGTCGCAAGGCCGAGGATGAAGAACAGGACCGTCGCGAAGATGACAGCCGCCGCGAGGGCGGAAGTGACGTCCGGCATCGCTACACCTCGATGTTCAGGATGCGCTGGATGACGAGCACGCCGATCACCTCGAGCACCGCCGAGATCGCGATCAGGATCTTGCCGAGCGTCGTCGTGAACAACGGGCTGATGTAACCCGGGCTCATGATCTCGAACAGGATGCCAATGCCGATCGGCAGCAGGCCGATGACGATGCCGGTCAGCTTCTGCTGCGCCGTCAGCGTCTGGATCTCGCCGCGGATGCGGATACGCTCGCGCATCGTGCCGGCGACCGTGTCCAGGATCTCGCCCAGGTTGCCGCCGACCGTACGCTGGACGATGATCGCCGTCACCACGATGTCGAGGTCGTAGCTCTTCGAACGCTCACTCAGCGCCAGCAGCGCCTCCTCGGCGCTGGAGCCGATATTCATCTCGTGGATCGCCCGCCCGAGCTCCGTCGCGATCGGGTGCTCGAGTTGGTCCGACGCGCTGTTCAGGGCCTGGAGCAGGCCGAAGCCGGCCTTCAGCGCGTTCGAGATGATGGTGAGCGCCTCCGGAAGCTGCTGGTTGAGCTTGTCGATGCGCTTCTGGATGCGCCGCTTCACGTAGAACTTCGGCGCGTTGTAGCCGACGAGCGCCAGCACGAGGGCGATCACGAGCCCGAAGACGCCGGGCACGAGCACGAGCGGCACCGCCAAGCCGGCGATCGCCAGCCCGAAGCGCAGCACGACGAACTCCGACGGCTGGATCGAGAGGTCGGCCCGCTCCAGCTTCGCGGCGAGCTGCTCCCGCAGCTGGCCGCCAAGGAGGTTCCGGATGATGCTCTTGCCGTTGCCGGTCGCCTGGCGCAGGGCGCCCGGCGTCGAGACGTCGATCACCGACGTGCCCGCCATCAGGCCATCGAGCCGGCCGCGCATGGCGGTACTCCCGCCACTGACCGCCGAGCCCCAGAAGGCGAACATTGCGACCACCACCGTGGTCAGTACGGAAAACGCTGCGACGGCTGCCAGTGGATCCATCTACGCCCCCGCGATCGCGAACAGGTCGGCCGGCAGGTGGATACCGGACACCTGGAACTTCTCCGAGAAGCGCGGCCGGATGCCGGTCGTGCGCAACTCGCCGAGAACCCTGCCATCACTATCGACACCGGTCTGCTCGAACCGAAACAGGTCCTGCATGGTGACGACCTGACCCTCCATGCCGGAGACCTCGGAGACGGTGACCACCTTGCGCGTGCCGTCGGGAAAGCGGGCGATCTGGAGGACGAGGTGGATCGCCGATTGCATCTGCTCGCGGATCGCCTTCACCGGCAGCTCGAAGCCCGCCATCATCACCATGTTCTCGATGCGGGCGAGCGCGTCGCGCGGCGTGTTGGCGTGCACCGTGCCCAGCGAGCCTTCGTGGCCGGTGTTCATCGCCTGCAGCATGTCGAAGGCCTCGGCGCCACGGACCTCGCCGACAATGATGCGGTCCGGCCGCATACGGAGCGAGTTGCGGACGAGGTCGCGCTGCGTCACCTCGCCCTTGCCCTCGAGCGACGACGGCCGCGCTTCGAGCGTCACCACGTGGCCCTGCTGCAGCTGCAGCTCCGTCGGGTCCTCGATGGTGACGATGCGCTCCGTGTCCGGGATGAAGGCCGAAAGCGCGTTCAGCATTGTCGTCTTGCCGGAGCCCGTGCCGCCGGAGATCAGGACGTTGAGCTTCGCCTGCACGCAGGCGCGGAAGAACTCCGCCAGCTCGTTCGTCAACGCACCCGTCGCCACCAGGTCGTTCATCGTCATCTTGTCCGTGCGGAACTTGCGGATGGTGATCGTCGGGCTCTTCGGCGCGACAGGCGGGATGATCACGTTCACGCGGGAGCCGTCGGGCAGGCGCGCATCGACCATCGGCGACGACTCGTCGACGCGGCGGCCCAGCGGCGCGACGATGCGCTCGACGATGCGGATGATGTGGTTGTCATCGCGGAAGCGGACGGAGCTGAGGTAGAGCCGCCCTTCCTTCTCGTAGAACACCGTGTCCGGCGCGTTCACCATCACTTCCGAGATCGCATTGTCGCGGAGCAACGGTTCGAGCGGCCCGAAGCCCAGCACCTCGTCCGCGACGGCGGAGACCAGCTCGTCGCGCGTGGTGCCGACGATCCCCGGCATCTCCTGGGCGATCAGCGTCCGCGCCGCCTGCTCGACGGCCTCGCGCGCCTTCTCCTTGCCGATGCCCTCGAGCTTGTTCGGGTCGAGCTCTTCGATCAGGCGCTGGTGCAGTGTGAACTTCAGCTCGTTGAGCGCGACGACGTTCTGCGAGGGGTTGTTCTTGCCGTTGTAGACCCCGCCGGTGCCGGCCTGGATCTTCCGCGACTGCCACTGAAACTGACTCATCGGTGCCTACCTCCAGCAGCCGCTATCACGCTGAACGACCGAGCACACGGTCGAGGAACCCACGCTTGTCCTGGCGCGTGCCCGTCAGCGTGTGCGCCAGTTCGATGATCGCCCGGGAGACGCGCGCATAGGGCTTCGCG
The DNA here is from genome assembly GCA_015478665.1 of Dehalococcoidia bacterium. Taxonomy (GTDB): domain Bacteria; phylum Chloroflexota; class Dehalococcoidia; order DSTF01; family JACRBR01; genus JADMII01. The sequence goes on from JADMII010000005.1 coordinate 41,269, forward strand.
ATCACAATCGGCTGACCGAGCTGCGTGCTGCTGGAGACGGCGAGGTCGTGCGGGATCCGCCAGAAGACGTCGTACTCCAGCACGCGCGACACATCCTCCTCGCGCAGGCTGTTCGCTGCCGTCGAGTGGTTGATCAGCAGCTTGACCTTGTCCTCGCTGACGCCGGCGGCGCGCAGCATCTCCAGCGCGAGCGCCGTGTCCTTGATGCTGGCGATGTCCATGCTCGTCACCAGCAGGATCAGGTTCGCCAACTCCAGCGTCGTGGCGATCAGCTCGTTGAACGTGCCCGGCGTGTCGATGACCACGTAGTCGTGCGTCTGCGCCAGCAGCTCGACGATCTTCTCGATGTGCTGCGGCGTCAGGTTCCGCCACTCCGTCGGGTGCAGCGGCGCCGGCAGGATCGAAACGCCGCTGTGGTGCTTCACGAGATAGTCGCGGATCTTGTCGCGATCCAGCGTGTCCATGTGCCGGGCGACGTCGGCGATGCTCGCCTCGACGGCGATGTCCATCATGATCGCGACGTCGCCGAAGCGCGTGTCCATATCGAGCAGGCAGACGTTGGCGCCGGTGATCTTCGCCAGCGTAGTCGCCAGATTCGTCGAGATCGTCGTCTTGCCGATGCCGCCCTTGGCGCCGAAGATCGTCACCACGGTGCCGCGCGCGACCGTCTCCTGGCCCTGGTTGTCGGCGCGCAGCCGCTTGCGCTCTTCCTGCTCCAGCACGCCGTACACGGCGCGGCTGAGGTCCTCGGGCTTGAGCGGCTTGATGATGTAGTCGCGCGCGCCGGCGACCATCGCCCGGCGCACGGAGCTGGCGTCGGCGAGCGACGAGTAGACGATCGTCGGCACGCCGGCGGCAGCGTCCGCGAGCGACTCGATGGTCTGCAGGGCCAGCGCGACCGGCTCTTCGAAGGAGATCAGGAAGACGTCGGGCGTGTGCTCGTTGGCGACCGTGACGGCTTCGACGCCATACCCTGCCTCGCCTACGACGGTGAAGTGGGCAATCTGCGCCGCACGCTTCGTCTCGGCCCTCGTCCCGAGGTCCGGGTCGACGGTGACGATCTCAGGGTTTCGCGCCATCTCCTACGTCTCCTACGCTCGCGCGCCGTCCGTTCCTCTCCCTATTGGCCCGGCCTGTATCCGTTCGGCTTGAGCGAGTCCGGGATGCCCGCCAGGTCGGACGGCGGCAGCACGTCGAACAGCTTCACGACGCCCGGGTTGGTCACGTCCTGGTCGTTGACGCCCCGCAGTTCGGCGCGCAGCGTGCCGTTCTGCTCGGCGAGGAACAGCAGCTCCGACTGCTGCGGCGTGAGCAGCAGCGTCACCGTCTGGGCGTCCGGCAGCGGCTTGCCGGCGCCCGCCGAGACCGGGCCAGTCGCGCCGCCCGCCGCCGGCGTCGCATCCTTCGCGCCGGCCACCGGCCCGGAGTCGACGACCGTCTGCGCGACGGCCGCGACCTGCACGTTGCTGAGGATCGTCTTGGCGATCACCGCCGAGCCGCTGCAGCAGGTCCAGACGAGGTCGACGAAGTCACCGGGCAGGATCAGGCCGCCGGCGTTCGCCACCTGCGACGTCTGGATCGACATCGCGCGCTTGCCGGCGGGGACGAGGAGCGAGAGCGTCGCATCGGTCGCCGGCTTGCTCGAGTCGATGACGTTGCTCGTCGTGATCTGGCCGTTCGCCTGGATCGGGAACTTCGCCGTCTTGCCCACCGCGTCCGTGATCGCCGTGTAGGCGCCGCCGAGGATCGCGCTTGCCGGCACGCTCGTAATCGCGAGCTGGTCGGCCGTGATCAGCGTCCGCGGCTGGATCGCCGCCTTCGCGACGACGACGCTCTGGCTGCCCGGCGCCGTCGACGTCTGCGTCGTCGTGCTCGTCGCCGAGATCTTCGCGTACACGAGGACGGCGCTCAGGACGGCGAGCAGCACCGCCACGACGAGAAACTTCCGGTTCAACCGGCCCGGCGCCGCACCGCCCGAAACTGATCGTGCCATGACGTATTCCCCCGTATTCGAATGCGGACCCGGCGGCCCGTGCGCTACGTAGGTATCGGCTCCACGGTGGCGTGCTTTACGTCCCTCGCAGGGAAACTCCCCCGACCGACCCGATCCCCCGACCCCGGCCGCGCGTCCCAGGCCCGCCGGCTGTGAGCTCAGACAGCCGGGTCCATCAGCTTCATCTGCTTGCGCAGGGCGTTGAGCGCGCGGTGCTGAATGACGCGGATCGCCGCGACACTCTTGCCTATAATCTCGGCCACTTCGCGGTAATCTAAATCTTCGATGAAGCGCAGGATGATCACCTGGCGCTGCTCGTCGCGGAGGTGGAGGATGGCCTCCCGCACCAGCTCCTCCTCGGCCGTCTGCTGATAGGAGGCCTCCGGGTCCCGACGCATCTTGTCGTCCATGATGCCATCGTGCAGCTGCGACGACTCCCGCTTCGCGCGCAGGTGGCTGACGCCCAGGTTGTGGGCGATGCGCAACAGCCACGAGACGAAGGGCGCCCCGCGCACCTGGTAGCGCTCGATCGCCTCCCAGGCGCGGAGGAACGTCTGCGACGTGAGGTCTTCGGCCTCCGCCGCGTTCCCCAGCATGTAGTAGATGTGCCGGTAGACGCGCACGACGTGCCGCTCGTACAGCTCGGCGAAGGCGTCTTCGTCCCGGCCGATGGCGCGCAGGACGAGGTCCGTGTCGTCGTTCGAGCGCGGGAGCGGGGCATTCAGGCTAACCATGCGGACCCTCTCCGGCCCGCGCGGACGGGCGGTCCACGCGGCGAACTGGCGGGAGCAGGAGTCCTGCGTCGTCGTACGTCAGGGCATTCCCTTACGTCCCAAGGAACATCGGCAGATCGCATCTGAGGCTTGAGGGGTGCGCGCGGCAGGCGCCGCCGACGTCAGCCGGCGCGCTCTTCGTCGTCCGGCGGCAGCTCGATGTCGTTCTTCGGCATCAGCTCGACCAGCCGCAGGCGCGATGGCTCCGGCGCCGGCATGACAGGCGCCGGCGGCGGCGACGCCCGCCCTTCCGGATCGCGCAGGATGTTCGGGACATCGGCCTCGCCCTCAGCCGCCGGCCGCTCGACGATCAGGCGGAACTCGAAGGCGTGCGGGCCGAGTTCGAAGCTGTCACCGGGATCGAGGATCGACCAGCCGCCCGTGACACCCTCGTTCGCCAGCGCGTTGAGGCTGGTGATCCGGTGCAGCATCAACTGGCCGCCGCGCACCCAGATGCGCGCCTCGACGGCCGAGAGGCCCCGGTCCGGCACCCGGACGGCGCAGTGCTCGCCGGAGCCGATGCTCACCGGGCGGCCACCGACGATGTACTCGCTGCCGAGGTCCGAGCCCGCGCGCGAGATGAGGAGCCCCTTCGGCTCTTCGACCACCTCCGCCGCCGCGGGGGGCGGCGGTTCGCCGACAGGCAGCGGCGCTGGCGTGCGCGCGCGCACCGCCGCGATCTGCACCGTCGCCGGCGGCAGAGACGCGTTGCGGCGTGCGCGCCAGACGAAGGCAGCGCCCGCCGCAAGCACGACGAGCACGACCGCCACTGCCCCGGCGACCATGAACATGCTGCCGCCACCACCCGCGGCGACCGGCGTCGACGCGAAGCGCACGCTGGCGTCGGCGGGGCCGGCCGGCGACTCCGCCGTCACGGACAGCGTGTGCGTGCCGCCGCCAAACGCGCGCGGGTCATAGACGTAGCTGTAGGGCGGGAAGCTCGACTGCGCGACGTCGCGGCCGTCGACGCGGAAGATGACGCGCGTCACCGTCTGCGACCCACTGATCTTCGCCGTGACCGTCCGCTTCGCCGTCAGCGATTCGCCGGCGCCGATGCCTTCGAGCGTCACCATCGGCGCCACGGCGGCGGCCGCCTGGTAGCTCGTCTGCGCGCTCGCACTGCGCGTGCCGGACGTCACCGTGACGCCCACCCGCACGCTGCGCGCCGTCGTGACGGCCGAGGCGTCGAACGTGATCACGTACTGACTGCGCAGGAGGCGGGCGATGCCGGCATAGAGGCTGCCGAGCTCGGCGGGGTCCGGCGCCTCCAGGTAGCGGCCGTTCGACCCGCTCGCGATCTGCTGCAGATACGCGCGGTCGATGTCGCTCCCCTCGCCGACGGCGAAGATCGGGGCGCCGACGGTGGTCACGGCATCGATCGCCTGTTGGCGCGTGATCGTGCCGCCCGAGCCGTAGTCGGCGCCGTCGCTGAGCAGGACGACCGCCCGGCGGCTGGCCAGGGAGCCGCCGGCCTTGACGGCGGCGCCGCCCGTTGCCTGATAGAGCGCAGTGTTGCCGGCGGCACGCAGGCCGTCGATCACGGCCGATGCTGCCGCGTGGTCCGTGGTGTAATCCTGCAGCACCTGCACCTGGTCGCTGAACGCCATGACGCCGACGCGGTCCTGCGGCGCGAGCTGGGCGATGAACGCCTTCGCGGCATCCTTCGCCTGGGCGATCGGCCGGCCGGCCATGCTGCCACTCGTATCGAAGACGAAGAGGACGTCGAGCGGACTCGTCTCGCTCGACGCGAGTTCAGCCGAACGCACCTTCGCCGGCTTGCCATCGAGCGTCACCTGCACGTCGCCCGCCGTCAGCGCCGGCGCCGCGGCGTTCGAGGCGTCCTCGATCGTGATGACGGCCTGCGCCTTCGGATAGCCGGCGTCGCTCACGCCGGCGATCTGCAACCCGAGCGGCGGCTCCTGTGCCGCGGCGCCGCCGACCCGCGCGGCGAGCAGGATCGTCGTCAGGAGCAGCAGGCGCGTAAGAACGCGGCTCATGCGGCGGGCGCCTCCCGCACGAGCGCCGGGCGCCCAGGACATACCGAAAAGAATTGATCCGTGTCCGGATTCTGGCCGTTCACTTTTGGCATCAATACCCCTTGACAGCCTTTCGCCGGCGTGGGAGAATCGACCCACTCTGACAGGACGCAGAGCGCGTCGCGGCGCAAACGTCAGAGCAGGCGTTCACCGAGTAGTATCGACACGAGGGCGGCCGTGATGAGCGGCCAGTGAGCCGGCACGGATGCGGGCGACACCCGAATCGGTGACGGTTTCCCGCGCGCCTCGCGCGCGAGTTCAGCACCTTCCGCCCGGCGGAAGGCTTCATCCGGGGCCAAGGGCCCAGGGGACGCGCTGTCAGGAGGCGGGGCTTGGCTGGCGTCCCCTGGCCCCAACCCGTTTCGGCGGGGGCCAGGCGCCCCCCCACGTTCAGCCCGCGACTCCGCTCGCTTCCCTCGGGCGATCCTGCGCCGCCAGCGGGCGCGCTTCGCCAGCAGCGCACGCTCCAGCTTTCTTCCGCCTGATCCGATAGTTCTCCTGAGGGCACGGGGGAGCGGCCGCTCGTCCCCGCCCCGCCGCGATCACCTGCAGCGCCCAACGGCGACGATCGCGCGGGCTCCGATGCGCCTCCGGGCAGAGCGGGAGAGCCGTGTATGACGATCGAGGCGACGACGGCGAGCATCTCCGGGCTCGCGACCCGAGAAGCCGGCCGCGCGAGCGCCGGATCGGAGGCGCACGCAGCCCCGTTCGTCGCCCAGCCGCAGACGGTCGAAGAGACCGGCCTCGACTTCTCGCTCGTGCTCGACCTCGTGATCAAGTCGATCTACTTCGCCGGCCGGCCGGCGGCGCGGAACGTCGCGACGCAGCTCGCCCTCTCGTTTCCGGCCGTCGATGAGGTGCTGCAGTTCCTCAAGCAGCAGCAGCTTGCCGAGGTCGTCGGCAGCTCCGGCATGGGCGAGCAGCTGTACCAGTACTCGCTTTCGAGCAAGGGCCTGGAGAAGGCCGAAGAGGCGCTGAACCGCAATCAGTACATCGGCCCGGCGCCTGTGCGCTTCGAGGACTACCTCAGCGTCCTTCGCCGGCAGTCCGTGACGTCGATCCGTGTGTCACCGGACACCGTGGAGTCGGCCGTCTCGCATCTCGTGCTGGACCCGCACGTCCCCGAAGCGCTCGGCCCCGCCGTGAACTCCGGCCGGTCGATGCTCCTCTACGGCGGCTCCGGCAACGGCAAGAGCACGATCACGACGGCCATCGGCCGCATGCTGCCGGGCGAGGTGCTGATCCCCTACGCGGTCGAGATCAACGGCACGATCATCAAGGTCTTCGACCCGCGCGTCCACCACGAGATCCCCAGCGACCAGCAGTTGGAGCGCCGCTCGAGCGACGCCTCGATGCCAGGCGGCGACCGCCGTCGCGACCGCCGCTGGGTCGTCGCGCGGCGGCCGATGATCACCGCCGGCGGTGAGCTGACGCTGAAGGAGCTGGAGCTGCGCTACGCGCCGCAGTCGCAGTTCTACGTCGCACCGCTGCAGTGGAAGGCGAACAGCGGCATCCTCATCGTCGACGACTTCGGTCGGCAGATGATCCAGCCGAAGGAGCTGCTGAACCGCTGGATCGTGCCGATGGAGGAGCGCGTCGACCACCTCTCGCTCCACACCGGCGACACGCTCGAGGTGCCCTTCGACGTCCTGTTGATCTTCTCGACGAACCTGCAGCCCTCGGAGCTCGGCGATGAGGCGTTCTTCCGCCGCATCCGCCACAAGATCCAGATCCCCGACCCGACGCGCGAGCAGTTTCTCGAGATCCTGGCGCGGGTCTGCCAGCAGCGCGAGATCCCGCTGGAGACGGAAGCCGCGCTCTACCTCATCGACCAGTACTACAGGCGCCCCGGGCGCGGCTTCAAGGGGAGCCATCCGCGCGACATCGTCGACCTCGTGATGGACATCTGCGCCTACCGCGGCGAGAGCGCCGCGTTCAGCCGGCGGCACCTCGATGCGGCGTGCCAGTCGTACTTCGTGTCGCTGCAGCCGCAGCTGCACGCCGTCGGCCGCCACGAGGGGGCGCAGGCGGCCTGAGGGCCACCGGGTTCGACCAGTTGGCGCGCGAGCGAGCTTCGCGCAGCGAGCGGGCGCCGGTCACAGCGCCCTGCGCCCCACGACCTGCGCCCTGCAAGCGGAATGCGGTTCGCCGCCGACGCAGCGAGGGGTCGCGCAGAGCGAGGCGGGCCGAGATCCGGCGTCATCCGGGCCGACGGGCTCCTATTGGCGCGCGAGCGACCTTCGCGCAGCGAGCAGGCGGGGGTGACAGCGCCCTGCGCCTTACGACCAGCGCCCTGCGCCCGCATGCCCCGTTCGACCGAATGTGCTACCCGACGAAGAGGATCGTGAAGTACTTCATCCCGTTCGCGTCCTGCGCGAAGCCGACGCCCATCTGCGTGTAGTTCGGGCCGAGGATGTTCTCGCGATGCGGCGGGCTGTTCCAGAGCGCATCGGCGGCGACCGGCTCGTACTGGCCGTCCGGATAGTTGTTCTTCGCCAGATTCTCCCCCGCCCAGGCGTACGGGATGCCATAGCGGTCCATCAGGCTGAACGCCGTGTCGCCGCTCGCCGGGCTGGTGTGGGCGAAGTAGTTGTACTTCGCCATGTCCTGCGAGCGCATGCGGGCGACGCCGACGAGCCCCGGGTTGAGCGCGAGCGGACGCAGCCCGCTGGCGACGCGGTGCGCGTTCGTGTTGTCGAAGAGCGCCTGCTCGACCGCCGTCATCGCCGACGTATCGAGCCCCGCCGGGCGTGCCGGTGCGGGCGGCGGCGGCACGGGCGGCGCCGCCGGCGGCGGCGCGGCGGGAATGCGGACGGGCGCCGGCCGAGGCGTCGGGGTAGGCCGCGCCGGCGCCGGCATGGGCGGCGGCGGCGCAGGCGTCGGCGGCGGCGGCGTCGGCGTCGGAAGCGCCGCGATCTCCACGAATCGGGCGATGGCGGCATACGCGGCGGCGTCGGCGGCCGATGGCGCCGGCTGCAGTGCGAAGTTTGCCAGCACAGACGCGTCACCGGCCGTCATCGTCGCCGTCGCCGTCGGCGGCGCTGCGGTGACAGCGGCGCCGCCGCCCGTCGGCGCGGCGAGTACGGCGGCGATGCTGACGCCGCCGATGGCGAGGCCGAGGACGGCCGCACCCGGCAGCAGAAGACGACGGCGGAGGGCGTGGGTGAGCGGCTGACGGCGGTCTGCGTCGGACATGTCGGGACGCTCCATTCGCGGCGCTCGCGGGCCATCGCTGGCCTCTCGGACCACATCTATGGTCGGCATCCCTACGTGGCGGCTTGAGGCAGCCAGAATCAAAATCACGTGTGAGAACGCTCACCTGTCCCACGATCCCTACTCCCTGACAGGGTCGTACGGGAGCCGGCGGGGTGTCCGGGGATGAGAAGCCGGACGACGGAGGCTGGACTCTTGAGCGCCCTCGCGCGCGTTGCCCGCACTCGTCGCCGTTGCTACGATCAGCCGTCGAGGGCCAGCGACCGCCGAGGCCCTCGCATCGCGTTCCAGCCCTACGACCGAAGGGGATGCAGCGTGCCTGAAGGCAGCTTCGCCGTGCTCGACAGCATGTTTCACCCGCGCAGCGTCGCCGTCGTCGGCGCCTCGACGCACGACGGCCCCGGCTCGTTTGTCGCCGCGCTCCAGGAGATGGGCTTCGATGGCCCGCTCTATCCGGTCAACCCGAAGGCCGAGGAGATCCAGGGCCTGCGCTGCTATCCGCGCCTGACGGAGATCCCCGGCGACGTCGACCACGTCATCTCCAGCGTGCCCCTGCGCTTCGTAGAGCAGTTGGTCGAAGACTGTGCCGTCAAGCACGTGAAGGTGCTGCACTTCTTCACCGCCGGCTTCAGCGAGACCGGCGACGAGGAGGCGACGGCGCTCGAACGCCGCGTCCTCGCCCGCGCCGCGCAGCTCGGCATCCGCGTCATCGGCCCCAACTGCATGGGGCTGTACGTGCCCGCCGCCGGGCTCTCGTTCATGCCGTTCCTCGAGACGGAGCCCGGACCCGTCGCCCTGCTCTCCCAGAGCGGTGCGAACGCGGGCGAGTTCTGCCGCACCGGCGCCGTCCGCGGTCTCCGCTACAGCAAGGTCGTCAGCTATGGCAACGGCGCCGACGTGCGCGAATCGGAGCTGCTGGAGTACATCGCCGAGGATCCGGAGACGAGCGTCGTCGGCTGCTACATCGAGGGCATCACCGACGGGCCGCGCTTCCTGCGGGCGCTCCGCAAGGCCGCCGGGGCGAAGCCCGTCGTGATCCTCAAGGGCGGCCGGACGGAAGCCGGCACCCGCGCCGCCAACTCACACACCGGGAGCCTCGCCGGTTCGCTCGCCATCTTCGACGCGGCGGTGCGGCAGGCCGGCGCCACGCGCGTCGACCGCATGGAGGAGCTCGTCGATTCCGTCGTCGCGTTCCGCTTCCTGCCCTCGCTGCGCGGACCGCGCGCCGGCATCGTCGGCGGCGGCGGCGGATACAGCGTGCTGGCATCCGACGAGGTCGGCTCGTACGGTCTGCAGATGCCCGCGCTGCCCGAAGAGACGCAGCATCGGCTCGTCGAATTCACGCCGACGGCCGGCACGAGCGTGCGCAACCCGGTGGACACGAGCGTCGGCTGGGGGCCGGAAGGTCTGAAGCCGATGCTCGAGACGCTGCGCATCGTCGCCGCCGCGCCGAACATCGACTTCCTGCTTTATCACACCAGCTGGAGCTGGGGGCCGAACCGCTCGGGCGGCCCGAACATCGTCGACGCGGCGACCGAGAGCGCGACGAAGATCGGCGAGCTGGCGGCGGCGGTCGGCAAGCCGATCGTCTGCGTCGCGCGCATGCCGACGACCGACATCGGCATGGCAGGCACATTGGCGTTCCAGCAGGTACTGGCGCAGCGCGGCGTCGCCGTGTTCAACAGCGTGCAGGCGGCATCGCTGGCACTGCAGCGGCTACTCGCGTCGCAGGAGCGCCGCGAGTTCGCCGGCGCGAAGTAGGCGCAACCCCCGCGGAGCGCGAGCCGCGTCCCTCGGACCTCATCGGCCGGCACCGTCCTGACAACCCTCCTGGTCTCCCGAGGGAGCTGTCGCCTACTCCACGATGGCAATCTGTGATACAAACACGTGCATTTCGGGTCTGGCTGGCGCGCAACGGGCGGCGGCCAGGAGCATCGAGGATTGCCGGGCGTGTTCAGCAAGATCCTGGTGGCCAACCGCGGTGAGATCGCGCTGCGCGTCATGCGCACCTGCCGCGAGATGGGCATCGCCACCGTCGCCGTCTACTCCACCGTCGACCGCAACATGCTGCACGTGCGCTACGCCGATGAGGCGTACTGCATCGGCGAGGGGCCGCCGCTCGAGAGCTACCTGAACTACGGGAAGATCGTCGATGTCGCCCGCCGCGCGCACGTCGACGCCGTCCACCCCGGCTACGGCTTCCTCAGCGAGCGCACGGAGTTCGCCGAGGCCTGCGCCGCCGCCGGCATCAAGTTCATCGGGCCGAAACCGGACGCCGTGCGGCTGCTCGGCGACAAGGTCATGGCGCGGCGGACGATGATGGCCGCCAGCGTCCCCGTCGTGCCCGGCACGGAAGGACGCGTCAGCGTCGACGAGGCGGTGCGGCTGGCGCCGGAGATCGGCTTCCCGCTGCTGATCAAGGCGTCCGCCGGTGGCGGCGGCAAGGGCATCCGCCACGTCGGCAGCGCCGACGAGATCGAGAACGCCGTGCGCGTGGCGTCGAGCGAGGCGCAGTCGGCGTTCGGCGACGGCGGCGTCTTCCTCGAGCGCTATCTGTCGCCCGTGCGGCACGTCGAGATCCAGATCATGGCCGACTCCTTCGGCGATGCCGTCGCGCTCGGCGAGCGCGAGTGTTCGGTGCAACGCCGCCACCAGAAGCTGCTCGAAGAATCACCGTCGACCGTCATCTCGCCGGAGATCCGCTCGCGGATGATGGCGGCGGGCGTCGCGGCAGCGAAGGCGGCCCGCTACGAGAACGCCGGCACCGTCGAATTCCTCTTCGACCCGAAGGCGCAGGAGTTCTACTTCCTCGAGGTGAACACCCGCCTGCAAGTCGAGCATCCGGTGACGGAGTGGCTCTCCGGCCGCGACCTCGTGCGCGACCAGATCCGCGTCGCGGCGGGCGAGCGGCTCGGCTTCACCCAGGACGACGTGCAGCTCCGCGGCGCCGCGATCGAGTGCCGCATCGCCGCCGAGGACCCGTACAACAACTACCTGCCGTCGCTCGGGCGCATCGATTTCGTCTCGGAGCCGAGCGGGCCCGGCGTGCGCGTCGACAGCTCGATCTTCAGCGGCATCGAGATCCCGTACTTCTACGACCCGATGCTCGCGAAGCTGATCTGCTGGGCCCAGGACCGGCCGGCGGCGATCGACCGCATGAAGCGCGCGCTGCGGGAGTACATCGTCATCGGCGTGCAGACGAACATTCCCTTCCACCTGCAGCTGCTCGATGACCCCCGCTTCATCGCCGGCGAGGTGCACACCGGCTTTCTGGACAGCGAATTCAAGATGGCGCCGCCTGAGCGGAAGCCGGAGGCGGACCATGCGGCGCTGCTCGTCGCTGCGGTGCTGTCGCATACGCGACGCAACGGCAGCAGCGTGAGCGCGAACGGCAGCGTCGCCGCGCCGCTGAGCGGCTGGCGCGACGCCGGCCGGCAGCGGATGATCGCAAGCAGCGCCGCGGCGCGTCAGCAGGGGTATCGATGGCGTCGAAGTACCGGCTGAGGCTCGGCGACGTCGACCGCGAGATCGAGGTCGCCGCGGCCGCGGGCGGCAGCTTCGAGATCACCGTCGACGGGCAGTCCGAGACCGTGAGCCTGGAGCGGATCAACGAAGGCGCGCGCTACTCGCTGATCGTCGACGGGATGCCGTACGACATCTTCGCTGAGGAGACGCCGCTCGGCTTCCACATCGTCGTCGACGGCGAGACCGTCCTCATCGGCACGCAGACCGGACGTCGCGCCGCAGCGGGCGCGGGCGGCGGCGACTCCGATTCCGGCGGCGAGTGGGTGCTAAAGTCGCCGATGGCCGGCGTCGTGCGGGACATTCGCGTCGCCGCCGACGATGAGGTGGGCGAAGGCCAGGTGCTGATCGTCGTCGAGGCGATGAAGATGCAGAACGAGTTGCAGGCGCGGCGCGCCGGGACGGTGAAAGCCGTCTACGTCAGCGTCGGCCAGCGCGTCGACCAGGGGACGCCGCTGTTGGTGCTGCTGTAGTTCGCCCCATGTGTTCGCGCGGAACGCGCGAGCGTACCCGGACGGCTGACGTTCGACGTGGGATGCCGGAATCTACCTGCCGCGCGGTACGACGAGCGTGACCGCCTTGTTCCCCGACGGCTTCGTGCCCGGCGGCGGGTCTTGGGATGCGACGGTGTTCGGCGCGCCGGTCACCGCATCTGTCTCGACGATCAGGTAGCTGAGGCCGGCCTTGCCGAGCGCGCTGATCGCCTCGTCGACGTTCACATCCTTCAGGTTCGGCACAACGCCCGCGGTCACGGTCCCCGGCGACTTGCCGAGCGCCGGCGCCGGGCCGCCGCCCTGGGCTTCGACGGCGATCGTCGCCGTGGGCTGCGCCTGCACGGTGGCGGTGGCGCCACCACCCCGGCTCGAGAGGTAGAGGAAGATGCCGGCGACGGCGAGGAACACCAGCACGCCGCCGGCGAGTAGCCAGTTCATGCTGCCCGTCGGCTGCGGCGACTTCACCTCCGGCAGCGGCTTGAATTCCGGCGGCTCCTCCGCCTGCGCGTGGAACATGCGCATGAGCTCGTTCGGATTGAGGCCGAGGTACTGCGCATACGTGCGCAGGAAGGCACGGCTGTAGACCGGAGCGGGGAAGATCTTCCAGTCTTCACGCTCGAGCGCGTCCAGGTAGCGCTTGGAGATGCGGGTATCACGCTCACAGTCTTCGAGCGTCAGGCCGCGCGCCACCCGCGCCTGGGAGAACGTCTTTCCTAGTTCGGGCATACGGGCATCGATCTGTCGTACCGCCGCGCGGCCGCGGTGCTCGCCCGACTATACGGTACCCCTCCGCCGCGGGCAAACACCCATCCGACGCGGAGATCTGCCCCCCAAACCCGGCCCCCAAACCCCTTCAGAGCCGCACAGTGCCGCCGGCGCTTCACCTCAGTCCCATCCAGCCCAACCCCCAGTGCACCGCGCCCCCGGTTCACCAGCCACCAGCCCCCGGCCCGCAGCGCCCGGTCACCCGCGCCCCAGCTCCTCCAGCCGCTCGTCGTCGATGCCGAAGAAGTGACCGAGCTCGTGCAGCACCGTCGCCCGGATCTCCGCGATCAGCTCGCCTTCGTCCGGGAAGTCCTCTTCGAGCGGTTCCTGGTAGACGTCGATGACGTCCGGGGCGACGAGGTTGTACCCGCCGCCGCGCTCCGTCAGCGGCACGCCGCGATAGAAGCCGTACATGGACTCACCCGGCCCCAGCTCTGCCTCCGCGAGATCGGCACGCGACGGCCGCCGCTTGACGACGATGTCGATTTCGCGCAGGTGCTCACGAAACGGCGACGGTACGTCGCGCAGCGCCTGATGGACGAGGCGGATGAACTCGGCGCGCTCCACGGATGCGGTCAGCGCGCGACGGGCGAGAGGGTCTGGTGGCCCTCGCCCACAGTCGCACGCCGGCGCTCCAGACGGCGCTCGTCGAGCAGACCTGCTGCGTCCGCAGCCGCCGCGGGCCCGCTATCGATGATCCGCACGACGACGGCGCCGTCGACGCCGTGCGTCACCCGCGCATCGCCGTACTGCGGCCACCAGGTCGCCATGATCTTCTCCCGCAGGCGGAACCGCGGCCACACCATCGCCAGGGTCTTGAAACGCTCCCTGGCGCTGGTCGCGCGCGGCCCCAGCTTCACCATCGGCGCGTCCGTCCCGCGAACGGTTGTCGATGCGCAAGCGTTCGGACGCCGTCATGAAGCGGAAGGCCAGCAACCGTGCGGAATTCTCGGGGATCGCGTCGAAATATCGAACTCGTACTCATCGTTCATGCCTGCGTCATGGTGAGGATGCGCTCGAGGGTACCACGCTTCGCCCTCATCCGGCGGCCACATCCACGCAACGTTTGAGAATATCTCCCGACGGCTGAGCGCCGCCGGTCCGGGACTCCGCACGGCACGCAGCCGATGATGCCGGAGAGGCGCCGACGCGGCGTCGACCGGCGAAGCGGTTCAGCGCGCTGGACGGGTCAAGGCGAGATGAGGGGCGGGGACTGCAATCCGCAGGCGCCGGCGAGCGATGGCGACGCCTGGGGCCACCGCGCGAACATCCGGCGGCCCATCGAGGCTCGCCTCACGGTCGTTCCGACGGCTCCCGCAGCATCCAGCCGATGCCCTCGCACTCGCACGGCCAGTGGGCGCGCAACAGCGGCCGGTAGCCGAGCCGGAGCCAGAAGTAGACGGCAATCCCGTGTCGCGCCGGCGCATACAGCCGGTGCACCTTCAGGCGGCGCAGCTCATCCTCGGCCGCAGCGGCCGCCGCCATGCCCGAACCGCGCCGGCCGCAGCCGGGCGCCGTCGCCAGCCACTCGATGGTCGCGCTCCCGCGCGCCGGCGTACCGAGCCGCGCGACGAGCAGGCCGGCCGCCGCGTCATCGCGCTCAATCAACTGCAGCCAGAGCCGGCGGTCGACGCTCGCCCGCGCAAGCAGCGCCTCGCAGGACGACGCGCCGTAGCCATCGCGTGCCGCCGCCTCGCTGAGCCAGCCGTCGCACCACCGGGCGTCGGCGACGACAAGCGGGCGCAGGCGCAGGTTCACGCCGGCGTCCCGGGGACAGGGGTGGGATGCGCGAGCCAGGCGGCCACTTCGGACGACAGCTCGCGCAGCGGCGCCTCGCGTAGCGTGCACGGCGGCAGCGAGCGAAGGAACGACACGCCGTACTGCTTGCTGCGCAGCCGGCGGTCGAGCACCACCATGACGCCGCGGTCCGTCTTGCGCCGGATGAGCCGCCCGAAGCCCTGCTTGAAGCGCAGGATCGCCTGCGGCACGGCGTACTGCTCGAACGGCTGGTCGAAGAGCTCGGCGCGCGCCTGGAACACCGGGTCCGACGGCACCGAGAACGGCAGCCGCGCCATGATCAGCAGCGAGAGCGCCTCGCCCGTCACGTCGACGCCCTCCCAGAAGCTCGCCGCGCCGAGCACCACAGTGCGGTGGCTGCCCTTGAGCGCCGCCAGCAGCTGCCGCGGCGTGCCGTCGATGCCCTGCCCCAGCACCAGGATCTGCTGCTCCTCGAGCGGCCGCTTGATGCCGTTGTACGCCGTCCGCAGCGCTGCGTGCGACGTGAACAGCACCAGCGCCCGTCCCTCGCTCGCGCGCGCCAGGTCGATAATCGCCGACTGCGTGGCCGCTGCATAGCCCACCAGCGACGGCTCCGGCATGTCGGAGGGCGTCAGGATCAGCGTCGACTGCCGGTAGTCGAACGGCGACCCGAGCAACAGCTCCTGCGGCTCCTCGAGGCCCAGGCGCTGCTTGATGTAGCCGAAGTCGCCGTCCGTGCTCAGAGTGGCGCTGGTCAGCACGACGCTCTCCTTCGGGTCGAACAGCCGCGTCTTCAGCGTCTCGGCGACCGCCAGCGGCGCGCTCGATAGCAGCGGCGACGGGTCGCGGCGCGTCAGAGTCAACCAGCAGATCGTGTCCTTCGTGTCCTCGGCGATGATCCGCGAGACGTTTCGCCGCAGCTTCTGACCAGACTCGCACAGCTCCGCCGCCGCCGCGGCGATGGCGTCGCGGTCGAGCACGTCCTTCGGGTCGGCCTGCAGCAGCGCCGCATGCAGCTCTTCGACGACGCCCTCGGCGGCCGCCAGGCGCTCCTCCGTCTCGAACCACGCCGCCTCGATATCCGCCCAGTCCGGCTGCACGCGCATGCCGCGGTTGAGCGTCAGCCGCTCGTCGTACTCGCCGCCGCCGGAGCCGTGCTGCAGGGCGAACGTCTGCAGCAGGCGGAAGAACGCCGGTACGCGGTCGCGCGCCCGTGTCACGGCCTCCGCGAGCGTCCGCGCGATCGCCTGGAGCTGCGGCGCGCCGCCGACGAGCGGCTGCTGCGAGCTGCGCGTCGCCGCCTGCACCGAGCCGGCGAGGCCGCCGTCACGGTCGCGGCCCGGCCGCGTGTGCAGGCGGTCGAGCCAGCCGGTGATCTCCCCTTCGCCGCCGGTGAACCCGAACTGCGATGTCGCTTCGTCCTCCAGGTGGTGTGCCTCGTCGACGACGAGGTGCTGGTACTCCGGCAGCACGTTGCCGCCGGTCGCGATGTCCGACAGCAGCAGCGCGTGGTTGACGACGAGGACGTGCGCCGCTTCCGCCCGCCTCTTCGCCCGGTGCAGGAAGCAGGTCCCGTCGCGCACGTAGGCGCATTGCGACTGCAGGCAGCCGGAATCCTGCGCGCTCAGGCGAATCCACGCCGGGTCTTCATTCCGGCGCAGGTTCAGCTCGGCGCGGTCGCCGGTATCGGTGCGCCCGAGCCAGAACAGCATCCGCACGAGCACCCGCGCCTCATCGGCGCTGAGCGCCGCGGCGCGGCGGGCGGCGGCCCAACGCAGCAGGCAGAGGTAGTTGCCACGGCCCTTCAGCTGGGCGACGCGCAGGTCGTCGGCGTCGATCCCCGCTTCGGCGAGGATGCGCCGCGCCAGTGGAATGTCGGACGCCACGAGCTGGTCCTGGAGGTTGATCGTGTTCGTCGAAACGACGGTTCGGGCGTTGTTGCGCGCGGCGTGCAGCGCCGACGGCACGAGATAGGCCAGCGACTTCCCGACGCCCGTGCCCGCCTCGACGATCAGCTGCTCGCCGCCGGCGATCGCCTCGCCGACGGCGTGCGCCATCTGCACCTGTTCGGGCCGGTCCTCGAACGTCAGCAGCGCCGCGTGCGCCGCCCGCGAGGCGATCAGCCGCTGCGACTCCTCCGGCGCTGTGCGCACGACGCGGCCGGACGGCACGACCGGGTCGCTGATCTTCGCCGGCGGGCGGATGAAACCGTGCAGCGTCTCGGCCTCCTCATCGGCTTCGCCCGGCGTCCGCGGATGCTCCGTGGCGAGCTCCTGGAACAGGTGGCGCAGCTGCCAGTTGCTCGCCGAAGCGATCCTCTCGGCATCGGCCAGCAGGTGCGGCGGCGACGACGCGAGCTGCGCCCGCAGCGCCGTGAAGACTGCACGCGCGGCGTCGGCGTCGGCCATCGCCCGGTGCCGATTCATGAAGACGATGCCGAGGTGGTCGGCGATCGCGCCGAGCGAGTGCTCGTGCAGTCCGCTGAGCAGGATGCTCGCCAGCTCGAAGGTGTCGTAGGCCGGCACAGAGATCTGCACGCCCTTCCGCTGCAGGAAGCCGACGTCGAACATCGGGTTCTGCCCGACGATCGGATCCAGGCCGATGAAGCGTTCGATCTCCGGCGCCAGCGCCCCGAAGTGCGGCGCCGACGCCAAGTCGGCGGGATCGATGCCCGTCAGCAGCTCGATGCGGTACTCCAGCCGCTTGCCCGGGTTCACCAGTGACTGGTAGCGATCCAGCACGCCCGTCGCGTCGAAGCGCACGGCGGCGACTTCGATGATCTCATCGACCTCCGGGTCGAGGCCGGTGGTCTCCAGGTCGAGCGAGACGTAGGGCATCGGGTGGGCTTCCAGTCGCCGTGGAGACGTGCGCGCATGACGCTGACGCGATGCGCTGCATCCCTTTGGCGCGCTTCGAGTGTAGCACGGCAGGCGGCGCGTGCAGGCGCACCGACGACGGTCGGTCGCTTACGTCGCCTTGCCCGGCGCCGCCTCTTCGAGGCTGGTCTCTGTGAAGTACGTCAGCTTGCCCTGGAGCAGTCCGTGGTGCGCGTGGAAGCGGCCGGCGTGCAGCTCGCGCAGCATGTCCGCAGGCGTCCGCAGCTCCTGCTTGAACACGGTGCAGTAGAAGCCGATGCCGGACGTCGAGTGAGCGTCGCTGCCGCCCGTGACCGGCTTGCCGAGCGCCTGCGCCACGCGCAGGGCGAAGAGGTTCTCGCGCGGCGTGTTGGCGCCGTTCAGCGCCTCGATCGCATCGACGAGCTGGAACACGGGCATGCGCTCGGCCGCCTGCTCGGGCGTCATCGTGAACGGCTCCTTCCCTTGCTTCCGGAAGTACACCGGGTCGAACCAGTGCCGGAACGGATGCGCCACCACCATGTAGCCGCCGAGGTCGTCGAGCACGCGCCGCAGCTCCTCGGCGCGCCGGATGCCGGCGACGTACTGCGTCAGTCCGACGACGATCATGTGGCCGAGGTCGGTCGACACCTCCATCCCGTTGTTCACGAACAGCGGCGCGTGGCGTTCACGATACTCGCTCAGCTTGTACGTGTCCCAGAGCCGGTCGTGCTCGGTGATGTTCAGGCCGGTCAGCCCGCGCGCCTTCGCCTCCCCGGCGAGGTCCTCGGGCGAGAGTCCGCTGTCCGAAGCGCCGGCCGTCGTATGGACGTGCATGTCGAGGATCGTGCCGGGCATATCGAGCGGGAGTATACGCGGTGATGACGAATGGCGCTCCGGCCGGGTGGCTGGAGGGACGGTGGAAGCGGAGCGGTCGATGTGAGGCTGGAGGCGGGACGGTGGACGCTGCACGGCGTCGCCAAGCCATCCACCTCCGGCTCCGGAGGAGGACGAGCCCGCAGCCACGCGCGCTCACGTCGAGTGTGGGTTTTGGTGCTGCATCACCCTCCCAGCTGCGCCAGCCACGGCACGGCCCAGCCGAAGGCGACCAGCAGCGTCAGGGCGACGATGCCGACCGGCCGCCGCAGCTTCGGCGCGGCGACAGCGGGCGCGACGATGATCACGGTGATCGCGATCACCATCACGGTGTAGAGCAGGTTCGGGCTGCCGAGGCCGTCCCGCGGGTGGCGCGCGTCGAGCCCCGCCAGCGCCATGCCGAGCACCAGGCCGAGCGCTGTCAGCACGAGCATCGCCGCGAAGTGGATCACCACCGACAGCGCGACGATGCTCGTCCCGGGCGGCGCGGCCCGCTGCGCGAAGCCGGTGTGGCGGTTCTCCCGCACGAGCATCACGGCGCCCAGCGGCCCCACGATGATCGCCAGTACATAGCCGACGATGAAGCCGGAGAAGACTTCGGCCATCTACACGTCCTCGGTGCGCAGCGCCGCCGCGCGGCCAAGCGCGCGTACGCGCCGCGGCTCGAAGCCCAGATCGCGCACGCGAGCCGACAGCGCGGCGGCGTCCGCTCGCCGATCGAGCAGCAGGAAGAACGAAGGCCCGGCGCCCGCCAGGTGGGCCGCCTGCCCCTGTGCGGCGAGCGCATCGAGCGCGAGCGCGGTGTCCGGCTGCTGCTTCGTCAGCACGCGCTCGAAGACGTTCATCAGCTCGCCGTCGCTGAGCGCGCGTCCGGCTTCCACCGCCTCGCGAAGCCCGAACGTCGCATCGCCCTCGGAGAAGTCGTCGGGCGAGAGCGCGTCGAACATCCGCGCCGTCTTGTCGCCGCGGTCGCCGGGCGGCGGCGTGGCGAGCAGGATCTCCGGCGCGACCGCGTCCGGCAGCGGCTCGACGACATCACCCCGCGCGCGCACGGCTGCGGTGCCGCCGGCGACGAAGAACGGCGGGTCCGAGCCGACCTCGCCGGCGATCTCGATGAGATTGATCTGCGGCTGCTGCAGCTCCCAGAGTAGGTCGAGCCCGCGCAGCACGGCGGCCGCATCGCTGCTGCCACCGCCGAGGCCCGCCGCGACCGGGATGTGCTTCTCGAGCACGATCCGCGCGCCCCGGCGCCCGCCGACGCGCTCACGCAGCGCGAGGGCCGCGCGGTACGCCAGGTTGCGCTCGGCCGGCGCATCAGCGAGCGTCTCCCCGAGCGGGCCGCCGACATCGATCGTGATCCCCGGCGCGTCGGTCAGCGTCACGACGTCGCAGAGGTCGAGCGTCTGGAGCACGCTCCGCAGCTCGTGATAACCGTCCGGCCGGATGCGGAGCACCTCGAGCGTCCAGTTGAGCTTCGCCGGCGCCAGGACGCGCACACCGCGACTCATCGGCGCATCCCCTCGACCCAGGCCCGCGTCAGCGTCGCCCAGTCGTCGAGCGAGAGCACCTGCGGCCGCAACGTCACGTCGATGCCCGCCGCCTGCATCACCTCGTCGACGACGGACTGTTTCACGTGCATCCCGAAGGAGAGGCTATTGCGCAGCTGCTTCCGTGGGTTGCCGAAGCCGGCGCGCACGATGCGGAAGAAGGCGTCCAGCGGCGCATCGACGCGCGGCGCCCGCGCGACGTCGATGCGCACGACCGCGGACTGCACCGCCGGCGGCGGCGAGAAGGCGCCGGGCGCGACCCGCATCACGATGCGCGGCTCGCCGTAGACCTGCGTCGCCACGCTGAGCAGGCTCATCTTCCCCGCTGCCGCGACGATCGCCTCCGCCACTTCGAGCTGAACCATGGCGACGATGCGCAGCGGCGGTTGCCGCGCCTCGAGGAAGTGGCGGAGCACGGCCGCCGCAATGTTATAGGGGAGGTTGCCGACGAGAAGATATGGCGGCCGGGCGTCGCCGCGCCGCAGCAACTCGTCCGGCGTCCAACCCAGCACGTCGCCCTCGACGATCGTGACGCCGGCGGCGCCCGCGAACTCGCCCCGCAGCGTCGGCACCAGGTCGCGGTCGACCTCGACGGCGATCACGCGCCCCACCCGCGCGGCCAGGACGGCCGTCAGCGCGCCGAGGCCGGGGCCGACTTCCACCACCACGTCATCGCGCCCCGGGTCGGCCGCATCGGCGATGCGACCGAGGATGTTCCGGTCGGAGAGGAAGTGCTGCCCGAAGCGCTTCTTCGGGCGCGGGCGGCTGCCGCGGGCATTACGAGACGATCGTGATCTCAATCCAGCGCGACTGCCAGTCAACCTGCACTCCGTCCGGAAACCCGAGGTCGATGACGTATCCCTTGACGGCGCCGCCGGTGTCCGCTGCGACCGCATAGCCGTAGCCCGGGATGAACATCTTCGTCCCCAGCGGGATGACGTTCGGGTCTACCGCCACGATACCGTACGTCACCAGGACGCCAGTGGCAGTACGCCCGTAGGCGGGATCGCTCGGCGCGCGTCCGCTGCTCGCCGCCGTGTACCAGGTGGCGTAGACGCGGAGCGTGCCGCCAGTCCTGCTCGCCGGCGCCGGCTGCGCGGTCGTGTTCCGCACGGGGTAGTACACCACGGTGTCCACCGGCGCCGGGTCGAAGTACTCGCGCACGAGCGTCCGCCCCGCCTCGCGCCCGTCGACGTAGCTGACATCGTATTCGCGGACGCGCGCTCCGTCGCGGCCGGCGACGGTCCGCGTCTGCCCCGGCGCCAGCTTCGGATCCGGCTTGTACACCGTGCCGCTGGCGATGTATTCGCGCTCCGCATTGCGTGAGGCGGACAGCTGGACGACCCGCACCGACATGCCGGCCGTCACCGGCGTCTCCAGCGACGGCTCGGTGAAGGCGCCGGCCGGCACGGCGATGCCAGCCGCGCTCAGCGCGTCGCCTACCGTCGCCGCCAGCGTGTAGAGCACGCGATGGTCGTTCGGCAGCGTCACCGTCAGCGACCGCGCGTGCCGAATGTCGATCAGCGCCTGGGGCTGCAGCGCGGCGTTCTCAGGGGGCGTGACGGCGTCGCCCGGCCCGACGACCACGCCGGCTTCCCGCAGCGCCTCTGCCACCGTCTGCTGGCTCGAGCTCGAGCTCGTCATCCGGCCGTCCTCGTTGATGCGGAAGGGCATCGCCCTCCGAACCGCGATCGTGATCTCGGCCGACGCTGGCGCTTGCGCTTGGGCGAAGCCCGGCGCGCGGCCGGCGAAGATGCGCGGCGGCTCGATCGGCGCGTTGACCGACACCAGCTCGCCGTCCTGCACGACGCTGTCGCGGTCGTCGATCGCCTCGGACGCCTCCGCCAGCAGCTGGTCGATCGTCCGGGCGTGCGTCAGCAGCTCGTAGCGCGCGCCGTCGGCGAGCAGCAGCACGCGGTGCGCGCGCTCGACGCGCAGGACGTCGGCGCCAGGGGCGCGCAGAGCCGTCACGCGGTCGCCGGGGCGCAGTTCGACGCCCGCGCCGCGCAGGACGGCGCTGTCCTTCGCCATCCACGTCGTCACGACGGTCTCGCGCCCATCGGCCTGCACGCGCACCTTGCGCGGTTGCAGCAGCACGGCGACGAAGACGGCGATCGCGATGGCGACGGACAGCATCGCCAGGTGTCGGCGGCGTCGCGGATCCAGCAGGACGCTGCCCGATGTCAGGCCCGAGAGCGCCGCGCGCGCCGCCTGCCATCGCACTCCGCGCATGCGCCTCCCTGCGGACGAAATCGTCTGGCCGATGCCGCGCATCGACGCGCGGCGCCCGCCGCGCGTGAAATGGAGGGGTATGGCCGTGCACCCACTGTCGATCAGGCCCTTCGGCTTAACGACGCTAGCCAGCTCCGGCCCGGTAGCCCTGCGGCACCCGGAACATTCCGCTTACCGCTGCTTCCTTCCGGACCTGACGGGGTTCACAGCGCTCCGCCGCGCAGGACCAAGCCCTCAACGCCGCTCGGCGCCGCCAGTTCCCAGGTACGCCGACCTCGAGTGGGGATTCAGCCCCGCTATAGCGGCTTGCGGGTACAGGGCACCGCTGGCTCCCCGCCTAGCACGGCCGTCCCGATCGTACCACGCGGCGCCCGCGCTTCAAACCCGCATCCCGGCGTCGACCGTGACGGCTCACCTCGAGCTTATGAGCTGTCCTGGCGCTTCGGTTAGCTCATACACATCTCGCCCGATGGTATGATCCGATGCTCGCCGCGGACGAGCGGCGAAAGCGGCGGAGGGAGCAATGGGAGACGAGCTGCCGGTCTTCACCGCCGCCGCCGTGCAGGCAGCGCCGGTCTTCATGGATCGCGATGCCACGGCCGAGAAGGCGTGCGGGCTGATCGAAGAAGCCGCGGCGAACGGCGCCCGCCTCGTCGTCTTCCCGGAGACGTGGATCCCGACGTACCCGTGGTGGACATCGACGCCGGCGCTCTTCTCCGCCCGGATCTACGCCGACCTCTGGCGCAACGCCGTCGAAGTGCCCTCGCCGACGACGGAGAGGCTGGGCGCAGCGGCAAAAGGCGCCGGCGCCTGGGTCGTCATCGGGATCAACGAGCGCGACACCGCCAGCCGCGGCACGCTCTACAACACACTCCTCTACCTCGCGCCAGACGGCAGCGTGCTGCACAAGCATCGCAAGCTGGTGCCCACGTTCACCGAGCGTACCGTCTGGGGCTTCGGCGACGGCAGCGATCTGCGCGTCCTCGAGACGCCACTCGGGCGGCTCGGCGGCCTAATCTGCTGGGAGCACGAGGTGACGCTGGCGAAGTATGCGCTCTACGGCCAGGGCGAGCAGCTGCACTGCGCGACCTGGCCGGCCTACAGCTCGCAGAACGACCACATCGACTTCGGGATGCGCCAGTATGCGTTCGAAGGCGCCTGCTTCGTCGTCTCCGCCTGCGGCGTCCGCCCGGAGCCGCAGCTACCGCCGGAGTACGGCGGCGGCTGCGTCGAGGCGAACGGCGGCAGCGCGATCGTCGGCCCGGACGGCCGCTATCTCGCGGGGCCGGTCTACGACCGCGAAGAGATCGTCTACGCCGAGATCGACCTGACGGCGGCGATCCGCGAAAAGCACTCCCGGGACGTCGCCGGACATTACGGGCGGCCGGACGTCTTCCATCTCAGCGTCAACAGCACGCCGAAGCCGGTGCTCTCGTTCGCCGGCGAACGCGCGGCCGGCGTGACGCGCGCCGCCGTCCGCACGCACGAAGTCGTCGACCGCCTCGAGACGGTCCGCGCCTACCTCGGCAGCCTCATTGATCGCATCGAGGCCGACGGCGACAGCGACGCCAATGAAGCGCTGAGCGAGGCGCTCGCGTCGATCGACATGGCGGCCGCGGGCCTGTGGAGCCGCGAGTGAGCGCCGCCGCGTGAGGGCGACGATGCGCCGCCGTCCGTTCCCCTACGACGCCGAGGCCGCGCGTGCCCATCTCATGCAGGCTGACCCCGTCATGCGCGGCATCGTCAAGCGCGTCGGGCCATACACGATCGAGGCGCGCGGCGAGCCGTACGAGGCGCTGCTGCGCTCCGTGCTCTACCAGCAGCTGGCCGGCGCCGCCGCTGCGGCGATCGAACGCCGATTCCTGGCGCTGTTCGGCGACCGCATCCCCCGGCCGCAGGAGATGGCGGCGGCCGCCGACGAGGACCTGCGGGCGGCAGGGCTCTCGCGGCAGAAGGCGTCGTACCTCCGCAGCATCGGCGAGCACTTCGTCTCCGGCGAGATCGACAACCGCGCGCTGCGCCGTGCCAGCGATGAGGAGGTGATCGCCGAAGTCACGCGCATCAAGGGCGTCGGGCGCTGGACGGCCGACATGCTCCTGATCTTCTGCCTCGGCCGCCCCGACGTGCTGCCTGTCGGCGACCTCGGCGTCCGCAACGCGATGCAGCAGGCGTACCGGCTCGACGACCCGCCGGACGCCGCGACGATGGAGCGCATCGCCGAGTGCTGGCGGCCGTATCGAAGCGCCGGCACGTGGTACCTGTGGCGACGGGGCGACGTCGTCACATTGTAGGGTGGTGGAGCGTCGCGGCCGAAATGCGGCGCTGGAGGGTAGATGCGGGAGCGTGGCGCGCCGATTCGCACGGCTTGGCGAACATGCAGGCGGAGCCCGGTCGATGCGATGAGCGGGCAGGCGTGAGCATTCGGCCCGGGCGTGCATCATCGGACATCCGATCCGCCACCCTCCTCCGTGGTGGATGAGCGCCGCACAGCAGGAGCAGAACACGTGCCCCATGAAGTCGACATCGAGACGTTCGAGGCGATGGTGGCCGAGGCCGCGGACGCGCTGCCGGAGGCGTTCCGAGAGCAGATTGCAAACCTCGAGTTCTCGGTGGAAGACTGGGCGCGCCCCGATGACTTCGCACGGACGCTGACGCCCTCGCAGATGATGCTGCTCGGCGTGTATCGCGGCGTACCGCTGACGAAGCGCGGCGCCTACTACAACATGACGCTGCCCGATACCATCGTCGTCTTCCGCCAGCCGCTGCAGCGCCTGGCCGAGAGCGAGGACGACCTGCGCCGCCGCATCGCCCACGTCGTCCGCCACGAGGTGGCCCACTACTTCGGCATCAGCGACGACCGCCTGCGCGAGATCGATGCCTACTGATCGGCGTCGTCGACTGCAGGTTGCCATCCCGGCCGTTGGAGGAGCGTCGCGCGAGCGTCCCAGCGTCCGGCGCATCGCGCACGAGGCCGACTCTGACCGAGGGCGTTGGTCGGCGGGCAATGGAGGTTGGGACGCAGCCAACCTCCACATCGCGCGGTGCTCGCCGGATCACCCTCGGCCTGCGCCGGCATCATCGCAACATCGGCTTCGCCGCCGATGATCCTCGGCCCGCGCGCTCAGCGCTCGATCGGCGAGTCGGCCCGGTTCCCCCACTCCTGCCACGAGCCGTCGTAGTTGCGGACGTCCGGGTACCCCAGCACGTGCTTCAGCACGAACCACGTGTGCACCGCGCGGATGCCCAGCTGGCAGTGCGCGATCACTTGCCGATCCGGCGTCACGCCCTGCGACTCGAACAGCGCGCGCAACTCCGCCTCCGGCTTCAGCGTGTTGGCGCCGGATGTCGCGTCCGTCCACTCGATGTGCGCCGCACCCGGCACGTGGCCGCCGCGCGCCGCCCGCACGTTCGTCCCGTCGTACTCTTCCTGCGAACGCACGTCGAGCACGACGCGCTTGCGGGCGCCGATGGCGTCCCGCACCTGCTGCCACGTCGCCCGGTTCGGGCCGTCGGCGGCGGACGGCGGCACCGGGTACGACGACGGCGCGGCCTGCGGCAGATCCGCGGTCGTCGGCCGGCGCTCGGCGAGCCAGCGCTCGCGGCCGCCTTCGAGCACGTGCACGGGCGCCGGATGCCGGTAGAAGTCCATCGTCCAGAACCCGCGGATGGCGTATGCGCTGTGCCGGTCGCCGTACCAGACGACGGTCGTCTCTGGCGCGATGCCGCAGCGCTCCATCAGCGCGGCGTACTGCTCCGGCGTCAGCACCTCGCCGCTCGAGTCGTCGCCGTTGCGCAGCAGGTCCTTGTGGAAGTCGATCCAGAGCGCGCCCGGGATGTGCGCGTCGTCGTAGGTCTCCCTGGCGATGCTCGCTTCAAGCACGCGCACGTCGCCGGCGCCACGGTGCTCCTCCAGCCACGTCGTCGTCGCATACGCCTGCATGGATGCCTCCATCACGACGCGCCGGACACCGGCGGCGCATCCTCCCGTCCCACTTCCACGGCGAGCCCGCTCAGCTCGTCCGCGAACCGTGCGTCGAGCGTCATGAAGGCGCCGTCGCCCTCCGCGAGCAGCGCACCGCTGGCGTCACGCACTTCAGCGCGCAGCTCGATGAGGCGGCTGCGGTCGCGCGTCACCCACGCTTCGATGCGCAGCGGCACGTCGATCTGCACTGGCCGCCGGAAGCGCACGCTCAGGCGCGCCGTCGCCGCCCACGCCGCCGCGTGGTACACGGCCCAGCCCATCGCCTCGTCGATCAGCGTGGCGACGACCCCGCCGTGCATGCGCCCCGGGTATCCCTGCTGGTACGCGCACGGCGTGTAGTCACAGACTGCCCGCTCGCCCTCGCGGCGAAACTGCATGTGCAGCCCGCGCTCATTCTTCTCGCCGCAGGCGAAGCACATGCGGCCGCGGCGCTCCGGATCCTCATTCATGCGCCCACCGACGCGCGGCCCTCGATCAGCACGTCGCCGCGGTCGTTGCAGCAGCGCACGGCATAGGCGCCGTCGCCGGCCGCGTCGGCCGTGGCGGTCACGGTATCGCCCGGGCGCGCAGGCGCCCTGAAGCGCACCTTCAGCCGGCCCGACGAGAGCCAGCGCTCCCCGAGCGCCGCGTGCATCATCTCGCCGATCGTGGCAAGCACGAGCATGCCGTGTGCGATCGTCCCGCCGAACGGCGTCACGGCCGCGAACGCCGGGGCGATGTGGATCGGGTTGTGGTCGTGCGCCGCGTCGGCGTAGGCCTGCAGCTGCTCCTGGCTGAGCGCTCGTACCACCGGAGCGATCGCCCCATCGCCGCTCACGACGACGCCGCCGGCACCAGGATCGTCGTCCGCGCGCGCAGCGCCGGCGCCCCGGCCGCGGCGACTTCGAGCGCGATGACGCTGATCACGAGCCCCTGGCGCTCCGACCGCTGTGCGATCTCGCCGCTGAGGGTCAGATCCTCGCCGGCGCGCATCACCGCCAGCTGCTCGACCTCCTGGCCCGTGTGCAGCGAGCCGGCGGGCAGCGACAGCTGCTCCTGCAGCGCGGCTAGGCCGAGCGCGAGGGCGGCGAGCGGCGGCACGGCGTCGCCGTAGGACGTGCCGTCGCCGACAGCATCGAGATACGCGCGGACATCGGCGGCCTGCGGGGTGAAGCGCGCCGGCGTGAAGGCGTGGCCGCGGGGCAGCGCCGAGACGGGCGTGCGGGCGGAGGACGTCATCGCACTAACGCTACGGGGCAGATCGCGCGAAGTCAATCAGCTGCGCCGGACGCTGTCGGCGCGGCGCCACGGCGCAGGCAGGGTGCAGATCCCCGGGCGCGGCGGCGATGACGCCTTCCGGCCGCCGCGCCTGTCGCAGCATCATCCCTTGATCTCGAGCGGGATCAGCTCGCCGCGCTTGTACGTGTCGGCGAACCGGAACGACGCGTCGTGCGACAGCCGCTCGTACGAGCCGAAGCGCTCGTCGCCCTCGCCGGCGAGGTCGAGGGGGTCGTAGTGCTCGTCCTCCTCCGGCCCGAACTCGCGCACGATGCCATACAGCGTGTTGCGCTCCGCCGGCAGGCGCCCCATCTCGCGGATCAGCGCGCGCATCTCGCGCGGCGCCATCCGCTGGCCGTAGATGGCGCCGGCCGAGGTCGAGATGCTTTCGTTGATCAGCGTCCCCATGAAGTCGTTGCAGCCGGCATCGAGTGCCATCTGGGCGAGCTTCGGCCCCTCCTTCACCCACGACGCCTGGACGTTGGGGATCCAGTTGTTGAGCATGATGCGCGAGACGGCGTACATCTTCATCACCTCGGCGCCGGTCGCACCGCCGCGCAGTCCCGGCACCAGCCCCTTCGCGTACATCGGCGCCTCCGACGCGATGAAGCTCAGCGGCACGAACTCCGTGAAGCCGCCGGTGTCGCGTTGGATCTCGCGCAGCAGCGCGATGTGCGCCGC
Organism: Dehalococcoidia bacterium; assembly: GCA_015478665.1. Taxonomy (GTDB): domain Bacteria; phylum Chloroflexota; class Dehalococcoidia; order DSTF01; family JACRBR01; genus JADMII01. The sequence continues at coordinate 69,232 of JADMII010000005.1, forward strand.
CTTCTGCCGCGACGTCTCGATGTGCCCGTACATGATCGTCGACGTCGTCCGGATGCCGAGCCGGTGCGCGGTCGTGATCACGTCGACCCACTGGTCCTTCGTGATGCGCCCCGGCGCAATGCGGTCGCGCACGTCCTGGTCGAGGATCTCGGCCGATGTGCCGGGCAAGCTGCCGACGCCCGCCGCCTTCAGCGCCGACAGGTACTCTTCGAGGCTGCAGCGCGCGCGCACGGCGCCGTACAGCACTTCCTCCGGCGAGAAGCCATGGACGTGCATCGCCGGCAGCGCCCGCTTGATCGCCTTCGTCAGGTCGATGTAGTAGGCCCCATCGAGCTTCGGCGGCAGGCCCGCCTGCACGCAGATCTCCCGGGCGCCGAGATCCCACGCCTCCTGCGCGCGCCGCACGACCTCTTCGGCCGGCAGGAAGTAGCCCTCCTCCTGGCGATGGTCTCGGCTGAAGGCGCAGAAGCCGCAGTGCTTGATGCATACGTTCGTGAAGTTGATGTTGCGGTTGATGACGTAGGTCACGCGGTCGCCGACGGTCCGCCGGCGCAGCGCGTCGGCCGTCAGCAGCAGCGCAGAGAGCGCCGGCCCGCGCGCGTCGAAGAGCAGCGTCGCCTCGTCGATGTCGATGTCGGCGCCGTCGAGCGCCCGGTCGAGCACGCGCGCGACCTCGGCTTCGATGGGCAGGCCAACGGCACGCCAACCGGCCCGGGCCGGTGTCTCTTCTGCCCGTCCTCCGCCGTCTGTCGCCGGTTGTCTGTTGTCCGCGTCGCTCACCACCGTTCCTCCTCCCGCTTCACGAGTCCACTGTCGTCGGCGAGCCGGGCGAACGCCGGCCGCACCGCCTCTGGTACGAAACCGCCACATCGGCCCCCCTCACGGACGTACTCCGGGTAGAGGCCGAACCGCTCGCGCAGCGCGAACCCGGCGTCGGCGGTCGTCTGCTTCAGCTCGAGCAGGTTCGGCCACGGCCGCTCCGGGTTGATGTGGTCCCGCGTCACCGGCGAGACGCCGCCCCAGTCGTTGATCCCCGCCAGCAGGTACATGCCGTGGGCGTCGGGCGTGAGGTTCGGCGGCGCCTGGATGTTCATCTCGCCGCCCAGCAGCAGGCGTGCCGTCGCGATCGTCCGCAGCATCTCGAACGTGCTCGGCTCGCCCTCGTGGCGCATGGCGATGTCTTCCTTCACGCGGAAGTTCTGGACGATCACCTCCTGGATGTGGCCGTACTCCTCGTGCAGCTCGCGGATCGCCAGGAGCGAGTCGACGCGCTCGGCCCGCGTCTCGCCAATGCCGATGAGGATGCCGGTCGTCCACGCGACCCGCAGTTCGCCGGCGTCGCGCATCGTGCGCAGGCGCTCCGCCGGGATCTTGCCCGGGCAACGGAAGTGCGCCATGCCGCGCTCGTGCAGCCGCTCGCTGACCGTCTCCAGCATCATCCCCATGGAGGCGCTCACCTCGCGTAGCGACGCGATCTCGTCGCGGTCCATGATCCCCTGGTTGATGTGCGGCAGCAGTCCCGTCTCGCGCAGCACGCGACCGGCCATCTCGCCGACGTACGATGACATCGTGCGGTGCCCCCACCGCGCGAGGTCGTCGCGCACGAAGTCGTAGACCTCCTCCGGCCGCTCGCCGAGAGAGAAGAGCGCTTCCTTGCACCCCTGCCGCCGGCCGGCGCGGGCGACCGCCATCACCTCGTCCGGCGTCATCGTGTGCGCGATCGGGTCGCGGGGGCCGCGGGCGAAGGTGCAGTAGCCGCACTTCTGGCGGCAGAGGTTGGTCAGCGGGATGAAGACCTTGCGCGAGTACGTCACCGTCCGTCCGTGCGACCCGTCGCGCATCTCGGACGCCGCCGCCATCATCGCGACGAGCTCGCTGCCGGACGCCTCGATCAGCCGGTAGCCGTCGGCGGCGTCCAGCCGCTCGTCGCGGAGGGCCCGCGCGATGATCGCCGCCACATCGGATGTCCTTCCCGGCCGCGTTTCGATCATTGGCTCCGCCAACGAAAAAAGCCGCACCATCGCGGCGCAGGTGTGCGCTCGTCGATGGCCCGGCGACCGGCTCTCACCGCCGGCAGGTGTATCGCGCCAGGTCAGGCTGCTTCGCTCTGGAGATCATAGGCACGCGACGGCAGGCCGGTCAAGCGAGCGCCGGCCGCCGCTCATCCGGATCGACGGCGGACACACGCATCGTCCCGGCCGTCCCTTCAGATGCAGATCGGGAGCCTGCTGATGGCCGCTCGCCGACGGCGCCCTGCATGCGCTGCGGCAGGGCGACGTGGCCGACGCTCGCCCGCGCCTTCCAGTGAGCTACGATCTGGCGGTGGACCTCATCTGCCGCGCCGCACGGCGGTCTGACTTCGCGGAGATCATCACGCTGCTCGAGCGGTGCTTCGACGAGGCGGCGCCGGGCTTCTTCGCCGCCCAGACCGGGCACGATTCGACCTTCCGCCTCCGCCACGCCCGCGTCGCCGTCATCGATGGCCGGATCGCGGGCTACGTCCGCATCTTCGCGCGGCGCATGGTGGTCGCCGGCCTCGCCGTCGTGGCCGGCGGTATCGGCTCGGTGGCGACGCGCCCGGACCTGCAGGGCCGCGGCATCGCCACGGCGCTGCTCGAAGACGCCGTCGCGCGGATGAGGCAGGAGCGAATGGAGGTCTCGTTCCTCTTCACCGGCATCCCCGCCTTCTACGAGCGTCTCGGCTACCAGATCCTCCGGCAGCCGGAGATCACCCTGCCGCGCGCCACCGCTCGCTCCGGCGGCGCGTCGTTGTACGCCGTCCGTCCGGCCGCCGCCGGCGACCTTCCCCGCCTGCTGGCGATCTACCGCATGGCGACGGGCGACGCGACGGGCGCCATCATCCGCACGCCGCGCGGGTGGACGGATGCGCAGCACTGGCTCGACGAGCGTCCGGCGCTGGTCGCGACGCGCGGCGGCGTCGTCGTCGCCTACATCCGCAGCCGCTGCCGCGATTTCGGCCACCAGATCCTCGAAGCGGAGTGCGCGCCGGATCACGCCGACGCGCTGTCAGCGCTCGTCCGCGCGGTCGCGCAGGAGACGTGCTCATGCGACGCGCTCGTCGCGTCCGTGCCGACGACGCACCGCCTCGCATCGCTCCTGCGTCGCCTGCCCGAGGCGCGGGAGACGACCGACGTCCGTCATCCGATGATGCTGCGCCTGCTCATCGATGATCCGGATATCACGACCGCCTTCGCCCGGGCGACGATCTACTTCTGGAACAGCGACCGCATCTGACGGCGGCGGCGGCGGCGAAGCGCGATCGCTGGTGACGACGGGGGTCCACTTCGCGGTGAACTTCCGCAGCAGCACCCACGACCCGCGCATCACCGGCGCGCGCGATCAGTTGGTAGTGGCGACCGTCTGCCTGTGACCGGCTGTGGGACGACCGCAGACGGTCGCGGTCGTCCGGCGCCGTCTTGCTGCTGCCGGCAGGCGTACGGCGCGGATGCCAGTGAGCCGCATGCAGCCGGCGCTCGCCGGTGGAAGGCGCGAGCTACGTACGGCGCGCTTGCCGTCTTCCCGCTACAGTAGCGGCATGAGCGCGGGCGACGATCTCCGCATCATCGCGGTCGACTGGTCCGGAAGGCGCGTCGGGGCCGAGAAGACGATCTGGCTCGCCGAGGTCGCGCGCGGCGACGTCGTGCGGCTCGAGAACGGCCGGACGCGCGAGGAGATGGCGTCGCACCTCATCGCGCTCGCCGCCGAACCGGCGCCGATCGTCGCCGGGCTGGACTTCGCGTTCTCGATGCCGCTCTGGTACCTGCGCGCGCTCGGCGTTGGTTCGGGGCCGGAGCTCTGGTCGCGCGCCAGGCAGAGCGGCGAGCGTTGGCTCGAGGCCTGCGAGCCGCCGTTCTGGGGCCGGCCGGGGAAGCCGCGCCCGCTGCTCCCGGCGGCGTTCCGTCGCGGCGAGACGGCGCACGCGCCGGGCTCGCGGCCGAAGTCCGTGTTCCAGGTCGGCGGCGCGGGCAGCGTCGGCAGCGGCTCGCTGCGCGGCATGCCGGTGCTACACGCGCTTCGTGAAGCCGGTTTCGGCATCTGGCCCTTCGGCCCGCAGGCGAAGCACACGATCATCGAGATCTACCCGCGTTGGTTGAGTGGTCGCGTGGTGAAGTCCCGGGCCGATGCGCGCGCGGCGTACCTTCGCGCGCACGTCCCGCCGCTGCCGCCTGTCCTGCGACGTCGCGCGGAGTCGAGCGAGGACGCGTTCGATGCCGTGGTCGCCGCACTCCGCATGTGGGAGCATCGCGCGGAGCTCGCCACGCTGCCGCCGCCGCGCGACGAGAGGGAGCGGATCGAAGGCGCGATCTGGGCGCCGGCGCCGCTGCGCGCGGCAGTGCCGCCGCCGCCATGAGGCCGGCCTCGCCGCTGCTGGCGATCGTGCTGCTGGCCGTGCTGATCATTGCCATCGCCGGCGCCGTCTCGTACGCCTGCCGTGGCACGACGAGGGCATCGACGCCGGCGAAGGCGCCCGGCGTCTACATCTCGCTCGGCGATTCCGTGGCGGCGGGCAACGGCGCCAGCGACCCGCGCACGACGAGCTTCGCCGCCTTGCTCGCGCGCGACGAGGGCATGACGCTGCAGCAGTACGCGAAGGCCGGCGCGACGACGCAGGACGTGCTCGACAGGCAGCTGCCGCCGGCGCTCGACTTGCTGCGCGCGAAGAAGGTCGCCGTGGTCACGCTTGTCGCCGGTGGCAACGACTTGGCGGCGCTCGTGCCCAACAGCGCCTGCGTGGAGGACCCGCTGCCATCGTCCTGCCCGCTCGATGCGACGCTCGCGGGCGTCGAATCGCGGCTCGGCCGTGTTCTGGCGCAGTTGCGCGCCGCCGACGCGCGGGTGCCGGTCGTGCTGCTCGCCTATCCGAACTTCTTCTCGGGCACCGGCCATCCGTTCGAGGCGCCGGCCAGCCGCGTGCTGCCGCGCCTCGACGACCTGATCCGCCGCGTCGCCGCGCGCTACCCGCGCACCGCCGTCGCCGACGCCGCGCCTTCGTTCCAGGGCAAGGGCGCGACGCTGACGCACGTGCTCGACCCGAAGTTCGACCCGCACCCAACGGACGCCGGCCACAGGCTCATCGCCGACCTCTTCGAGGCGGCGCTGCGGACGCTGGGCGTGGGCGGCTGAGCGATGGGCCGCCATCTGCGGCACGCCTGGCTCGCTGCGCGTTGCTGACCGCCCCGATCCGCGCCCAACAATGACCCGGCTTGGCGGCTGCTCCCTGATGCTCAAGATCGGCGTCTCCCGCATGGGGTGACAGAATCCCTGGGCCAACTACAGGTGGTAGGGCAACCTTTACGTTCACGTTAGAGTGTGATAGCATGCGCCAGCGATGAAGCCGAAATCGAGCCTGCCGCCGCCGATCCGGATGCTCAAGTATGCGCTGCCGTACAAGCGGCGCGTCCTGCTTACGTGGGCGGCCGTCGCCGGGCTGACGGGCTTCCAGCTTGTGGGGCCGTGGCTGATCCGCCAGGCGATCGACAACGGCATCGACATCCGCAACGGCGTGCCGCATGGCAACGCGAGGACGCTGCTCGTCGCGGCCGCGCTGATCACGCTGGCCGCGATCTTCCGCGGCGTCTTCCAGTTCGGACAGACGTACCTCGCGGAGTGGCTCTCGCAGCACGTCGCGTACGACATCCGCAACGACATCTACGACCACCTCCAACGGCTGAGCTTCGCCTACCACGACAAGGCGCAGACGGGGCAGGTGATGCAGCGCGCGACACAGGACGTCGAGGGCATCCGCATGTTCGTGAACATGGGGGTGATCCGCCTCGTGTACGTGGCGGCGCTGCTCGTCGCGGCGCTGGCGCTGATGTTCGTCACGAACTGGCAGCTGGCGCTGCTCAGCGCCGTCTTCTTCCCGCCGACGGCGTTCTTCGCGATCAAGATGACATCGACGCTGCGGCCGATCTGGCTCGAGGTGCAGAACCTCCAGGGGCGGATCGGCGTCGTCTTGCAGGAGAACCTGAGCGGCATGCGCGTCGTGAAGGCGTTCGGGCGGGAGATCTTCGAGCGAGACAAGTTTAACGCGGAAGCGCAGAACCTCTTCGTCAACTCCTTCGCCACCAACCGCATCCAGGCGAAGTACTCGCCCGCGCTCACCGGCGTCTGGGCGCTGGCGATGGTGGCGACGGCCTGGTACGGCTCGAGCGAGATCCTCAACGGCAACCTGACGACCGGCCAGCTGACGCAGTTCCTCCTCTACCTGACGATGCTACAGTTGCCGATCCGTAGCCTGGGCTGGATCAACATGCTCTGGGCGCGCGCGCAGTCGTCGGGCGAGCGCATCTACGACATCCTCGACGCCGAATCTGCGGTGACGGAGAAGGCCGACGCGGTCGAGTTGCGCGACATCCAGGGCCATGTGACGTTCGAGGACGTCGCATTCGGCTACGACGCGATCAGCCCGGTGCTGCGCGACGTGACCATCGATGCGCAACCGGGGCAGGTGGTGGCGCTGCTCGGACAGAGCGGCTCCGGCAAGACGACCGTCGTCAACCTCATGCCCCGCTTCTACGACGTCACCGGCGGTCGCATCGCCATTGATGGCACCGACATCCGCGATGCCACGCTGGCCTCTCTGCGGCGCGCCTTCGGCATCGTCCAGCAGGACGTCTTCCTGTTCTCGGCGACGATCGGCGACAACATCGCCTACGGCGCCGCCGATGCCACGTACGAGGACGTCGTGCGCGTGGCGAAGCTGGCGCGCATCCACGACTTCATCGAGTCGCTGCCGGACGGCTACGACACTTGGGTCGGCGAGCGCGGCATCACGCTGTCCGGCGGCCAGAAGCAGCGCATCTCGATCGCGCGGACGCTCCTGCTCGACCCGAAGATCCTCGTGTTCGACGACTCCACCTCGAGCGTCGACACGGAGACGGAGTACCTGATCCAGCAGGCGCTGGCCGAGCTGATGAAGGGCCGCACCACCTTCGTCATCGCCCAGCGGCTGCGCACCGTGAAGTCCGCGGACCAGATCCTCGTGCTGCGCAACGGCCAGATCGTCCAGCACGGGCGTCACGCAGAGCTGATCGACCAGGACGGCCCGTACCGCGAGATCTACGACGTCGAGTTGCGCGACCAGGAAGAGGCGTACGAGCGCGAGCGCGAGCGGCTCGACCGCGTCGCGGACGACGACGGCGCCCGCGCGGAACCGGCGGCGGCGGCGGGCGGCGGGTCGTAGGGCGCTGCGGCCGTCGTGCGGCGGCGGCGGGCCGAGTTGAGACGAGCGATTCGAGCGAAGAGGACTGATGGCGTACTGGAGCGGCGGCTCGGCGGGCGGATGGAGTAACCAGGGCGGCCACTGGAACAACCAGTTGCGCCCGAACACGCTCGAGCGCAGCACCGACGGCTCGAGCGACGAAGAGCTCGGCTCGGTGTACAACCACCGCGTCGTCATGCGGCTGTCGAAGTTCGTCGCCCCGTACCGGTGGCGGCTCTTCTTCGCCGCCTTCGCGACGCTGGCGTTCGCCTTCGCCACGCGCTCAATGCCGCTGGCTGTCGAGGGGCTGCTGCGCGGCGCCGAGAACAAGGACGCCGGCGCGATCAACGCTTGGGGCTGGTTCTACCTGGCGCTGGCGGCGGCCGGCGCTATCGCCTACTTCACGCAGCTCTGGCAGACCGGCTGGATCGGCCACCGGCTGCTGCTGGGCCTGCGCAAGGACATGTTCGCGCACCTGCAGAAGCTGTCACTGCGCTTCTACGACAACAACGAGGTCGGCCGCGTTATGTCGCGCATCACGAGCGACGTGACGGCGCTCCAGGACCTGATGACGAGCGGCTTCCTGACGATCCTCGGCGACATCGCCGGCATCTCGCTCTCGATCTTCTTCTTGCTGTACTTCGACGTGCGGCTCGCGCTCGTCACGTTCTCCGTGGTGCCCATCCTCGTCATCGCCATGGCGATCTGGCAGAGCTACTCTCGCCGCGCCTTCACCCGCGTCCGGCAGGCGATCGCCATCGTCAACTCGAACCTGCAGGAGAACGTCTCCGGCGTCCGCGTCATCCAGAGCCTCTCCCGCGAGGATGAGAACGCCCGGCGCTTCGACTCCGTCAACCAGCAGAACCTGCACGCGACGATCGACGCCGGCCGGCTGAGTGCGGCCGTGATGCCGGCGGTCGAGATCATCGTCGCGCTGGCGATGTCGCTCGTCATCGCCTACGGCGGCTACCGCGTGCTGAACGGGAAGATGGGCGTCGCCGCGCTCGTCGGCTTCGCGCTGCAGCTGCAGCTGTTCTTCGACCCCGTGCGCGACCTCGTGCTGCAGTACACGCAGCTGCAGCGGGCGATGGCGGGCGGCGAGCGCGTGATCGAGGTGCTGGACACGAAGCCGGACTTCGAGGACGCGCCGGACGCAGTCGACATCCCTGACATCGAGGGCCGCGTCGACTTCAACCACGTGACCTTCCGCTACGTCGACGAGGTGCCGGTGCTGACCGACATCGACCTCCACGTGCGGCCCGGCGAGACGATCGCCTTCGTCGGGCAGACGGGCGCCGGCAAGACGACGCTGACCTCGCTCATCTCGCGGTTCTACGACGTGAGCGAAGGGTCGATCACCGTCGACGGCATCGACGTTCGCCAGATCACACACGCGTCGCTCTCGCGGCGGATGGGCCTCGTGCTGCAGGAGCCGTTCCTCTTCTCCGGCACCGTGAAGGAGAACATCGCCTACGGCCGGCCGGAGGCGAAGGATGACGAGATCGAGGCGGCGGCGAAGGCCGTCGGCGCGCACGACTTCGTGACGCGGCTCGAAGACGGGTACGACACCTACCTGCACGAGCGTGGCGGCAACCTCTCGCAGGGCCAGCGGCAGCTGATCAGCTTCGCCCGGGCGATCATCGCCCAGCCGCGCATCCTCATCCTCGACGAGGCGACGGCCAGCGTCGACACGCAGACTGAGGTGATTGTGCAGCGGGCGCTGAAGACGCTGCTCGTCGGGCGCACGTCCTTCGTCATCGCGCACCGGCTCTCGACGATCCGCAACGCGGACCGGATCATCGTGCTCGAGCACGGGCGGATCATCGAGCAGGGGACGCACGACGAGCTGCTGGCGCTCGGCGGCCGTTACGCGAACCTCTACCGGATGACGTACGAGCAGCACGCGAACGGCACCGGCGCCCACGCCAACGGCCACGAGCGGGCGCAGGTGCCGGGCTTCGATCCCTCGCCGCAGCCGATATAGCGTGCCGGTCGGCTCGAAGAGTTGCATGAATCCGGCCCGAGCGGCCGCACCGCACCTCCAACCTGCGACCTCCATCGCCACCGTCGCGGACGCGAGCCCGAGCGTGCTCGCGGTCTCACCGGAGGCGCCCCGCTCCCTACTCCACACCACATTGCCTCCCTTCAACCGATCCCGCTACACTCTGGTCACATGAGCATTCGCCAGCGCCCGGCGCGCACCAACTCCCCCACAAGAGGCCCGCTATAGCCCGCGAGCTCCGCATCAACGAACGCATCCGCGTCCGCGAAGTCCTGCTGATCGATGACGACGGCAGCAAGCGCACCATGCCCACGTTCGAGGCGATGAACATCGCGCGCGAGCGCGGCTTGGATCTCGTCGAGGTGGCGCCGACGGCGAACCCGCCCGTCTGCCGGCTCCTCGACTACGGCAAGTTCAAGTACGAGCAGGCGAAGAAGGAGCGCGAGGCCCACAAGCACCAGAAGCAGGTGGTGCTGCGCGAGGTGCGCTTCAAGCCCAAGATCGGCGTCCACGACGTCGACTTCAAGACGCGCGTCGTCGAGAAGCTGCTGAAGGGCGGCGATAAGGTGAAGGTCTCGGTGATGTTCCGCGGCCGCGAGATCACGCACCCGGAGATCGGCCGCGAGCTGCTGAACCGGGTCGCCTCGAACCTCGGCGGCGCCGGCACGGTCGAGAAGCAGCCGTCGATGGAGGGGCGCTTCATGAACATGATCCTGGCGCCTGTCGCGGCCAAGCCCGAGCCGAAGCCGAAGGCGCCGCGCCCCCAGCAGCGCCCGGCGTCGGATGCCGCTGCCCGCTCCGACGAGCCGGCCGCCGAGGGCGCGATGGCGGCAGCCCTGCGCGAGAGCGGCGTCGCGAACGGCGCAGCCGCAGACGCCGGCGGGCAGACCGCGTAACGCCGACGCCGGACGGTACCGATGCCCGCCGATGCCCGCAAACGGGATCGTGCGCGCACGCCCTCCTGAACGAAGCGAAGACCTCTCCGGCCGGTCCCGCCGCGCGCACGCGGCAGGAACCGCAACTGACGCAGGTGGGCAATGAAGATTGCGGTTTCGGACGAGGTTGCCCTCCCCCGGCCCTCCCCGCTGCGGTGAAGAGGGAGCGCGCGCGACGAAGCGAGATTCGAGGCAGATAGACGTTCGCGAACGTGCAGCCACTCGCCCGCGCAGCGCCCAGCCTCCACCTCTCGCCGCTTCTCACCTCTCACGATGACCCGCATACTGCCGGCGTGATCGTCGTGCGGGGGAAGAAGATCAGCGAGCTGTCGCGTGCCGGGCTCGCGGAGCACCTTGCTCCGTACGAGGGCGTGACGATCGACGTCGGCACCGGCGACGGGGCGTTCGCGTATCGCTACGCGCAGAGGCAGCCGGCGCGCTTCGTGATCGGTCTGGACCCGGTGCGCGAGGCGATGCGGGAGTATTCGGCGAAGGCCGCAGGGAAGCCGGCGCGTGGCGGGCTGCCCAATGTGCTCTACGTCGTCGCCAGCGTCGAGCAGCCGCCCGCAGAGCTCCACGCCATCGCCGATGAGCTCTACGTGAACCTCCCGTGGGGAAGCATGATGCGCGGCGTCATCCTCGGCGATCCCGTCGTGCTCGAAGGCCTGGCATCGCTCGCGCGGGACGGCGGCCGCCTGCGCGTCGTCGTCAACATGCGCATCTTCGACGATCCGGTGCCGATCGAAGCGCGCGACCTGCCGGAGCCGACGCCGGCCTACGCGCGCGGAACGCTGGCGCCGGCGTACGACCGCGCCGGGCTGCGCATCACGGAGGCGCGCGCGTTCGCCGGCGATGAGATGGCGGAACTGGCGACGACGTGGGCGAAGCGCCTCTCGCATCGCCGCGCGCCGCCGTCGCTGCTGATCGAGGCGGTCGCCGACGGGCACGAGTGAGCCTGCGCGCAGCGTGCCGCCGCTGCCGGAGCCGCACCGACGACGCAGGCAGCCGCGACGCGGACGACGAGCCTCGTGCGAGATGCAGGAACCCGACATCGCAGGAATTCCTGACGCGGGCGGTCAGGAGGCCGCCGGCGCGACGAACAGGCGTGCTAGAATGAATGGAGCCGCTGTCCAACTGAGGGCTTCGCGACGGCGGCGCATCAGGCGCCATACACGCGCGGGACGCGTGCGAGGCAGCGACCACAGGATGGCGCCCCGACTGTCCCTACTCTGCCGGCAGCGCGATACTTGACGCAGGCGAGTCTGGCGAAAACCCACGCCGCTCAGACTCGAATTGCTCACCCTACAGCCTCGAGGAGACCAACCGAGATGCCTCTGGACGCCATCATCGTCAAGGGCGCCCGCGAACACAACCTCAAAGACATCGACGTGACGATCCCGCGCGACCGCCTCGTCGTCATCACCGGCCTCTCCGGGTCCGGGAAGTCGTCGCTCGCCTTCGACACCATCTATGCCGAAGGGCAGCGGCGTTATGTCGAGTCGCTCTCCGCCTACGCCCGCCAGTTCCTCGGCCAGATGGAGAAGCCCGACGTCGACTACATCGAAGGCCTCTCTCCGGCGATCTCCATCGACCAGAAGGGCGCCAGCCGCAACCCGCGCTCGACCGTCGGCACCGTGACCGAGATCTACGACTATCTGCGCCTGCTCTACGCTCGCGCCGGAACGCCGCACTGCCCCGTCTGCGGCCGGCCCATCGAGCGCCAGACGGTGCAGCAGATCGTCGACGCGATCCTGGCGACGGAGCCCGGCAAGAGGCTGATGATCCTGGCGCCGATCATCCGCGACCGCAAGGGCGAGCACCTGCACGTCTTCGAAGACGCGCGCCGCGCCGGCTACGTGCGCGTGCGCGTCGATGGGCGCATCCGCGATCTCGGCGAGGAGATCGAGCTCGACAAGAAGAAGAAGCACACGGTCGAGGTCGTCGTCGACCGGATCGTGACCGAAGGCAGCGTGGGCGACGGCAGCGCATCGAGCGCGAGCCGGCTGTCGGACAGCGTCGAACAAGCGCTGAAGCTCGGCGGCGGCACGGTACTGGTGGACGTCGAGGGCGAGGGTGAGCGGATGTACTCCGAGCACTACGCCTGCGCCTTCGACGGCACGAACATCGGTGAGCTGGCACCGCGCAACTTCAGCTTCAACAGCCCGCACGGCGCCTGCCCGGAGTGCACCGGGCTCGGCACGAAGATGGAACTCGACCCGTCGCTCGTCGTCCCGGACCGCGCGCTCTCGATCCACGGCGGGGCGATCGCGCCGTGGTCGCGCGCGCAGGCGACGACGACGTGGTACATGCGCATGCTGGAGGCGGTGGCGAAGAAGCACGGCTTCTCGCTCGACGTGCCGGTGAGCCAGCTCAAGCCGAAGCAACTCGAGATCGTCCTCCACGGCGACGAGACGCCGGTGAGCATCAGGTACAACACCTCGAGCGGCCATCAGAACCGCTGGGACACGACGTACGAGGGCGTCATCCGCAACCTCGCGCGACGCTACAAAGAGACCGACTCCGACTACGTGCGCGGCGAGATCGAGCGCTACATGGCGGCGAACCCGTGCCCGGCGTGCAAGGGCGCGCGCCTGAAGCCGGAGACGCTCGCGGTCACCGTCGCCGGCAAGAACATCGTCGAATTCACGCGCATGGACGTCCGCGAGACGCGCGACTGGACGGAGCTGCTGGCAGGCGCGCAGACGCCGCTCAGCGAACGCGAGCAGGTCATCGCGCGGCAGATCCTCAAGGAGATCCGCGCCCGGCTAACCTTCATGTTCGACGTCGGACTCGACTACCTCTCGCTCGACCGCGCGGCCGGCACGCTGTCCGGCGGCGAGGCGCAGCGCATCCGCCTGGCGACGCAGATCGGCTCGAGCCTGATGGGCGTGCTCTACGTCTGCGACGAGCCGAGCATCGGCCTCCATCCCGTCGATGACGCGCGGCTGATCCGCACGCTCGAACGGCTGCGGGACCTCGGCAACACGGTGCTGATCGTCGAGCACGACGAGGCGATGATGCGCGCCGCCGACCACATCATCGATATGGGCCCGGGCGCCGGCGAGCACGGCGGCCACGTCGTCGCCGAAGGGCCGATCGAATCGATCATGGCCTGCGCGGGCTCGATGACCGGCGGCTATCTCAGCGGCCGTCGTTCGGTGCCCTTGCCCGAGACGCGCCGGCCCGGAAGCGGCGAATGGATCACCGTCGTCGGCGCCCGCGAGAACAACCTCAAGGACATCGATGTCCACATCCCGCTCGGACGGCTCGTGTGCGTCACCGGCGTCTCCGGCTCGGGGAAAAGCACGCTGATCAATGAGCTGCTGTACAAGAAGGCGGCGCAGGAGCTCTACGGCGCCCGCGACCGCCCGGGCAAGGTCGACCGCATCGACGGACTCGAGCACGTCGACAAGGTCGTCGACATCGACCAGTCGCCGATCGGCCGCACGCCGCGCTCGAACCCGGCGACGTACACCGGGACATTCACGCCGGTGCGGGAGCTCTTCGCGTCGGTACCAGAGGCGCGGCTGCGCGGCTACACGCCGGGGCGCTTCTCGTTCAACGTGAAGGGCGGCCGCTGCGAGGCGTGCGCCGGCGACGGCTATATCGAGATCGAGATGCACTTCCTGCCCGACGTGACGGTGCCGTGCGAGGTGTGCAAGGGCAAGCGCTACAACCGCGAGGCGCTCGAGATCACGTACAAGGGGAAGACCATCGCCGACGTGCTCGACATGACGGTCGAGGAGGCGCTGGACTTTTTCGACAAGATCCCGCGCCTGCGCTCGAAGCTCGAGACGCTGCACGATGTCGGACTGGGCTACATCCGGCTCGGCCAGCCGGCGACGACCGTGTCGGGCGGCGAGGCGCAGCGCATCAAGCTGTCGACGGAGCTCTCGAAGCGCTCGACCGGCCGTACGCTGTACATCCTCGACGAGCCGACGACCGGGCTCTCGTTCGAGGACACACGCGCGCTCCTCGTCGTGCTGCAGCGGCTCGTCGACGGCGGGAACACGGTGATCGTCATCGAACACCACCTCGACGTGATGAAGAACGCCGACTGGATCATCGACCTCGGACCCGCGGGCGGCGACCGCGGCGGCGAGATCATCGCCGCCGGGACGCCCGAGCAGGTGGCGCTCGTCGAGCGCAGCGTGACGGGCCAGTACCTTCGGAAGGTGCTGCCAGCCGGCCGGCTGCGGGCGGCGGCGGCGAACGGCGCCGCGAGGCGGAACGGCGCGTCGCGGCGGGCGGCGAACGGCGCGAAGCACCCGGCCACCGGTCGCACCAAGCCGGCTCCGGCCGCCGGCAAGAAGGCGGCACGCCGATGAGCGTCCCGGCGACGAGCGAACATGGAGGGCGGCCGTCCTCGCCCGCACGTCGTCGACCCGCCGGTGACCGGCCGTACGCCCGACGAACATCGACCCGGCATCCGCACTGCGACGCCAGGAGCACACGCCGCGGCGACGTGCGCGCGATTCGAAGCGCACCGGCTGATCGACGAATGCGGCTCGCAGCCGTCGGGCGAACTCGACCGGAGATGACACCGAGATGACAGCCGCGGCGCCCGAGGCGATCTTCTTCGACATGGACGGCACCATTCTCGACTGGCAGGCCGGGATGGCGGCATCCTGGCAAGCCGCCTGCCGCGAGGGCTGCGCGAACGGCGACAGCGTGGACGCCAATCTCCTGCTCGCCGCCGTCGACGCACGCCGAGATTGGTTCTGGGCTCACCCGGAGCGCTCCCGCGTCGGCCGCCTCGACCTCGACGCGGCGACGCGGCGCATCGTCGCCCACGCGCTCGCGGACATCGGCCACGACGACGAGGCGCTGGCCGCAACGATCGCCCGCGACTACCGTGCGCGCCGGCTCGCGGCGATGGTGCCGTATCCCGGCGCCATCCACACGCTGGCGACGCTGCGGTCGCGCGGCGCGAAGATGGCGCTGATCACGAACGGCGGCGCCGCGTCGCAGCGGCACAGCATCGAGCGCTTTGGGTTGGCGGCGTACTTCGACTGCATCGTCATCGAAGGGGAGTTCGGCTGCGGCAAGCCGGACGAGCGCATCTTCCGGCACGCGCTGCAGTCCTGCGGCTGCCAGCCGGAAGCGGCGTGGATGGTCGGCGACAACCTGCACGCGGACATCGAGGCGCCGCGGCGCCTCGGCATGTACACCGTCTGGGTGCGCGACCCGGCGGGCGACGTCATCGCGCCGCCGAGCGGGGCGCAGCCGCACCGCACCGTGCGCGCGATCGCGGACCTGCTCGACCCGGCGTAGCCCGATGCACGCCGTGCGCGCGGCCGGCGACGGCGGCCCCTGGTTCGTCCTTCGTGCGAGCCCGGTGGCCCGCCGCTATGCAACCGCGCAATCGCGGCCGCGCAGCCGGCATCCACGCCTCGTAGACTGCGCGTGCGCTGCGCGCGTCACGCAGCTTCATGATTCCGGGCTGGCTCCCCGGCATCGCCCTGCCCGCGTCGCTCGTCGCGCTGGGCGCCGCATTCTATGCCGCCGGGTCGTGGTCGACACATCGCGATGTGGTGCTCTGGCATCCGCTGCTGACCGCCTCGGCGGCGCTCTACCTGGCGATCTTCGTGGCCGCGCGCGTGGGGCGGCGCGGTGGCCTGCGCATCGCCATCGATGGTTCACTGTACGTGGCGGTCTTCGTCGCGGCGACCATGATCGCGGCGGTGTCGAGCCACTACATCATCGCGGCGGACATCGCCCTCGGCGCGGTCGCGCTCGGCGTCGCGGCGCCCCTCCGCCGGCGACCGCGGTCGACCTGCGGGCCGCGAGCGTCATCTACGCCATCGTCGTGCTGGCATTGCCGGCGATCGCCGGCACGCTGCTCGCGGCGCGCGCCGGCGGCCCCGCGTCGGAGCGGTTCGGCACCGCGTGGGCACTCCTCGCGCTCTACGCGGCGGGTTTCGTTGCCGCGACGGCGGGGCGCATCTGGTCATCGCCGGCGGCACTCTTCGCGTCGGCGTTCTTCGCGTTCTGGGGGTTAGCGCTCGGGCTATGGTTCTTTCCGCTGCTGCTTGCCGGCGTGGTGGGCGTTGGCGGCCTCGCGGCATCGCTCCGCTACTTCCTGGATCCCGCGCTGCCACCCAGCTACCGGCGCCCTCGCGCCCGGCGATCACCTAATCGTTGAAGCCGTCGATGTCGTACGACATCACCAGCATGTCATGCGTGCGGCCATCATTGTCGATGACGTGGTCGGTGAGCAGCGCCTCCGGCCGGAAGCCGACGCGCTCGAAGGTGGCCCTCGCGCCCTTCTGGTCGGCCGTCATCTGCGCCGTGATCTTGCGCAGCCCCAGCCCCTTGGCGACGGCGAAGATCTCCTCGACCAGCCGTGCGCCGAGGCCGATGCCCCGGTAGTCGCTGCCGACGATCGTACGGATCTCGCCGACGTGCCGCGTCCAGAGCACCTCGTTGTGGTGCAGGCTGGCATAGCCCGCGAGCTTGTCCGCGTCCCAGGCAGTGACGGTCAGCGTGCGGCCGGCAGCGATGTTCTTCAGCCACTCGTCGACGTTCTTCGCCGCGGTGATGTCCATGCGGAGGAAGAGGATGTCGGCCGGCGGCAGGCTGCGGGCGAAGGCGACCATCTCGTCGCGCATCTCGCGATCCATCAGCCGAAGCGAGAACGTCTTGCCGCGCGCCAGGCGCGCCTCGCGCGGGTACGTGTGCTGTGCGTCTCCCGTCTTCGTCTCCGCCGTCATCTTCTCCCCGTTGCCGCTCCACACTCTGCCCGGTGGACGCCGCTGGCATCGTGTTTCCCGCGCGCGCCGTCTCGTCGCCCGATCCCCGGCGGCGACGATCCCCGGGCGATGCCGCGACGCGCGGATCGTACCACAGGCGGCGTCCGCTCGCCCTACCGCGCCGCCCGGGCGCCCCGGCCGAGATCGCGGATGGCGTCCGGGCCGCCGGGATAGCCACCGCCCTCGATGCCTGCGGCGGTGATCGCCGACGCCCACGGCCGCAGGATCTCGACCAGCTCGTCGAAGTCCGGTTCGATGGCGTCGACGATCGGCACCTCCATCGCGTCGGTGTCGGACTCGATGGCCTCGCGCAGCGCCCGCCCGTCGGGCGAGAAGCTGTCTCCGTCCAGCCACCCCTTCGCGCGCATGCCATCGAGCGCCGCATCCATCTCGGCTGGCGTCCAGCCGCGGGTCGCCGAGTACGTCTTGAGCGGGATGCCCATCTGCAGCTCGGACATCAGCTGGATCTCGATGGGCGCCACCATCGCCCGCGTCCAGACGGCGATATGGCTGTCGCCGCGATGCTCGCGCACCAGATCGCAGCAGCGCCAGAGCTGGCCCACGGGATCGCCGGGCCAGGGCAGCGACTTCAGGCCGCTGAAGAGCGGGTGTCCGGCGCCCTCGGCGCGGGCGAGGCCGCGCTGCAGGAGCTCGACGGCACGGTCGAGCTGACAGGCGTCCGGCTCGCCGAGCAGCCGGCGCAGCGAGGCCACGGCGCCATCGTGGCGCGCATCGAGCAGCGGCGCCGGCTCCGTCGCGGCCCAGCCGGCCTCGACGGCGGGCACGACCACGGCAGGGCTGAAGACACCGAACGCCGCGGTGACGACGAGCCCGCCCGGCTTTCCCAGCGATGCGCCGCGGCTGCAGAAGTAGCCGCTGCCGTATCCCTGCAGCCCGAGCTTCGCGTAGCGCTCGTGCGCTTCCGGCGCGAAGTACACGTTCGCGCCGATCGGCTCGCAGACGTTCCGTAGTGTGCGCGTGCGCTCGTCCATTTGGTTTGGGCCTCCTCGTTGTGCGCCATCGGCAGCGTAGGGGATGCAGGCCACTGGCGACAGCCGCCGACCCGGCCGGGCGATGTCGGATCGCGGCTGTTCGCTGTGCGACGCGGGGGCGAGCCGGCGCGGTCGCTTGCCCGTGATGCACGCATCACCAAGACTGAAACGCACATGCATCGGAGAGCATGAGATGTCAGACGAATCGCCGACGGTCGACGACCCGAGCGTATGGACGGCGCGCATGAACACCGTCATCGGCCGGGCGATCCCGATGCGCTTCGAGCACGTGTCGAAGGAGCGCGTCGTGATGACGATGGAGGTGACGAGCCGGGTGCATCAGCCGTTCGGCATCCTCCACGGCGGCGCCTCGCTGGTGCTGGCAGAGAGCGCGGCCTCGGTCGGCGCCGGCCGCAACTGCCCGGAGGGCATGATCGCCGTCGGCCAGGAGATCAACGCGAACCACGTGCGCCCGAAGCGCGATGGTGTGCTGCGCGCGGTCGCCGAGCCGCTGCACATCGGCCGCACGAGCCAGGTGTGGAGTATCGAGCTGCGCGACGAGGACGGGAAGCTCGTGTGCGTATCGCGCTGCACGCTTGCCGTCGTGCCGCGCCCGGCCGACGCGGAGCCGCCGCCGGAGTAGGCTGCCGGACGCGAGCGAGCGGGATCCCGGGGCGCACCGCTGCCTGCTGCCGCTTCCCTCCAACCGAAGCCAATCACGGCCACCAGAGCGCCCGCGCCTGCGCCCGCAGGTCGTCGCGATGGTTCGGGTGCGCGACGGCGATCAGCTCCTCGGCGCGCTGGCGGTGGTTCTTCCCCCACAGCCGCGCCACGCCGTACTCCGTGATCACCGTGTCTGCATAGAACCGCGGCACCGTGATCAGCGACCCCGTCTCCATCTGCGCGACGATGCGTGAGACCGCGCCGCCCATCGCCGTCGACGGGAGCAGCGTGACCGCGCGGCCGTAGCGCGAGAAGGCGCCGGCCAGGTGCATCTCCGGCTGGCCGCCGGTGCCGTTGATGATGCGGCCGCCGAAGACGCTCTCGGCGTTGATCTGGCCCAGCAGGTCGACGGAGATCGCGTTGTTGATGGCGACGAAGTGGTCGAACTTCGTCAGCGTCCGCGGGTGCAGCACGTACTCCGGGTCGTAGAGCTCGAAGTGCGGATTGTCGTCGATGATGTCCATGTCGTTCGGGTCGCAGCCGGTCCACGCCGCCGCGACGGTCTTGTTGCGGTGCGCCTCCTTGCGCGAGCCGTCGACGATGCCATCGCGCCACATGCGGGCGAGTCCCGGCCAGCCGAGCTCGGTGTGGATGCCAAGGTGCTTCTTGCCCGCGAACGCGCCCAGCCGGGCGATCCCGCGCGACGGCTCGCCGGTGCCGATCTGGATCGTGTCGCCGTCCTGGATGATCTCGTTGAGATAGCGCGCCATCGGCACCGCCTCCGCCGGCGGCTCCGCCATGCCGAGCAGGCGCCGCGCATCGTCCGGGGACACGGCCGCCAGCACGCCCGAGACGGCCGCGAGCACGTTGATCTCGGGCAGCTCGGCGCCCAGCTGGCGCCAGCCCTCCCGGCGCACGGGGTCGCTGACGATCGACACCGCCCGCTCGAACTCCTCGCGTCCGAACGGCGGCAGCGTGAGCTCGACGAAGTGGTCGATCTCCGACACGTGGATGTAGACGTCGCCGTACACCTGCGTCAGGTTCGGGTTGACCTCGGCGATCACCGTCGGACAGCGGCGCGCGTAGGAACGCTGCACCCAGTGATGCGCGCCGAAGTGGCAGAAGCCGGCCTTGTTCGGCGGCGAGACGCTGCACATGACGACATCCGGCACGTGCACATCGGGACGGGCCTGGTCGTAGGCCTTCATGCCGAGCGAGAAGAGGTTGGGCAGGTACGCGCCGCGCCGCTCGTCGGTGACGAAGCGCGCGAAGTCGCCGATGTACAGCTCGAACTCGACGTCGAAGACCGACGTGTCGGGCATGCGCAGCCAACCGGGGTCCGCTGCCGGCGCGAGCAGGCGGATGCGCACGTCGCGCAGCTCGCCCTTGCGCGCCGCGAGGGCCGGCGGCAGCGTTACGGGCGGGAAGATCGAGAAGACGACGGTATCGCCCGACTTGACGGCCTGCACCGCCTGTTCGGGCGTCGTCAGCCGCTGCCGGTAGAGCTCCTGCCAGTCCATCGCGTCCCTCTCGTCATCACAGCCGGCCCCGGCTGCCGGCGCTCTGGCGATTATGCGGGCACGCGCGCTCGGGCGGAAGCGGGCGGCATGATCGATCCGGGATGGGCATCGCACGAGCGGTTCTGACGCGTGCGGGAGGGTCAGCCGAGCGGGATGCGGGAAAAGGCCCCCGGTCGTCCGCAGGCGCTCCTTCCGGGTACGGCGACCGCGGGCGCTGGCGCCGGGCAAGCTACGAACCAGCCAGGGACGGCGGCGGCGACGCAGCGATGAGCGCGCGGTGGCCGCTAGCCGAAGTGCGACCAGCTCGGGACGGCGGCGACGAGGATCGCCAGCGCGATCGCGATCACCCAGAACACCATGACGATCGCGAAGAACAGACGGTACTCCGGTTCCATGCCTCTCCCTCCTGGCGCCGGCCGCCCGGCATTACGCCGGCAGGATATCCGATCCGGCGCGTACGCCCAGCGCTCGCAGTTGCTCCTCGAGCCGGTCATCGCGGTCGATGCGGAAGCAGACGGCCTGCATGCCGGCAGCGCGCGCCGCCTCGACGTTCGACTCCAGGTCGTCGATGAACACGCAGGCCACCGCCGGCAGGCCGATGCGCTCCGCGGCGATGGCGTAGATACGCGGCTCCGGCTTGGCGACGCCGACCTCGGCCGAGCAGATGACGGCGTCGAACAGACCGTGGATGCCGTTGTCCCGCAGCCGCTGCGGCAGCGTGCTGTCGGCGTTACTCAGGACCGCCGTCCGGTAGTTCGCGCGCAGGGCGCGGATGAGCTCGATGTTTGGCGCGATCAGATGCTGCTGCTCGCGCCAGTGCTGATGCAACGGCGGCAGCGGCTTGCCGGCGAGCGCCTCAAGCTGGGCGTGGGCGCCGCGCAGCCAGTCCTCGCGCGCGCCGACGCCCACCTCGAGCTGGCGCCAGACGTCTCCGGCGTACAGCGTCTCGACGATCGCCCGCTCGCGCAGCCCATGCTGGCGCTCGAGCTCGCGGCTCCAGTCCCAGCGCATGTCCCAGAGGACGCCGCCGAAGTCGAAGAGCAGGCCGCGGATCGGCGTGTTCGATTCAGGCACCGGCGCTCCGGCTCCACGTGTTGTGCATGACGTGGCATTGTCGCAGGCGCCGCAGCTTCGCGCGAATCGGGCGCTTCCGCCGCCGCCGGAGGATCGCGCCGCCGCCGAGCCCGCCGTGGATGCCTACTGGATCGTGACGCGCGTGCCGATGGTGGCGAAGTCCCAGAAGAACTTGGCATCGGCTTCCCGCATTCCGACGCAACCGTGGCTCGAACGGATCCGCCCGAAGTACGAGTTCGGGCGCCAGTAGTTGTCGTGGAGGGCATGACCGCGGTCGGTGAAGTACTGCGTGTAGAGGACGTGCTTGAGCACGTAGTAGTCCTCGGCGCCGATCGATGCCGATGTCATCGTCTCGTCGGCGACGCGACGGAGGATGGAGAAGGTGCCGGTGGGCGTGTCCCAGCCGTCCATGCCGGTCGAGACGAGGGCAGTGTAGACCGGCTGCGTCCCGATCATGGCCGTCGTCGTCTGCGTCGCAATGTCGACGAGGATCCAGCGCTCGCCCTGCACCTCCGGTCCGGGCACGGCGGGCGGGTTCGGCGCGGCGACCTGCGGCTCCGGCGTCGCCGTCGGGCGGGGGGTCGGCGTCAGCGTGGGCGTCGCCGTGAACGTCGACGTGGCGGTGAAGGTCGGCGTGGCGGTAGGCGTCGCCGTCGCGGTCGGCGTCGGCGTCGGTGTCACCGTGGGAGCGGCGGCGAAGACGTTCCAGGAGGCGTCCGGACCGAAGGAGCGGAGCGAGAAGCCGCCGACCGCCAGTCCCGCCGCGGCCAGCACGATGACGGCGATGGCAGAGAACAGCGTCCGGCGGCTCAAGCGGGGCCTCGCTCGCTTCCTGCGACCCTGCCCGGTAGGGCAGCGTTCCTGTCCTGTACAACGTCCGGCGAGTGCAAAAGGTTAACGGCGGCGCGCACGAGGCATCCCCGTTCGACTGCATCGGCCGACCCAACCGCACTACGGAAATGAAGGTGCGCTCGAATACGCCGCGACTGCCAGCGCTCGCACGCGCGCCCCCGGCCTCCGCCGCGGCGGCGCGTGCGCACGGCCGCTCGTCGTTCGCGCATCGAGGTGCAGCGTCGACGGCCCACGCAGCGGCAGATGCGGCAGCGCACACCGGTGTGCCGCGTGCGGCCGCGCGATCGCCGGACGCGAAGAGGGGCGGCCGAATCGCCGCCCCTCTCAACCGGGCCGTGGCCGGAGTTTACTTCTTGCCGATGCGGTACATCTTCGTGCCGCAGACCGGACACTTGCCCATCGTCGCCGGCTTGCCGTTCTTCATCGTCACCGCCTCGGGGTTCGACATCTCCCGCTGCGTCCGGCACTTCAGACAGTACGCTTCCATCAATCCTCCTTCGTGTACATGGCTGGATCCCGCCCGCACGCCCGCAGGCCTCGACCGGCTTTCGACCGTATCGCATAGGCCGATGATCAATTGACATTTTTGGCCGGGCGATCGTTCGAATAATAGACGCCTCCGGAACGATGTCAAGCGAATCTGGACAGATTCAACTCAAATCGGCGAAATCAGCCGCTTTCGTCCCCCGAAAACACCTTTTCGGGGTGCCACCGCTCACCCGTCCGATGCGCGAGCACGCCGACGAACGCACCTGCGCTCGTATACGCGCGACACAGCCCGGCCGCCGTCGCCCGCGCGATCGTCACATCGCGACCCGACGCGATCGCCTGCGCCTGCTGCTCGCCGAAGATCGCCGCCGGCCGCCGCTCGACGGCGCGGTCGGGCGCCAGCAGCAGCTCCGGGAGCCGTCCGGCGCTCGTTGCGGCCTCGATCGCGGCGGGACCGCGCGCATCGTCGAGCGAGAAGCCGCCGCTGTGGGTGCGACGAAGCGCCGCCAGGTGCGCCGGGCAGCCCAGCGCGGCGCCCGTGTCGTGCGCGAGCGAGCGGATGTATGTGCCGCTGCCGCAGACCACCTCGATCGTCGCGACGCCGTCCGCGAATCCGAGCAGGTCGATGCGCTCGATGTGGACGCGGCGAGCGGCGGGCCGCACCTCGATGCCCGCGCGCGCGTAGCGATACAGCGGCTTGCCTGCAAGCTTGATCGCGCTGTACGCGGGCGGCGTCTGCTCGATGTCACCGACGAACGCGGCGAAGGCGGTCACGACGTCGTCCAGATGAAGGCGGGCCGCATCGCCGGTGCCCATCAGCTCGCCCTCGGCGTCATCCGTCGTCGTGCCGGCGCCGAAGCGGACATCGGCGACGTAGGTCTTGTACCCGTCTTCCAGGTACTCGATGAGCCGCGTCGCGGCGCCGACCGCGACCGGCAGCACGCCGGACGCCAGCGGGTCGAGCGTGCCGGCGTGGCCGACCCGTCGCACGCCGGTCAGGCGTCGCACGAGCGCCACCATGGAGAACGACGTAACGCCGCGCGGCTTGTCTACGATGAGGAAGCCGGCGAGCGAGCTCATCGCCGCTCCAGCACGAAGGCGCTGACCGGCAGGCCACGCAGGCGCAGCCGGTGGACGGCACGACGGCGCAGCATCGCCGGCAGCGCACGTTCGAGGGCCGCGGGCTCGCCCGTGAGAAGCACGCAGCGACCGCCCGGCCGCAGCACGCGGGCGGCCTCGCGGAGGACAGCGCGATAGAGCCGTTCGACGCCCGGCGGGGCGTCGTGCTGCCGCCCATACGGGGGATTGGTGATGATGGCGTCGACGGAGGCGGCGCGAAGCGGCAGGCGCGTGGCGTCCCAGCGCACGGTGCGTGCCAGCCGGCCGCCGTTCGTCCGCGCGGCAGCGACGGCGACGGCGTCGCGATCGCCGCCGGCGATCAGCTTCGCCGGCGCGGCGTCGGCCCGCTCGCGCAGGATCGTGCCGGCGCCGGCCATCGGGTCGACGACGACATCGTTGGGCCGGGGCGCCGACCAGGCGACGAGCGCGCGGGCGACCGTCGGCTTCAGCGACGCCGGAAGGTGCGCGCGCTTGTACGGGCGGCCGGCGAACGCGTCGTCGGTCAGCCGCAGGCCGATGATCGCCCGCGTGCCGATGATGTGCACCCAGAGCTCGGCCCCCGCCGGTCCCAACGTCCACACCCAGTGCGGCAGCAGCTCGCCCAGCCGGCGGCCGACCGACGCTTCGACCTCCTCGCGGCGGAACGTCCGCTGCCCTGCCATGCGCACAACGATGCGATACGAGCGGCCGCGCCGCTTCGGCGCGATCGCGCGATGCGCGGCGAGCGCAGAATCGAGCGCATCGCGCCCGAGCAGGCGCGCGAGCGCCGCGGGCACGTTGCGGGCGCGGGGCAGCGACGCATCGAGGACGACCCGGAACACATCTTCGACCAGGCGGCCGCCGACCACCGGCGCGAGCTCGGGCGCATCGAAGAGCAGCAGGCTGTCACGCCGGTCGAAGCGGGCGAGCGTCTCCGCCACTCTGGCGCCCGCCGATCGCAGCTCGGCGGCGGCGAGCGCGTCCAGGCCTGGGACGACGAGGGCGTAGCAGGCGGCGCCGGCCGAGGCGCCGGATTCGGTCGCGTGCGGCGTGCGGCCGCTTCGTCCGCGCGCCTGCCGGGCCGCCGCGCTGGCGTGGCCATCGATGCCGTCGCTTCGGGGGTCACCGCCCGTTTGACGGTGCGACCGAGACGGCGGGCGAGGCTTCGGGCGGCTCATGGCGCCGCGCGTCGGAGCCGTCGACGCCGGTCGTCCATGCTCCACCGTCGAACCTCCAGCCCCACCCTCCGGTCTCCTGCCACGGCCTCCAACCTCGTCGACGGTCAGTCCGGGCGCGTCGCCCCCGGCCCGGAGCCGTCGGCCGCCCAGAACTCGACGTCGAGCAGGCCCATCGTCAGCTCGTCGTGATAGATGCCGGCGTCGAAGTGATGCTGGCGTCGCCGTCCCTCGTGCACGAAGCCCAGCTTCTCGTAGACGTGGATGGCGCGCACGTTCGTCGCGTCGACCGCCAGCTCGATGCGGTGCAGGTTCATGTGACCGAAGCTCCAGCGGAGCAGCGCGCGGATGGCGTCGCTGCCGTAGCCGTGGTCACGGTCTTCGGGGCGCCAGAGGCTGAGGCCGATGAGCGCGTGCCGGATGCGCGGGTCGATCTGGAACAGGGTGATGTCGCCGACCGGGCGCCCGTCGGCGACGATAACCAGCGACACCGTGCTGGCATCGGGCTCGGACTGTTCGGCCTCCCACTCCTGCTCGCGGCTGAGCAGCGAGGGCGGCGGCTTGTGCCAGTCGCCGAGGCGCTGGGACTCGGCGTCCGCGGTCTGATCCGCCTCCCAGCGGGCGCGGATGTCCTCACGCTCCCAGGCCCGCAGGATGACTCGCTCGCCGGCGATCCAGGCCATTACAGCGTCTCGCCTCGTTCCGCCGCGTTCCGGCGCATGATGTCTGTCAACTCCTGCGCGCGCTCCATCGTCGTGTCGCTCTCGAACTCGAGGTCCGGCATCGTCCGCAGGCGCAGGCGCTGCGCCAGCTCGCGTCGCAGGAACGGCCGTGCGGCGTGCAGCGCCCGCATCGTGCTCGCGCGGTCGTCGTCGCTGCCCAGCACGCTCACCCAGACGAGGGCACGGCGCAGGTCGGGCGAGACGTCGACGCCCGTAATCGAGACGATACCGGAGACGCGCGGATCCCGCACCTCCCGCGAGAGGAGGCTGCTCAACTCCTGCTTCAGGAGCTCGTTCACCTGCTCGGTCCGTCGTGACATCTCAACTCTGCTGCCTGCGCACCAGCAGGTCCAGCGTGGCGGCAAGGTACTCTTCGGATGGGCCCCGGCAGCCGCGCCGTCCGGCGCCTGGCGGACGTTCCGCGCGCCTACGTCTCCCGCTCGATGCGGAAGCACTCGACGATGTCGCCGGGCTCGAAGGAGTCGAAGCCTTCGACCTGCAGGCCGCACTCGAAGTTCGTGGCCACCTCGCGCACGTCCTCCTGGAAGCGCTTCAGCGATGCCAGCCTGCCCGCGCCGACCTGCGCGCCGTTCCGGAGCACGCGCGCCTGATCCGTGCGCGTGATCGTGCCGTCGCGCACGAAGGCGCCGGCGATCGAGTTGCGGCGCGAGACCTTGAACACCTGCCGCACCTCGGCGTGCGCCGTCACCACCTCCCGGAACGTCGGCTCGAGCATGCCCTTGAGCGCCTTGTCGACGTCCTCGACGATGTTGTAGATGACGCTGTAGTGGCGGACGTCCACCTTCTCGCTCGCCGCCAGCCGGTCGGCGCCGCCCTCCGTGCCCGTGTTGAAGGCGATGATGATCCCCTTCGAGGCGACCGCCAGCATCAGATCGGACTCGGTAATCGAGCCGGATCCGGTGTGGATGATCTTCACCTTCACCTGCTCGTTGCTCAGGCGCTCGAGCGACGTGCGGATCGGCTCGATCGAGCCCTGCACGTCGGTCTTGAGGATGATGTTCAATTCCCTGAGCTTGCCGGCGCTGATCTCGCCGTACAGCGTGTCCAGCGTCACCCGCTGCTGCTGGTGCATCGCCGCTGCCTCGCGCTCGCGGATTCGCTCGATGACCGTCGCGCGTGCCGTCTTCTCGTCGGGCGCCACCTGCAGCGTTTCGCCCGCGCGCGGCACCGCCTGCAGCCCCAAGATCTCGGCGGGAGCCGACGGGCCGGCCGACTTGATCCGCTTGCCGCTCTCGTTCTGCATCGCCTTCACGCGGCCCTGCGTCTCGCCGACGACGACGTTGTCGCCGACGCGCAGCGTGCCCGTCTTCACGAGCACCGTCGCCAGTGGCCCGCGCGTCTTGCTCAGCGCCGCTTCGACGACGATGCCGATCGCCGGGCGATCCGGGTCGGCCTTCAACTCGAGCACGTCGGAGACGACGATGATGTTCTCGAGCAGCTCCTGCAGCCCCTCCTTCGTGCGCGCCGAGACGGGCACGAGCGGTGTATCGCCGCCCCACTCCTCGATGACGACGCCGTTGTCGGAGAGCTCTTTCTTCACGCGGTCCGGGTTCGCCGTCTCGAGGTCCATCTTGTTCATCGCCACGACGATCGGCACGCCGGCGGCCTTCGCGTGGTCAATCGCCTCCCGGGTCTGCGGCATGACGCCGTCATCGGCGGCGACGACGAGCACGGCGACGTCCGTCACCTGGGCGCCGCGCGCGCGCATCGCCGTGAAGGCCTCGTGGCCGGGCGTGTCGAGGAAGGTGATCTCGTGGTCTTCGACGTGCACCTGGTAGGCGCCGATGTGTTGGGTGATGCCGCCGGCCTCGCCCGCCGTCACCTTCGTCTCGCGGATCGCGTCGAGCAGGCTCGTCTTGCCGTGGTCGACGTGGCCCATGATCGTGACGACCGGCGAACGCGGCTGCAGCTTCGCGGCGTCCTCCTCGATCACCTGGCGCGTGCTCGCCGGCTCGGCGGCGACGGCCGCCTGCTCGGTCGCCGGCGCCTCGACAGCTTCGAAGCCGAGATCCGAGGCGACGATCGCGGCGGTGTCGAAGTCGATCACCTGGTTGATCGCCGCCATGACGCCGTTCTTCATCAGTTCCTTGATCACCTCGACGGGCGAGACGCCCATCAGGTCGCCCAACTCCTTGACGGAGAGGACGCGCGGGATCTCGATCGTGCGGGTCGTGCTGGCTTCTGTCGTCATGGGGTGTTGTCAGTCTCTCTCGTTCGTCCGGTCTGCGTCTCGGTCTGGTCGGCCGGCAGCGCGGCGGCATGCGCCTTCAGCGCTTCCAGGTCCGCCGCCGGCAGCGTCACCTTCAGCGCCTGCCCGAGCCGCGCTCGCTTCAGCGCCAATTCCCAGCAGGCGCGCGACTCGTGGACGTAGGCGCCGCGGCCGTTGTGCTTGCCGGTCGCGTCGACCAGCACGCGGCCATCTGGCGTCCGCACGACGCGCACCAGCCCGCGCTTGGCCTCCGTCGTCCGGCAGGCGACGCAGGTGCGGAGCGGCACATGCCGCGGTCGTGGCGCGCGCTTCGTCGCTGGCATCTTAGCGAATCATGTCCGAGTAATCGTCCTCTTCGTCCTCGTCTTCGGTGGGCAGCACGCGCCGGGCGCCGCCGCTCTTCTTCTTCTTGTTGAGGTTGGCGATGCGGGCCGCCTCTTCCTCGTCGGATCGGCGACGGCTGGGCGGGCCGCCGCGCTTCTTCTGCGCCGCCGGCCGCGCGAAGTCGTCGATCGGCGGCCGCACCAACTCCTCCGCGAAGCGGATCGCCGGCTTGCCGCTGCCGGCGCCGACCGGCTCCGGCGCGGGCGGCGGCGCGACGGGCGCCGGCGCGCCGCTCGCCGCCGCCGGCTCGGGCTCCTCGCCGCGCTCGGCGAACTGGAGCGCGATCTCCTCTTCGGGCCGCAGCGGGCGCTGCGCCGCGGCCTGACGCGCCTCCTCGGCGATCGCCGCGGCGGCGGCGGCGGAGCGCTTGAGCGCCTCTTCCCGCGCCGCGGCGGCCGCCTCTTCGGGCGTGATGCCCTTCTCCGCGAGCTCCGCCTCGTACGCGGTCTGGCTCTTGATGTCGATGCGCCAGCCGGTGAGCTTCGCGGCGAGGCGCGCGTTCTGGCCCTCCTTGCCGATCGCCAGCGAGAGTTGCCGGTCGGGCACGATGACCTCGGCCGTGTTCTCGGCGTCGTGGTTCATCACGCTGACGACCTGCGCCGGGCTGAGCGCGTTGGCGACGAAGCGCGACGGCTCCGGGTCCCACTGCACGACGTCGATGCGCTCGCCGTTGAGCTCGTTCACGACGTTCTGGATGCGGATGCCGCGCATACCGACGCAGGCGCCCACCGGATCCACCCCCTCCTGGCGCGAGTAGACCGCGACCTTCGAGCGATAGCCGGCTTCCCGCGCGATCGACTTGATCTCGACGATGCCACGGAAGATCTCCGGCACCTCGAGTTCGAACAGGCGCTTCAGCAGGTCCTTGTGCGTCCGCGAGACGACGACCTGCGGGCCCTTGGCGGCCTTGAACACCTCGATGAGCAGCACCTTCAGTCGCTGTGTCGGCCGGTAGTGCTCGGTCCGCACCTGCTCGGGGGGCGGCAGGACGGCCTCCGTCTTGCCGACGTCGACGATCACGTTCCGGCCTTCGAGCCGCTGCACCACCGCGGAGATGATGTCGCCCTCCTTGCCCGCGTACTCCTCGTACACCACCTCGCGCTCGGCTTCGCGCAGCCGCTGCAACACCACCTGCTTCGCCGTCTGCGCGGCGATGCGGCCGGCGTTCGCGGGCGTCGCCGGAAAGGTGAGGACGTCGCCGAGCTGGGCGTCGGGCTTGATCCGGCGCGCCTCGTCGACGGTCATCTGGATGTTCTCGTCCTCGATCTCGGCGACGACGTCCTTCGCCGTGAAGACGTCCATCGTGCCGTCCTCGGCGTTGATCTTCACCTTCACATTGGCTTGCGCGAGATTGTCCTTCTTGTACGCGGACGCGAGCGCCATCTCGACGGCCTCGAATACCACCTCCTTTGGCAGGTTCTTTTCGGCGGCGAGCTGCGAGATGGCGGTGATGAATTCGCTCTTCATGCTTCCCTTGGACCTCTGCCTCGTGACCCCTCCGCTCCCTCGCGAATGGGGGATGAACAAAAGAGCCGGCGCGAGCCGACTCCTGAAAGCGTCTTCAGAGTTCACCCGCAGTATACGCCCCAGGGCGCCAGCGCCGCAACGCCCGGCGCTCCGGCGCACTCGCAGGAGCGCAGGCGGAGCCGGCCGGCGTACCGTGTGCACCTGTACGGCTCGCCGCAGCTCCGACGCGCGCAGGCGGACCCGGGCGCCGCCGATGGACGCCGCGTACGGCGCGCAGCCGCCCCCTCGCGCGCAGGCGGGAACCGGGCGTGGAGACCGACGACACGCCCGGAGCAGCTGTGCCCCGCCCGCGCGGATCGCTGACATGAGCCGCCAGTATCTTGCGAAATCGGCAGTCGGAAGCGACGCGCGATCATGGTCTCGCACGCTAGACTGCACCACACCGAGCGCACGATCAGCGTTCGCCCAGCCGCCGACGTTCGAGAAGCGAGCGATGGAAGCGATCTCCGCCACCGGCCTCACCCGCTACTTCGGCGCCGACATCAAGGCCGTCGACGGTATCGACCTCGCCGTCCCGGACGGACAGATCTTCGGTTTCCTCGGCGCCAACGGCTCCGGCAAGACGACGACGGTGCGCATGTTGACGACGCTGCTGCGGCCCACTGCCGGCACGGCGCGCGTCTGCGGCCTCGACGTCGCCCGCGACGCCGGCGCCATCCGCCGCACGATCGGCGTCGCGCTGCAGGAAGCCGGGCTCGACGACATGCAGACCGGACGCGAGCTGCTGCGCCTGCAGGCGCGCCTGTACCGCCTCCCCGCGCACGCCATCGAAGAGCGCGTGCGGCAGCTGCTCGCCATCGTCGACCTGACGGACGCCGCTGACCGGCGGGTCAAGGGCTATTCGGGCGGCATGCAGCGGCGGCTCGACCTCGCGGCGGCGCTCGTGCACCGGCCGAAGGTCGTCTTCCTCGACGAGCCGACGACCGGCCTCGACCCGATCAGCCGTGAGGCGATCTGGCGCTATGTCGGCGAGCTGAACCGCAGCGAGGGCGTGACCTTCTTTCTCACGACGCAGTACCTCGAAGAGGCCGACCGGCTCGCCGACGACGTCGCGATCATGGACGCCGGCCAGATCGTCGCGAAGGGCTCGCCCGCGGCGCTGAAGGCGAGCATCGCCACCGACGTCGTGACGATCCGCACGGAGGACCGCGACGGCCTCGCCGAGCGCGCCGCGCAGGCGGTGCGCCGGCTCGAGGGGATCGAGGACGTGCGCGTGCTCGACGACAGCGTCGTCATCTACGTCCGCGAGGGCAGCGCCGCCATCGCGCGCATCGTGCTGCTGCTCGCCGACGCATCGGTGCCGGTCCGCGAGGTGACGCTGGCGCAGCCGACCCTGGACGACGTCTTCCTGCGCAAGACGGGCCACCACCTGGAGGCCGACGAGGCGCGCCAGGCGGTCGGAGGCGCCGCATGACGCAGGTCATCGTCGACACCTGGTACCTGATGCTGCGCGGTCTGCGCGAGTCGCTGCGCCAGCCGGTGATCGAGATCGGCAACGTCTTCATCCCGATCTTCTTCTTCGCGATCACCGTCGGCGCGATCAGCGGCGTCGCCGGGCGCGCGTTCGGCGTCAGCAACTACGTCGGATTCCAGATGCCCGTCGCCGTGCTGCAGGGCGTGGCGGGGGCGGCGGGCGCAGGCGGCATCGCGATGACGACGGACATCGAGCGCGGCTACTTCGACAAGCTGCTGCTGACGCCCTCGCCGCGCATGGCCCTCGTCGCCGGGCGGCTCGCGGCGGACGGCCTCCGCGTGACTGTCATCTCGGCGCTGATCCTGGTCGCCGGGCTGGTGACGGGCTCGGGCTTCGCCGCCGGGCCGGGCGGCGCCATCCTGTTCCTGATCATGGCGGGGCTGTTCGGCGTCGCCTACTCCGGCATCGGCATGGCGATCGCGCTGAAGACGGGCAGCCCGCAGGCGGCGCAGCTCGGCTTCCTGCTCTTCTTCCCGCTGCTCTTCCTCTCGCCCGCGTTCGCGCCGAAGGACGTCTTCAGCGGCTGGCTCGCCTTCTTGGCGACGATCAACCCGGTCACCTACCTGCTCCAGGGCATGCGCGACCTCGTGCTGTCCGGCTGGGATGCCGGCTCGCTCGCCGCCGCCTTCGCCTGCATCATCGGCATCGGCGCCTTCACGATGTCGCTCTGCGCGCTGGCGCTCCGCACCCGGACGACCTGATCGGCCGCAGGTCGCACGCCGGCGGCGGCTGAGTCGCGGGAGCGCGCTGCCAGCTTCCAGCACCCAGCTTCCGCCCGCAGTGCCCGATGCGCCCGCACTCGCTACGATCACTGCGATGGAACCGGCGCGCATCCGCAACTTCTGCATCATCGCCCACATCGACCACGGCAAGTCGACGCTGGCCGACCGCTTCCTCGAGCAGACGGGCACCATCGCCCGCCGCGACATGGCGGCGCAGGTGCTCGACGACATGGAGCTCGAGCGCGAGAAGGGCGTGACGATCAAGGCGAAGGCCGTGCGGATGGCGTTCACGCACGCCGACGGCCGCGAGTACGAGCTCAACCTGATCGACACACCCGGCCACGTCGACTTCGGCTACGAAGTCTCGCGCGCGCTGGCGGCGTGCGAGGGCGCCCTCCTCGTCGTCGATGCGGTGCAGGGGATCCAGGCGCAGACGCTGGCCAATGTCTACCTCGCGCTCGATGCCGACCTCAGGCTGATCCCGGTGGTGAACAAGATCGACCTGCCCAGCGCGGAGCCCGAGCGCGTCGCACAGGAGCTGGTCGACTCGTTGGGCTTCCGCGCCGACGAGATCCTCTTCGCCTCGGCGAAGGAGGGCACGGGCACGCGCGAGATCCTGGAAGCGGTGGTCCAGCGCGTGCCGCCGCCCGCCGCCGACGGGGCGAAGCCGCTGCGGGCGCTGATCTTCGACAGCAAGTACGACGCCTACAAGGGCGTCATCGCCTATCTGCGCGTGGTCGACGGCGCGATCGGCCCGCGCCAGACGCTGCGGCTGATGGCCGGCGGGCTCGCCTTCGAGCCGGTCGAGATCGGCGTCTTCCGGCCGGGCTTCGAGCCTGTGGCGCAACTCCAGATCGGCGAAGTCGGCTACGTCGCGACAGGGCTGAAGAACGTGAAGGAGTGCCGCGTCGGCGACACGCTGACCGACGACGGGCGGCCTGCGTCCGAAGCGCTGCCGGGCTATCGTCCCGCGAAGCCGATGGTGTTCGCCGGGCTGTATCCGGCGCAGGCGAACGAATACGGCCTGCTGCGCGACGCGCTCGACAAGCTCCAGCTCAACGACGCATCGCTGGTCTACGAGCCGGAGTCGAGCGTCGCGCTCGGGTTCGGCTTCCGCTGCGGCTTCCTGGGGCTCCTGCATATGGAGATCGTGCAGGAGCGCCTCGAACGCGAGTACGGCCTCAACATGCTGGCGACGGCGCCCAGCGTCGAGTACCAGGTGACGAAGACGAACGGCCAGGAGATCACCATCGACAACCCGGCGGCGCTGCCGCCGCCGCAGGAGATCGACGAGATCCGCGAACCGTGGATGGACATCTCGATCGTCGTGCCGGATCGCTACATCGGCGCTGTGATGGAGCTCGTGACGGGGAACCGCGGCGAGTTCAAGCGCATGGAGTACCTGCAGCACAGCATCGTCCAGGCCGACGGCACGAAGCAGGGCGAAGGGCGCGTCGTGCTCGACTACCGCATTCCGCTGTCGGAGATCCTCGTCGACTTCTACGACAACCTGAAGTCGCGGACACAGGGGTACGCCAGCCTCGATTACAGCTTCGCGAAGTACGAGCCAGCGGCGCTCGTCAAGCTCGACATCCTCGTCAACGGCGAGCCGGTCGACGCCCTCTCGCTGATCACGCATCGCGAGGGCGCCGTATCGCAGGGACGGCAGCTCGTCGAGAAGCTGCGCTCGCTGATCCCGCGCCAGATGTTCGACGTGCCGGTGCAGGCGGCGATCGGCGGCCGCGTCGTCGCGCGCGAGACGATCCGGGCGATGCGCAAGAACGTGCTGGCCAAGTGCTACGGCGGTGACGTCACGCGCAAGCGCAAGCTGCTGGAGAAGCAGGCCGAGGGGAAGAAGCGCATGAAGCGCGTCGGCAACGTCGACATCCCGCAGGAGGCGTTCATGGCGGTGCTGCGGCTGGAGAAATAGCCGCCGGCCAACCATCGCCCCGCATCATCTCGGCAACCAGTCCCCGGCGACCGCACGAGGACGCGCTGCAGGCGTCGATCCGGAGACGCGATCGGCGGAGAGGCGTGCCCCTGACGCCTCAGGTCAGGCGGCGGCGGCGACGCCGGCAAGCATCTCCAGCACGTCGACCAGCGCGTCCGGCCAGCGCTCGCCGACCAGCGCCAGGTCGAGGCGGAGCTGCGCACGGCCGAGCGTGACGCCGTCGGCGCGTTCGAGGTCGCGGCGTGCCGGCGCCGGCAGGTCGGCGGTGATGTCGGCTTCGTGCTGCGAGCGCAGGATCAGCATCGCGCGGCCGTCGGCGCGCTCCTCGCGGGCAATGGCGGCGATGCCCGCGCGCTTCGCCTGCGCCCGCAGCCGGACGATGTACAGCAGGTGGCGCACGGGAGTCGGCGGCGGCCCGAAGCGGTCGTTGAGCTCGCGCTCGAGGTCGTCGGCGCCGTCGAGCGCCTCAACCGCCGCCATGCGCTGGTAGAGCGAGAGCCGCAGGTTGAGGTCTTCGACGTAGCTCTCCGGCACGAACGCAGCCAACGGCACGTCGATCGTGATCGGCGGCTGGATCTTCGAAGGCGGCGGCTCCTCCCCCTTCGCCAGCGCCTTCAGCCCTTCCACTGCATCGCCGAGCAGCTTCACGTAGAGGTCGAAGCCGACGGTGCCGATCTGGCCACTCTGCTCCGCGCCGAGCAGATTGCCGGCGCCGCGGATCTCGAGGTCATGCAGCGCGATCTGGAATCCGGCGCCGAGCTCCGTCGCCTCGAAGATCGCCTGCAGTCGCTTCTGCGCCACCTCGCTCAGCGCGCGGTGCTTCTCGTACAGCAGATACGCGTAGGCGCGCGCGGCGCTGCGACCGACGCGTCCGCGGAGCTGATAGAGCTGCGCCAAGCCGAAGCGGTCGGCGTCGTTGATGATGATCGTGTTGACGTTCGGGATATCGAGCCCGGACTCGATGATCGTCGTGCAGACCAGCACGTCGGCCTTCGCCGCGGTGAAGTCCAGCATCACGCGCTCCAGCTGGTCCTCGGGCATCTGCCCGTGGCCGATGAGGATGTCCGCCTCCGGCACTACATCGCGCAGCTTGCGGGCGACCAGCTCGATGTTATGGACACGGTTGTGCACGAAGTACACCTGCCCGCCACGCTCGAGCTCACGCGTGATCGCCTCGCGGACGAGGTGGTCGTCGAACTCGGTGACGTACGTCGTGATCGGCAGCCGTTGCTCCGGTGGCGTCTCGATCGACGACAGATCGCGGATGCCGGTGAGCGCCATGTTCAGCGTGCGCGGGATCGGCGTCGCGGTGAGCGTCAGGACGTCGACTTCGCTGCGCATCTGCTTGAGGCGCTCCTTGTGGGCGACGCCGAACCGCTGTTCTTCGTCGACGATGACGAGGCCGAGGTTCTTGAACGTGACGTCCTTCTGGAGCAGCCGGTGCGTGCCGATGACGATGTCGACGTTGCCGCTCGCGGCGGCTGCGACGACACGGCGCTGGTCGCGCTCGGAGCGGAAGCGCGACAGCATCTCGAGCTTGAGCGGGAAGCCGCCGAGCCGCTCGCGGAACGTCGCGAGGTGCTGCTGCGCGAGCACCGTCGTCGGCACGAGGACGGCGACCTGCATGCCGTCCATCACGGCCTTGAACGCGGCCCGGACCGCGACTTCCGTCTTGCCGTAGCCGACGTCCCCGCAGACGAGGCGGTCCATCGGCCGCGGCGCCTCCATGTCGTCCTTGACGTCGCGGATGGCGCCGACTTGATCCGCCGTCTCGACGTAGGGAAACGCCGCTTCCAGCTCGGCCTGCCAGGCCGTGTCCGCGCCGAAGGCATGGCCCGTGGCGACCTGCCGGCGCGCGTAGAGCTGGAGCAGCTCCTTCGCCAGCTCCTGCACCGCCCTGCGCACGCGCGCCTTCGCCCGCGGCCACTCCTGCGAGCCGAGGCGCGTCAGCGACGGGCGGTGCTCGCCGGGCCCGACGTAGCGGCTGACGCGGTCCACCTGCTCGGTCGGCACGAAGAGGCGGTCCCCCTCGGCGTAGTGCAGTTCCAGGTACTCGCGCTCGAACTCCGATTCGACGCCGTCGCTGCCCAGACGCCGGCGCACGAGGCCGGCGAAGCGCGCGATGCCGTGCTCGATGTGCACGACGAATTCGCCCGGACGCAGGTCGGCGAGGAAGCCCTCGCGCGAGGCGCCTTTGCGCGGCGGCGCCCGGCGCTGCTTGCTGAAACCGAACACCTCGGCATCGGTGAGCAGCGTCAGGCCCGCGCCCTCCTCGCCCACGGACCAGCCGTGCGGCAGCGAGCCGTTGATGATCGTCAGGCCACCGCGTCCCAGCGGCGGCTGGGCGAGCGCGTCGGTGACGTTGGCGAAGACGTCGTGCTCTTCGAGCAGCTCGGAGAGCCGCCGCGACTGCGCCGAGACGATGACGACCTGCTGGCCGCGGCGCAGCACCTGCGCCAGTTCGTCGGCGAGCGCGCGCAGACGGCCGCCATAGGCTGCCGCCGACCCGAACGGCAGGCGGATCGCTGACGCGGCCTCGGTCGTCTCAGCGTCGCCGGTCGCCCAGCGCGACAGGCTGAGGCGCCGCGGCCGCGCATCGAACGCGGCCTGCAGCTGCGGCCAGGCGACGTGCGGCTCCGGCATGCCGTGCGGCAGCTCGTGGCGCTGCTCCAGGTCGCGGCGCCCGTCCCGCGCCTGCTGGTCGCGCTCGAGCTGCACGGCGGCGGCGTCCGCCGGCTCGTCGAGCACGAGCAGCGTGTCGTCCGGAAGGTGGTCGAGCAGCGTCGATTCGAGCAGGAACGGCGCGTACGCGTCGTCGCCGTCGAACGCGACGCCTTCCTGCAGCGACTCGATGTCGGCGGCGAACCGGTCGCGCGCCTCCGTCGCCAGGCCCGCCAGCCGCAAGCCGGACGCGAGGTGCCGCATGCGGTCGCCGGCGCCGTCGCTCGCAACCAGCTCGCGCGCCGGGCCGATGCGCGCCGCTTCGCGCAGGCCCGCGGAGCGTTGCGACGACGGGTCGAAGGTGCGGATGCTCTCGACGTCGTCGCCGAACAGCTCGATGCGCAGCGGCAGGTCCTCGGACGGCGGCCAGACGTCGATGATGCCGCCGCGGCGTGACGCCTCTCCCGGCGCCGTCACCTCGGGCTCGAATCGATAGCCGCCGGCGTCAAGCGCTTCGAGCAGCGCACGCTGCGGCGTCCGTTCGCCGCGCACGAGCGCCACGGTCGCGCGCCGCGCGGCGTCCGGCGCGATGGTCCGCTGCGCGATCGCGGTGGCGCAGGCGACGACGATCGGCGGCGAGACGGCGGCCGCGGCGAGCGCTTCGACGGCCTGCAGTCGCTGCTGCACGTCCTCGGGGTCGGGCGTCAGGCGTTCGTACGGCAGGGCGTCGCGCTCCGGGTAGAGGAGGACGCGCGAGCCCTCCACGACGCCAAGCCAGGAGCGAAGCTCCTCGACGAGCATCTGAGCGTGCTGCGGGCGCGGCACGACGACGAGCATCGGCGCCGCGCCGTCGTGCGTGCGCAGCGCCGCGAGCACGACGGCCTTCGCGCCATCGCTGATGCCGAGCATGAGCGGCTCAGCGCCGGACATGCGGCGGCGCAGCCGGTCGAGCCTGACCGCCTCGTCGACGACGGGCAACAGCGCGGAAAGATCCATCCTCCTCGCAGTCCTCCGGTCGCCCCTCTGGCCCCGGACAGCACAACCGGGGGCTGACCCGCGCGATCAGCCCCTTCGCCAGCAGTGTAGCAAGCAGGATCGTCGTCGCGGCGGCCCGATCGCCTCGCTTCCGCGATGGCTGCACGAGGTCCGCACCGATGCTCCTCATTTCGGGCAGGAAGGGTCGGGCGGGAAGAGCTCCAGGCACTGCCAGCGCGGAGCGACGTCGCGACCCTCGATGTTCAATCCCGGTTGTACAGGTTCATCGCCGCTTCGACACCCTCCGCGAGCGCGCATTCGACGGCGGCGACCGCGCGCTCAACGCCCGCGTCGAGTAGCGCGCGCTCGTCGGGCGCCGGGTCGCTCAGCACCCAGCCGGCGACATCCTCCGGGTCCCACGACGGCTCTCCGCGCCGCACCGGCCGGCCGATGCCGACGCGGATCCGCGGGAAGCGGTCGCTGCCCGTGAGGTCGATGATGTTCTTCAGCCCCTTCTGGCCGCCGGCGCCGCCCTTCGGCCGGATGCGCACCTTCCCCGTCGGCAGGTCGAGGTGGTCGCAGACGACGAGCAGCTCGCTCGCGTCGTCGAGCCGCAGGCGGTCGGCGAGCGCCATCACGGCGCGGCCGGCATCGTTGTTGAAGACGCGCGGCTTGGCGACGGCGAGCCGCCTGCCCCCGATCTCGCCTTCCGCCAGCTGATACGTGCCCGTCTTGGCGTCGAAGCGCATGCCGTGCCGCCGCGCCAGCCGGTTCATCGTCCAGAAGCCAACGTTGCGTCGATTGCCGGCATATTCGCCGCCGGGGTTGCCGAGGCCGATGATCAGGCGGATCGCCCGTTGCGCCGGTGCTGTGTCGTCGGGCGGCGGCGCGTCCCCCTTCGTCCGGCGGGCGATTCGGCGGACGAAGCTCACCGCCCCCCCTTCGGCCGGCGCCGCGGGACGACGCCATCACCGCGCCGCGTGCGCGAAGCGGCGCCGGGCGTCGGTTGCACGTCCGTGAGCAGGCGCGCCAGCGCCGCGCGCGGCCAGCCGACGCCGTCGCGCGCGAAGAGGCGAAGGACGCGAAGGTCGTCGGCAACCTGCTCGAGCGAGCTTGCGGGCACACGTCGATCACGAAGGGTCGTCAGTACGGCGGCGAGCCGTAGGACGGCCGGCGCCCTCCTCGGCGGCCGCTCGTCGGGCTCCGGCGGCGTCAGGCGCTGCTCGAGCTCGAGGAGGGCGTCGGCTCCGGGCGCGAGGCGCAGCTCGTGACGAATCAGCGCGGTATATGCGGCGATCGTCTCGATGCCGGCGGCTTCGACCAGCGCCAGTGCCAACTCATCGAATCGCGGACGGTCGCCGTCTGCCGGAAAGAGATCAGCCGGCGCGATCGCGAGCGCCGCCGCTGCAACGATGATCCCGCCGGCGTACGCGGCCATGCGTTCAGGCACGAGGGTGAGCGCTGCGCCCGGCGCAGGCGGCTGAGGCCGCAACGTCGCCTCAGTGGCCCGCGCGGATAGCCTCGCGGGGACGCAGATCGCCGTCCGCTCCGGCGCCGACGCGACGTCGGCTGGCGCGGCCAGAAGCACGATCGCGAACGCGTCCGCGTCGCTCGGCGCGAGTGCTGCCGAACGGAGCGACGTCGCATAGCGGACGACGCCGCGATGCGCGTCGCCTCGCGCGTCGTGCACGACGAACGGCCACGCCCGTGCGCTCATAGGGCGATGATAGCAGGCGCGGTCCGGCGCGATTCAGCCGGCGGGCACGAGGCGTCGCGCACGCGACCGCTCGACGAGCGCCGGTAGCACCTCGAGCACGCGGTCGATGTCGGCGGCGTCGGTCTCGGCGCCGAGCGTGAGCCGGAGCGTCGAGACGGCGCGGTCGAGGGGGAGGCCGATGGCGAGCAGGACGTGCGACGGCTCGACCGTCGTCCCGCCGCACGCCGAACCGGCGCTGCAAGCGATGCCGGCGGCATCGAGGTCACGGATCAGCTCCTGCGCGTCGGCGTCTTCGAAGCTGATGCTGACGTTGTTGGCGAGACGCCGCTCCGCGTGGCCGTTCAGCCGCGAGCCCGGGACTGCCCGCAGGATGCCGTCCCGAAGACGCTCCGCGAGCGCACGCGTGCGGGCGGCGTCGGCGCGCAGGCTGTCCTGAGTAAGGCGAAGCGCCTCGGCGGTGCCGACGATGCCGGCGACGTTCTCGGTACCGGCGCGGCGCTGGCGCTCCTGGCCGCCGCCGTCCTGTTGCGAGAGGAACGGGACGCCGCGGCGCATGTAGAGCACGCCCATGCCCTTCGGCCCCCGGAACTTGTGCGCGGCAAGGCTCAGCAGGTCGACGCCCAAGCCATCGACAGCCAGCGCCAGCGAGTTCGGCACCTGGACGGCGTCGCTGTGGAACGGGATGCGCTTGCGAAGGGACTTCGCGCGCGCCGCAACCGCGGCGGCGATCTCGGCGACCGGCTCGACCGTACCGATCTCGTTGTTGGCCGCCATGATGCTCACGAGCACAGTGTCGCCGGTGATCGCCGCCGCGACGTGCTCCGGGTCGACGAGGCCCTGCGCATCGACCGGCACATAGCTGACGACGAAGCCGAAGCGCTCCAGGTACTGGCAGGCGTGCAGCACGGCGTGGTGCTCGATGGTCGACGTGACGATGTGGTTGCCGGCGCGCGCGCGCTTCTGCTGGAAGGCGACGCCCTTGATCGCCGTGTTGATCGACTCCGTGCCGCCGCTCGTGAAGACGACTTCCCCCGGCCGGCAGCCCAGCACGCTGGCCACCGTGCGCCGCGCGCGCTGCACGGCATCGGCGGCGGCGCGCCCGAGCGCGTAGGTCGTCGAAGGGTTGCCGAAATTGCCCGCGAGATACGGGAGCATCGCCGAGAGCGCCTGCGGGTGCAGCGGCGTCGTCGCGGCGTGGTCGAGGTAGACGAGGCGTTCCATGGCTGGCTAGAGCGTAACGAACGGTGGATGAAAAAGTAAAGCGCCGCCTGCCCCCGCAGCCGTCCGGTAGAATCTGCACGTGCAGAGCGCGCGTCGCCGTGCCATGCCGCACGCTGGTGCCCGACAGAGCGCGCCACGGAGCGACATATGACCTACGTCGCCGTCATCCTCCCCACCCTCATCGTGCTCGCGATCCTCGCGGCGATCGGCGTTATGGCGTACGACGCTCTCCACGACGCAGGATCGACGGCGCGGCCGACGGACGCTCCGCCGGGCGGCTGACGAGTCGCCACGAATCGACGGTTACGGCGGGGCGAAGGGCGGGGCGCCGAACGCCGCGAGCGCGTCCGGCCCGGCCGCAAGCTGCGGCGCGCTGCGCGTCAGCCGGCCTTCGCGGATGATCCGGATCACGCGCGGGATCAGCGGCAGCAGGTCGCTCGCGAGCAGGCCGCGGTCGCCGAGCTCATCGCGCAGTTCGGCCGCCGCCGCGCCGTGCAGGTAGACCGCGCTCGCGGCCGCGTCGAACGGGCCCGCGCCCTGCGCGACGAGGCCGGCGACGATGCCGGCGAGCACGTCGCCGGTGCCGGCCGACGCCAGCAGCGGGTTCGCGTGCGGGCTGATGACGGCGCCCCCTGTGGGCGCGGCGACGACCGTGTGCGCGCCCTTCAGCACGACGACCTGTCGCCAGTCGGCCGCCGCCACCCGCGCCGTCCGCAGGCGGTCGCGCTGGACTGCCTCGACGCTCGACCGCATCAGCCGCGACATCTCGCCCGGGTGCGGCGTCAGCACGCAGGGCACGGCGATCTCGCCCGGCGAGACGCCGTCGTATGCCAGCGCGTTCAGGGCGTCGGCGTCGACCACGCAGGCGCGCAGGGACGCTGGCGCGCCGCGCAGCACGTCGGCGACGAGCGCGCGCGTCTTCGCATCCTGGCCGAGGCCGGGGCCGATCAGCAGGACGTCGGCGTGCCGGAGCGCGTCGAGGATCGCGGCCGCAGGATCGTCCGGGAGCAGCAGATACGTTGCTTCGGGGAGCGCCGGCGCGACGGCCGCCTGCACGCGCGGGCCGCAGGCGAGCGTGACGAGCCCCGTGCCGGCACGGTAGCAGGCCTCCGCGGTCAGCCGCGCGGCGCCGACGTAGGCGTCCGACCCGGCGACGACGAGCACGCGTCCGAAGCTCCCCTTGTTCGACGATGCCGGCCGCGCCGGCAGGCGGTCGCGCACCCAGCCCGTGCCCAGCAGCTCGACCGCCACGTCGCGCTCGGCGTCCCGCGGCAATCCGATGTCGACGACCTGGATGCTGCCGGCGTGCTCGGAGCCGGGGAGCGTGTAGAGCCCGACCTTCGCCAGTCCGAAGGTGACCGTGATGTCGGCGCGGACAGCGAGCGGCTCCGCTGCGCCCGAGTCGGCATCGACGCCGGTCGGCACGTCGACGGCGACAATGCGGGGCGGCGCCGGCCGCTCGCGCGCCCGCTGCAGCCGCGCGAGGATCGCCCGGAGCGCCCCCGCGGACGGACGCGAGCGCCCGATGCCAAGCAGCGCGTCGACGACGAGCTCCGCGTCGTCGACGGCCCGCTCGAGGGCAACGTAGCCGGCGTCGTCCGTTGCGACGAAGACCGGCACACCGAGCGCGCGGACGGCGGCGAGATGCGGGTCGTCCGTACCGCGCGCCGCCAGCAGGTAGACGACGACGTCCGCTTCCCATTCGGCCAGGTGGCGCGCCGCGACGAGGCCATCACCGCCGTTGTTGCCGGAGCCGGCGAGTACGAGGATGCGCCGCCCCGCGACGACGCCGAGCGTGAGCCACGCCTCCTGGGCGACGGCCAGCCCGGCGGCCTGCATCAGGTCTTCGAGGGAGACCCCACCGTCGACGGCGCGCTGTTCGATCGTCCGCATCTCCTCGGACGTGACGAGCTTCACAGGCGTCCCCGGTCGCTGAGCCAGGCGATCAGCCGCGCACGATGCTGTTCCCGGTCGACCGGCGGATCATCGGCGGCGCCGACAACGGCGGCGATCGCGAGCTCCAGCGAATGCGTGAGGCTGACGTCGACGCCGCGCAGGCCGATTGCGTCGGCGCGCCTCTGCGCCTGGCCGTGCAGGTAGACGAGCGGCTTGCCGCGCTGGTCGGGCAGGATCTCGATCTCGCGCCAGGCGATCCCGCGCGCCCCGGTTCCCAGCGCCTTCATCACCGCCTCCTTCGCGGCGAAGCGGGCGGCGAGCTCCGGGACGCGGCCGCGACAGAACGCCACTTCCTCGCGCGTGTACACCCGCCGCAGGAAACGCTGCGGATGCCGCGCGAGGACCTTCCGCACACGCCCGATCTCGATCGCGTCGATGCCCACGGCGTACTGCATGCGCGTATGGTACGCCCGCGCACCCGGCTGTGAAATGCAAGAACCGCGCATCGCCCGTACACTGACGACGCAAAGGATTGGAGACGGTGCCAGCGACGATCATCGACGGCAACGCCGTCGCGCAGCAGATCCGCGACGAGGTGCGCCGGGAGATCGACGTGCTGCGCGCGCGCGGCATCGACCCCGGGCTGGCCGTGGTTCTCGTCGGCGACAATCCCGGTTCGGTCTCCTACGTGCGCGGCAAGACCCGCGACGCCGAGGAGATCGGCATCCGCTCCACGACCATCCGCCTTCCCGAGCGCACGACGCAAGAGGAGCTGCTGCACGTCGTCGGAGGGCTGAACGCCGACCCGAAGTGGCACGGCGTCCTCGTGCAGCTGCCGCTGCCGCCGCAGATCAGCGAATCGACGGTCATCGCCGCCGTGTCGCCCGGGAAGGACGTCGACGGCCTGACGCCCGTGAACGTCGGGCGGCTGTTTCGCGGCGAGCCGGCGCTCATCTCGTGCACCCCGCACGGCGTGCAGGAGTTGCTGATGCGCAGCGGGAACGACCCTGCGGGGAAGCACGTCGTCATCTGCGGACGCTCGAACCTCGTGGGGAAGCCGCTCGCCGGGCTGCTGATGCAGAAGGCGCCAGGTGGCAACGCTACCGTCACCATCTGCCATACCGGCACCCGCGACATCGGCGCCTTCACGCGGCGCGCGGACATCGTCGTCGCGGCGATCGGACGCCCGCAAGCCGTCACCGCGGACATGGTGCGCGCGGGCAGCGTCGTCATCGACGTCGGCGTGAACCGCATTCCGGACGCGACGAAGAAGAGCGGCGCCCGCCTCGTCGGCGACGTGGACTTCGACGCCGTCGCGCAGAAGGCGGGGGCGATCACGCCCGTCCCGGGCGGCGTCGGGCCGTTGACACGGGCGATGCTGCTTGCCAACACGCTGATCGCCGCGAAGGGCGGTCCGGGCAGCGTCGATTAGGTTTCTTCCATCTTCGCGCTGTTGCTCACGCCGCAAGGCGCACGCCGGTTGCCAATGCATGAAGTGTATTGCATGATACGCAAGGACTGATTGTCGCAGCAGGTGTCGTGCGCCGGGCCGCAACCGGCCCGCAGATCGTCGATCACCCAACGAAGCAGGGAGACGAACCGCCGACGAGGGGGCGAGGATGTCGCGCAGCTGGCGCTTCCTGACGAACCACGCGCTCGTGCTGATCTACGTCGTCGGGCACCCGGATTCCACCGTGAGCGAGATCGCGGCCGGGGTCGGCGTCACCGAGCGCGCGACCTTGGCGATCCTGCGCGAGCTCGGCGTCGAGGAGATCATCGTGCGCGGGCGCCTTGGCCGCCACAACACCTACACTGTGGACTTCGGGCGGCTCGCGGCGTACCGCCGCGAGGGTACGGTGGC
Source organism: Dehalococcoidia bacterium (assembly GCA_015478665.1). Lineage (GTDB taxonomy): Bacteria > Chloroflexota > Dehalococcoidia > DSTF01 > JACRBR01 > JADMII01. Next base: position 113,350 of record JADMII010000005.1, read on the forward strand.
CCTGACGCCGCGTGAGTTTGTCGACGGCCTAGTGGCGACGCTCCTGCAGATCGCGCGGGAAGGCGCCGTCTCCGTGCAGGAGCACGTCGACTCCGGCGCCCTCGAGCCGCGCATCGGCCGCTGGGGCTTCTTCACCAATCACGCGCTGCTCCTGCTCTCGATCGCGCTCGACAACGGCAGCACCGTACGCGAGATGGCGGCGAGCATCGGCGTGACGGAGCGGGCGGTGGTGGCGATCCTCAACCAGCTCGAGATGGAGGCGATCATCGTGCGGCGACGGCACGGCCGCCGGAACACGTACGAGATCGACTTCGCGGCGCTGCGGCAGTTCCGGCGCTGGTCGCCGGGGGCGTGGCGCCTGCCGCCGGAACTGATCGACGTCGCCGTGAAGGGGCTGCATGGCCTGAGCACGAACGGCGAATCACCGACGTCGTAGTCGAGCCGCTCCCGTGCTGCGGGCGATCTCCACAGGTAGGCGCAGTGATGCCGCGCGCGAGGCGTCGGCGCGATGAAGATCGCCGTTTCGGACGAGGTCACCGCTCTCCGGCGCTCCCCGCCGCTGTGGGGAGGCGGAGCGCGCGACGAAGCGATGCTCCAGGCAGATCCCGGACGGCCTGGCACGCTGACGTCCGCCCGTGATGCGGCTGATCAGCCGACGCCGGCCTGCTGCGGCGTCGCCTCGGGCTCGGCCGGCGCCACGGTCTGCCGCTCCGCCTCCGTCACTTGGTGGCGCTCGTAGTAGAGGCGGATGAGCGCATCGGCGAGCTTCTTCGAGTCGTGCCGGTAGCGGTGCTCCTCGTCGACGACGTCGGCGCCAACGACGCGGGCGCCGTTGAGGGTGATCTCGTCGACCTTCACCGGCTGCGAGCGCCACGCCTCCGGCAGGACGGCATCGGTGTTGTTGTTGGCGAGCACGAAGTCGAAGGGGCTGTTGCCCTTGAGGTGCTCCTTCAGCGTCTTGTAGTGGTCGCTGACGCGGAAATCGTCGGTCTCGCCGTGCTGCGTGGCGACGTTGCAGACGTAGATCTTGAGCGCCGGCGAGACCTCGATCGCGCGTCGGATGCCCTCGACGAGCATGTTCGGCAGCACGCTCGTCATCAGGCTTCCCGGCCCGCAGACGATGAGGTCGGCCTGCAGGATCGCGCGGATCGCGTCGGGGTTCGCCTGGATCGTCGGCGGGTCCAGGAAGACCTCCTTGACGTGGCCGTGCTCGGTGATGCTCGATTCGCCGCGGACGACGTCGCCGTCCTCCGTCCGCGCGCAGATCGTGAGCGCAGAGAGCGTCGCCGGCAGGATCTGGCCGCGGACGGCGAGCACGCGGCTGGTCTCGCGCACGGCCTCCTCGAAGTTGCCGGCGACTTCCGTCATCGCCACGATGAACAGATTGCCGAAGCTATGCCCGCCGAGGCCCTCGCCCTCCTCGAAGCGATACTCGAACAGCCGTGACATCAGCGGCTCCGCGTCGGCGAGCGCGGCGATGTTCTTGCGGATGTCGCCCGGCGGCAGGACGCCGAGCTCGCGCTGGAGCCGGCCCGAGCTGCCGCCGTCGTCGGCGATCGAGACGATCGCCGTGATGTTGCCGGTGTACTCCTTCAGGCCGCGGAGGAGCGTCGAGAGTCCGGTGCCGCCGCCGATGGCGACGATCTTCGGGCCGCGGCGCAGGTAGCGGTGGTTGTAGATGATGTCGACGATGCTCTCGTTCCGCTCCGGCTTGATGAAGGCGGAGAGGAGCGATGAGTTCAGCTTCCATACGGAGAAGCCGATGATGCCGAACGACGCGGAGACGAAGAGGATGCCGCGGAAGAGTCGCGGCAGGAACTGGAGCGTCACGTAGTACATGAAGTCCGGGAAGGTGTAGGAGACGTAGACCTCGCGCAGGAAGTAGCCGAAGCCGAGGCCCATGATCGAGACGCCGGCGAGCAGCAGCAGCAGCCAGCGCTTGATATGCATGCCGAAGTAGAACCACTTGATGAAGCTCGGATCGCGGATCAGTCCGCGCATGCAGACCGCCCGTCTCGTCCCGCCTGCGGCCGGACCCCCCGCTCGTGCACGTCCTATGCCTTTTCCCGGAGCTTCGCCGTCAGTGTCTCGGTGAGGGCCGCGGCGTTCAGCCGACCGCGCGACTCACGCATCGCCTGCCCGACGAGGAACTTCAGCGCCTCCTGCTTCCCTGCCCGATACTCGGCTACCGGCTTCTCGTTCGCCGCGAGCACGCGGTCGACGATCGCCGCGATCTCGTCGCTGCCGCTAATCTGTTCGAGCCCCAGTTCGCGCACCACCGCCGCCGGCGCGCGACCGGACTGGAACATCTCCTCGAACACGGCCTTCGCGCTCGTCCCGGAGATCGCCCCGTCCTCGACCAGCGCGATCATAGCACACAGGTCCGCCGGCGAGATGCGCGCATCGTCGATTTCCAATCCCGAGGCATGGAGCAGGCGCGCGAAGTCGCCGATCATCCAGTTGGCCGCAGCACGCGCGCGCTTCCGTCGCGACGCATCCCCGGATCCGGCGCCGGCCGCGATCACGCGCTCGAAGTACTCGGCGCGGGCGCGGCTCTCGGTGAGCAGATTCGCCTCGTACGCGGGCAGTCCGAACTCCTGCTCGAAGCGACGGCGGCGTGCGTCGGGAAGCTCCGGCAGTGGGGCGCGGATCGCCTCGACCTGCGCCGCTGTGAGCGTCACGGGCGGCAGGTCGGGCTCGGGGAAGTAGCGGTAGTCGTCCGCCCCTTCCTTCGAACGCTGGCTGACGGTGCCTTCGCCCTCCACCCAGCCGCGCGTCTCCTGCGTGATGCTCGCCCCGGCGTCGAGCGCCCGCGTCTGGCGCTCGGCCTCGAATCGCAACGCGTTCTCGACGGCGCGGAAGCTGTTCATGTTCTTCACTTCGACCCTCGCGCCGTAGGCGGTCGCGCCCCGTGGCCGAAGGGAGATGTTGGCGTCGCAGCGGAAGTTCCCCTCTTCCATGTTCGCCTTGCTGACGCCGATGTAGCGCAGGATCTGCCGCAGCTTGACCAGATACGCGCGCGCCTCCTCGGGCGAGCGCAGGTCCGGTTCGCCGACGATCTCCATCAGCGGCACGCCGGACCGGTTGAGGTCGAGCAATGAGTACGACTCGCCAGCCTCATCGGTCTTGTGCGTGAGGCGCGCCGTGTCCTCTTCCAGGTGGACGCGGGTGATGCCGATGCGTCGCGGCGGCTGCTCCTCGACCTCCACCTCCAGCCAGCCGCGCTCGGAGAGCGGCAAGTCGTATTGCGAGATCTGGTAGCCCTTCAGCAGGTCCGGGTAGGGGTAGTTTTTGCGGTCGAACTTCGAATACGCCGGGATCGAGCAGTTGAGCGCCAGCGCCGTCATCACCGTGGACTCGACCGCCTTCTCGTTGATCACGGGAAGGACGCCGGGGAGCGCCATGCAGACGGGACAGACATGCGTATTCGGGACGGCGTCCGCGTAGTCGGCGCTGCAGCCGCAGAACATCTTGCGCCGGGTCTGAAGCTGGACGTGGACCTCGAGCCCGATGACGGTCTCGTACTTCGTGGCGGATGTGGAAGTCATAAGCAGCTGGCGAGCCCGACCGCATGATAACAACGCCGCATCGGCCCGACAATCGCCCTGCTTGTCAAGGAGTATCGGCGGCCGGCCCAGGCGCCGGACCGGCGAGCAGGTCACCGAGCAGCGCCGGAAGCTCTTCGGCCATCTGCGAGCGCGGCACGACGCGGTCAGCACCGGCGTCGCGGGCGCTCCGGAGGGTGGCGACGTCGGTGTGCCGCCCGAAGGCGAGGACCGGCGTGCCACCGGCCGATGCCTGCCGGATCAGCGCCGGCGCCGCAAATCCGTCCGCCTGAAGGTCGACGACGACGATCGCCGGCTGGTCGGCGAGCATCGCCGCGCAGTCTTCGCCGGAGGACGGCACGCGCACTTCGATGCCACGCTGGCGGAGCGCCGCTTCGATGCGGCTCTGAAAGAGCAAGTCCGGCACGGCAACGATGGCGAACGCCATGCGCCCATCCTACCATGCGCCGACGAGGCAACGTGCTCGCGCCGGCGGCGATCCCGGCGCGCGCGGACGGCCGTCCGTGTCGGGCGAGGGGCATGCGTTCTCGCTGAAGCTTCATTTCGATGACAAGCTCTGTCGTTCTCTCCGTTGGGAGCTATGCGAGGCAGCGCACCGCCTCGTTACGCTGCGGCGGACGGCCGAATCGGCGGCGGCGTGCGCGCCCCGGGCAGAGTCGCCGAAGCACACGACCGCCAATCCGCAGCAAAGGAGTGCGCCTGTGAACGAGCGAATCGAGGACACCTGAACTCGACGCCGAGGACGTTTCAGCTTCAGAGGCAAGCAGGACCCGCGAGGAGCGCGATCTATGAAGAAGTGGATAGCAGTCGGCTTTGCCGGCATCGCCGCGCTGTCGATCAGCGCCGTTGCATTCGGACAGACGGGGTCGAGCACGCCAGCGAGCTCGGGATCGGGCGACACGACCTCCGGCACGTCGACATCGGGATCATCGGCTGCAGGGACGTCAACCGCCGGCACGTCGAGCCCCGGCACGTCGAGCCCCGGCACGTCGCCGTCGGGCACATCGACGGCGTCGACGCCGGGCGCCGGCGGCGGCGACCGGCAGGTGCAGCAGTTCCAGGTTGACCTGAGGGAGCTGAATGGCTCGGGCGTCAAGGGCAGCGTTACGCTCGTGCAGTCGGGCGCCGGCCTGACGGTCGAGCTGAACGCCAGCGGCCTCGAGACGGGCCAGGAGCACGCACAGCACATCCACGGCAAGACCGACGGCAGCGCCGCGTCGTGCCCGGACAAGTCCGCGGACACCAACGGCGACGGCACCGTCAGTCTCGCTGAAGGTCTGCCCGCCTACGGTCCGATCCTGCTTCCGCTGACCCAGTCGACCTACCCGACGGCGGGCAGCGACGGCAAGTACACCTACGCCAACCAACTGATGCCGGGGAGCAGCGCGTCATCCAGCGGCTCCTCGTCGACGCCGGGCGCGAGCGGCACGAGCAGCGGCTCGTCGTCGACGCCGGGCACGAGCGGAAGCAGCACGCCGAGCGCGGGCGCGACGACCCCGGGCGGCCTGAGCAGCCCCGCTTCGAGCGGCACGAGCGACAGCGGCACGCCGTCGGCTGGCGGTAGCGCCTCGACGCCGGGCGCCAACGGCACCAGCACGAGCGGCGCGCCAATGCCCGCCGCCACGGCAGGGGTGCAGACGGCGGTCGCCGGCGGCCTGATGCCGGCGAATGTGCCGGCGCTGAACCTGGGCAACGACGTGATCGTTGTGCACGGCATGATGGTCAACGGCACGTACGACCCGACGGTGCCGGTCGCCTGCGGCAAGATCCAGGCAGGCTCCGGCGGGCCGGGCAACGGCACGCCGTTCCCGACGACCGTGCCGTTCAGCGGCGCCAGCTCTCAGACGCCGGGCGCCGGCGGTGGCAGCGCGAGCACGCCGTCGAGCAGCGACACGTCGTCGTCCGGCACGCCGTCGAGCAGCTCGACGCCGTAACGGAAGAACGACCAACTTCAGAGCGCCGACAGCGGCGCGAAGACGAGAGAAGGGCGGCACGCGCGGCCGCCCTTCTTCCACTCTCCCTTCACAAGCGCGTGGCGGCGCCGTACGGCCTGGCGCCGACTACGACGGCGTCCGTGCCTCGGCCGAAGGCGTGCGCGCGGCGCGAGCACGGCCCTGGCGACGAGAAGCGCGACCGCGACGGCCGCGCAGGGTGCTGAACACGTGATTCGGTGGACACGTCATCGCTCGCGACCGATCCGCATTCCGATTCGGCGTCGGCGGGTCGCCAATTTGGCCACGCCGGTTTATCAGCACCCTGCCAGCGCGCCCTCGCCGTCGGGCAGAGGTTAGAATGGGCGGCACGTGCGACGCCGCCGATCCCGCCGCTCGCGGAAGTCCGACTGTCACGCGTGCCGGCGCCGGGGTGGCGAAATCGGCAGACGCAGCGGACTTAAAATCCGCCGCCCGCGAGGGCGTGTGGGTTCGACCCCCACCCCCGGCACCAAGCTTGGTCAGACGCCGCAGGCCGGCGTAACCGGTCGGCGGCGCCATGCACTGACATCAGATCGTCGAGCCGCCGCGGGGCGCCACCAGCCCCTTCGCGAACTCGATCTCGCCCAGGTGCCGGTAGCCGTGCGTCATGCACATGCCGCTCAGACAATCGAGCACCGACATCTCGCCGAGCGGCTTCACCGTGACGGCGCGGCCCACGTCCGCCGGCGTCAGCGTCTCGACGAAGCGCCGCGTCGACGCGAACACATCGGCCATGTAGCGGCGGAACTCCCCGATGCCTTCGATCCGGAACGCCTTCGCCTCGTCGTCGGTGAAGCCGGTGCCCTGCGACTTCGCATCGAGCCCGAACGCCGCGGGCCAGCCGCCGGCCAGCCAGACCGTCGGCTGCCTCCGGACGACGAAGTTGATCACGTTGTCCTCGGTCCGCACGTAGTGCCAGAGCGAGAAGGCGATGTTCTGCTTGCCGCCGTCCGGCACGGCGTTCACCTGGGCGTCGTCGAGGTCGGCCGTGACGCGGTCGTACAGGCGATGCATCGCGAGCAGCTCGCGCCCGACGTAGTCGATCAGCTCCTGTGCCATCGCGACCTCCTCTTCGCCGGAGCGCGCGCCCGGCTGCTCCGCCCCGAAGGCTCGCCGGCGCGCCTCGGCGCGTCGGAGCGGCGCCGCGGGGTGCGTGACTCGCGCTATCATAGCGATCGTCCGGGCGCCGGGCGAGAGCGTGTTCAACGGGAAGGACAGCGGCATGCGCACAGGCATCTTCCGCGGCTTCGAAGTCGCCATGCACGACCGCGGGATCGCGCTGATCACGTTCAATCAGCCGGAGCGCCTGAACGGGATGACGCAGGGCATGAAGCGCGACCTCGTCGAGACGGTGACGCAGGCGCAGATGGACGACGCTGTGCGCGTGCTCGTGTTCACCGGCAGTGGGCGCGCCTTCTGCGCAGGCGATGACCTCAGTGGCCGCCGCCCGCAGTCGGAGAGCGAGCAGTTGATGCCGGATATCCCCGGCGGCCACCGCGATGGCATGGGGACGTACGACGGGCTGCGCTGGCTCTCGGCCGCTCAACGTCGCGCTGCGCAACTTCGACAAGCTCACCGTCGCGGCGATCAACGGCGTCGCGATCCAGACCGGCTTCTCGCTTGCGCTCTCGTGCGACTTCCGCATCGCGGCGGCCGGCGCCCGAATGGGCAGCGCCACGCTGCGATTCGCGCTGATGCCCGACGAGGGCGGGCAGTTCCTGCTGGTGCAGCTGCTCGGCGTCGCCCGGGCGATGGACTTCCTGCTACGCAACCGCATCGTTCCGGCGGAAGAAGCGCTGGCGCTCGGGCTCATCCACGAGGTCGCGCCGCCGGACGAGCTGCAGGTGCGGGCGATGGCGCTGGCACGCGAGCTCGCGGACGGGCCGCAGCTGGCGATGCGCCTCTTGAAGCGCTCCATCTACAACGCGGCCGAATCATCGTTCGCCCAGGCGCTCGACGACATCGCCGCGCGCACGGCGATCAGCGACCACCACCCGGACGCGCGCGAGGGCGTCGCGGCGTTTCGCGAGAAGCGGCCGCCGAAGTTCAACGCCTGGCTCGACGAGCGCGGGTGAGCACGCGCATGTCGTTTCGGTAGCCCAACGGTCGCTGCGTTGCCGCCTGCTCGAAGACCGGGGCCGAATCGATGCCCGCGATTCGGCCCGGCGTGCGGACGAGCCGCCGCGCCTGTCATCCGCCGCTCGCCTGCTTCGTCCACGTCGCCAGGTCGAAGTAGTCGCGCCAGGCGGCGATCTTGCCGTCGCGCACTTCGAAGACCCCCATCACCGGCAGCGTAATCACGCGCTCGCCCAGGTGGAACCTATCGACGCGCTCCGTCAACACGACGTCTCCGCTCGCCGCCATGTTCACGATCTCGAACGTGACCTCCGTCGCCGGCGCAAGGATCATCGCGAGGAGCGCCTTGATCGCATCCGTACCCACGGCGGGCTGCATCGGGATGTTGTGGTAGACAGCGTCTTCAGTGAAGGCGTCGAGCACGCGGTCCCGGTCGCGGGCCTCCCACGCGGCACAGAACGCGCGGACGACCGCCATGGGGTCGCTCATCGGGGGACCTCCTGAGTTGCGGTGTGGTGTGCGATGATACCGGCTGCCGGCGGAGCCGCGCTACAGACCGAACCCGGCGAGCACGCCGTGACGGCATCGAGGGCGCTGCCGGAACGCGCTCGCGCCATGGTCTGGCTGACGGTGCCGGGGATGCGGCGCAGCTATCGTTCAAAGAGTGGCATCAGACGCAGGCCGTCGATCCGCTGGAAGTGCCGCACGTTGAGGGTAAGCACCTCGAGATCAAAGTGCAGCGCGGTCGCGCCGATGATCAGGTCATTGTCGGGGGTGGTAAGCCCCTGACGGCGCAGACTCCCGCGTAACTCCGCCCAGATCTCTGCGATCGGTGCGGTGACGTCGATGACGTCGAACGGACTGAGAAATTCGCGCCAGCGCTGCAGATTCTGCACGGGCTGGCGCGAGCACGATACACGATCGTAGACCTCGCCGTACGTGACGACGCTCATCGACAGACCCTCAGGCGCGATATCCCGTACTACCGTCATCAGCGTCACGTTGCGCCGATGGGGGCGAAGGAGATCCATGCAGATATTACTGTCGAAGAGGTATTTCGGCGTCATCGTCCGTCTCGTCGCCCTCAGCATCCAGGGAGTACCGGCGCCCGCTCGCGCCCACCTCCCGCCGGCGGGCGACGTCCGCGATCAACGCGTCGGTGTCGATGCCAACCCAGCCGCGCGCCATTGCAGCGAACATCCGCGCGATTCCGCCCGGCTCCGCCCGCTTCGAGAGCGAACGCTCGTACTCCGTGCGCAACACGGGTTCCTCCTCTCTTGTGCCGGGCTCGTACCGGCTCAGCACCGCGACGGGGACGCCGCCCTTCTCGATGAGCAGATCCTCTACGTCGAGCGTCTTGAGCGCCTCGCCCAAGTGGACCCGCAACTCTGTCGCCCGAACCGTTCGACGCGCCTTCATATCATCACTACGACCGGCTTCGCGTAGTTGTCAAGCGCATTGATGGTTATCGATCAGTTCGCCGGAGACTGACCGTACCAAAGCCCGACCACGCCGGGCCGTGGAAGAGGCAGGAACGCCACGGCTCGCCCGTGGGCTGAGGCAGGCGGCTACCCCGACTCCAGCGCATCGCGAATCGAGTTGAGGTGGCGCTGGATGATCGTCATCGGCCCCTCTTCGGTCATCGCCGAGTGCGGCGCGACCTTCCAGAACATCGGCTGGAAGTGGTCCCAGTTGGCCAGGATCTCGCGGCCGCGCCGGCTGTCCGTGAGCTGGACGTGCCGGGTGATCAGCGCCTGCAGCATCTCCGCGTCCTGGGCGGCGCGCACCTTCACATGACCCTCGGCGTCGCGCGAGGCGATGCGCTTGAGGGCGATCAGCTCGGGGTTGAGCTTGCTCGGGAAGTCCCCCGTCTCGTCGAGCACGTAGGCGATGCCATTCGACATGCCGGCGCCGAAGTTCCGGCCCGTCGAGCCGAGGATGACGACGACCCCCTCGGTCATGTACTCGCAGCCGTGGTCGCCGACGCCCTCGATCACGGCCTTCGCCCCGCTGTTGCGGACGGCGAACCGCTCGCCCGCGCGGCCGGCGACGAAGAGGCTGCCACCCGTCGCGCCGTACAGACACGTGTTGCCGATGATCACGTTCTCGTGCGCCTCGAACGTCGCCTTCTCCGAGGCGCGGATCGCCACCTCGCCGCCGCCCATGCCCTTGGCGACGTAGTCGTTGGCCTCGCCGCGCAGCAGCAAGCGCACGCCGCGGTGGTTGAAGGCGCCGAAGCTCTGTCCGGCGCTGCCGGCAAAGTTCACGACGATGCTGCCTTCCGGCAAGCCTTCGCTGTGGTATCGGTGCGCGATCTCGCCGGAGAGGCGGGCGCCCACGGTGCGATTCGTGTTGGCGATCGGGTAGTTGAGCTCGATCGGCACGCCCTGCTCGAGCGCGGCGCCGGCGTCGAAGATGATGCGGTCGTCGAGCGTGGTCTCGGTGCGGTCGTTGCGCTCCTGCAGGTGGCGGCGCGGCCGCTCGCCGCCGTCCCAGCGGATCAGCGGCGTCAGGTCCAGCGTCTGCGCGCGCGGCGCTTCCGGGCGCTCGACCTGACGCAGCAGATCGCAGCGGCCGATGATCTCGTCGAGCGTGCGGGCGCCCATGTACGCCAGGTACTCGCGCACCTCCTGCGAGACGTGGCTGAAGAACGTCACGAGATCTTCCGGGACGCCTTTGAACTTCTTCCGCAGGTCCTCGCGCTGTGAGGCGATGCCGACCGGACAGGTGTTGAGATGGCACTGACGCGCCATCTGGCAGCCGAGCGCGATGAGGGCGATCGTGCCGAACCCGTACTCTTCGGCGCCGAGCAGCGCAGCGATGATCACGTCGCGACCCGTATGCAGGCCGCCGTCGGTGCGGACGACGACGCGCGAGCGCAGGTCGTTCATCACCAGCACCTGCTGCGTCTCGGCCAGTCCCAGCTCCCAGGGCAGACCGGCGTGCTTGATCGACGACAGCGGCGATGCGCCGGTGCCTCCGGATTCACCGCTGATCTGGATGACGTCGGCGTAGCCCTTCGCCACGCCGGCGGCGATCGTGCCGACGCCCTCTTCGGCGACGAGCTTGACGGAGATGCGGGCGCGCGGGTTGACCTGCTTGAGGTCGTAGATCAACTGCGCCAAGTCTTCGATGCTGTAGATGTCGTGGTGCGGCGGCGGCGAGATCAGCGGCGTCCCGGGCAGCGTATGCCGGACCTCGGCGATGTACGTCGAGACCTTCGTGCCGGGGAGCTGGCCGCCCTCGCCCGGCTTCGAGCCCTGCGCCATCTTGATCTCGAGCTCCCGCGCCGCCGCCAGGTACCACGGCGTGACTCCGAACCGCGCCGACGCCACCTGCTTGATGTAGCTGTTCGAGTCGTCGCCGTCGCGCCGCTCGTAGAGGCGCCGCGTCTCCTCGCCGCCCTCGCCGGTGTTCGCCTTGCCGCCGATGCGGTTCATGGCGATCGAGATCGTCTCGTGCGTCTCCGGACTGAGCGCGCCGAGCGACATGGCGCCCGTCGCGAAGCGCCGCATGATCGTCGCCGCCGGCTCGACCTCGTCGACGCTGATCGATGCCGCCAGCGGCGTGAAGTCGAGCATGTCGCGCAGGACCGTCGGCGGACGGTCCTCGACGAAGGCGCGGTACTTGTCGTAGTCCGCATACGTGCGCGTCTTCATCGTGGCCTCGTGCAGGACGCGCACGGCCTCCGGGTTGTTGAGGTGATACTCGCCGTCCTTGCGGAAGCGGATGTGACCGCCAACCGGCAGCGACGGCGCAGCCGCGTAGGCTGCAGCGTGCTTCGCCAGCGCGTCCTCGGCCAGCTCCCGGAAGCCGACGCCGCCGACGCGCGACGGCGTGCCGGCGAAGCAGCGGTCCATCACCTCCTGCGCCAGGCCCAGCGCCTCGAAGATCTGGGCGCCATGGTAGGCGGAGATCGTCGAGATGCCCATCTTCGAGATGATCTTCAGGAGGCCCGCGTCGATCGCCTTGTCGTAGTTCGACTCGATCGTCGAGACGTCGGATTCGTTCTTGAAGTCGCCGGCGAAGAACATCTGCGACAGCGTCGCGAACGCCAGGTACGGGTTCACCGCGCTGGCCCCGAAGCCGATCAGGCAGGCGATCTGGTGGACGCTGCGCGCGTCGCCGGTCTCGGCGATGATGCTCGCGCGCATGCGCTTGCCGCTGCGGATGAGGTGATGGTGCACCGCGCCGACCGCAAGCAGCATCGGGATCGCGCAGTGCGCCTCGTCGACGCCGCGGTCGCTGATGACGAGGATGTTCGCGCCATCACCGACCGCCCGGTCTGCGGCCGCGCAGAGGCGCTCGATCGCCGGCGGCAGGCCGTCGGCGCCGGCGGCCGCATCGAAGAGCGCCGGCAGCGTCACCGACTGGAAGTACTCGTGGTCGAGGCCGCGGATGGCATCGACCTCCTCGTCGATCATCAGCGGGCTGTTGAGGTGGATGAGACAGGCGTGCTCCGGCGTCTCGGCGAGCAGGTTGTGACGCTGCCCCAGATACGTGTCGAGCGACATCACCAACTCTTCGCGGATCGGGTCGATCGGCGGGTTGGTGACCTGCGCGAACTTCTGCTTGAAGTAGTTGTAGACGGGCTTCGGGTGCGCATCGAGCACGGCGATGGGTGCGTCGTCGCCCATCGACCACGTCGGCTCCTTCGCATCGCCGCCCATCGGCATCATCGTGTACTGGAGCTCCTCGCGCGTGAAGCCGAAGGCGGCCTGCAGGCGCGCCAGATCCTTCGGCGCCTGCACTTCGTGGATCGAGCACGTGCGCAGATAATCGTCGAGGCGCATGTGATGCCCGGCGATCCACGCGCCGTACGGTCGCTGCGACGCGATCTCGTCCTTGATCTCGTCGTTCAGCAGCAGTCTGCCGCGCGCCGTATCGACGGCAATCATCTGCCCCGGGCCGAGCCGCCCCTTCTCGACGACCGTCGCCTCGTCGAGCGGCACCATGCCGACCTCCGACCCCATGACGACGAGGCCATCAGATGTGCGGATGTAGCGCGCCGGGCGCAAGCCGTTGCGGTCGAGCGCGGCGCCGACGACGGTGCCGTCCGTGAAGGCAAGGCTGGCCGGTCCGTCCCACGGCTCGCTCAGGCAGGCGTGGTACTCGTAGAAGTCACGCCGGACCTGCGGCATCGCCGGCATGTTCTCCCACGCCTCCGGCACCAGCATCATCAGCGCGTGCAGCACGCCGCGGCCGGAGAGCACGACCGTCTCCAGCATGTTGTCGAGCCGCGCCGAATCACTGAAGTCGTCGTCCTGCACGATCGGCTTCAGCAGATCGACCCGGTCGCCCCAGAGGTCGGAGACGAGGTCTGCCTCGCGCGCGCGCGTCCAATTGCAGTTGCCCTGTACCGTGTTGATCTCGCCGTTGTGCGCCAGATAGCGGAACGGCTGCGAGAGGATCCAGTTCGGGAAGGTGTTCGTGCTGTAGCGCTGGTGGAAGACCGCCAGTGCCGTCTCGAAGCGCTCGTCGCAGAGGTCGGCGTAGAACGTCTTCAACTGATGCGCGACCAGCAGTCCCTTGTAGACGATCGTCTTCGGCGACATCGACGGGATGTAGAAGTCCCGATGCCCTTCCTCGCGGGCCCAGCGCTCCGCCTGCTTGCGGGCGAGGAAGCACGCCCGCTCGAACGCGGCGTCATCGGCGGCGGCCGGACGGCCGAGCAGGATCTGCTCGATGCGCGGCTGCGACTTCGCCGCGGCGTCGCCGAGCAACGATGCGTCGACGGGCACGAGGCGCCAGCCGTATACCGCGAGGCCGTGCGCCGTCGCGGCGGCGCTCAGCGCGCGACGGCAGCGGCCGGCGTCGTCGGCGTCGGCGCCGGGGAGGAAGACCATGCCGACGGCGACGTCGTCAGCCGCGGCGGCATGCCCGAGGCGCGCGATCTCGTCGGCGAAGAACGCCCGCGGCAGCTGGAAGCTGATGCCGGCGCCGTCGCCGGTCTTCGCATCGGCCGAGAGCGCGCCGCGGTGAGTGAGGTTCGTGACGCACGTGAGCGCCATCTCCAGGATTCGGTGCGACGGGCGGCCGGAGATGTCGGCGACGAAGCCCGTGCCGCAAGCGTCGCGTTCCTGCGCGGGCCTGTAGAGCGGAAAGTTCACGCTGTACCCCGGTCACCGAGATGGAAGTAGGAAATTGTACCACACGTCACAATCACCCGTCCCCGTCTTGCCGGGAATGCGAAAAGCCAGCGAGCGCCGCCTGGCGCCCGCTGCTTGTGGTTCCGGCGAGATGCTGGCCCCCGGCGCCGGGCGCGTGCCCGATCGTCGGGAATGCCGGGATGGTAACGGAGAGGGTGAGGGATGGCAAGCCGGAGTGCGGCCGCGCGACGGCCGCCGGTTGAGATCACCAGTTGTTCGGCGATCGCGAGTTGCGGCCTGGCGAGAGAGCAACGGCAAACAGCACAATCCAAACAGCACATGCATGGCACGAGCCGTGGCCGTTTGATGTTCAGTGTGCCCGCAGGGTGGCCGCGGCTAGTGTAATTCCGTCTCGCACGCTCTATGATTGACCTTCGCTATGCGACGACGTGGCCGGCCGAAGCATCCGGACATCCTGACGCCCCGCGAATGGGAGGTGCTGGCGCTGCTCCGCGAAGGCTGCACGAACGAGCAGATCGCCGAGCGGCTCGGCATCGCGCTCTCGACCGCGCGCTTCCACGTGTCGGAGATCCTCGGCAAGCTCGGCGTCACATCGCGCGGCGAGGCGGCGCGCGGGCAGCCGGAGGCCGCGCCGTCCTCCGTGCGCGGCCACGCTCTCGTTCCGCCGTTCGCCTTCGTGCGACGGCTCGGCCGGCTGGGCGCCGGCGCGCAGGTGGTCGCCGGCGGCGTCCTGGCGGTGGTAGCGGTGGGTGTGGTGCTGCTGGCGTGGTGCGTGATGCGATCGAGCGGCGACAGCGGAGCGGCGGTGCGCGAGTGGGTCGCGAACAACTCCCTGACCACGCCGATCCGGTGCACGCCGAGCGCGCAAGCCGCGTCCGGGCTCGAGGTCGGCAGCCAGCCGGTCTTCTGGCGCTTCGGCCTGACTCAGCAGGATCTGACCTCCGGGCAGTATTGCCGGCGCGGGTTCAAGATCGTCCTGCGCGTCACGAACGGTGTCACATGCATCGACAACAAACCGCCACCCGGCATGATGCTCGACGCCACCAGCGCGGCGACAGGCGCGCGTCTGACCGAGCCGCTCACGTGCGTGACGACGGCGAATGACCTCCCCGGTGCCTACTTCGTCACGAGTTTCGAGCTGCCGTCGCCCGGCGTCTGGCGCCTTCGTCTTGTCGCCGGCGCCGACGCCTCGACCCAGACCATCCGGGTCGCGGGCCCGCCGGTAACGCCGCCGCGCGTGCTCGCCGACCCGGCTGCGCTGGCGGCGATCAACGAAGACTCCGGCGCCATCGACGTGCTCGACCCGTCGACTCTGCGGCCGCTCGCGCAGATCATCGCCGGCTACAGGCCGTGGGTGGCTGTGCGCCAGTCGGCGCGCCAACTGCTCGTCGCCCAGGCGTTCGGCCCCGCCCGAGACGTCACGACGCCGACGCTTCGGGTCTACGACCTGCGCAACCTCTCGGCCATACCGTCTGTGATCGCCATGCCTGACCGCGTCATCGAAAGTGTGTATGCGCCGTCGATGGTCCTCAGCGACGACGAGCGCTACCTCTACTACGGCGCCGTAACGATGCCTTCGACCGGCTGCACGGGCGGTGCGACGCTCTGCCAGCGCGCCTCGGTCGGCATCATCGAGCTGGAGCAGTCGCGCGTGATCGCCCAGGCGTCGCTGCCTGCCGGCTGTGTGTACCCGCTGGTGCGCCGCGCACCTGAGTACAACGCTGCGCTGGCCCTGTGCGCGACTGCGCTCGACGTCGAACTCACAGTCGTATCGCCGGACGGCTCGACGGAGGCCGCCGGCGCGTTCGCCTTGCGGATACGCAGCGGTGGCAGCCCAGCCCGCGAGGTCGACGCCGGCAAGGATGCCAGTGGCAACTATTATGTCGTGTACGCGGACGGCGTCGTCGCCCGCGCCGGAACGTCCGATGTCGCGCTCGCCGGCTCCGACACCATCTCCGTGAGCGGCGCGGAGGAGATGCCCGGCGGCCAACGCCTCCTCACCTACAGCAACGACCGGACCACCGATGTCGCCGGCGTCATCATCTATGATCCTTCCGACCCATCGAAGTTTCGCCGCTTCCCGCTCGGCCGCGCGTGGTCGGGCTCGGCGCCGCTCAGCGCCAGCAAGGTTGCGCTGCTCAGCGGCTGGCAGGTCGGCGTGCTCGACCTGACGAACGGCAGGGTGACGACGCAGGCTGTGACGCTCGACGGATCGCCGGAGTTCCTGGCGTCTGGTTAGCGCTGCGTCGATGCGCGTCGTCGCTGCGAGGCGCATCGGCCCGCAGGGTGCAGGAGCGAACGTGGCGGCACAGCACGGCGCGGCGACGTGGCCCGCACGTTCGGGCGGGTGATCATCGTCCGCGGACGGAACTGCGTCGCGCTTCTCTGCTGTCTGCTGTTTGCTGCCGGAAGGGCTACCAGATCCCCAGCTGCATCTTCACGTCGTCCGAGGCCATGGTGCGTGGGTCCCATGGCGGGCTAAAGGTGAGCTTGCCGTTCACCCGCTTCACCCCCGGCAGGTCGATGAGCACGTCCTGGATCTGGCCGTCGATCACCGGGCCGAGCGGGCAGCCGGGGCTCGTCAGCGTGTACGTCACGTCGACCGTACCGTCGTCGGCGATGTCGACGTCGTAGACGAGGCCGAGCTCGACGATGCTCATGTGGATCTCGGGGTCGAAGACGTCCTTCAGTCGCTCCATGATCAGCTCTTCGGAAAGCAGGCCCTTGACGGTCATTGGTAGCTCCTTACCCGGCGCCCACCGGAAGCCGAACCGATGTGCCGCTCTCGCGTCGCCGCACGCGCTCCTGGTTCCGCGTACCGCGCCCGCGGTTCCCTGCCGCTCGCTCGTTGCTCCGCGCGCCGCGGCGCTACGCCTCCTCGCGCGCGACGCTGCCGCCGCCGCGTTCGAGCTGCTGGATGCCATCCTCGAGCGTGTGCCAAGCCAGCGTCGCGCACTTCACGCGCACGGCGAACTTCGCCACACCCTGCAGCGCCTCGAGGTCGCCGAGGTCCTTCGGCACCGGCGCGCCGTCGTCGGTCAGCATCTGCTTGAACTCGTCCGACAGGCGCCGGATCTCGCCGATGCTCTTGCCCGCGACGAGCTCCGACATCATCGACCCCGACGCCTGGCTGATCGAGCAGCCGCGGCCGACGATCGCCAGGTCGGCGAGCCGGTCGCCGTCGAAGTCCAGCTGCATCGTCACCTCGTCGCCGCACACCGGGTTGTAGCCCTCCGCCGTGACATCGGCCGCGGGCAAGCTGCCGCGGTGGCGGGGGTTCTTGTAGTGGTCGAGGATCAGCTCTCGGTAGAGCTCATCGAGCAGCGGCTCGGGCCGTGCTGGCATTGCCGAATATCCTGTCCGCCGCGCCCAGCGCATCGATGAGCGCGTCCACTTCGTCCGTTCGATTGTACACATAGAAGCTGGCGCGCGCCGTCGCGACGACGCCCAGCTCGCGCATCAGCGGCTGCGCGCAGTGGTGACCGGCGCGGATCGCCACGCCCTCGGCGTCGAGCACCTGGCTCAGGTCATGCGGGTGCAGGTCGCCGTAGTTGAAGGTCACGGCGCCGCCACGCTCCGTCGCGTCCTTCGGCCCGTACACCGTCACGCCCTCGACGCGCTCGAGCGCATCGATCGCGTACTGCGTGAGGTCGCGTTCGTGCTCGCGGACGGCGTCCATCCCCAGCGCCTGCAGATAGTCGATGGCCGGCGCGAAGGCGATGACGTCGGCGATGTTCGGCGTGCCGGCCTCGAATTTGTGCGGGAGGTCGGCGTAGGTGCTCGACTCGAACGTCACGCGCTTGATCATCTCGCCGCCGCCGAGGAACGGGTCCATCACCTCCAGCAGGTCGCGCTTGCCGTACAGCACGCCGACACCCGTCGGACCGAGCATCTTGTGCGCGGAGAAGGCGAGGAAGTCGCAGTCGATGTCGCGCACGTCGACTGGCATGTGCGGCACGCTCTGCGCGCCATCGACCAGCACGACGGCGCCGGCGCGATGCGCGAGCTGCGCCAGCTCCTTCACCGGGTTGATCGTGCCCAGCACGTTCGACATTTGCGTGATGGCGACGATTTTCGTCCGCTCGCCGATCTTCGCCAGCGCGTCGTCGCGGCGCAGGTGGCCGCTCTCGTCCAGCTCGATGAAGCGCAGCCGGGCGCCAGTGGCGAGCGCGATCAGCTGCCACGGGATGAGGTTGCTGTGATGCTCCATCGCCGAGAACACGATCTCGTCGCCGGGCTTGAGGTTCTTGCGCCCCCAGGCGTTCGCGACGAGGTTGATCGATTCGGTGGTGTTGCGGGTGAAGATGATCTCCTGCCCGGGGTGTTCGGCGTTGATGAACTCGCCGACCTTCAGGCGCGAAGCCTCGTACGCCGCCGTCGCCTCTTCGGCAAGCGTGTGCAGGCCGCGATGGATGTTGGCGTTCTCGTGCTCGTAGTAGTGGACGAGACGGTCGATCACGGACCGCGGCTTCTGCGTGGTGGCCGCGTTGTCGAGGTAGACGAGCGGCTTTCCGTGCACGTTGCGTTCGAGGATCGGAAAGTCCCGGCGAATGACGTCGACGTCGTAGGTCATGACCGCCCTCCGTCCTCCGCGGTCGCCCCGGGGACCGGCTGCGCGTCGTGCGCCTTCCGCTGGCTGACCGCGCGGACGAACGCCACCGCGTTCGGTTCGCCGGTAGCGAGATGCATGAACGCATGGCGCACAGCGCGGCGCGCCGCGGCGATCGGTGCGGGGCGCGTCGCGCGCGTCAGCTCCGGCGTCGCGCTGCTCATTCGACGCTCACCTTCACATCGTCGCCTTCGACCTCCACCGGATAGGTGCGCACAGGGCGCACCGCCGGCAGGACGACGGCGCGGCCGCTCTCGACGTCGAACTTCGCGCCGTGGCGCGGGCACTCGACGAGGTTGCCTTCGAGCACACCCTGGTCAAGCGGCCCGCCGTCGTGCGTGCAGACGTCGTCGATCGCGTAGAAGCGGCCGTTGACGTTGCAGAGCGCGATACGCCGGCCGCCGACCTCGTGCACGGTGATCGTGCCGGGCGGCGTCGTTGAACGCTGGGCGATCCGGATCCATCCCATACTGCGCGGCTCAGTGGCCGCCGAACTCCCCGAAATCGCCCAGGTTGTCCGTCAGGCGCTGAAAGAATCCCCGCTTCCTCGGCTTGCCATCGGGTCCGATGACCACGTCGGGCTCCCGCCTCGATCCGTGCTCGCCGCCACCGTGCTCGCCGCCATACCCGCCGCCGCCGTGCTCGCCGCCAAACCCGCGGCTGCCGTGCTCGCCGCCAAACCCGCCGCTGCCGTGCTCGCCGCCAAACCCGCCGCTGCCGTGCTCGCCGCCAAACCCGCGGCTGCCGTGCTCGCCGCCAAACCCGCGGCTGCCGTGCTCGCCGCCGCCGTGCTCGCCGCCACCGTGCTCGCCGGTTCCGTATGAACGGCTCAGCTGGTCGCCGCTGCCGGGCGTCGCCACATCCGCAGCGGGCGCCGCCGCGACGCCGACGGCCGCCGTCGCTTCCTCCGCTTCCCGGTTCGACAGCCGCTCGAGTTCGCCTGCGTCAAGCCACACGCCTTTGCAGCGCGGACACGCGTCGATCTCGACGTCCGCCACCATTCGCGCCACGAGCGTCTCGGAACATCGCGGACACTTCATCGGAACCCTCCGTCACTGAACACGTCATCCTCGAACACGTCATCCTCGCCGAGCTCCGGCGTCGCCCCCGCCTTCGCCAGCACCGCCCGCATCACGCGCTCGCGCAGGCCCGCATTCGGGATGCGGTTCACGACGTCGGCCAGGAAGCCCTCGACGAGCATCCGCTCGGCGACCGCGCGCGGGATGGCGCGCGCCTGCAGGTAGAACAGCTCGTTCTCGTCGACAGGGCCGGCCGTGGCGCCGTGGCTGCACTTCAGCACGTCGTACGCCTCGATCTCGAGGATCGGGATGGGGGCCGCCTTCGCATGCTCGCTGAGCAGCAGGTTGCGCGACGTCTGGTTCGCCTCGCTGGCGCTTGCCGTCGGCTCGATTCGCGTGATGCCGTACCAGACGATCGACGAGCTGTCCGTCATCGCCGACTTGAACTGCAGGTCGCTCTTCGTGTGGGCGCCGATGTGGTCCTGCAGCGTGTTGTAGTCGAAGTGCTGGTCGCCGTCGCCGAACGTGACACCGAGCAGGTCCGCCGATGCGCCGGGCTCCGGCATCGACGTGTCGATGCGCATCTTCGTCATCTTGCCGCCGATGCCCGCCGCCATCGTCACCAGCTGTGCGTCTCGTCCGACGATGGCGCGCGCCGTATTGAAGTTGTAGACGTTGTGGCCCCAGCGGTTGACGCTGTAGTACTCGACGCGGGCGCCGTCGCCGGCGTAGATCTCGGTGACGCCGCTGACGAAGGTCTTCGTCTCGCCGTCGGCGGAACGCGTCTCGTCGATGAAAGCGACGCGGCTGCCAGCTTCGGCGACGATGATCGTGCGGGGGAAGACCGCGAGGCCCTCGGCGCCGACGACCGTCAAGAGCTGCAGCGGAAGCGCGACTTCCACATCCTTCGGCACGAACAGGAAGCAGCCGCCGGACCAGAGGGCGGCGTTCAGTGCGACGTACTTCCACTCGCCCGCCGGCACCGCCGACGACAGGTAGCGCCGCACCAGCTCCGGATGCTCCTTCGCCGCCTTGTGGAGGTCCGTGAGGATGACGCCGCGCGCGCGCAGGTCGTCGGCCAGCTGCGTATAGACCACATCCGAGTCCTGCTGGACGACCCGCCCGGCGAGCGCCTCGCTCTCGTCCCAGGCCGAACGCAGCGCCGCGGGCAACTGGGCGGGCGAAGCGATCGGCGCGGAGGCGCTCAGCGGCCGCACGGCGTCGAAGATCATCGAGCGGACATCGGTGCGCCGCCACTCTTCGTCACTCTCGTGCGGGAAGTCGAGCGATTGGTAGAGGCGCCAGGCATCGAGCCGGCGCTCGCGCAGCCAGGCGGGCTCGTCGCGCCGGACGCTGATCTCTTCGGCCGAAGCGCGTGTGATCTTCGTGAATCCCGGGGCTATCAACACATCGTGTGTCACGTCGTCCGCTCCGATCGACCGCGCGCGTACGCGCGGCATGGCATCGTGTCCGTCAATCGCCGCCTCCGTCGTTGCCCTGGCAGAGCGCGGGCAGATGGTTGATCTCGCCGGCGTGGTAGAGGTCCTGCTGAATCGTCGTGTTGATCAGCCAGCGCAGCGGAAACCTGCGCCCGTCCGGCCACCGCCCAGGCCGGGGCTCCAGCAGCTGCGCGTCGTCGTGAAGCCCGGCGACGTGCGCCCGCAGCGCGGCGTGGCCGCGGCGAAGGTACGCGACGACGTCATCGGCCGAGTCCCCCGCGGGCACCGGGTACGAGCCCGGCACGTTCCAGTCCATCGACCCGTCTCCAAAGGCGCGATTGTCGTAGACGTACTTGCAGACGCCGACCTCCAGCGCGAGGCTGGCGATCGTGCGCGAGCCGCCTTCGGGCTTCCAATCCCACTGCTCACGCGGCGCCGACGCGAGGTTGACGAGCAGCGCGTGCCAGCTCTGCTGCGGCCGCTCCGCGTCGCCCTCGAAGGCCGCGTCCAGCATGAACAGCAGTTGTTCGATGGTGGTGCGGCTGCCCGTGGTGGTCGCTGTTCGTTCCATCCTGCGTATCCTGCCGCGCCACCAGCGGTGCGCGGGAAGCGTGCGATGCGCCCGGCGGTCATCACGAGAACGCGCCGAACGACGGCTTGCGGCTGTCCGGCTCGGTGGCGCGCCGGCGTACGGCCCCCGGCTTCCGCGCTCCGACGTCTGACCTCCGCCACCCCTACCCAACCGCGCCTTCCATCTGCAGCTCGATGAGTCGGTTCAGTTCGACCGCGTACTCCATCGGCAGCTCCTTGACGATCGGCTCGACGAAGCCGTTGACGATCATCTTCGTCGCGTCGACTTCGCTGAGGCCGCGGCTCTGCAGATAGAAGAGCTGCTCCTCGCCGACGCGCGAGACGGAGGCCTCGTGGCCGATGTTCACCTGTTCCTCCTCGATCTCCATCAGGGGGTAGGTATCCGAGCGCGACTTCTCGTCGATGAGCAGCGCGTCGCAGCGGACGGTAGCGCGCGATCGCTTGGCGCCGGGGTAGACCTTGAGGGCGCCACGGTAGCTCGTGCGGCCACTGCCCCGCGACACCGACTTCGAGATGATGGTCGAGGTGGTGTCGGGCGCGGCGTGCACCATCTTGGCGCCGGCGTCCTGGTGCTGGCCGTCGGAGGCCATCGCCAGCGAGAGCACCTCGCCGTGCGCGCCCGGCTCCATCAGGTAGACGCTCGGGTACTTCATCGTCAGCCGCGAGCCGAGGTTACCATCGACCCATTCCATGACAGCGTCCTGATAGGCGGCGGCGCGCTTCGTGACGAGGTTGAAGACGTTCGTCGACCAGTTCTGGATCGTCGTGTATCGGACGCGCGCGCCCTTCTTGACGATGATCTCGACGACGGCGCTGTGCAGGGCGTCGGTCGAGTACGACGGCGCCGTGCAGCCTTCGACGTAGTGCACGTAGCTGCCCTCTTCGGCGATGATCAGCGTCCGCTCGAACTGGCCCATGTTCTCCTTGTTGATGCGGAAGTAGGCCTGGAGCGGGATATCGACCTTCACGCCGGCCGGCACGTAGACGAAGCTGCCGCCCGACCAGACAGCGCTGTTCAGCGCCGCGAACTTGTTGTCCGCCGGCGGGATCACCGTGCCGAAGTACTGCTGCACGATCTCCGGGTAGTCGCGCACGGCCGAGTCTGTGTCGACGAAGATGACGCCCAGCTTCTCGAGGTCCTCGCGGATGCTGTGGTAGACGACCTCGGAGTCGTACTGCGCGCCGACGCCCGCGATCAGCTTGTTCTTCTCCGCCTCCGGGATGCCGAGCTTGTCGAATGTGTCCTTGATGTACTCCGGCACGTCGGACCAGTCGCCCTCGGCGCGGTCGGAGGCGCGGGCGAAGTAGTAGATGTCGTCGAAGTTGAGGTCGTAGTTCTGGATGCTGCCGCCCCAGAACCCGGTCGGCATCGGCTTCTCGAGGAAGTGGTGGTACGACTTCAGGCGGAAGTCCGTCATCCACTGCGGCTCGTCCTTCGCCTTCGAGATCTCGCGGACGACGTCCTCGTTCAGCCCCTTCTCGGTCCGGTAGGTGTACGTCGCGCGGTCGTTGTCGTTGAACCCGAACTTGTAGCCGTCCTGCTCGCTGATCTGCGGCGTGATCTTCGCAACCATCTCAGGCCCTCTCTCCCGTCGCGCCGGCGAGCGCCGGCGCGTACTTCTCGATGATCGGGTCGTACCCTTCCGCTTCCAGCTGCAGTGCCAGCTCCGGCCCGCCAGACTCGATCATCCGGCCCTGGTAGAGGATATGCACGAACTGCGGCTTGATATAGTTCAGCAGCCGCTGGTAGTGCGTGATCAGCACGATGCCCAGCTTCGGCGTCGTCAGCGCGTTCACGCCCTCGGCCACCGTGCGCAGCGCGTCGATGTCGAGTCCCGAGTCGGTCTCGTCCATGATCGCCAGATCCGGGTCGAGGATGCCCATCTGCAGGATCTCGGCGCGCTTCTTCTCGCCGCCGGAGAAACCCTCGTTGACGTAGCGGCGGGCGAACTCCTGATCCACCTTCAGCAGCTTCATCGTCGCCAGCAGCTTCTCCCGGAACTCGCGCACCGGCACATCCTCGCCGCGCACCGCCTTCATCGCCTGGCGGAGGAAGTTCACCATCGTCACGCCGGCGATGCTCGTCGGGTACTGGAAGGCGAGGAAGAGGCCCTTCCGGGCGCGTTTGTCGGGCGTCAGCGCGCTGATCTCCTCGCCCTTGAACAGCACCGTGCCGCCCGTGATCGCATAGCGCGGATGTCCCATCAGCGCGTTGGCCAGCGTGCTCTTGCCGGAGCCGTTCGGCCCCATGATCGCGTGCACTTCGCCGCGGTTGACGACGAGATCGACGCCGTTGAGGATCTGCTTCCCCTCGACGCTGACCGTCAGTCCTTCAATCTTCAACAGTTCCTCTGCCATGCGTCCCTTTCCGTATGTCTGAACCGTGAGGCGAAGCCGTTGCTTGCCGCTATCACCGCTTCGTCGCGTCGTCGCTCCCGGCGTCGCTCCCTGGCATCCCGGCAGCCGCCCGAATCTCCTGCACGACGTACTCGCACTGCGGCTGACCATCGACCATGCGGCTGATCTGGGCGACGGGCGCCTGCACCAGCAACTCGACTGTCTTCCGGTCGGCATGGCAGGGCGCGTCCGAGGCCTCTGCCGCCTTGCGGTACGGGCACGACGTGTTCATCAGGTGGTAACCGTCCTCGTCCTTGCGCCAGTGGTCGACGATGCCCTCGCCCTTGAGCGCGTCGCTCGTCTCTGCCACGCGCTCGGCGAGCGTCGCGCCGGTGACCGCCGGCCGGTAGACGCCGGCGACATCGTCGGCGACGCCCTCGAACACCTGCTCGACGAGCGGGCGGCCGTCGGACGCCGCGTCCGATGCCGAGAGGACGTTGAGGCGGCTGAAGAGGCGCCGTACGAGCCGCGGGTAGTGCGCGGTCAACTCTTCCGCGCGCTCCGTCAGGCGGTACACGTACGCGGGCCGGCCGATGACATGCCGCTGGATGTCGACGTCGACGAGCCCTTCGGCGCGCATCACTTCGAAGTGGCGCCGGATATTCGCCTGGTTGAGGCCGAGCTCGGCCGCAGCCTGGGCGACCGTACACTCACCGTGCGCCGCCAGCAGCTCCCGAAGCGCCTCGCGGGTCGATTTCATCACGCTTCAGCCTACCGGGCTGCGGACGCGATATCAAGCGAAAAGCGACTTTAAATGCACGAATCGCGGGAAACGACGGCCGGTTACCGGTCACTGGCTGGGTGGCCGGCAATGGATCCGCCACTGCACTGCGTTTGGGAACTGCGGACCGGCGACGCGGAGTCTGGGAAGGGGCCGCGAACGGAGATGGTCAGTGTACGGACCGCTGACCCATCGAGGCCCGCCGACGTATCTCCTTCTCGCTCTCGCGCGTGCGCGGCGCATCTTCACTCCAGTGCGACGGGCGTGTACGGCGGCTTGACAGCGCCGCCAGCTCATCGTAAAATCCCGATGTGAAGGCCATCCTGCAGACGGAGAGCGAGGCGAAGACCGTGGCAATGCTCCGCGCGATCGCCCATCCCGCCCGCTTCCGCATCGTCAAGCTGCTGGCCGCGCGCGCCAGCTGCGTCTGCGGCGACCTCGTGCTGGAGCTGCCACTGGCCCAATCGACGGTATCGGAGCACGTGAAGGTGCTGAAGGACGCCGGCATCATCCGCGGCACCATCGCCGGCCCGAACACGTGCTACTGCCTCGAGCCGGCGGCGCTCGCCTGGCTGCAGCGCGAGTTCGGCGAGCTGCGCAGCGCCTGCTGCCGTGGCTGACATCTTCATGCGTGAGGCATCGGTACATTCCGATTCAGCAGAAGGAGTGGGAGCATGAGCCGGACGGACGGCGAGATCAAGGCGGCGGTGCAGGAGCACTACGGGGCGCGGGCGCGGCAGGCGTCGTCCTGTTGCGGCGACGCGGGGCATCGCGAGCGCCTCTACGCGGGGCAAGAGCTGGGCGATCTGCCGGAGACGGTGGCCTCCTACGGCTGCGGCAACCCGGCCGCGATCGCCGCGCTGCGGCCCGGCGAGGTGGTGTTGGACCTCGGCTCGGGACCGGGCCTCGACTGCTTTCTGGCGGCGCGCGAGGTCGGCGCGACGGGACGCGTCATCGGTCTCGACATGACGCCCGACATGCTGGCGCTGGCCGAGGAGAACAAGCGCAAGCTCGGCGTCACGAACGTCGAGTTTCGCCGCGGCGAGATGGAGTCGATGCCGGTTGAAGACGCCAGCGTCGACGTGATCATCTCGAACTGCGTCATCAACCTCTCGCCCGACAAGGACGCCGTCTTCCGCGAGTCGGCGCGCGTCCTGCGAGCCGACGGCCGGCTGCACGTGTCCGACGTTGTGCTGTCGCGCGCGCTGTCGCAGGCCGAACGCGACGACCTGGCGTTGTGGGCGGGCTGCTCGTCGGGCGCCCTCCTCGAGTCCGACTACGTCGGGCGCCTGCGCGCCGCCGGCTTCGAAGACGTCCGCGTCGACAGCCGCAGCGCGGTCGGCGAGAAGGCCTGGCACAGCGCGACGATCTCGGCCTACAAGCGGGCGTCGAGCGCGCCGCCTGCCGGCGCGACGGCGGCCACGGTGCCGCTGGCGGCGAGCGCCGTAGTCAGCTGCGGCTGCGGCCCGAACTGTTAGCTGCGGCTGCCGCCCCAAACCGCTGCCAGGAGTGCGCTGCCAGCGGATCCGCCGCTCCGGGGCTGCAGGCGATGGTCAAGCGCCCGGCGACCGCCGCCTGCCGCCGCGTGCGACGGTGGTGCCGTTTCGGGGATCGATCTCGCGGGACGCCCGGCGCCCGACGCCTTCATACACACCGTCGCATGCGCCGTCGACACGCAGATCGCCTCGCCGGACTACGTGCTCACGCCGGAGAGCGGGTCAAGCTGATCCCGCCGGTCGCGGGCGTTGCCGCGCTGCCTGCGATTACGGCCGCGGGCGCACCTTCAGCACATCGTGGACGATGATCGCCTGATCGCGCTCCGGCCCGACGGAGACGATGTCGATCGGCGTGCGAATCAGCGCTTCGATGCGCCGGATGTAGTCGCGCGCCGCCTCGGGCAGGTCGTCCCAGCTACGGCAGCGGTTCGTCGGCGCCCGCCAGCCCGGGACCTCCTCATACACCGGCTTGACCTTGCCCATCACCACCGAGCTCGCCGGCAGCGTCGTCAGCGTACGGCCGTCCTCGGTCTCGTACGCCGTGCAGATCTTGATCGACGGGAAGTTGTCAAGCACATCGAGCCGCGTCAGGACGCCGCTGGTGACGCCGTTGACCATCGCGCTGTAGCGTGACGCGACGGCATCGAACCAGCCGGTGCGGCGCGGGCGGCCGGTGTTGACGCCGATCTCGGGCCGCGGGCCTTCGATCTGCAGGATCTTGCCGGTCTCGTCGAGCAACTCGCTTGGCATCGGCCCGTTGCCGACGCGCGTCATGTACGCCTTGTAGATGCCGACGACTTGCTGGATCACCGTCGGCCCGATGCCGATGCCGATGCCGGCGCCGCCCGCCGACGACGACGGTACCGATGAGGTGACGTACTCGTACGTCCCGGCGTCGAGGTCGAGCAGGCAGCCCTGTGCGCCTTCGAGCAGCACCGTCTCACCGCGGTCGAGCGCGTCGTGCACGATCTGCGCCGTGTCGCGCACGAACGGCCGCAGGCGGGCGCCGAGCGCGGCGTAAGTGGCGTGCACGTCGTCGAAGTCGAGCGGCGGGATGCCGTAGAGCTTCTCGAGCACGGCGTTCTTGTACGGCAGCACGAACTCGAGGCGCGCGCGAAAGGCATCGGGGTCGACGAGGTCGCCGGCGCGGATGCCGATGCGCGCGACCTTGTCGGTGAAGGCGGGCCCGACGCCGCGGCCCGTCGTGCCGATCGCCGCATCGCCGCGCAGCTTCTCGTCGGCGACGTCGATCAGCGGGTGCCAGGGCATGACCACGTGACAGCGGTCGCTGACGGAAAGGTTATCGACGCTGACGCCGCGCGAGGCGAGCGTCTCGATCTCCCGCAGCAGCGGCGCCGGGTCGATGGCGACGCCGTTGCCGACGATGCACACTTTGTCTCGGTAGAAGATGCCGGCCGGGACGAGGTTGAGCTTGAACTCGCCCATGTCATTGATCACGGTGTGGCCGGCGTTGTTGCCGGCCGAGTAGCGGGCGACGACGGAGGCGCCCTGCGCAATCAGGTCGACGATGCGGCCCTTGCCCTCGTCGCCCCACTGGCCACCGATGACGACTACTGCTGGCATACGAAAGGCCGTCGAAACGACGGCCGCGGCTCCTTCCGGCGAGCGCCCGCGCCGGACCGGCGCGAACCCGCGAGAGTATAGCAAACGCCCGGGCGGCGAGCCCAACCCTTCGCGGCGCGGACGAGGCGGCGACGCCGGCATCGCGTCCGCTCTTTGTCGGCGCAGGCTCGAAGGCGATTCAACCCCAGCCGACGACGCCCGCCAGTGCGATTCAGCCGTGCCGCCCTCGACCCAACCGCTTCGAAACTGCGCTTGACCGCGCCTGCGATGCGCCGTATCTGTGCGCGATGAGCGAAGGAAAGACTCCGCCCCGCG
Source organism: Dehalococcoidia bacterium (assembly GCA_015478665.1). Taxonomy (GTDB): domain Bacteria; phylum Chloroflexota; class Dehalococcoidia; order DSTF01; family JACRBR01; genus JADMII01. The sequence goes on from JADMII010000005.1 coordinate 141,246, forward strand.
GGCGGCTGATCGTGCTCGAGGGCGGCGACGGATCCGGGAAGTCCCGCCTGACGCGCGAGCTTGAGCGGCGGCTCTCCGATCAGCGTCTGGCCGTCGAGGCCGTGCGCGAGCCGGGGAGTACGCCGCTCGGCGAGCGTATCCGCGAGATCATCAATAGCGAATCGGCGGTCGACGACGCCCTGGCGGAGCTGCTGCTCTTCGAAGCGGCGCGTGCGCATCTCGTCGCTCGCCTGATCGAGCCGGCGCTCGCGGCCGGCACGCACGTGCTCTGCGACCGCTTCACCGCGTCATCGGTCGCCTACCAGTCGTACGGCCGCGGGCTGCCGCGCGCGGTCGTCGAGCGGGCGAACACGCTCGCGACGGGCGCCTTGACGCCGGACCTGACGCTGCTGCTCGACCTGCCGCCGGCGGTCGGGCTGGCCCGGCGCCATGCCGACGGCCGCCTGTCGCACTTCGACGCGCTGCCGCTCGACTTCCACGAGCGCGTGCGCGCCGGCTATCTCGATCTCGCGGCCGAGTCAGCGGAGCGCTGGCGCGTCATCGACGCGACGCAGCCGTTCGAGGCGGTACTCGAGGACGCGTGGGGGGCGTTGCGGGCGGTCGTCGCCTGACGGCCCGCGCCGCGGGCGCCTGTAGACGGAAACCACCGCCGGCTAGATGAGACGCGAGCGGATTACGCGAGCGTCGGCTCCGCTTCGCCCTCGACGGCAGCGGCCGCAACCCAGACGCCGCCATCGCGGACCCGCACCGCGTACGCGCGCGGCGGGCGCACGGCGGGGCCGCGCAGCACGGCGCAGCCGGCCGCGAGGTCGAACTGGCTCTCGTGCCACGGGCAGGTCAGCACGCTGCCCTCGATGGTCGCTTCGACGAGCGGCCCGCTGCCGTGCGTGCAGCGCGCTTCGACCGCGTACAGCGTGCCGCCGGCGTTGAAGAGCGCCACCTGCTCGCCGCCGACGTAGGCCGTCGTCGCCGCGCCCTCCGGCAGGTCGGCGACCGACGCGGCGCGGCTCCAGCCGCCGTCCTGCGCCGACGCAGCGACGGCGACGCGATCGCCGGGAGCGCCGAGCGCATCGAGCATGCCGCGGACAGTCGTGGCGACGCAGGTGAAGGTGGGCGTATCGCGCAGGGTGTAGAGGCTGGACTCCGCCTCGCGCAGCTCCATAACGAGATCGAGGAAGTCGCCTGGCTCATCGGTCTCGAACGCGACGACGAACTCCTGGTCGTCGAGCCCGAAGGAGTACGTCGTGTTCAGCTTCACGGTCGGGTACTTGCGGCCGACGCGGATGTGGATGTCCATCATCTTCTGCCGCTCCTCGGCGGGCAGCACATACCACGGCCGCGTCTTCACGAAGGGGTAGACGAAAAGGTACTTCGCCGTGCCCGGCGTCAGCCGCAGCCGGCGCGATGGCCCTTCGCGCTCCGTCTTGTCGACGTAGACGCTCTTGCGCGTCATCGCCAGGTACGAGTACGGCGTCGACAGGTACGGGCCGATGCCGGTGCTGAGGAGCGCCGTCGCCGCTTCCTGGAACGGCGCCAGATCGTCGCTGATCCGCCAGAACATGAAGTCGGCGTCGCCGCGGATGCCGACGAGGCTGTAGGCGCGCACCTGCATGCGCTCCGAACACGACGCGACGGCCTCCTCGACCTCGCGCTTCGCCGCCTCCCGCACGGTCACGGGCAGGCGGCGCCACGCGGCGTCCACCTTGTAGAACGCGAACTGGACGTATTGCCGCGTTGCCGGCGGCGCGCCGTTGCTGCCGCCGGTGCTGCTGACGTCGCTCATGCCCGACTCCCCGCCGGCCGTCCGGCCTCCGGGGCGAAGTCGCAGGCGTAGAGCGCGGCGACGCGCGCCAGCTCGTCCGGCGTGAACTCCGGCGTCTCCGACGCCTCGGCGAACTCGACGAGCTGGTCTTCGTCGTAGATGTTCGGCAGCGCCGACGCGACGCTCGGCTCGGCGAGGATGAACTGCAGCGCCGCCTGACCGATCGTGCGGCCGCGACCGTCCGTGAGGAAGCGCAGCGTCTCGAGCTTGCGCAGACCCTGCTCGAGCCACTCGCGCGTGCGATGGTTGCGGTGGTCGTTCTCGGGGAAGACCGTGTCGGCCGTGTACTTGCCCTCGAGCATGCCGGACGAGTGGGGGACACGGACCAGTACGCCGATGCCGCGTTCGCGGGCGACGGGGAAGAACGCACGCCCCGGATCCTGCTCGAACATGTTGTAGATCGTGTGCAGCACGCCCGCCCGGCGGTGCGCCATCGCGTACAGGCCCTCGTCCTCCCAGCCGATCGCCGGCCCGAGCGCCGGACCGTAGACGCCGATCTTGCCCTCTTCGCGCAGCCGCTCCAACTCGTCGAAGAGGTCGTCGCGCGTCAGGCAGTCCATCTTCGCGTTGTGCAGCTGGTAGATCTCGATGTGATCCGTGCGGAGGCGCCGCAGGCTCCCCTCGACTGCCTTGCGGATGTAGGCGGGTGACCAGTCCTGCGGGATCTCCTTCTGGCCGCGGCGGTCGTCGCCGTAGCTGTAGTGGTCGTAGCCGCCCTTGGTAGCGATGATGATCCTGTCGCGCACGTCGCCGAGCGCCTCGGCGAGCAGCGTCTCACCCTTGCCGTTGCCGTAGGTGTCCGCCGTATCGAAGAAATTGATGCCGAGGTCGTATGCGCGGCGCGTCAGCCTGCGCGCGAAGTCGTCGTCGTTGATCCCCCACCAACCGGTGGTGACCGTCCACATGCCGAAGCCCACGGCCGAGACGCTCAGATCGGTGCTGCCGAAGGTGCGGTACTTCATCGTCGACTCCGTGCATGCGGCGCTGGTGATTCGCGGCGCGCCCGTGAGCGCGTCAGTACAGCGTAGCAACGGGCGCCGCGTCGGACAGCATCGTCGGGTGCGTCCCGTCAACCCACGAGAGCTTTGCGCAAATTCCGCTCGCTCGCTGCGTCGTCGCGCCCGCCGCGCGCGACGCGGACAGCCCGGACCGCCGCCGCAGAGCCACCCGCCGGAGACCGGCGCGGCACCGGATTCAGAACAGCGAGAGGAACGCCTGCCGCGCCTGCGCCGCCTGGCGCCGGGCGACCGACGACGCCTGTTCGAGCGGCACGCGCGCGGCCGCCGTCGCCACCGCGAGGCCGAACCGCGCGACGACGCCACCGGCGATGACGTCGAGGATGTAGTGGTTGCCCGTGGCCACGATGGAGAACGCCATCAGCACAGGCGGCAGGACGCCGAGCCAGCGCAGCCCGCGCGGCGCGGCGCGGAAGATGGCGATGCCGGCGAGCAGATCCCAGCCGAAGTGCAGGCTGGGCATCGCCGCGAACTGGTTCGTGATCGCGCGCGGCTGCAGCAGCGTGTAGGCATGGGCGTTCGTGTTGATCGTATCGACGATGCCGCCGCCAACGAGCCTCGGCGGCGCCACGGGGAAGAGCGCGAGAATGACCAGGCTGACGGCGCCGGACGCGAAGAATGCCGAGCGCATCAGGAAGTACTGCTGACGAGCGCGGAAGAAGAGTGCGGCGGCGACGACGGCGATCAGCGGCCAGTGGCCGTAGATGTACTCGTAGTTGATGAGCCGCACGAGCCAGCGGTGGTCGAGCACCAAGTCCTGCCAGCGCGGTTCCCGGAAGACACCGAGCGCCTGCTCGGCGCGCTCGACAGCGCGCGCGTTGGCGAGCGCGACGTCACGGCCCCCCTGCGTCGTGCTGCGCACGAACGAATACGCAAGGTAGCCGCCAAGGACGAAGACGAACTCGCGCACGACGGTCCAGCGGTCGCGCGAGGTGCGCAGACACACCAGCACCAGTCCGATGAGGACGGTGATGAGCGCGAAGCGGCCCCGGAAGAGGGCTGGCTCGAGCATCTCGCCTAGCATGCGGATGCCTCGGCTCGATGCGCGGGCGCCGCCCTGCCCGGCGCCCGGCGCTTACCTCAGGGTACGGAGGCCGCGCAGGCATCGACATGCTGTTTCGCCTGGCCCGGGCGATTGTCACGGCGCTGCAACTCCGCGCATTCGGGCCGGGCGAGAAGGGAGCGGCGCCCCGGCGTTACAACTCGCGCCCGCACATCGTCTCGCTCCGGCCGCCGAACGCGTGCGGCCGCCTGCACGCTGGCGATCGGCGCCCGCGCGCGGGCGCGGACGAGCCGCCGCCAGCGAGGCCCTCGGCGAGCTCGCGATCTGTGGCAGCCACCGCTCTAGGCGGCGCTGACCGGCAGCGAGCGGCCCAGCACCTGGCCGCTCGCGTCGACGGCCTCGACGGCGACGATGGCGGCGGCGCCGCTCACGCTCATCTGCGTCTCGAAGTCACGCCAAGGGAAGCTGCCCAGCGCCGTCAGCGACGACGCATCGGCGCCCCCCAGCACGCGCCAGCTGTCGACGTCGGTCGCGCCGTTCCAACTCGCCCAGACGATCGCGCCGGAACCCGACCGCTGCGCGGCCACCGCCGGCGCGTCCGCCGGCCGGCCGCGCCAGGCGGCCGACAGCGCCCGGTACGAATTGCCGGTGAAGCTGACATCGAGCGCGACGTCGCCGTTCGGCGTCAACTCCGTCATCCGGCCAAGATCGCCCCAGCCGACCAGCCAGTTGCCGTTCGCTTGCCTGCGGAAGCTGCCCTGGTACTGGATCCGCAGCTTCAGTCCGTCACCGTACGTCCGCCGGACGCGCGCCGTGAGCGCCTGCTCGTCGATATCCAGCACGATGCCGCGGCCGTCATGTACGTACGGCCCGCCACCGTTGTCGAACAGCGACAGCGAGCCATCCGGGTTGCGCCGGATGTCATGCTGGTACCAGAAGCTCTCTCCGGACGGGGCGAGGGCCAGCGCCGGCGCCGGCAGCTTCACCTTCGGCGAGCCGCCGAGGCGCCAGATCACCTGCCCCGTCTTGCGGTGCACCTTGTAGATCGCCGCCGTGTTGCGCGCGGAGATCAGCAGGTTGTCATCCGTGTCCACCTCCACGGCGTTGATGTGGAAGTAGTCGAACGGCCCCCCGTCCTTCGGAAGCGGCACGACGGATTCGGCGAAGCCGACGTGGTCGCTCGCGTTCCAGTCGAAGAGCAGCCGGCCGGTCGCCAGATCCAACTCCTGCACGCTGCAATCGAGGATCGGTGCGTTTGCGCCGCCGCCCAACTTCGTCAGGTCCGCCGTCTTCGGGGCGTACGACTCGACGAGCGCCGTGCCCTGCGGCGTCAGGACCAGCTCGTGCAGATCGACCGGCACGCCGCCCACGCCCGCGATCCGCGCCACCTCCTGGTAGCGGTCGTTGTACACGAGATGCGTGCCGGTGCCGTACCCCGTCTTCGTGACGTCGCCCTCCCACCATGCCAGCGCGTCGGCGCCCTGGTATCGCACGACATGGAGGTCGGCGGCGTCGGACTTCTGCGCCGGCTGGAACCAGATCAGGCGGCCCTGGCGGTCGAAGATCGCCGGGCCCTGCTTCGACCCGCCCAGCGGCGTCAGCAGCAGGTACGTACCGGTCGAGGCGGCCTGCGTCGACGTGGCGACGCGCAGCGCCGGCGCGCCGTTGAGGTCCGGCCGCGAGCGCAGTCCCCGGTAGGCGATCGGTGTCGCGCTTGGCTGCGGCACCGTCGCCGTCGCCGGCTGCGCCTGCGTGCCACGGCACGCTGTCCCGCCGAAGACCGACGCGGCGCCGATCAGGCCGGCGCCGGCCGCGGACCCGCGGATGAAGCTGCGGCGGCTGACGCGCCGTTCGGCGAGCGTCATCGTGCACCGCCGGCGCATCGCAGGCCAGGGATGTTGACATGGGAGTGAGGTTGGCGTTCCATCGCGGCTCCTCTCAGGGACGTGCTGTGATGTGCGTGTTCCCAGAATACGCATCCTGACCGGATGAACCGATTACGAAGGTATTACGCGCCCACGCGTGGTGGTCGTCCTTCATCCGCATGGGCGACGGCGAGCAGCAACCGGGAAGTCCTGCTTCGCACGCGACCGCCGGCGCCATCGCACTGGCGCTCCGACGGAAGCTCCGGCCCTCACCCGCCCGGCGCCGCGCCCGGCACCGCCGGCGAGACGGTAATGTCATCGGCGATCAGCGCCTCGCCGCGGTCGTCGAGGCGCCCGTCGGCGATGATCCGGTCCGAGGTGCGCACGCCGCCGAGGTCGATCCTGGCGCCGCCGGCCGTGCGGATCACCGTCGTGCTGACGACGCGGATCTGCTGCACCGGCGCGCCCGAGAGTCGCGTCACCTGGATCGTCTTCGTCGCCGGACTGACCGTGCCGACGATGCCGGTCAGCCGCTCCTGGCTACCCGGTTCCGCGGGCGTGACGGCCAAGGTCGCTGAGGCGCCCGGCGTGCCCGTGGCTTCCCGGCCGGTGGAAGCAGCAGCGCGTGCCGAGACCTCGCTCGCCGGCGTTCCGGCGGGCGTGTTCGGGGGCCCGGACGAGTTGCTGCAGGAAGCGGCCAGGGCGGCGAGCACGAGCGCCGCACCGGCCAACGTCACCCGGACACGCATACGCCGCAGCGTATCAGATGCCGCCTCGAGTGACCTCCGGCCGCCGGTGCGCGCGGTTCAGACGCCGGGGGGCGGCTCTCGGTCTTCCGGCGTCGCGCCGCGTTCGACGAGGCGGCGCTCGTAGATCAGCCGCTCGTAATAGGAGAGGACGCGCTGCGCCACCCGGTCCCAGCGGAAGTGCTGCGCGCGCTCGCGTCCGCAGGCGGCCATCGACTCGCGCCGGTCGCGGTCGCGCAGCAGCTCGATCAGCGCGTCGGCCAGCGCCTGGGGGTCCTCCGGCCCCACCAGCAGCCCCTCGACGCCGTGCGTCATCACGCCGGCGAAGGCTTCGATGTTCGATGCGACGATCGGGCGGCCCGCAGCCATCGCCTCGAGCAGCACGAGACCGAAGCTCTCGAAGCCGGTGTTCGGCGCGCAGAAGACGTGCGTGCTGCGGTGATAGCGGGGCAGCTCGTCCCACGCCACGTTGCTCCGGAAGACGACGTCACGCAGGTGGGCCGACCGCACCGCCCGCTCGTAGCGCGTGAACTTCCCGGCGCCGACGACGATCAGTCGGCTCTCCGGGATCGCGCGCTGAACCCCGACGAAGGCGCGCAGCAGGTACTTCAGTCCCTTCCGCGTCTCCGGCCGGCCGACGAACAGCACGTTCAGCTTGCCGTCGCAGAACTCCGGCAGCGGCTCCAGATCGCGCGCGAAATGGTCAACGTCGACGCCGTTCGGGATCACGTTGTAGTAGCCGGGGAAGTACTGCTCGATGTGCTTGACCGCCGCCTGCGAGACGGCGATCTTGCCGTCGAGCTTCCCCACCCAGCGCTTGATCAGACGCCGGCCGTAGACGTAGATGAAGTTGGTCTCACGCGCCGCGTGCCAGGTGCCGACGTTCACCGTCGTCGAGTAGCGCAGGAAGTTGATCGGCAGCTGCGGCATGAACGGCTCATGCACGTGGACGATGTCGAACGCCTGCTCGTCGAGCAGGCGGCGGATGCGGCCGGCCGTGCGCAACGACAGCGTGATGCGCGCCACCGAGCCGCTGACGCGGAGCGGGATCGGCCGGCCGATCGTGGTGATCGGGCAGACGTCGCTCGTCGCCGGCTCGGAGCCGGGGGCGACGATCTGCGGCTCGTGCCTCAGCGCGACGAACTGCTCCGCCAGGTGGTGGATGTGGTTGTTGACGCCGCCGGAAACGCCCCAGTCGTACGGCGAGACGAGCGCGATCTTCATCGCCCTGCGGGCCGCTCGTCGCTCGGCGCCGGCGGCCCTTCGCGGCGCAGACGGCTGCGGACGAAGCTGCGCACCGTCGGCAGCCAGCCCATCGCCCGCGGCGTCGCCAGCATGCCGCGGCACTGCTGCACGACGATGTTCCGGTACCCCAGCTCCGACAGCCGCGGCGCCCGCCCGGCCGCACCGGCGCTGGTCTTCGCGGCGATCGCCGCGAACAGGTCGCCGGCGCTGCGGCCCGGGAACGTCGTGAAGGCGCTGCCGACCGACGGCAGGAAGTGCGCGTCGCTGGCGCCGATGGCGGCGAGATGCAGCCGCTCACGGTTCAGCGCCCGCGCCCGCGCCGACCGCACGCGACCGGCGGGGCTCAGGTTGTACTCCTCCAGGGCGTCGAAGCGCACCGCGTCGTCAGCGCTCGCCAGCACGCGATCGAAGCCACGCCGGGTGACGCTGCGTGTCAGGAACGAGAGCGGATGCGGCACGATGGCGATGCCGCCCTGCCGGTGGATGGCGCTCAGCGTCTCTTCGATGCGGCGAAAGCTCGGCACCGGCTCGTCGACCGCCAGCGCCAGCAGGTGGCCGTCGAGCGTCGTCACCTCCTCGCCGCAGATCACGTCGAAGCGATACGGCGCGCCATCCGGCCGGCCGCGCGCGCACAGTTCACGCGCCTCGGCGCCCGCGCGCAGGGTGTCGTGCTCGGTGACCGCGATCACATCGAGCTGCGTCCGGCGCTCGACGTAGTCGAGCAGTTGCGGGACGGTCGCCATACCGTCGCCGTGGCGCGTATGGATGTGCAGGTCGGCGGTACCCAAATGCGCTGCCTTCTGCCCGCATGCGCGGCTGTGCGGCTGTGCGGCTATTGTACCGCCTCGCGCCCGGCCGCTTCTTCGAACGCGGGCGGCCGGTCGCGCGGTTCGACGTCGTCGGGCCAGATGCGGTCGACGACGCTCCACTGCCCCGGGTCTTCGCGCAGGTGCTGCTCGAAGAGCGCCAGGATGCGCGCGGTGTTGAGGCGCAGGTCGTCGTCGGTGTGGCCCGTCAGCACCAGCGGCAGCGGCGGACCGATCGTCGCCCGCACCTTGAACCCGCCCGTCCGCCGCACCCAGCCCGGGATCAGCACCGAGCCCGTCCGCATCGCCAGGTCGACGGCACCGGTCGGGAATTTCGCCGGGTAGCCGCAGAAGTCGATCTCGACGCCACGCTTTTGGATGTCGCGGTCGACGAGGATGGCGACGACGCCGCCGGCGCGGAGCCAGGCGATGGCGTTCTTGATCGCCCCGAAGCTCACCTCCTGGTATTCGTGGCCGTGCACCGCGCGCAGGCTGCGCATCAGCCGCCCCAGCTCCGGCGGCCGTAGCGGCTCGACCAGCGCAAAGACCTTGATCCCCGCCGCCGCCAGCCCCTGCACCGCGAACTCCGGGTTCGCGTAGTGCGCCGAAGCCAGCACGACGCCGTGCCCCGCCGCCTGCGCCTCCCGCACGTAGTCGACGCCCTCGAGCACCAGCTCGGTCTCGAGGAAGCGGAACACGTCGATCCGGTGCATCCCGACGACGTCCGCGTAGTAGCGGCCGGTGTTGCGGGCGCACTGCCGCGCGACGCGGTCCACCTCCTCCTCCGACGCCTCCGGGCCGAGCACGTGGCGCACGTTGCTCCGCACGTTGTTGCGGATGCTCGGCCGCCAGTCGTACACCCGGTCGCTGACGATGCGGGCGATGCCGTAGCGCCAGCCGATCGGCATGCGGCCGATCGTGTTGACGACGAAGAGCATCGTGTAGTACTTCCACTTGCTGGGCCGCGGGATGAAGCGCACGTCAGACGCCTTCTACCAGCTCGGTCGTGCTCGCCGGGACGGCGGGCCGCTCCCAGATCTTCCGGAAGATGAACCACTGGTCGGGATAGTCGCGCACCAGCGCTTCGAGCGACCGCAGCGCCAGCCGCGTCAGCTCGCGCACGTCGGTGTCTTCGTCGCCCGTCGGCTCGTAGTCCCGCATGCCCAGGTCGATGATCGGCCGGATGACGAGGTCGTCTCCTGGCCCGCGCAGCACCACCGAAGGCATCAGCCAGGAGTTCGTGCGCAGGGCGATGCGCGCGGGCGCCGAGGAGACGAGCGCCGGCGCGCCAAAGAACTCGACCCGGAAGCCGGACTCCGGCTCCGGCACGTCGAGCAGCATCGCCAGCATCTCACCGCGCCGCAGCGCGCGGAAGACGCTGCTGCCGACGTGCTCGCTGCCAATCACCTTCATCCCCAGCTTCGCCCGCGAGCCCTGCACGAGCTCATCCATCGGCGGATAGGCGAACGTCTCGGCGATCGCGTTCACCGGGAAGCCCTGCACGGCGAGCGCCGCTGCCCCGACGTCCCAGTTCCCGAAGTGCAGCGTGGCGATGATGATGCCGCGCTGCGAGCCGCGCAGCGATTCGAGGTCGTCCCATTGATCGAAGACGATGCGCCGGCGCACCTCGTCCTTCGTCATGACGGGGAAGTGGATGAAGTCGATGACGTACTTGCCGAAGTTGCGGAACGCGCGGCGTGCCACGCCATCGACGTAGGCCCGGTCGTCGCTGCGCAGGACGTGCGCCAGGTTGGCGTTCAGCGCCTTCCGCTGACGCGGGAAGAGCACCACGTAACAGATCAGCGCGATGCGCTCGGCGAACCAGTAGCCGAGGCGCAGCGGCAGCGGGCGCGCCAGCAGGATCGCCAGCCGGAAGAGCCAGTAGACCGTGCGGTCGAGCACGTTCTCCTATCCCGCGATGAATGCCTCGACCATGTCGTGCGCGACATCGTCGGCGTACTGCTGCGGCGGCGACTTCATGAAGTACGCCGACGGCCCCGGCAGCGGGCCGGACAGGCCGCGGTCGAGCGCGATCTTGCAGCAGCGGATCGCATCGATGACCACGCCGGCGGAGTTCGGACTGTCCCAGACCTCCAGCTTGACTTCCGCGTTCAGCGGCACGTTGCCGAACGTCGTGCCCTCCATGCGAATGTAGCACCACTTGCGGTCCAGGAGCCACGGCACGTGGTCCGACGGCCCGACGTGCACGTCGCTCGCCGGCAGCTCGTAGTCCAGCTGCGACGTCACGGCATTCGTCTTCGAGATTTTCTTGGACTCGAGCCGCTCGCGTTCGAGCATGTTCAAGAAGTCCGTGTTGCCGCCGAAGTTCAGCTGATACGTGCGGTCGAGGCGCACCCCGCGCTCGCGGAACAGCCGCGTCAGCATCCGGTGCACGATCGTCGCGCCGACCTGCGACTTGATGTCGTCGCCGATGATCGGCAGGCCCGCCTCCTCGAAGCGCTTCGGCCAGTACCCGAAGTGATCGCGCGCGATGAAGACCGGGATGCAGTTGACGAAGCCGCAGCCGGCCGCCAGCACCTGCTCGACATACCACTTCGTCGCCTCTTCCGAGCCGACGGGCAGGTAGCTCACAACGACGTCGGTCTGCGTGTCCTTGAGGAGCTTGACGATGTCGTCCGTCGGGCCCGTCGCCTTCGTGATCACCTCCGAGAGGTACTTGCCCAGGCCGTCGTGGGTCATGCCGCGCGCGACGCGCACGCCCTGATGCGGGACGTCGCTGAATTTGAAGGTGTTGTTCGGCTCCGTGAACACCGCCTCCGAGAGGTCGCGGCCAACCTTGTTCTCGTCGATGTCGATCGCGGCGACAAAGTTGATGTCGCGGACGTGGTAGCCGCCCAGGTCGACGTGCATCAGCCCCGGAATCAGGTCGCCCTGCCGCGCATCCTGGTAGAAGTAGCGCCCCTGCACCAGCGACGACGCGCAGTTGCCGACGCCGATGATCGCGACGTTGATCTTGCCCTTGTCCTTCTTCGCCGCCGCGCGCGCCCGGCTCTGGGCGGCCTTCGTCGTCCTGTCTGCCTTCGTCGCCATCAGTTCCCCTTCCTCGTAGAACAGTATCTGCTCGGGCATGCCGAGCACATCACACACCGCATCGATGAACTGCCGCGCCGGCTGCTTCGTGCCGGCCTTGATCTGCGAGAGGTAGCCCTCGCTCACCCGATACCCGCGGCGCCGCAACTCGGCGAGCAGCCAGCGCTGCTTCTGCCCGCGCTCCTCCAGCACCTCGAACACCCGCGTCTTACGCACGCCCGCCCTCCCTTCGCCACGCCCGCCCGGCGGCGCCGATGCATGTCGTCAGCGCGACCAGCGCGATGATCCAGATCGCCGACGTTAACAGCGGCGCGCCAGCCCCGCCTTCGACGACCGTCACGCCTGCCATCCAGCCGAAGAAGAGCACGGTGAGGCCGGCGATCGTCGCGGCGGCGATCCATGCGGGCCGCGACGGCGGGTCGAGGACGAGCACGCCGGCCACGGTCAGCAGCGCACCAGCGATGAGGAGGTACGCGCTGCCGAGAGCGGCGAGGAACGCTGGCGACGTCTCGTAGGGCTGGAAGACGGCGCCGAAGATCATCGCGCCACCGTAGAGGAGGACGAACGACGCGACGCCTGCGAAGACGACCGCCGCGACGGCGCGCGCGCCGCGACCCGCCCGGGCCACCGCTCGTCCGCTCTCTCCTGCCACCGCTGTACCTCTGTCAGTCAAGTTTCTTGTACGCTACGCCGCGCCGGCGCGGCCCGTCAAGTTACGAAACCTTTACCGCGACAATGTACGCGCAGCCGCGTTCCCGGAACATGGTCCGAATGGCCCATGTTCGGCGCCGGCCGTCCTGTGGAGCGCCGCGAAGCGAATCCGCAGGCGCCGACTCGCCTCTGGCTGTCATGCTGACGCGGGCAGTGCCAGCCCGTCACGCTCGCGCGCAGCGAAGCATCCTCCAGCGTCGCGCCGCTCGGGCAGATGCTCCGCTTCCTCCGGAATGACGGCACGCGGCAGCGTCCCGGCAGGCAGCGTTCGGCCAGCGACCGACGTGGGACCTCGGACGCGCGACGGGCGCCCGGCGCCCCGCCTACCGCAGATACCTCGCGAGCCCCTCGCGGAGCGGCGTCAGCTGCGGACGCAGCACCTCGAGCAGCTTCGTGTTGTCGGCGACCGCTGGCTCGGTGATGAAGTCGACCGCGTCGCGCGAGAGCGGCGGCGACGGCAGCACCGACGCCACGGCGCCGAGGACTTTACCAACGGCCACCGGCTGGTGCAGCAGCCGCCGATGCTTTCCCCGCACGTCGAGCGCCGTACTGACGACGTCGTTCATGCTCATCACCTCCGGGCCGCCCAGCTCGAACGTCGTGTTCGCCGCCTCGGGACGGAGCGCGCAGTCCGCGAGCACGCGGCCGACGTCGTCGATGAACACCGGCTGCACCGGCTGCTCGCCTGCGCCGAACATCGGCACGAACGGCAGCCGCCTGGCCAGTCCGAGGAAGCGGTTCAGCGACACATCGTCGGGACCGAAGACCCACGTGGGCCGCACGATCACCCACTCGAGTCCGCTCCGCCTGACGTACTCTTCGGCCTCCCACTTGTAGCGGAACCAGTGCTTCTCTGCGTCCTTCGCCGCGCCGACGCCGCTCACGTACACGAAGCGTCGCACGCCCGCGGCCTGCCCGGCATCGATCTGGTGTCGCGTGCCCTTCAGGTCGATCTCCTCGAACGTCCACCCCTTGCGGCGGTTCTCGATCGGCGAGCCGGGGAACTGGACGGCGTTGATCACGACGTCCGCGCTCGCCATCGCCGGCGCCAGCGTCTCCGGCTCGCGCACATCACCCTCGCGCGCCTCGACGACGTCGCCGTAGCGCTCACGCACGCCCTCGGCGCTGCGGCCGAGCACGGCGACGCGCTCGCCGAGCCGCAGCAGCTCGCGCACCGCCGCCGAACCGACGAATCCTGTGCCGCCCGCGACGAGTATCATGGCCACCTCCGTCCGAACGCCCGGATGATACCGCCGCCATGCGACTCATGCGCCGGCCGCCGGGCCTCATCCGCGACCGCGTCCACGGGAGAGCGCAGAACTCGTCGAAGCGCTTCGTCGCGCACTCTCCCGCGCCACCGCAGTGAGAGCCGGCGGTCACATCGTCCGCCACCGCGTGGCGATCCGTGCGCACGTTTGGACCAGAACGCGCTACAGGTGCGTCGTCAGGCCTCCGTCGACGCACATCACCTGGCCGCTGATGTAGCCGGAAGCGTCGGAAGCCAGGTACACCGCCAGCGCGCCCAGCTCGGCGGCCGCGCCGGCGCGCTTCATCGGGATGAAGCGCACCGTCTGGTTCGCCGCCGGGTCGGGGTTGCCGATGGCGGCCGAGTGCTCCATCCAACCCTGGGCGATCGCGTTCACGGTGATGCCACTCGGCCCCCACTCCTGCGCCAGCGCGCGGGTGAGATTCAGCACGCCGGCCTGCGCGGCGCAGTACGCCGCCGCATGGGCGAGACCACGCTCGCCGAGCACCGAGCCGACGTTGATGATCCGCCCCGACCGCCGCTTCAGCATCTCCTTGCCGGCGGCGCGGCAGGCGTGGAAGGTGCCGCTGAGGTTCACCTGCATGACGCGGTTCCACTCCAGATCCGTCGTGGATTCGGCGGCCTTGCCCAGGAAGAAGTCCGGCGCGTTGACGAGCACGTCGATGCCGCCGAGGTCCTTCGCCACCTGGCGCACCATCACCTGCACGCCCGTCCCGAGGGTGATGTCCGCCGCGACGGTGGTCGAGCGGCGGCCCATCTTCGTCAGCTCCTGCTGCACCTTCTTCGCGCGCAGGATCTCCTCGCCGTCATTGCTGATCGACGACACGGCGACGTCGGCGCCCGCCTCGCCGAGCGCCCACGCGATCGCCCGGCCCGCCGCGCCGCCGGCGCCGATGACCAGCGCGCGCTTCCCGCGCAGGTCGTAGGCGTCGAGGCTGAGCCGGACGTCACCCCATTCGTTCTTCATGCCGAGTCTGTCCTTCCTTTGCCTGCAACGCGAACCGGGATCGGCGTCGCTGCCCGCCGCCCGGCGCCGGCTCAGCCGGCGACGTCGGGGGCGAATCCCATCGGCGCGACGCCGCCCGCGAGCCCACCGCCGTCGATGACGAAGCCCTGTCCGTTCACATAGCTCGACGCGTCCGACGCGAGGAAGATCGCCAGCGGCCCGAGCTCCCACGCCTCGCCGAGGCGCTGCGCCGGCAGGTAGCGTCCGCGGGCGCGACTGAAGGCCCGCTGCTCGTCGCTGCGGGGCGGCGCCTGCGCCACGAACCCCGGGATGATGCAGTTGCAGCGGATGTCGTACTTCCCGAGCATCGCCGACAGCGACTTCGTGAGCGCGATGACACCGGCCTTCGCGGCGCCGTAGGCGAAGCCCGTCGGGTTCGCGCGCATCGCCGTGCCTGAGGCGACGTTGATGATCACGCCGCCGTGCCCTTCCGCCACCAACTGGCGCGACGCCGCGCGCGCGCAGTAGAACGCGCTCGAAAGATTGACGTCGATCGTGTCGCGCCAGTCCTCGTCCGTCACATCCCAGAACTCGGCACTCATCCCGCGCGCGTCGCCGATGCCGGCGTTCGAGAGCATGATGTCGATCCGGCCGAACGCATCGACCGCGCGCCCGATCAGGCGGTCGCACTGCGCCGAATCGCGCACGTCCGTCGGCTGCGCGACGGCACGCCGGCCCAAGGCGGTGACGTCCGTCGCCGTCCGCTCGATCTGCTCGGCGGTGCGGGCGGCGCAGACGACGTCGGCGCCGGCGGCGGCGAGCGCGAGCGCCATCTGGCGGCCGAGCCCGCGCCCGGCGCCGGTGACGACCGCAACCTTGCCGTCGAGCCGCAGCTGTTCGAGTACCATTGTGCGCTTCCTCCGCCGCATTGTAGGAGTGCTCCACCCTGGCGGGAAGCCTCTCGTCGTGGCGCCGCCGCCCGTCTGTCCACCCACAGCCGCATCGTCCAGGTCTCCGCCGCAACGCTGCGATGGAGCACGCGCGCGGTCGGCCGCTTCGTGCGCGACGCGCCGACGGATCGACGCCGTGCGATTCCCCGAAGCCCGCACGCCGCCTACACTGCCGCCTGACACTCGCGGGCTGTTCGACGAAAGGTGCTTCATGGACGGGTTGTTTTCGGTCGAGGGCAAAGTCGCCGTCATCACCGGCGGCTCACGCGGCATCGGCTACATGATCGCGCAGGGCTTCGTCGAAGCCGGCGCCAGGGTCTACATCACCGCGCGCAAGGCCGATGCCTGCGATGCCGCGGCCGCCGCGCTCGCGAAGGCCGGCATCTGCATCTCTGCGCCAGGCGACGTCGCGACCGACGCCGGCTGCCGGGCGATCGCGGAGGCGGTCGGGCGCGACGAGCGCGCGCTGCACGTGCTCGTGAACAACGCCGGCGCGAACTGGGGCGCGCCGCTCGCCGACTACCCGGACGCCGGCTTCGACAAAGTCTTCGCCACGAACTTGAAGGGCGTCTTCAACCTGACGCGCGCCCTGCTGCCGCTGCTCCAGAATGCCGCCAGCGACGATGACCCAGCCCGCGTCATCAACATCGGCTCGATCGATGGCCTGCAGGCGCCGGCGCTCGAAACCTACGCCTACTCGTCGAGCAAGGCGGCGGTGCACCACCTCACGCGCGTGCTCGCCCAGAAGCTCGCGCCCCAGCGGGTGACGGTGAACGCCATCGCGCCCGGCCCCTTCGAGAGCAAGATGATGCATGAGACGCTCGAGCGCTTCGGCGACTCGATCCGCGCATCGTGTCCGCTGGGGCGCATCGGCCGCCCGGAAGACATGGCGGGGACGGCGATCTTCCTCGCGTCGCGCGCCGGCGCCTACCTCACGGGCGCGGTGATCCCGGTCGATGGCGGCATCTCGACGCGCCACGCCTGATGATCCGGCGACAATTGTTACGGCGTGCGCTCGCGGCGGCTGGCCACGCCCGCGCACGCGCGTGAGTCAGTACACTGCAGCGATGTCCGGATGGGCGACCACGATCGGCCGCGCACCGTCGCAGGCGATGACGCGCCTGCGACCGCCCGTCGTCGCATCGCTCCTTGCGCGGCTGCGGCAGCGGCCGTCGTTCCCTGTCCTCGTCGGCTTCAGCCTCCTCGTCTGGCTCTCGCTCGTGGGCCTCGTCGCTCCCTATGACCCGGACGAGGCCGTGTACAAGATCGTCGCCAGCGGCATCGTCCATGGTCGCTGGCCGTACCGGGATCTCTTCGACCACAAGCCGCCGCTGATCTACGTCTGGTACCTGCCAAGCGCGTTTGGCGCGAGCATCCGCTTCGAACGCGTAGTCGCCGCGGCCATGCTGGCGCTCAGCCTCTGGCTCCTCTGGAAGATCGCCGCGCGCATGCTGCCGGAGCGCGAAGCGCGGGCTGCGACGCTCGCCTACGCGGCGCTGCTCGCGAGCCCGGTGATGGCAATCGGCGCGAACACCGAAGCGTTCATGATCGCGCCGCTGCTCGCTTCCGTGCTCGTCGCGTCACCGGTGTTCGCCGGCGTACTGCTCGGCGTCGCCGTGATGACGAAGCCCGTCGCCATCGCCTACCTGCCGCTGCTGCTCCTGCTGCGGCGCCGTGAGCGCCGGGCGTGGTTGCTGCCGCCCGCCGCTCTGGCCGCCGTGCTGGCGATCTCGGCGCCGTTCCTGCCGATCTGGCGGTCGTATCTCGAGGCGAACGTATCCTTCAATCTGCTCTACGGTGGCTCCGTGACGCCACTCGCCCGGCTGGTCGGCCTGGTGACATTGAACCCACTGGTGATCATCGCCGCGTTGCCCGTCTGGATCGCCTCGGCGGTCGCCGCGGTCTCTCGCCGTGACCCGCGGCTGCTGCTGTGGGCCGCCTTCGGGCTGGCGGCGGTGAAGGCCACAGGCCGCGACTACGGATATTACTACGTCCCGATGCTGCCGCCTGTGGCGCTGCTCGCCGGCCAGGCGCTGCCCGCGCTCCTGCAACCGGGGCGGCTGCGCAGAGTCGTCGCGGCCGCCGCGACGGCCAGTCTGGTGGCGGCCGTCGTCGCGCTGGTGATCGGCTGGCGGATCGGAGAGCAATACGAGCCGCTGCGGGCGGTCATCGGCAACAAGTCGACCGAACTCTACGTGCTCGGCGATGATGCGCGGGTGTACGCATATGCCGGGCGACAGCCGGTCCGGCGCTTCTTCTACGGCGTGCCGCTCTCGCTGAACAGCACCTGGAGCGACAGCACGCGAGATGCCTTGCTGCGCTGCCCGCCGCAGACCCTCGTCGTGCCGAGCGACCCCTCGACGCCGTTCCCCATCCCGTGGACATCGCAGCTCACCTCGCTCTATCGCGAGCGCCAGACGCTGCCGGCAGCCGTCGTCCTGAGCCAGCCGACGACGACGTGTGCGCCGCCCGGCCCGGAGGCGAACGGCTGACGACCGGTTCCCGTGCGGCGTCCGCTCGCACTCGCTGATGCGCGTGCTCCCGGCGGCGCAGGCGCCGGCGATGCCAGACGCAGGCTCGGGTAGACCGGCCCTGCCGCCTCGTGCCCGGCCGTCGCCGGCGGGACACTCGTCGTCCCACGGTCATGACGGTCACGCCGGCCTCGACGTATGCGGCTGCCCGGGAGGCGGCACCCGCCACGCCTACAACCGTGGGTGCGTCACAACACATGCGAGTGCCGTCGTATCTCGCGCGCCGTGGGCGGGTGCAGCTCAAGTGCGCCACGGATCCGTCGCGCCGGATCCGCCGCCACAGGAACAGCGAAACCGGCCCCCACGGAGCCGGTTTCAGATTCAGAATATTGGAGGCGACGACCGGATTCGAACCGGTGATGGGGGTTTTGCAGACCCCTGCCT
>JADMII010000024.1 GCA_015478665.1 Dehalococcoidia bacterium
TGCAGCGGACAAAGTCTCGGAACACTTAGCGGTCAAAGTCTCAGAACTTCAACACCCCCGTTCCGGCCGGCGCCACGCTGCTCTGCATCGCTGCGAGCGGCGCCGTCGGGCATCCCGCGCCGCCAGGCCAGGTTCGGCGCCCTCGTCGAATGCGCACGATGATCCGCGCGCGCCCGTCGCCGAACGATGCCGCCGTGTTCACGAGCATTGCAAGGGTGTGAAGCCTCGTGTCCTGGTCGCAAATCTGCTTTACAGCCTTCCGAAGCGTGGCTATACTGCCGACAACTTGCACTGAGGCGGCGCGCGCCTCAGTTCTTTTTTTCGCTTGTAGCCCGGGGATTTTGCCGCTGCGGCGCCTCATCGTTCCGCCACGGAGGATGATATGGTCGAGAAGTCCCAGCCCATCACGCGCGAAGGCATGGCCAAGGTCGAGGACGAGCTGCGCTACCTCGAGACGACGCGCCGGTCGCAGGTCGCCGACAAGATCCGGCAAGCGAAGGAGCTTGCCAGCACCCAAAACAACGCCGAGTACGAGGACGCCAAGAACGAGCAGGCGATGGTCGAGGGCCGCATCATCCAGCTCCAGGCCCTCCTCCAGAACGCCGAGCTGATCGACGAGGACGGCGCGTCCCGCTCGAAGCAGGTGATTCTCGGCAGCCACGTGCGGGTGAAGAGCGCGGAAGGGAAGGCCGTCGAGTACATCATCGTCGGCCCCGCGGAGGCGGACCCGAAGGAAGGCAAGATCAGCAACGAATCGCCGGTGGGCCGCGCCCTCATCGGCAAGCGCCTCAACGACGAGGTGCAGGTCAACGTCCCCAAAGGCCTGATCCAGTACAAGATCACGAAGATCAGCTGATCAGGCGGCCGGCCGGGCCCTCAGTGCCGGCCCACCGCGGCCCTCGTCGCCAGCCCCTCTCCCACAGCGGGAGAGGCGAACTGGGCGTCGCGCGGCGGGCTAACCAACGGCCGGTCGTCGACCGAAGGTTCGTCCGACATCCGACATCCCGGCACCCCCGGCGATCACGCCGAGGCCGCGTCGAACCGAATCTCCGCTACGCGCGGCTCGCTCGCTGTCTGGCGCAAGTCGCGGCGACCGCGCGACGGCAGCTGGTCGATCAGCACCTCCGGGTCGGCCTCCGTCAGTCGCAGGTGCGCGTCCTGCCACATGCCGTGATGCAGCACCTTTAGCCGGCCGTCGTGCGCCAGCGCCTCGCGCACGAAGTCGGTGCGGGCGCCGTGGCGCGCGATCACCAGCCAGCGATGGTCCTCTTCCAGGTAGACCAGCATGCGGCGATGCGGCTCGTCCGTCGCCGCATCGAGCGTCTCGACGGTCGTCGCGGCGCGGACGACGGGCCGCATCACCGGCCACCCGAGGACGACGACGAGCCGCGAGAGCGCGCGTCCGAACGATTGCAGCAGCGTTGCCATCAGGATTCCCTCGCGTGCGTCCCCCTCGTCTCATCGTAACGCCCGGCCTTTGCGCCGACGTGACGGCGCGGCGGCGCCGTGCTGCATGATCCTTGCGCACGAAATCAGCATCGAATTGCAACGCGGCCATCGTGGACGCGACCGCCTTTGCGAGGGGCAGCGCGCAACAGTGGCAGCAGGCAGGCGAACAGCGACGGGAGGCGACATGCTGCTCCGCACGAAGGAACTCGAAGGCTGCGCCGTGCACGCGACCGACGGCGAGCTCGGTGAGGTGAAAGACGTCTACTTCGACATCGACAGCTGGACGCTGCGCTACTTCGTCGTCGAGACGGGAAGCTGGCTGCGCCATCGCCGCGTCCTCATCGCACCTGACGCCTTGGGCCAGCCGCCGTTCACCGCCGAGCCGCGTGAGCTGCGCGTGAAGCTGACGCAGGAACAGATCAAGAACAGCCCGGACGTCGACACGCAGATGCCGTTCTCGCGCCAGCAGGAGACCGCGTACCGAGACTACTACGCCTGGCCGGTGTACTGGCCGATGGCGACCTTCACCGCCGGCGGCGTCGGCGTCGCCCCGCCGCTGGTCAGCGCGCATCAACCGACGCCCGACGAGTCCGCCGCCGCGCGCCTCGCCCGTCAGCAGCAGGACACGCGCCTGCGCAGCGCCGACGAGATCCGCGGCTACTCGCTGC
This sequence comes from Dehalococcoidia bacterium, assembly GCA_015478665.1. Taxonomy (GTDB): domain Bacteria; phylum Chloroflexota; class Dehalococcoidia; order DSTF01; family JACRBR01; genus JADMII01. The sequence goes on from JADMII010000024.1 coordinate 2,118, forward strand.
GCGCGCCGGGCGGCGATGTCGGCCACGTGCGCGACTTCATCTTCGACGACGCTGACTGGCGGCTCGCCTACTTCGCCGTCGACACCGGCAACTGGCTCCCGGGCAAGAACGTGCTGATCGCGCCCGACTGGATCAGCGGCGTCAACTGGTCCGATTCCGCCGTCACGACCGACCTCACGACCGACGACGTCAAGACCGCGCCCGAATACGACGGTAAGGGTGAGATCACGCCGGCGTACCGGCAGGCGCTGCGGGAGCACTACCGCCGCTAGCGAGCGGTCTGCGCTCGGCGGCTGCGGACGAGGCTACCTCTCCGCCGGCCCTCCGCCGCCCGGGCCGAGGGAGTGCGCGACGAAGTTCCGTGCGGAAGACGCAGCCCGGCGGTAAGCCGAGCGGCGTGCGCCGGCGGCCGGTTGTGCATCCTCGCGGATGTCCGGCTCCGACCGATCGCCATCTCTCATTGTGAAGGCGCGGCGGAGATGACGGCGCAAGCCGCTGACCACCGGTAGCGTGGAATCCCGGCCAGCAGTCCTGGGTCAGCAGTCGCCAGCGCCGGCACCCTCGAGACTGTGGGGAGCGCCCGTGGGAGGGGACTCTCGCCGGCCATCACCGGACAGCAGCGCTCATCCCCCGCCGGCGGCGCCGGGGCGGCGGTTGCGGCCGCCGCGACGGCCGCGACGACGCCGCTTCTGGTTGCCGTCCGCATCTGACTCGCTCGGCGCCTGCTGTCCCTGCTGCAGCGGCGCGCCCGAACCCGTCGCCGGCGCGGCGCCCGGCGCTTCGGCGGCGGCCGCCGGCTTGCGCAGCGGCGCCTCGATCTGCTCGACGAGCTCCACGGGCCGCACGGTGAGGCCGTACTGCATCTGCAGGTCGATCGCCGGCATCTCCATCACCTGGTGCTGCTCGGTCAGCCAGAGCGTGACCGTCTTCTTCATCACGTTGACGCTGTTGACCTTCGCCTCGCCGGCGGGCGTCGAGACCATCGAGCCAACCTTCGGCATCTGCCCGCGCAGCTCGCGGTAGGCGTCGAATTCAAACGTCAGGCAGCAGTAGAGGCGGCCGCAGACGCCGGAGATCTTCTGCGGGTTCAGCGAGAGATCCTGCTCCTTCGCCATCTTGATCGATACCGACGGGAAGGCCGTCTGCCACGAGGAGCAGCAGAGGCGCTGGCCGCACACGTCGTAGCCATCGACGAGCTTGGCGCGATCGCGATCGCCGACCTGCAGCATCTGCACGCGCGTGCTGAAGGCTGAAGAAAGGTCGCGGACAAGCGTACGGAAGTCGACGCGCTCGGGCGCCGTGAAGTAGAAGGTCAGCTGTGAGCCGTCGAGGTTGTACTCCGCCGACTGGATCTGCATATCGAGGCCATCATCGGCGACGCGGCGCTTGGCCGCCCGCAGGTCGCCGCTCGCGCGCTCGCGCAGCTCCCGCGAGCGCGCGATGTCTTCGACCGTGGCGATGCGGAGGATGGGCTTGAGGACGTCCTTGATCTCGCTGGCGAGCACCTGGTCAGGCGCGATAACCACGCGCCCGACCTCGAGGCCGTGCGAGGTTTCCACCACGACGTAGTTCCCGACGTCGAGGTCGGCCTCGCCTGCATCGAAGTAGTAGACCTTTCCCGCTTCCTTGAAGCGTACCCCGACGGGCACGCGCTGCTGGTCGGACATGAAACCCCCTGCCGCGAACCCTGATCCGCGGCGCATGCATGCAGCGAGGGACTGGCGCGACCCCTCGGGAACCCCCGCGCGTCGTGCGAAGGGCGTTCCCCGGCCCCCGTTACGGACGCGGGCGGTCGCCGACGGCGTTCGGCCGCAGCTCGGGCAGCGCCAGCATCATCACTTCGAGCGCGAGGACGGGGCTGGCGTTCTCATCGAGCTGCTGGCGGGCATCCGCGATGCTGCGCAGCGCGCCGACAATTCCCCGCACCGTGCATTGTGACGCGAGGGGGCGAAGCCTGTCCAATCGGTCTCTGTGGACCGCCTGGTCCTCCCGGCCCGAGGCGATGAGAAGGAGGTCGCGCCAGAAGGCCTGCCAGGCATCGAGCACGCGATGGACGTGCCGCCGGTCCTTCGTGAAGCCACCGCCGAGGCTGCTGGCGAAGGCGAAGCGCCCGGCGAGCGACGAAGCCGCCAGCTCCTCGGCGCGGGCGAGCGCCTCCTCGCGCTCCTCCATCATGCGGGCGTCGTGGAGGGCGACGACGGCCCAGCCGAGGCGGCCCATCGAGAGTCGCGCGAGCTCGGCGGCGCGCCCGGGCTCGACGTCCCAGCGGTCGCGCAGCGCCCGCTCGATCGCCGCCTGCGGGAGGCCGGTGAAGGTGATGCGTCGTGTGCGGGAGCGCAACGTGTCGAGCAGGAGCTCCTCGCGGTCCGTGCTGAGGATGAGCACGCTGCGTGGCGGCGGCTCCTCGAGTGTCTTCAGGAGCGCGTTGGCCGCGGCGTCGTTCATCAGATCGGCCGGCTCGATGATGAGGACGCGGCAGCGCCCCTCGAACGGCGCGCGCGTGACCAGGCGGTCGAGCCGGCGGATCTGGCAGATGCGGATGTCACGCTCGTCGGCGCTATGCCGGTGTTCGGACTCGTCGCAGGGGCTGCCGACGGTGATGACCTCCACATCGGCGTGGCCGCCGGCGGCCACGCGCTCGCACTGGCGGCAGCGCTGGCAGGGAGGGCCATCGCCGGTGCAGTTGAGCGCCTGAGCGAACTGCAGCGCGGCGAGCGTCTTGCCGGTGTGCTTCGGGCCGGCGAACAGGTACGCGTGGGCGACGCGGCCGCTCGCGACGGCGCTCGCGAGCGCGCTGACCGCGGCGTGCTGGCCGACGACCGTCCAGCTTGCTTCGTGGCCGGTGGCTGCTGATGCGTCAGTCATGCGTCGTCGCTGCCAGCCTGGCCGGGTGGTTCGTCGCCGGCGCCATAGCGTACCGCACGAGTGAGATCGCGGCCTCGATGCCAGCGCGGCCGTTGCCCTGCGGCAGACCGGCAGCCGCAGGCACGACGTCCGCGTGCGGCCCGCCTACGCCAGCGGCGGCCGCACGCCCGGCTTGCGCACCTCGACCCGCCCGCCGGCATCCCGCAGGCGCGCCTGGCACGCCAGCCGCAGCGGCGTCTGCAGCACGCGCCGGCCACGCTCCGTGACCAGCGCCCGCTCCTCGGCGCGCCCCATCGGCGTCAGCGACGCCATCCCATCGAGCACCTCGCAGGCGCAGGTCGTGCAGCGCGCCTCGCCCCCACAGGTCGTCGGCCAGTAGTACCCCAGCGCCTGCGCCGCCGCCATCAGCGTCGCTTCGGCTGGCGCCTCGATCTCGACGTCAAGCGGCAGGATGTGAACGCGCGCCATCGATCGCATCGTACAGCGTCCGGCGCGAGACTGCCGTTCATCGGCGCCGGAGCGAGCCTCGTCGCCGGCCGCCGATGCGCCCTCCGGGAACAAAACGGCGGGCGGCGACGTCTCTCGTGCAAACGCAGCGGCCACGCCGTCGCTCCCCGGGCGCCACTGCGCCTCGTCGCCCGGTGGCCGAGGCAGAACGGCCGCGCTCGATGTGCTACCCTCTGCGGCGGCGGGGCTACGAAAGGAGCGACGGGCCAACAGAAGCACACTTCGCTCGGGAAGGTGGCCGTGACCGTGCGTCGTCGACGACGCAGGGTCGTTTGGGCAACTCGCTTCGGAGCAAGTGAAGCCGGAGATGGTGCGACGCGCGGTTAACCTTCGCGGGAAGGCGAACGTTGTACCCTCTGTCCGGTATCCGCCAGGGGGACATTCAAGGAGGAACGTCTTGAAACGACTCGTCGCAATGCTCGCCATCGCCGGCCTGGGGCTGTTGGGGTTCGCCGGCGCCTGTAACCTGCTCAACCCCTCGCTGACCCAAGTGGGCGCCAGTGACACCTACGGCGCCCAGCTCCAGAACAACACCGGCACCAACTTCCTCGGCCACAGCTTCAAGGTCGCCTTCGTCGACGCCAACGGCAATGTGGTGGATCAGAAGACGAACGTCCAGGGCTGTCTGCGCTCCTGGCAGAACGGCGCCTCGGACTTCTTCTCGGTGCAGAGCTCGCTCGGCGCGGCGACCACCGCGAACGCGATCGGCTCGCTGGACCTCGGATCGCCGCTGATCTCCGGCACCACCGTCTCGACGAGCGCCGCCCTGTCGGGGCTGACAGCGACGACACCCACCTTATCCAGCGTGAACCCGACCAGCGCGACGACGACGCTGACGGTGAAGGGCACGCTCAAGAACAACGACGCCGTGACCTACGTCTCGCCGAATGTCTGCGTCGTCGTCTACGGCAGCAGCGGGCAGGTCGTCGTCACGCAGAAGCTGACCGGCATCGCTGACCTGGCGACCGGCGCATCGACGAACTTCACCGTCAGCGTGACGGTGCCGAACAGCACGGCGTCGGTGAACAGCGTCGCCGTCTGGGCCGATGGCCTCGAGAACAACGTCCCGACGACGCCGATCTCGCTCACGACGCCGGTCAACACCGGCGCGGCGAAGGTCGCGTTCCAGACGCAGCCGTCCTCGACGGCCACCGGCGGCACGCCGTTCGCCAGCCAGCCGGTCGTCGTCCTCCAGGACTCGGGCGGCAACACGATCACGACGGGCTCGGCGAGCACGCAGAACGTCACGCTGACGCTCGGCGGCGGCGCCAGCGGCGCGGCGCTCACCTGCGCGCAGGCGAGTAACACCGTCGCGGCGGTCGCCGGCGTGGCGACGTTCAGCGGCTGCAAGATCGACAAGGCGTCGAGCACGGCGTACACCCTGACGGCATCGAGCCCGGGCGCGACGAGCGCCACCAGCAACGGCATCACGGTGAGCGTCGGCCCGGGCGCGATGCTCGGCTTCACGACGCAGCCGCCGGCGAGCACGGCTTCGGGTGCGACCTTCGCGACCGCCCCGGTCGTCGCCATTCAGGATGCCGGCGGCAACACCGTCACGACCGGCGCCGCCGCAACCGCGACGGTTGACCTGAGCGTCTTCTCCGGGGCCGCAGTCATCACCTGCACGAACAACTCCGTGGCGGCAGTCGCCGGCATCGCGACGTTTGCCGGTTGCTCCGTCGACAAGGCCGGCAGCTGGACGCTGCGCGCCCGCACGAACAGCGTGACCGGAGTCAGTGACGGCCAGAGTGCTTCCTTCGCGATCACGCCCGGCGCGGCGACGCACCTCGACTTCACGCCGAACCCGCCGGCGGGCGCGGCGGCCAACGCTGCGTTCACCGTCGTGGTCTCGGTCGAGGACGCCGCACACAACGTCGTCACGAGCGGCACGGCTTCCACGACGTCGACCACGCTGACGAAGGCGAGCGGCACCGGCACACTGTCCGGCTGCACGGCCGCCGTCGCCGCGGTCAACGGCGTTGCGACCTTCACCGGCTGCAAGATCGACACGGCGGGCGCGTACACGCTGAATGCGGCGGGCGGAAGCCTGACGTCGGCGACGAGCAGCTCGTTCAACATCACGTAGGGTCCGCAGGGGCTCCGAACGTGGAGGAAGGGGCGGCCCATGCGGGCCGCCCCTTCCTCATCCCGCCGCCGCACCAACGGCGGCCGCTTGACGCGCCGCCCTCGTCCCTCGCAGCCACATCGCGTATAACTCCGTCCAGCAGGCCCGCGGGGCGACGGCTGGATGCGAGCGCGATGACCCTCGACCTCACCTTCCTCGGCACCGGCAACGCCTTCGCACCGGGCCGCTACTGGAGCAGCTTCCTTGAAGGCGACCGCTGCCTCTTCGACGCACCGCCGACGCTGCTCGCGCATCTGAAGAAGCTCGGCAAGGATCCGCGCGACGTCGAGCTGGCGTTCATCAGCCACTTTCACGGCGACCACTTCTTCGGCCTGCCCTTCCTCATGCTCGAATACGCCGAGCTCGCCCCGCGCACGAAGGATCTGACGATCATCGGCCCGCCCGGCATCCCGGCACGCCTGCGCGCCCTCACCGACCTCGCATTCTCCAACGTCTTCCGCAAGGACCGCGGCTACCTGATGAACTTCATCGAGGTCAGCGACGGCCTCTCATGCGATGTCGGCGCCTACCGCTTCATTGCCCGACAGGTGCCGCACGTGCCGGGCCTCGAGTGCTTCGCCTACCGCGTCGAGTCCGCCGCCGGCACCATCGCCTACTCCGGCGATACGATGATGTGCGACGCGCTGGTGCCGCTCGCCGACGGCGCCGACGTCTTCGTCGTCGAATGTTCCTGCTGGGGCGAAAACTGCGGCCCGCACCTCAACCCGAAGGACATCCTCAGCCTGCGCACCCGCATCTCGCCGAAGACGACGTTCGTCCTCACGCACATCGGCGCCGGCGAAGCGCCGGCGGCACTGACGGATGCCGGTATCCTCATCGCCGATGACTTCGGGCGCATGACGATCGGCGGCGCTCCCTAGCGCCCGTCCCTGCGCTGCTCGCCCGACACCTCAGCCGATGTGCCGTACCTCACGCGCCGGTTGGCGTTCGCGGTCCGCCGTTCCCGTCAGACCGCGCCGTTCAGGATCTCGTCGAGGTGGCTGGCGTCGCCGCCGGGCCCGACGAGCGCGGCGGCGAACGCCCCCGGACGGAAGAGCGCCGACGCCACGCGCTGCACGTCGTCCGGCGTCACCGCGGCGAGCTGCGCGACCACGTCATCGACCTGCTCGATCGCGCCGGTCATCAGCAGCGACTCGCCGGCGCGCTGCGCGAGCGCCATCGTCGATTCCAACCCGAGCCGGAAGTTGCCCGTCGCGAAGTCGCGGGCGCGCGCCGCTTCGGCGGCCTCCGGCGGCGCCGACGTCAACTTGAAGAGCTCGTCGCGGACCACCTGCGTCGCCTCTTCGAGGTGCTCGAGCGTGACGCCGGCGCTGATGCTCATCGTGCCGACGTCGTTGTAGCGCGAGGTGCCGGAGCCGACCGAGTACGCCAGGCCGCGCCGCTCGCGCACCTCCTTGAACAGCCGCGAACTCATGCCGCGCCCGAGGATCGTGTTCAGCACCGTGAGCGCGAAGCGGTCCGGATGCATCCGCGGCAGCGCGTACAACGCGATGCCCAGGTGGCACTGCGCGATCTCGCGCGTCTCGACCACCACCCGCGCGCCGTCGAGCGCCTCAGCCGCAGCGGCGACGGTTGGCCGCGCGCGCGCCGGCACGTCGGCGAAGTGCTGCTCGGCGAGCCGCACCACGGCATCGTGCGTGGTGTTGCCAGTGACGCTCAGCACCGTGTCCGCGGGCGTGTACCACGTCTGCATGTGCCCGCGCATGTCGTCGGCCGTCAGCGCCTCGACCGTCTCAATCGTGCCGCCGATCGGCCAGCCCATCGGCTGGTCGCCGAAGGTCGCCCGCCCCAGCAACTCCGATGCCCAGGCGCCCGGTTGGTCGAACGTCCGCCGCAGCTCTTGCTGGACGACTGCGCGCTCGCGGGCCACTTCCGCGGGGTCAATCAGCGAGTGCCGACACATGTCGGCGATCACATCCACGGCGAGCGGCAGCCTGTCGAACGGCACCTGGTTCCAGTAGCAGGTCAGTTCCTTCGACGTGTAGGCGTTGAGGACGCCGCCCGCGCCCTCGATCGCCTCGGCGATCTGGACGGCGTCGGGCCGGCGCTCCGTGCCCTTGAACAGCATGTGCTCGATGAAGTGAGAGACGCCGTTCGTCCGCGGCGATTCCTGTCGCGAGCCGACGCCGAAGAAGATGTTGACGCTGACGCTCTGCGCCGTCGGCACCGGCGTGGTGACGACGCGCATGCCGTTGCCCAGCGTCGAGATCTGCCACGGCTCGGCCACGAAGCGGCTCCCTCGCTGTCCGGCGTGCTGGAGCCTCAGTGTAACAGGCGGCTGCGGCCGCAGTGCGCCCGCCGACGAAGGCTCACGCCGGCCGCGTCTGCCCCGTCCCGAAGACGATCCACTTGTACGTGCAGATCTCCCGTAGCCCGACGGGCCCGCGCGCGTGCGCCTTCTGCGTCGCGTCGATGATCTCCGCGCCCAGCCCGAACTGCCCGCCGTCCGTGAACTGCGTGCTGGCGTTGACGTAGCACACCGCAGTATCGACTTCGCGCAGGAAGCGCATCGCCGTCGTGTAATTCTCCGTCACGATGGCATCGGAATGCCCGCTGCTGTAGCGGTAGATGAAGTCGGTCGCGTCCTCGTACGAATCCACGACCTTCACCGATGCGACGAGCGCAAGGAACTCCTTGCCGAAGTCAGCGTCCGTCGCCGGCACGACGTTCGGCCGCTCGCCGATGACGTCGTACGCGCGCGCGTCGCAGCGCAGCTCGACGTCGCGGTCGCCGAGCGAGTCGGCGATCCGCGGCAGGAAGCGCGGCGCGACCGCGGCGTGCACGACGAGCGTATCGAGCGCGTTGCAGATGCTGTAGCGGCGCGTCTTGGCGTTGACGACGATGTCGCGCGCCTTGTCGAGGTCGGCGTCGGCATCGACGTACGTATGGCAGACGCCGATGCCGCCGATCAGCACCGGCATCTGCGCGTTCTTCTCGACGAAGCGGATCAGCTCTTCGCCGCCGCGCGGCACGACGAGGTCAATGCAGTCCTTCATCGCCAGCATCTCGGAGACGATGCTGCGGTCGGCGGATTCGATCACCTGCACAGCGCCGTCGGGCACGCCGGCCGCCCGCAGCGCGTCGTCGATGATCCGGCCGAGCACGATGTTCGACTGTAGCGCCTCCTTGCCGCCGCGGAGGATCGTCGCGCTGCCCGCCTTCAGGCAGAGCGAGGCGATATCCACGGTGACGTTCGGGCGGTTCTCGTAGATCGCGCCGATGACGCCGAACGGGACGCGCATCTTGCCGACGAGCAGGCCGTTGGGCAGCGTCCGCATCTCCAGCGTCTCGCCGACCGGGTCCGGCAGGCGGGCGACCTGCCGCACGTCGGCCGCGATCCCGCGCAGGCGCGCCTCCGACAGCGTGAGCCGATCAAGCACGGCGTCCGAGAGGCCCTCGGCACGCCCGCGCGCGAGGTCGGCCGCGTTCGCCGCCAGGACTTCGCCCGCGCGCGCCTCCAGCGCATCGGCAAGCCGGGCGAGCGCGTCGTCCTTCACCTCTGTCGAGAGCGTGCTGAGCCGGCGCGCTGCAGCCTTCGCCTCGCCGGCTTTCCGCTCGATCTCGGAGGCTGTGGTGGTCATGACCGCATCCTGTCTCGATGTAGCGGCAGTGTAGCGCCTGCGCCGGCTCCATCCGGCGCGACGTGTCCTGCTGCGCGCACCGCGTCGGCGGCGTACGCAGCGCCTCGGCGTCGGCGGTCGGCGAGCGTCACGTCAAGCGCGGCGTAATGGCGACGCCGCCGCGCCGTTCTAGGTAGTGTCGAAGGAGGCGGGGCCTTCGACGAACGAGCGGGGCGCGGCAGCAATGCCGCACTCCGTTTGTTTTGTCCGCCGGCAGTGCCGGATCTGGCGGACTCCGCACCCGGCAGCGCCAGCCCGTTCCACCCTGGCGGAGTTCCGAGGTTGCCCGTAACGGGTCACTCCGCGGGCCAACAGCAACTGCTTCTGCGCTGCAGCGCCGCTCCCACGCTGCCGTCTCGCCTCCGTCTCCACGCTCCCGCTCCCGGCGCTTCTCCCGGGCCTGCACCGGGCCGCCTGCAGGGGAGCCGCGGCGTTGCACGCGCCGGCGCTCGCCAGTTGTCGTCGGATTGTCATCGCGCTCCTTCCGCGCCGCCCCGGGCGCGAGCGTGACGTACATGCCCGATCGCCGCGAGGCCGAGCAGGCGTACGTCGGCCGGTACCAGCAGGTCGACGCCGCACGAGGCGACGGGCAGCGCTTCGTCGCGCGTCAGTTGCTCCTTCGTCACCCAGACGAAGGCGTCCTCCGTCCGCTCGAGGCGCGGCGCGCCGGCGACCGGCCGCGTGAAGTAGATGCAGTCGATGTGTTGGTGCGGCCCCTCGGCGATGTCCTCGACGAGGACTGCGTAGGGCGGCGGGATCTGCACCGGCTCGTCGAAGGCGAGCGGCGCGGCGTGGGGCACGACCTCTACCGTGAAGCCCGTCTCCTCGAGCACCTCGCGCACGACCGCCTGCACCGGGTCTTCGTCCGGTTCGACATGCCCGCCGGGCGGCAACCACATCTGGTTCTTGCGATGCCAGTGCAGGAGCGTCCGCTCGCCCTCGACGACGAAGCCAGAGACTGTGAGATGGCGACGCACGTTGTCTGCCTTCCTGTCGCGGCGTGCTGCGGTGGGCGCTGCGCGGCTCGCGGCAAGGCGCCGTCGGAGACGGGCGGCCGGCCAGCTGCGTACAGCGCGCCCGCTACGACGACGGAGGATACCGCGTGCGCTGCGCCGGCTCACGTCTGCCGCCGCTGTCGCGAGGATGAGATGCACCAGACGAGATAGAGCGCAGTAGAGCTTCTACTGGCGCGAAGCGCTGCGGTCTGCATCAATGTCAGCAACCACTCGCGGCGGCGCCCTCCTGCCGGCTCTCCGGCGCTCCAGGATCTGCCGCAGACCGGCCGGTTGCGCGCGGGAGCCCTGCCATTCTCAGCCTCACCCGACTTCGAGCGGTTCCGTACAAGTACCTCGTCGCCGCCGTCTTCGTCTTCGGCCTCTTCATGGATCTGATGGACACGACGGTCGTGAACGTCGCCGTGCCGAAGCTCAGCCAGGACTTCCAGGCCAGCACCTCCGCCGTCGAGTGGACGATCACGGGCTACCTGCTGAGCCTCGCCGTCTTCATCCCGGCGGCCGGATTCCTCTCCGACCGCTTCGGGACGAAGCGCATGTTCCTCACCGCGATGGCGATCTTCATCGCCGCGTCGGCGGCCTGCGGGCAGGCGAACTCGTTGCCGGAGCTGATCGCCTTCCGCTTCGTGCAGGGCATCGGCGGCGGCATGATGACGCCGGTGGGCACGGCGATGCTATCGCGCGAGTTCCCCGGGGTCGAGCGGGCGAAGGCTTCGGCGATCATCTCCGTGCCGGTCGTCCTGGCGCCGACGTTCGGGCCGGTGCTGGGCGGCTACCTCGTCGAATACGCCAGCTGGCGCTGGATCTTCTACATCAACCTGCCGATCGGCCTCATCGGTCTCGTCTTCGGCTTCCTCGTGCTGAAGGAGCACAAGGAGGAGTACGCGCAGCGCGGCTTCGACCTGCCCGGGCTGATCACCGGTGGCGTCGGCGCCGCGATGATGCTCTACGCCTTCTCGGAAGCGGCGACCCGCGGTTGGGGCTCGTCGCGCGTCGTCGGCTTCGGGCTCGGCGGCCTGGCGCTGATGGCGCTGTTCGTGCTCATCGAACTCAACGTGAAGTTCCCGATCCTCGACCTCAGCCTCTTCAAGCGCTGGCTCTTCACCTCGGGCAACCTGATGATGATGCCGGCCTTCGGCGCCTTCGGTGGCTTCATCCTGCTGCTGACGCTCTTCCTGCAGGAGCTGCAGGGGTATTCGCCGTTACAGGCGGGACTGATCCAGGCGCCGAGCACGATCGGCACGGCGATCTCGCTGCCGCTTGCCAGCCGCCTCTACCCGCGCGTCGGCCCGCGACGCATGATGATCGGCGGCTTCCTCTTCTCCGCGCTGATGATGCTGCCGTTCCTCACGCTGCGCCTCAGCACGCCGTGGTGGTGGGTGACGCTGCTGCTGATCTTCCGCGGGCTGCCATTCGCGTTCGGCGTCGTCGCCGCGCAGACGATCATCTACGGCCCGCTCGAAAGCTCCAAACAGGGGCCGGCCTCGTCGATCTACAACACGCTGCGCCAGGTCGCTGCGTCGTTCGGCGTCGCGCTCATCGTCACGATCGCGATCAACCGCACACGCCTCCACGGCGGCGGCCGGCAAGCGGCGGTGATGGGCTACCACGACGCGTTCTTCGTCGTCTTCCTGTTCCTGCTGATCCCGTTCGTGCTCGCCTTCTTCATCGATGACCAGCAGGCCGCCGAAACCCTCGCCCGCCGCCAGCAGCCCGAGCCCGTCGCGACGCCCGCCGCCGAGCTCGCGGAGCGCCACCGCGTCAGCGAGCCGTGACGCGCCGCCGGCGGCGCGCGTGAGCGCCGCTTCACCCACACGACGGTACTCCGCGCCACGTCCACGAGGCGCGCCGCCTCGCCGCACGCGCGGAGCGTCGGCGCGAGAGGCTCCCGCCCGGCCGCCGCCTCGCCGCCGCACGCGCGATATCCTCCCGGCGATGTCCACACTCTACTTCGAGACGGACCCGCGCCTGCCGGACCTGCCCGCGTTCACGGGCCCGACGGATATCCTCCTCTACTTCGTTTCGCTCGCCTTCTCGACGCGCTACGGCGCCCAGCATGACCTCGCGCGGCTCGCGCTGCTGCTCCGCGGCGAGCACAAGATCGACCTCGAACCGCTCACCACCTTCGCGGATCGCGACGTCGAGGTGGAGGCGGACGCGCGCGAGCTCGAGCGCGTCTGGCAGCCGGCGGCGCCCCTTGCGGCGACGCTGCGTCTCGTCAACGACGCGCTCGCCGGCGCCGACCCGCGCGTCGCCGGCCTCCTCGCCGGAGCCCCCGGCCTGCGTGAGCGCCTGCTCGATCTTCAGAGGATGGCCGAACGCGCGGAAGAGCACGACGCGCGCGTCCGCCTCAGCTTCGAGTTGTGAGGCGGCGGCCTGATCGGACGCGCGTCTCGCCTCGCCGCTCCAGCAGCCGGCGTCCTGCGGCCCTACTGCATCCCCGCCCAGCGCTGGAGCGCGCCGACGACATCGCGCTCTCCGCCCCCGGTGCCGACTTCGCGCCGCTCCGCCGCCACGACGGCGAGCGCGACACACACGGCGGCGAGCGCCAGCAGCAGGCCGGCGTGCCACCAGGCGATGCCGTCGAGGAGCGGCCGGCCGGCTCCGTAGTACCAGAACGGCGACACGTAGCGGAGGCCGCCCAGCCCGCCGATGCCCTGCGCCAGGCTGTTCGCCACGTAGGTCGCCGTCGCCAGGGCGATCACGCAGCCGGTCGCGGCGCCGCGCGTCGGCAGCAGCGCGCCCAGCCAGAGCGACAGCGCGAAGAACAGCAGCGTGATCGGCAGCATGTTCGCCACGCCGAGCGCGACGTCGCCCAGCGTCAGATCGATCGCCACGGTCGGCAGTGTGACGACGAAACCGGCGAAGCAGATCAGCACGATCGCGCCGGCGCCCACGCAGGCTGCCGCCGTCTTCTCGACCACCAGTCGCCGCCGCGAGACGGGCTGCGCCAGCAGCAGCTCGAGCGTGCCCGCCGCGTCCTCGCCGCCGACCGCGGCGGTGCCCTGTGTGACAGCGAAGACGATCAGCAGCACGATCGTCCAGCTGAAGAAGCGGGCGCTGAGGTTCCCGGCGCCGGTCGCGATGCTCAGATCCGTCCCCAGCACCGCCTGCAGGCTCGACGGGATGTCGAAGTTCTGTGACGCGTCGCGGATCGAGGGCCACGTCAGTACATCAAGCGCGGCGATCACGGCGAGCGCGGCGCCGAAGCCGACGACCTGCCATCGTTGGTCGCGCAGTGACTTCCGGAAGATCCAGCCGGCGGTCATCCGCTCACACCTGCTCCGGCCCGCCCGCCGCCACGCGTTGCAACGTGATTTCCGGACGCGACTGGCGTCGGCGGCTCCCGTAGCGTAGGAACCGCGGCCGACGTACGTGCGACGGCCCGCACGCGGGCGTCCCGGTCGCCACAATCATCGAAGGCAGCGACCCCGGGGCGCCGCAATCCGCGAGCTGCGGCTTCCCCGACGCGAGCAGGGCGCGCCGGTGAAGCGCCGCCCGAACGCGCATGATCACGCCACCACCTCTTCGCGCGCCGGCCGGGCGTCCTCCGCGGCGTAGTAGCCGACGAAGATCTCCTCCAACGACGGCTCCTGCGTGCGCAGGTCGACGACGGCGACGGAGGCGATCGCCTTCAGCGCGGCGTCCATCGCCCCGCTCACTCGCATGCGCACGCGCACGCCGTCGCGCTCGATCACATCGGCGGCGATGCCCTCGAACAGCCGATCTGGCGGCGGCGACGCGAACGTCACCTCGAGCGTCCGTACGGCACGCGCCTTCAGCGCCGCCACCTCCTCGACGGCGACGATGCGGCCGGCGCGGATCATCGCGACAGCGCTGCAGGTGCGCTCGACCTCTTGCAGCGCATGCGAGGAGAAGAAGACCGTCGCGCCGGCGCTGGCCGACTCCGCGAGCAGATGCGCCACCTCCTCCTGCATCAGCGGGTCCAGGCCGCTTGTCGGCTCATCGAGCACCAGCACATCGGGCCGATGCATGAGCGCCTGCACGAGTCCCACCTTCTGACGGTTTCCCTTGGAGAGCGCGCCGATGCGGCGGCCGGGGTCGACGTCGAGCCGCGCGAGCAGTTGGCTTCGATGCGCGTCGGCCCGACGGCCCCGTAGATGGTCGATGAAGTCGAGGAGCTCGCCGACGCGCATCGGCTCATACAGGCGCAGGTCTCCCGGCACGTAGCCGATGCGCGGCCGCAGCGCGAGCGCGTCGGCGCGGCAGTCCAGGCCGAGCACCCGCGCCTGCCCGCTCGTCGGCCGCAGCAGGTCGAGCAGGAGCCGGATCGCCGTCGTCTTGCCGGCGCCGTTGGGGCCGAGGAAGCCGAACGTCGCGCCGACGGGCACGCGCAGGTCGATGCCGGCGAGCGCGCGCGTCCGCGCGTAGTCCTTCACGACGCCGTCGAATTCGATTGCCGCGGGCACGCCCCGACCGTCCATCGCTGGGCATTCTAGCGGCCGCGGCGCGCGCCGGTCATCGGCGAAGGCCTGAGGTTTCGGCGGTGCGGGAAGTCAACCGGTGGCTTGTAGCAGCGGCGGCCGCCGCCGTATACTGACAGGCGCTCGACCACCGGGCGCTTTCTTTGTGAGCGAGGAGCCAACGTGCCGAAGCGAACGTACCAGCCCAAGCGGATCCCGCGCCGCCGGCGCCACGGCTTCCTGCATCGCATGGCGACGGCCGCCGGGCGCAACGTGATCCGCGCGCGTCGCCTGAAGGGCCGCAAGCGCCTGGTCGTGGTGTAGGCGCAGAAGGAACCGATGCGCCGTGAGCAGCGGCTGCGTCGTCGTCGAGACTTCGTCGCCGCGTACCGGGATGGACGCACGCAAGGGAACCGGCTGCTCGTGGTGCGCGTGCGGCCCAATGGAAGCGAGACGGCCCGATTCGGCTTCGTCGCGGGCAAGGTGGTCGGCGGCGCCGTCGTGCGGAATCTCGTGAAGCGGCGCTTGCGCGCGATCGTGCGCGGGCTGGCGGTCAAGCCGGGGCTCGATGTGGTGGTGGGAGCACGGAAGGCCGCCGCGGCCGCCGAGTATCAAGAGCTCGAACGCGCCCTCGTGGCGCTGCTACGCCGCACCGACGCGCTTGCTTCGGCGACCGCATCGATGCCACAGGAGAGCCGTTGAAGCGCCCCGCGCTCGCCGCCATCCGCTTCTACCAGACCCGCCTCTCGGCGGGCCGGCCGGCCTGCCGCTTCGAGCCGACATGCTCGCACTACGCCTACGAGGCGATCGAGACGCGCGGCGCGCTTGTCGGCACCCTGATGGCGATCTGGCGGCTTCTCCGCTGCAACCCGTTCAACGACGGCGGCTACGACCCTGTGCCCGCTCGCGCCGAGCGGCGGCGCGTCCGCCACAACCGATGATGCCCCACGTGAAACACTGGCGTCTGCGCCGTCTCCCGCACCCCCGACGCGCGGCCGCTGACGAACTCGCGCGCCCCGGCGCTGCGTCGTCGCGCCATCGTCGTCCGCAGAGCGCATCGGGCTTGAGCTCGCCAGACGCACGGCGGGCGACGCCGGCGGCCGATGTTTCACGTGAAACAACGCGACGCCGACGCCGACGCCGGCTCCTGGCGCTCGCCGCCGTCGGCGCCGCGACGCTGGTCCTCGTCGCCTGCACGCGCGCTCCCGCACCGCAGGGATGGGCGCCGCCCCAGCCGGTGATGGCGAACAACCAGCAGCTCGTCATCGCAGCGCGCAAGGCGAAGCTCTACGCGCTGCCCCCCAGCGTGACGACGGCGACGTGGCAGTTCCCGCCCGTCGACAAGAACTCCTACCCGGTGGATTCGGTCTCGGCAGCCAAGCTCGCCGCCATGGTCGACGCCCTCAGCATCGGCGCCGACCAGAAGTCCTCGATCCAAACGAAAGTCAAGAATCTGAACATCCAGGGACCGAGCGTCAGCGACCTCAACAACGCGATCAACGGCTCGGCAGCCAGCCCGGACAACAAGACGAAGCTCACAACGGCCGTCGATCAGATCACGCAGGCCGACAAGACGGCGATCGCCAGCCCCCAAGCCTTCTACGGCGATATCGGCGTCTCTTCGGACAGCAAGACGGTCTACGCGGCCGCCTTTCGCGGCTACGTCTACGCGCTCGAATCGGCCACCGGCCGCCTCGTCTGGGTCCAGAAGCTGAACGACCAGATGGTCGGCGGCGTCGCCGTCGACGGCAGCACCGTCTACTACGGCTCGAAGGGGAAGCGCCTCTACGCCGCCGACGCCACGACAGGCGCCATCAAGTGGACCTTCGCGGCGGCGGGCGAGATCTGGTCGACGCCGACGATCGCCGCCGGCACGATCTACGCCACATCGCTCGACGGGACGGTCTACGCGCTCGACACGGCCGGCAAGCAGCGCTGGACGTTCAAGAACGCCAACGCCGGCATCGCCGGCGCCGTCACCGTCGCCGGCGATGCGCTGTACGTCGGCGCCTTCGACAACCGGCTGTACTCCGTGAAGGTCAGCGACGGCACCGAGAACTGGGCGTTCGTCGCCGGCAACTGGTTTTGGGGGGCGCCGCGCGTCCAGGACGGCGTCGTCTATGCTGCGAACCTCGACGGCAAGGTGTACGCTGTAGATGCGTCGAAGGGGAGCCTCAGGTGGGCCCGCCCGTTCGATTCCGGCTCACCCATTCGGTCGTCGCCCACAATGGTGGGAGGCGGCCTGATCGTCGCGAATAAGGCCGGGAAGGTGTACAAGCTGGAGCCTGCGACTGGCCGTCCCGTCGGCAGCGCCTACAACGCCGGTAGCACCATCTACGCCAACTTGACAGGCATGCCACCCGATACCGTCTACGTCTCGCCACAGAGTCCCACGCTGATCGTGCTCAACGCGAGCGGCAACCTGACGCTCGCGTCCAGCTACCCGCTGGCGCAGTAGGAGGAACGATGGACGTCATCCTCATGCTGTTCCAGGTGCTGCTCGTCTATCCGATCACGAACGTGCTCGTCGTGCTGGCGCGCGTCTTCGGCGGCAACTACGGCATCGCCATCATCGTCTTCACCCTGCTGACGAAGGTGATCACTTGGCCGCTGACGGCGAGCCAGTACAAGCAGAGTCGCGCCATGCAGGCGCTGCAGCCGAAGATGCAGGATCTCCAGAAGAAGTACAAGGGCAAAGACCCGAAGAAGCTGCAGTCGGAGACGATGGCGCTCTACAAGGAGCACGGCGTCAACCCGCTCGGCTGTATCTTCCCGATGCTGGTGCAATTCCCGATCTGGATCGCGCTGTACGACGTGATCCGCGTCTCCCTCGGCACCGCCCCCGAGAGCCTCGTCTCGCTGTCCCAGAACCTGTACCCGATCCGCTTCATCCACACCGCGGTGCCGCTCAACAATCAGCTGCTCTACTGGAACTTGGCGCAGAACGATAGTTCGTACGTGCTGCCAATCATCGTCGCCCTGACGATGTACATCCAGCAGAAGATGATCACGCCGCCGGCGACTGCGGCCACGGCGAATTCGCAGCAGGCGCAGACGCAGCAGATGATGACGTGGATGATGCCGTTGGTCTTCGGCTACTTCAGCTTGAACGTACCGGCCGGGCTCGCGCTCTACTGGGCGGTCTCAAACGCGAGTGGCGTCGTCCTGCAGTACTTCTACATGGGCCGGAAGTTCGATCTGAAGGAGCTGCTGACCCTGAACCCGCAGCCCGCGCCATCGGCCAGGCGGGTCCGGCCCGAGGCGACGAAGAGCGATGACGACGAGCCGCCGGGCGACGCCAGCGAGCGCAACGGGCGGCTCCCCGCGGCGACGGCCGAGAGCAGCACCGACCAGGACGGCGTGCCAGCGATGGCCGCAGGCAGCCAGGGGACGCGAAGGAAACGACATGGCCGACGTCGAGGTAAGCGGTAAGACCGTCGAAGAAGCGATCGAGGACGCACTCGCCGAGCTGAGCGAGAGCGACCCCGACGGCCGCGTCTTCGGACGCGGCGACGTCGAGATCGAGGTGCTGAGCCAGGGCCGCGCCGGAGTGCTGGGCGTCGGCGCGGAGCCCGCTCGCGTCCGCGTCCGCCAGCGCGAGGACGCGGTGCCCGCCGCCGCGGGGCACGGCGCCGCCGATGCGAGCGGCGCAGGGTCAGCCGGGCCCGCCGCCATCGACGCCGCTGCGGATGCGCCGGCGGGAGACGAATACGTCGAGGACGAGGCGGAGATCGCCGCGCAGACGCTCGACAAGATGCTGGAGATGATGGGGGTGCGGGCGGACGTCTCGATCCGCGACGCGGAGACGCCCGGCGACGGCCTGGGCATGGTGAAGGCTGTGCTCGACATCGAGGGCGAAGACCTCGGCCTGCTGATCGGCCGGCGCGGGGAGACGCTGGCTTCGATGCAGTACCTGCTCAACCTGATGATGTCGCGCCAGTTCGGCGAGCGGCTGTCGTTCACCGTCGACGTCGAGGGCTACCGCCGCCGACGCGAGCGGCAACTGAACACGCTGGCCCGGCGGATGGCCGACCAGGTGAAGCGCACGCGGCGGCCGGTGACGCTGGAGCCGATGCCCCCGAACGAACGGCGCATCATCCACATGGCGCTCGCCGAAGACCGCTACGTCACGACGGCGAGCAGCGGCGAAGGCGACGCGCGCCAGATCTCGATCTCCCCGCGCTGATGGCCGGCGCGAGCGACGCCTGCCGGATGTGCGCATGAGCGTCGTGCCGGACTTCGTCGTCATCGGCCACGCCGTGCGCGACGTGGCGCCGGGCGGCTGGCGGCTCGGCGGCACGGTCACATTCGCGGCCGTGCAGGCGCACCGGCTGGGGCTGACGGTGGGTGTCGTGACGGCGGCCGGCGCCGACCTCGACGTGCAGGCGGGGTTGCCCTTCGCGCGGGTGGTCCAGCGGCCGAGCAGCGGCGAGACGACATGCTTCGAGAACGTCTACGTTGGCGGCGAACGGCGCCAGAGCGTACGATCGCGGGCGGAAGCGATCGCCTTCGCCCGCGTGCCGGAGGCCTGGCGTGCGGCGTCGATCGTCCTGCTGGGGCCGGTGCTCGACGAACTGGCGCCGGAGTTCGGGAGCCTGCTCGCAAGCGAGGCTCTTCTCGGGGTTTCCGTGCAGGGTTGGTTGCGGCGCGTCGATGGAGCGGGGCACGTCGCCCACACGGGCTGGGCCGGCGCGCCGTTCTGGCGCGGGGCGGACGTCTTATTCGTATCCGATGAAGATCTGGAGGGCGCCGACGGCGGCGACGCGATGCTCGACCGGTGGACGCGCGAGGTGCCGGCGGTGGCGATGACCGAATCGTGGCGTGGCGCCCGTGTCTGGTCGCACGGCGCCTGGCGGCGGATGGACGCCTTTCCGGAGACGGAGATCGACCCGACGGGCGCCGGCGATACGTTCGCGACGGCGCTGCTCGTGCGGCTGCACGAGACCGGCGATGTCCTGGCGTCGGCGCGCTTCGGGGCCGCCGCGGCGAGCCTCTCGGTCGGCGGGCCCGGCGCCGACGCGATCCCCGGCCGCGACGAGATCGAGGCGCGGTTGCGGCAGTACCCGGAGGTCGCGCTGCGATGAGCGAGGTGATCGCGCTCGCGAACCAGAAGGGGGGCGTCGGCAAGACGACGACGGCGATCAATCTCGGCGCGGCGCTGGCGATGCACGGCAAGCGCGTGCTGATCTTCGACTTCGACCCGCAGGCGAACTCGAGCGCCGGGCTGGGCATGCGCGCGGACGGCGCAGCCACGACGTACGAGGTGGTGATCGCCGGCGTGCCGGTCGTGGACGTCGCGCGGCCGACGATGGTCGAGGGGTTGTGGCTGGCGGCGGCGTCGCCCTCGCTGGCGGGCGCGGAGGTGGAGCTGGTGCCAATGATGGCGCGCGAGTTCCGCCTGAAGCGGGCGCTGGACGCGGTACGCGAGTCGTACGAGTACGTGCTCATCGACTGCCCGCCGTCGCTCGGGCTGCTGACGGTGAACGCGCTGGCGGCCGCGGACGAGGTGATCGTTCCGGTGCAGTGCGAGTACCTGGCGCTGGAGGGGTTGAGTCAGCTGACATCGACGCTGGAGCTGGTGCGAAGAAATCTGAACTCCAGCCTGCGGTTACGCGGGCTGTTGCTGACGATGTTCGACGGACGCACAAACCTTTCGCAGCAGGTCGCGGACGAGGTGCGGACGCACTTTACCAACACCTTTACCACGGTGATCCCGCGGAGCGTGCGGCTCAGCGAGGCGCCGAGCCACGGGCTGGCGATCGCGCAGTACGACCCGTCGTCACGGGCGGCGCGGGCGTACGGAGAGCTGGCGATGGAGCTGATCAACGGGTCGCGGACGGAGGTACGAGCATGACGTCATCGCATCGGCAGGCGCTCGGTCGCGGGCTCGCGTCGCTGATCCCCCAGACGACCGGGGGCGCGGCTTCGGGCGTCGAGACGGTGGACATCGACCTCATCGTGCCGAACCCCGAGCAGCCGCGGACGCACTTCGCGCCGGACGCGCTCGCGGAGCTGGCGGCGAGCATCCGCGAGCACGGGTTGCTGCAGCCGGTGCTGGTAACGCAGGTGCGTTCGGAGATGGGCGTCAGCACGTACCAGCTCATCGCCGGCGAGCGGCGGCTGCAGGCGGCGCGCCTGGCGGGCATGACGCGCATGCCGGTGGTGGTGCGCGAAGCGGCCGGCGCGCAGCTGCTTGAGATGGCGCTCGTCGAGAACCTCCAGCGCCAAGATCTGAACCCGCTGGAAGAAGCGGCCGCCTTCAGGCGCCTCGCCGACGAGTTTGGCCTGACGCAGGAGCAGATCGCGCGGCGCGTCGGCCGCAGCCGGGCGGCGGTGGCGAACATCTCCCGCCTGCTGACGCTCGAGGAGGACATCCGGGCGAGCATCGCGTCGGGGCAGATCAGCGAAGGGCACGCGCGTGCGCTGCTGGCGATCGAGGACTCATCGACGCGCCTCGACGCCTGGCGACGGATCGTGTCGGACGCGCTGACCGTGCGGCAGGCGGAGGAGATCGCGCGGCTGCTGCGCGAGACGTCGGCGCCGGGCGGCGCGACCAAGGGCCGCCGGCGGCCGGTACAGGAATCTGATCCGTACGTGCGCGACGCGGAGGCCGCCCTGCGGAGCGCGCTGGGGGCGCGGGTGGCGCTGACGAAGGGCCGGAAGGGTGGCCGGATCGTGATCCGGTTTCACAGCGACGAGGAGCTGGAGGGTATCCTCGCCCGCGTCGTCGGCGCTGCGCCGGAGTAAGGTCCGCGCAACACGCCTCACTTCGACGACGAGGCCGGCGGCCGACGACAAGGCATCATCGGCCGCACAGTCAGCTCGCCGCTCGCGGATACGCTGGCGTCGCCTCTCTGACCGCCGCCGGGAGGGGAGCGGCCGCGGCGACGCCATGTTCCCTAGCCGCGAACAGACAGCGGACGAGCGACCAGACGCCGTCGACGACAGGCGCCAGCCGGGCCCGCTCGCGCGCCTGACACATCCCGCGGCTCGCGTCCCGATCCCCGCGCGTCCACTCCGCTGCACACGCCCTGGGTGCATGCACCCACGCCGCGCCGCGCCCGCGCTCCGATACACACGGGAGAGGTGCGATGCAGGGAATGCAATCCGGCCGCTGCCATCGAGCTGCGCGGTTCGTGCTGCTCTCGTGTGCGCTCGCCTCGCTCGCCTTCGCGCTCGCCTCGCCTGCTCCGACACCCGCCGCCGCCGCGTCCGGGAGCCTCAGCATGTCGTCGGGCGCGGCGTCGCTCGCGCTCGGTGACAGCACCGCCGTCACGCTCGACCTGTCGGGCGCCGTCGACGTCCATGAGGTCGACCTCTACGTCCTCTACAACCCGGGCGTCGTCCGGGTGATCGATGCCGATGCGGCCACGACGGGCACGCAGATCCTGCCCGGGCCGTTCCCCGGCCAGGGCGGCAGCGTTACGGCGAACAGCGCCGCCGGCGGCAGCATCGAATATCGGTTCGTGCTGCCGTCGTCGGTCACGGCATCGGGCAGCGGCACCGTGGCGACGGTGCGCTTCCAGGCGGTGGGGCCCGGCGATGCGGGCCTCGGTTGGGGCGCCGTGCAGCTCGTCGACGGCGCCTCGAACGCGACGACGCCGCCGGCGACCGCCGTGCAGCTGACCGTCGGCGACACGACGATCGCAGCGACCGGCACCGCCGCCGCGACCGACACGCCACTCGCGACGGGGACGCCGTCGGCGACCGGGACGCCAGCGCCGACGACCACGGCTGCGGCGACGAGTACCGCCGCCGGAACGCCGAGCGGCACATCGACGGCGCGGCCGACGGCGAGCACGACGGCGACGCGCACGCCGACCGTCACCGGCACGCCGCCCGCGACGATCACGCCGCGGGCGACGGCCTCGCCGCGGATCACGGTGCTGCAGAATTCGAATCAGCCGACGCAGACCATCGACCAGAAGCTGGGCGTCGATGGCGCCAGCCAGCAGAACCAGGCGTTGCCCAGCGCGGGCAACGGCGGCCCGGGCACACAGTGGTGGCGCTGGACGTTCTTCGGCGCGGCGCTGATGCTCGGCGTGGCGGGCTGGTTCTTCACCTTCGCGCTGCACGCGAGCGACCGCGACGTCGTGCTGCTCGACCGCCACGACCGGCGGCGGCGGCGGCCGTGACGGCGAGCCGCCGCCGGGGCAGACGGGGCAGATCGAGCGTGATCGAGGTCGGCGGCCGCGCGGACAACGCCCCGACTGGTGCAGGGAGGCGGCGGCTTGCGGCCGCAGGTGACGGCGGGGCACGCATCACCCGCTCGTCGCCGGCGATGGCCGTGTAGCGCCTACGAGAGCGTGAACATCTCGATCGGGCGGATGAGGCCGGTGCGGTCCTTCGGCGGCTTGCCTTGCTCGGCGAGGCGGAGGTCGAGCCGGTTGAGGCAGTCTTCCGCGTTCTGGTTTTGCACGCCGCAGACGTTGCACGGCTGCTTGTGGCAGTCCGGCGTCTGTTCACCGCGCAGCGTCTTCTGCCATTCGTTGCGCAAGTAGGACTCCGAGACGCCGATGCTGATGTGCGACCAGGGGAAGACCTCGCGCAGCCCGCGCTCCCGGTAGGCGTAGAAGGCGGCATCGAGGCCGCTGTCGGCGAGCGCGCGCTCCCAGCGCGGCCAGTCGTAGTGCTCGTGCCAGGCGTCGAAGCGCGCGCCCGCCCGCCACGCACGCTCGATGGCGGCGCCGAGGCGGCGGTCGCCGCGCGAGAGCACGGCTTCGAGCAGGCTGTGCTCCGGGTCCTCCCACGAGAACTGGACGCCCGCCTTCTTCAACCCCTCGCGCAGGTACAGGTGCCGCGGCCGCAGCACCTCCGGCCGCGCCTGCTGCGCCCACTGGAACGGCGTG
>JADMII010000051.1 GCA_015478665.1 Dehalococcoidia bacterium
CTGCATCGACGCCGTGCCCCACACCGTGCCGGGCACGAATGCAGGACGAGTATCCTGCCGATGGTGGCGTTCGTCTACGGCGCGTCTGCGACGGCGGGCAGGCCGAACTGGAAAAGGGCCGTCTGTTCCTGTGTGCGGGTTGCCGTGGCCAAGTGATCATTTGCAGCTGCTGCGACCGGGGGCAGATCTACTGTAGCCACGGCTGCGCCTCGCGGGCGCGCTGCCAGACCGTCCGAGAGGCGGGCCGGCGCTATCAGGAGACCCACCGTGGCCGGCGCGCGCATGCCGCCCGGATGAGCCGTTACCGGGCCCGACGTGAAATAGTGACGCATCACGGTTCACCCCCGCCGCCGGCGGATGCTCTGCTGGCGCCGGACGCGATGACGACCCCATGTGACGACGCATCCCCTGCTGACCGGCCGCCGCCATCGGTTCCGCACTGCCATTGGTGCGGTCGCTGCTGCCTGCCGCACCTTCGGCAAGGGTTTCTGCTTCGCCGCCGGCGTCATCGCTTCCGTGTTGGACACGACCGGACGGGACCCGCACGCCATGGTGACGCCGGCTGACATCGAGGCGCAGATCCTGCGCTACTACCACGCCGAGAAATGGACGATCGGCACCATTGCCCGCCAGCTGCATGTTCACCACAGCGTGGTGCGCCGGGTGCTGGCGCAGGCCGGGCTGCCCGGGATCGGCGCCGCACCTCGGCGGTCGCAGATTGACGCGTATCTGCCGCTGATCCGCGAGACGCTGAAGCGGTTCCCGATGCTGACCGCCAGCCGCCTGTTCGCGATGGTGCGCGAGCGCGGCTATCGCGGCAGCCCCGACCACTTCCGCCATCTCATTGCCTTGCAACGGCCGCGCCGGCCGGCGGAGGCGTTTCTGCGCCTACGCAGCCTGCCCGGCGAACAGGCGCAAGTGGACTGGGCACACTTCGGCCACCTGCAGATCGGTCGTGCCCGCCGTCCGCTGATGGCGTTCGTCATGGTGCTGAGCCACTCGCGGCAGATCTTTCTCCGCTTCTTCCCCGACGCCCGGATGGAGAACTTCCTGCGCGGCCATGTCGGCGCCTTCACCGCCTGGGGCGGAGTGCCGCGTGTCCTGCTCTACGATAATCTGAAAAGCGCTGTGCTGGAGCGGCGTGGCGATGCGATCCGCTTCAATCCCACTCTGCTGACCTTCGCCGGCCACTACCGTTTCGAAGCACGGCCCGTCGCGGTCGCGCGCGGTAACGAGAAGGGTCGGGTCGAACGTGCCATCGGATACGTGCGTGGCGCCTTCTTCGCGGCGCGCCGCTTCACCGATCTTGACGACCTCAATGCCCAAGCCGACGACTGGAGCCGCGGCCTCGCCGCCGACCGGCGCTGCCCGGCCGAGCCGGAGCGCACCGTGCGCGAGGTGTTCGCCGAGGAAGTGCCGCGCCTGTTGTCGTTGCCAGACAACCCAGCGCCGCTGCTCGAGCGCGTCGCGGTCAAGGTCGGCAAGACGCCGTATGTCCGCTTTGACCTCAACGACTATTCCGTGCCCCATACCCATGTCCGCCGCGTGCTGTCGGTGCTCGCCGACACCCATGAGGTGCGCATCGTCGACGGCGTCCATGTGCTCGCCTGCCACCGCCGCAGCTACGACAAGGGCGCGCAGATCGAGCAGGACGACCACCTCCAGGCGCTGGTCGCGCACAAGCGCGCCGCCCGCCAGCATCGCGCCACCGATCGGCTCGCCCAGGTCGCCCCCGCCAGCCAGGATCTGCTGCTGCGCGCCGCCGAGCGCGGGGCCAACCTCGGCACTATCACGACAGGCCTGATGCGGCTGCTCGACCGCTACGGCGCCGCCGAGCTGCAGGTCGCCATTCGCGAGGCACTCGACCGCGGCGTGCCCCACCCCAACGCCGTGCGCCTCGCCCTCGAGCGCCGGCGCGAACAACGCGGTGAGGTTCCCCCGGTCGCCGTCGACCTCCCCGCGACGGTGCAGGCGCGCGACGCGCCGGTGCAACCGCACGCACTCGAAACCTATGACCAGCTCAAGGACGTCGCCGATGAGTGATTCCCCGGCCCTGCGCGCCCGTGCCGAGGCGCTGCATCTGCACGGCCTGCTGGCGCACTGGCCGGAGGTCGCCACGTCCGGCTGGGTCGCGCCGCTGCTGGCGTGGGAGGAACACGAGCGCGGCCGCCGCAGCCTGGAGCGGCGGCTGAAGGACGCGCATATCGGCCGCTTCAGGCCGCTCTGCGACTTCGACTGGGCTTGGCCCAAACGCTGCGACCGTGCCGCCCTCGAGGCGCTGATGGCGCTCGACTTCTTGCAAGACGCCACCAACGTCGTCCTGGTCGGTCCCAATGGCGTCGGCAAGTCAACGCTGGCGCAGAACATCGCCCACCAGGCCCTGATCGCAGGCCACACCGTGCTGTTCACCAGCGCCGGTCAGCTGCTCGGCGATCTCTGCGCGCTCGACAGCGATTCCGCCCTGCGCCGCCGCCTGCGCCACTATGCCCGCCCGCAGCTGCTGGTGATCGACGAGGTCGGCTACCTCTCCTACTCCAACCGCCACGCCGACCTGATGTTCGAGCTGGTCTCCCGCCGATACCAGGTCAGGAGCACGCTGATCACCACCAACCGCCCGTTCGCCGAATGGCGCGAGGTCTTCCCCAACGCCGCCTGCGTCGTCTCCCTGATCGACCGCCTCATCCATAACGCCGAGATCGTCGCCATCGACGGCGACTCCTACCGCCTCAAGGAAGCCCGCGAACGCACCGAGCAGCGC
>JADMII010000025.1 GCA_015478665.1 Dehalococcoidia bacterium
TGGGAGAGCGCTGCGTTCGCAATGCAGAGGTTGGGGGTTCGAGTCCCCCTATCTCCACCATCGATGACAATCGCCCCCGGCCGCGCGGCTGGGGGCGGTTCCGTCTTCGACGCGGCGCTACCCCTGGATCAACCCGATCACGTTCCCGTCGGCGTCGCGCAACTGCGCCACGAGCCGGCCGCCGCCGACGTCATGTGCCTCCTCGTGGACCGTCGCGCCGACGGCGACAAGCGCCGCCGACGTGGCGCCGATGTCGTCGACGTGCCAATAGGCGGTGGCGCCCTGTTCGTGGCCGTTCGGGTCGAGGCCGATATGCTGTCCGGGCAGGTCGTAGCCGACGTAGTACGCCTCGTCCACCTGCGGCGGTGCGCCGACGAGCGCAGTGAACAGCGTCTTCGCCCGGGCGATGTCCTTGACCGGGTAGATGATCGTTTTGACAGCGTGCGTGGTCATGCGGCCCGTCCTTTCGCTCCTCATCCGTACGCTCTCGATCACGGCGTACTGCGCGTCGATTCCGTCGCCTCTGTGCCGGCTGTCTCCGCCTGCCGATGCTGGCCCAGCCGGCCGCCTGCGAGCTGTCGCGTGGCGGCGTTCAGCCGGTTCCAGGCGTTGATCGCCGCGATCTCGACCACCAGCGCCGCCAGGGCGCGTTCGTCGTAGTGGCTCGCCGCCTCGTCCCAGACGGCGTCGGGGACCGGGTCGGGCCGGTCGCTGAGCCGCGTCACCGCCTCGGTGAGCGCCAGCGCCGCGCGCTCGGCATCGCTGAAGTAGGTCGTCTCGCGCCAGGCGGAGACCGCGAAGACGCGGGTGTCTGGCTCACCGGCGTCGATCAGCTCGCGGGCGTGCATGTCGACGCAGAAGCTGCAGCCGTTCACCTGACTCGCGCGCAGCTGCACGAGCAGCGATGTCGTCCTCGGCAGGCCGGCGTCGTGCGCCGATTGCGAGAGCGCCCGGAGCGCCGGCAACGCGCCCGGCAGGATAAGTGCGGGATTCTTGATCCGTGGTTCCATGGGCCGATCCTCCAGATCAGTGAGATTGCGTGCGTCAATGGTAACGTCTTGGGCAGTGCTGGCTCGCCCGTGTGCTTTCGCGGAGCGCCGGCCGCGGCGGCAGCCGGTTCGGCGTACCGCCTGCCGTGTTCGAGGCGGGACGTGGATGACGCCATCGAGCACGCATGAGCTCGGAGCCGGGCACGGGCGGCGCCGCGCGTATCATGCAACAGCATCGCCGGCGCCGCGATGTGCGATCATCCGCAGCGAAGGGGGAGCATGGAGCTCGAAGGGAAGGTCGCCATCGTCACGGGCGCCGGCCAGGGGATCGGCGCGGCCATCGCGATGCGCTTCGCCCGCGAAGGCGCCGGGGTGGTGATCGACTACGTCGGCTCCGCGGACGACGCGGACGCGATCGTCGCCCGGCTGGCCGGCGAGGGCCACCGCGCCGTCGCGCTTCCGGGCGACGTCTCGAAGCGCGCGGACGTCGAGGCGCTCGTCGCGGAGACGGTGCGGCGCTTCGGCCGCGTCGACGTGCTGGTGAACAACGCCGGCATCACCGCCGGCGCGGACTTCCTGGAGATGACCGACGAAGACTGGGACCGTGTGCTGGATGTCGACCTCAGGGGCACGTTCCTCTGCACGCAGATCGCCGCCCGCGTGATGAAGGAGCATGGCGGCGGCTCCGTCGTCAACATCTCATCGGTACACGAAGACCTGCCGTTCCCCGGCTTCGCACAGTACTGCGCGGCGAAGGGCGGCATGCGCATGCTGATGCGGGCGCTCTCGCTCGAGCTGGCGCCGTACCGCATCCGCGTCAACAACATCGCCCCAGGCGCCATCGCGACCGCGCGCAACGTCGCCCGGCTCGATGACCCGGCGAAGCAGGAACTGCTCGCGCGCGTCATCCCCGCCGGCCGCATGGGCACGCCCGACGAAGTCGCGAACGTGGCGGTCTTCCTGGCGTCGGACCGGGCGTCGTACGTCACCGGCTCGACGTACTATGTCGACGGCGGCCTCGTGCGGCACACGGAGCCGGTGTGAGCCCGCCGCCGCGCCCGGCACGTTGAGCGCGCCGGCACGCAGCGGAGTGAGCAGCGGACGACGGAGGCGGAGGACAACATGGCGCAGATGATCGACTTCCACATCCACCCGCCGGGGCCCGGCGGGCTCTCGACTGAAGAACAGGCGCAGATGACTGCCTACTTTCGCAGCGGCCCGCCGCCCGCATCCAACGAGGAGATGGCCGACTACTATCAGCGCCAGGATCTGTTCGGCGTACTCTTCGCCATCGATACGGAGACCGCGACCGGCCGCCCGCCGGTGCCGAACGCCTATATCGCCGACTGCGTGCGCCGCTGGCCGAAGACCTTCACCGGCTTTGGCACCGTCGACCCGTGGAAGGGGAAGGCGGCGCTGCTCGAAGCGGAGCGCGTGCGCGACCTGGGGCTGAAGGGGCTGAAGTTCCACCCGTCGACGCAGGAGTTCTACCCGAACGACCGCCGCTTCTATCCGCTCTGGCAGAAGGCGCAGGCGCTGGGACTCATCGTGCTCTTCCACTCCGGCACGACGGGCGTCGGCGCCGGACAGCCGGGCGGCGGTGGCGTGAAGCTCGGCTTCGCGCGGCCGATCCCGTACATGGATGACGTCGCCGCCGACTTCCCGGAGCTGACGATCGTGATGGCGCATCCTTCGTGGCCGTGGCAGGAGGAGCAGCTGGCGATGCTCGTGCACAAGCCCAACGTCTACATGGATCTTTCGGGCTGGTCGCCGAAGTACTTCTCGCCGTCGCTGATCACCTACGCGAACAACGTCGTGAGCGACAAGGTGCTCTTCGGTTCGGACTACCCGGCGATCACGCCGGAGCGCTGGCTGCGGGACTTCGCGCAGGCGGCGTTCAGCGACGAGGTGCGGCCGAAGATCCTGTACGACAACGCGGCGCGCCTGCTCGGGCTCGCGTAGCCGGCGCTGCGCGCATCGTCGCGCGAACCGCGGCTGGCGCGCCGGCCGACACGCGCAATCACTCTCGCGCGGGATGGCGGCCTCGGCGCTGGTGGCTCCTGTTGGGTTATAAAGCGGCGCGCTTGCTGATCGCCCGGCGGCGACGGCGGGCGGCCTTCGCTTGGGCGATGCGGCGGCGCTCGCCCTTCGGGATGAAGTGCCGGCGCTGTTTGATCTCGCGCAGGATGCCATCGCGCTGCACCGCCTGGCGGAAGCGCGTGATCAGGTGCTCGGGGGATTCGCCGTCTCTGAGGTCTACTGCCGCCACATCGACTCCGTTTCCGTCGCGCCGCGTCTCCCGGGCGCCGATTGATTGGTACCTGCTACTCCGCCTCGGCCGCAAGCGCCGCCTGGCGCCTGTGCCAGCCGCCGTCACCCGCCCAGAGCGCGCGGATGGCGTCCCACTTCGCCTGCTTCGCGAGCTCAAGCGTCTGCAGCTGGTCGCGTAGCATCGCCTTCGAGCCGCCGCGCAGCGCCGCGATCTGGCGCCCGATCTCGGCGATCTCGGCGAGCAGTCGTTCGTGCTCCTGCGCCTTCCAGCCGGGCGGCACCGGGTCGGGCTCTTCCTTCGTCGTATCGAACGGCTCGTCGCCCTTCGCCTTGCGGAAGATCAGCTTGCGCTTGCCGGCCGTCTCATCGCAGTCGACGGTGATGCCCCAGAGGTCGCGCGAGACGGTCTCCGACACGACGAGCACCACGCGGCCCGCGTGCTCGAAGCTCACGTCCTGCTCGATCGCTTCGTCGAGGACGAACCGGTAGTTCCCCTGCACGGTGCTCAACCGCAGGCAGCGCTCGGGCTGGGCGCGCCGCGCCAGCAGTTCGCTCAGCGCCTCGCATGCCTCTGGAGTCACGTACACCGGGCCGCCCTCTCTCCTGGCGTTGACATGCGGTCGCGCGCGGGCGCGTCCGGCGTGCTAGACCGTTGCCGGCGATCCGAGGGGCGCAGCACCGCGGCCACGGCCCCGCGAGGGGATTCATGCGTCGCCAGCGTAGCAGATTTGTAAGGAATTGGCAATCGTTATGGTTGCTGTTACGCTGCTCGCCTTGTCTACCACATGGTGTCCCGGCGACGTGACCGTCGCAGGATGTTCGCCGTCGCCCAGTGACTGAGGATGGTGCTCACGAGCGAGATCACGAGCGCGCCGAGGAAGGCCGCGGTGAAGCCGTCGACCTCGAACGCCAGGTCCAACTTGCCGGCGATCCACGCCGTCAACCCGAGCATCGCGGTGTTGATGATCAGCGTGAAGAGGCCGAGCGTCGCCAGCGTCAGAAGGCACGACAGCATCGACACGACCGGCCGGATGAAGGCGTTGATCAGCCCGAAAATGATCGCGCCGAAGACGAGGGCGCCGCCGCTGTTGATGTCGAAGCCCCGCACGAGCCGCTGCGCCACCCAGAGCGCCGCGATGTTGACGACGAAGCGGACGACCAGTCCGAGCAGCCCGAAGTCTTCGGACCGCGGCGCCCGCCACCGCCAGAACACGATCGTGCTGCGTCGCATCGCTTCAGCGTAGCAGGCGCGGCGCCGCCGCACGCGTCGTGGGCCCGCAATCGAACCCGCCTTCGTGCGTCGCCGGGCGTTTTAGCCGTCGCGCTTCGCAATCGGGCGCGCCTTCGAGCGCCGCCGGGCGTTTCAGTCGTTGCGCTTCGCCGGCTGGCCGTTGCGGTGACGCAGCGTGATCTTGCGCAGCAGCCGCTTGTAGCGCTGGTTCCGCACCGCGACCTGCATCGCGTTCTCGATGTCAGCCGCGGTGAGGGCGGCGAGCGCACCATCGGCGCTCATGCCGCGCTTCATCTTGCGCGCGATGGCGATGCCGGCCATCAGCGTCAGCGCGCTGGAGACGACGGCGGCGGCGCCTGCGTAGGCCTTGTACTTGCCGCTCAGCTCCGGGAACTTCGCGACGGCGCGGTTTGCCAGCCGCAAGGTGCGGTGCGTTGCCAGGTCCGGCGTCTCCCCCTGGACCTCCGCATCCCAGTCGAAGACGTCTTCGACCTGGTCGGGGTGCTTGACGTCGTCTGCCTTGATCGCCATGTGCCCTGCCTCCTTTGCGGGATCCCCGGGCGGGGATGAGGCCGCGCTCCATGCTGCGCCGGCGCTGCCGCGCGCCGGGATCTCGCTCCTAGACGTCCGTCCCGCGCGACGCGCCGACCGCGTGCGCCATCTCGATCGCGCTCAGGGCCGCCTCCCGGCCCTTGTGGCCGGCGGCGCCGCCGACGCGGTCGTACGCCTGCTGTTCATTGTCGACGGTGAGCACACCGAAGGCGACCGGCACCCGCGTCTCGAGCGCTGCCTGCTGAATACCGATGGCCGTCGCCGACGAGACGTATTCGAAATGCGGCGTGTCACCACGGATCACGGCTCCAAGACAGATAATAGCATCAAACTCGCCTCTGCTGCCGAAGATTTTTGCCATCAGCGGCAACTCGAAGCAGCCGGGTACGTACTGCACCGTCAGCCGCGCCTCCGTCACGCCGCGGCGCCGCAGCTCGTCGATGCAGCCCTCGAGCAGGCGCTGTGTGATGTCGCCGTTGAAGCGGGCGCAGGCGATGGCGATACGCAGCCGGGAGCCATCGAGATCATGATCGTCCGCCTGGAAGCCGCCTGTGGGCATGGCGCAGCGTAGCGCGCCGACGAGCGCGCGCGGAAGCCAGCGCGGGCGGCTGCCGCCGGCGCAGGGCCGTGACGAAGCGCCTCGAGGACGCGGCCGGAAGCATCGGATGTGATGAATCCGGTAGGCTGCTGCGGGCATCTGTTCGGCCGCCTTGCCGGTTGGCAAGGAACGGAGCTGGCCGGGCGGCGGAGGCTTCCGCGCCGCGCGTATCTCAAGTTCGCCATCGAGAGCGCCGATCATCAGACAGCGCGCGCAGGGACGGCGCCGAGGGAGCGACCGTGGGCGACACGAGCAACTGGGAATTCGCCGCCGTCGTGGCCGCCGTCGTGATGGGCCTGGGCGGCCTCCTCGTGTTCACGATCATCAGCTCGCTCGGCTCGTGGCGGCTCTTCCGCCTGGCGGCGCAGGCGTCGAGCGAAGCGGCCGCGGCATCCGAGGCCGTGCAGGGTCTGGCGCGCCAGCTGGCGGCGAGCCACGCCGTCGCGGCCGACGTGCCGCTTCCGCCCGCCGAGGTGTCGGAGCTGCTGCAGGAGGCCGACGCCCTCATCGAGCAGCAGGGACGTCTACAGGACGCCACCCGCCGCCTGATCGACGCGCGCGCGCGGCACGGGAGCGCCAGCGGCGAGTCGCTGGACGAGCTCGACGCGGCGATGCGGCGGCTCGACGAGAACCTCCGCCGGGTGGCGGCGGCGGTCGCCAACTTGGGATCGCGCACGACATAAGGAGCACCCCCCGATGACCAGCCAGCGTCCTGAACGCCCACTCCACGAATCCGGCGATCCCGTCGCCACGATGATGTCGGCGCTGCTGCCGCTGCACCGCGCGGTCACGACGGAGTGGCTCGTAGACGCGGCGGCGACGGCGGCGGAGCGCGGGCTGGGCGCACTGTACGCGCTCGTGTATTTCGAGGAGCAGGATGGCCGCCTTGAGCATCGCCCGCCGGCGTCCGACCTGCGCCGCCGCTCGGTCCAGCGCGCCGCCGACGCCTTCGGCGGCCGCCTGCGGCGCAAGCTCGACCCGTCGCGCTCGCCGGCGCTCGCCGATGCGTTGGAGCATCAGGCTGCCGTCACGCTCGACGGCCGCGAGCTCTTCGAGGGGATCGACGACGCCGCGGCGCAGACGGCGGCGCAGCGACTCTCCGTCGAGCGCATCGCCATCGCGCCGCTGGAGACGGCGGGCGAGCGGATCGGCGCGCTCGTCGTGATGCTCTCGCGGCCCGTGGACGACGCGCTGGTGAAGCTGCTCGGCGACCATCTGGCGTGCGCCGCGGTGAACCTGCGCAACGCGCAATCGGCGCGCGAGCAGGGCGTCACGGACGTCGTGCGCTCGGTGTTCGACGCGCGCAAGATGGAGACGGACCTGCAGCGCGAGCTGACGCGCGCCGCGCGCCACAAGCGCGAGGTGTCGATCGTCGTCATCGAGGCGACGAACCTGCGCCTGCTGCGCGAGCAGTACGGACGCTTCCTCACCGACCGCCTGCTGCAGCGGCTCGGCGAATCGCTGGCGCAGCACGCGCGCGAGATCGACATCATCGGCGCCTACAAGGAGAGCGGCTACACGATGATCCTCGCCGAAGCGCAGCTGGAGGGCGCGGCAACGGCCGCGCGGCGCCTGCTGGAGGCCGCGCAGGAGGTGCGGCTCGATGGAGGCGACGTCCCCGGCCTCGACCTGCACCTCGTCGCCGGCTGGGCGACGTGCCCGGCGGACGGCGCCAGCACCGACGCGATGTTCGACGCCGCCGCGCGCCGCATGTACGGCGGCCAGTCGCAGGTGGCGTAGGGTCGGCGACCAGAACCGAAGAGCGGATCACCCGATGAGCGAGGACTGGGAACGATCCCAGATCCTCGAAAGCACCGCGCGGTCGCCCATACCCGCCGACGGCGCCGGCCGCCGGAGACGCTCGCCAGCCGCCCTGGTGCTCTCGATCAGGCGGCGTCTTCCAGCGCGACGACGGTGACCTCGTTCTCCGACGGGAAGAGCGCCCGCACGCGGTCGCGGATCGCGACCTGCACGCTGGCCGGGCTCGTGCTGCCTTCCACCCATACCTTCAGTGTCGCCCGGTGACCGTCGTAGTCGAGCAGCGCGATATCGCGCACGGCCGGATGCTCGCTGATCGCCTCGTCGACGGCGCGCAGGTCGAGCGGCCCCGGCCGGCTCTCGAACTCGAGCCGGAATGACGCCAGGTCGGCGTCCGTCGCGACGATCTCGCGCAGCTCGTGCGTGGCTTCCGGCACGGACGCCAGATCGATGGCCGCTGCCGGCGCCGGCTGCGGCGAAGGCGCCGCGTGCGCGACCGCTGGGACGACGAGTGTCGGCCGCGTGACGGCTGCCGGCGAAGGCCGAGCGCCGACTCCCGTCGCGCCGATCTGCTGGCGACCCTCGGCGATCGCCGCGTCGATCTTGTCGAACACCTCGCCGACCGCCCGCAGGCGCGGCGCCAGGCCGCCGAGCGCGCGCGTCGCTTCCGCCGCCTGCTCGAGCGCGCGGCGAAGATCGTCGAACGCCTGCGTAAGTTCCTGTTCGAGGCCGGTGGCCTGCGGGTCTGCCATCTGAGCGCCTCCGTAGAATCTGTCGTCGGTCGCTTCTGTTATCGGCGCCGGCCGTGCAGGGTGAAGCGCGTCACCATGGGAATCAGGGTTTCGGCGCGGCGTGTCAGGGGATCGTGGCGCGGCAGCGGGCGCGGGCTCGCGCCGGCGAGCGCCGCATCGGCCCGGCGGCGCGGGGGACAGGGGTCGGCAGCGGGTGCGGGTGCGTGCCACCGGCTGCGGGCGAGCGCGCGTGGGACGCGCCGCGGGCGCGCGACGGGGCAGGGCCGTGCGCCCGGCGACCCGATAGAGCCGCGAGCCGATGTCGCGCCGCAGAGTCCTACGTGATCGCTTACATGACCGCTGCGTCGAGGCGGACCTGCACGTTGTTGCGCAGCGCGTTGGAGACGGGACAGCGCTGTTCGGCCATCTTCGCCAGCTCCTTGAAGCGCGCATCGTCGATCCCCTGGACGCGGCCGCGCACGGTGAGATCCATCGTCGTGATCTTCAGTCCGTCAGTGACGCGGTCGAGCGCACAGACTGCCGTCACTTCGAGCCGCTCGGGCGCGACGCCGCCTTCGGTGGTGAGCGTGTTCGAGAAGGCCATCGCATAGCAGGTGGCGTGAGCGGCGGCGATGAGCTCTTCGGGGCTCGTCTTGCCGTCGGCGCCCTCCGACCGCGCGCTGAAGGTCATCGTCTGCGCCGCGAAGGCGCCGCTCGCGACGTGGAGCTGCCCCGAGCCGCCCCGCAGGTCGCCCTCCCAGACGATCTGTGCCCGCCGTTCCGCCATCGCCATCTCGCGCCTCCGTTCGATCACGGCAGCGTCCGCCCACGTCCTGGCGTCGCCGCAGCCTCGCCGTGCGCTCACGCTGGCACAGTCGCCCGGCTGCCGCCATACCCCGCGGTTGTCGCGCCCGCCGCCGGCGCTATAGAATCGCCGCACGGAGGAGGCGCGCCATGGCCGTGGCCACGATCGACGCAGCGAAGCAGCGGGCGCGCGTCGCCGTCCGCACTGCCGCAGGCGAGCTCGCCCGCATCTCGCGGGAGATCCACGTCCATCCGGAGCTGGCGTACCACGAGCGGCATGCGGTCGCCCAGCTGGCGCCGTTCCTCGAAGGCCACGGGTTCGCGCTGGTCGAGCGGGGGGTGTACGGCCTGGAGACGGCGTTCCGGGGCGATTGGGGCCACGGCCCGGTCACCATCGCGATCTGCGCCGAGTACGATGCGCTGCCGAAGATCGGCCACGCCTGCGGCCACAACCTGATCGCCACCGCCGGCGTCGGCGCTGCGGTCGGCCTCGTCGCCGCGCTCGAGCCGGCCGATGCGCGCGTCGTCATCCTCGGCACGCCGGCGGAGGAGTTGGGGGGCGGCAAGGTGGCGATGATCCGCCACGGCGCCTTCGACGACATCGACGTGGCGATGATGGCGCACCCGATGGCGGTGGACATCGCCGACCCGCCGATGCTCGGCGTGGCGCACGTCGACGTCGTGTACCACGGGCGCGCCGTGCATGCGTCGGTCGCGCCGGAGCAGGGGCGAAACGCGCTCGACGCCGTCGTCACGGCGTACCAGGCGGTCGCGCAGCTGCGCCAGCACATCCGCCGCGACGCGCGGCTGCACGGCATCATCACCGATGGCGGCGTGGCGGCGAACATCGTGCCGGAGCGGGCGGCGGCGACGTTCTACGTGCGTGCGCAGCAGCCGCGCTACCTGCAGGAGCTGAAGCAGCGCGTGCAGGGCTGCTTCGAGGCGGGCGCGTTGGCGACGGGCTGCGAGCTCGAGGCCGACTGGCACGAGGATTCCGAGTACGCGCCGCTGCGCTCGAACCGGCCGCTTGCGGAGGCGTACCGCAGTAACGGCGAGGCGCTCGGCCGCCGGTTCCTCGACGTGAAGAACGTCTCGACCGGCAGCAGCGACATGGGGAACGTCAGCCAGGTCGTGCCGTCGATCCACCCGACGTTCGGCATCGGCCAGATGATCTTCAACCACACGCCGGAGTTCACCGCCGCCGTCGTCACCGATGTCGCTCACGAGTCGATGCTGCAGGCCGCCGAAGCGCTGGCGATGACCGGCGTCGACGTCGCCCTCGAACCGGAGTTGCTGCGCCGGATCAAGGCGGACTTCGCCGCCGCCGGACGATGAGAATCGGGCAGGGCTTCGACGTGCACGCCTTCGCGGCGGGGCGCCGGCTCATACTCGGCGGCGTCGAGGTGCCGCATGGCCGCGGCCTCGCCGGCCACTCCGACGGCGACGCGCTGCTGCACGCGGTGATCGACGCGCTGCTCGGCGCCGCCGGGTTGGGGGATATCGGCGCGATGTTCCCGTCGTCCGACGAGCGCTGGCGGGACGCTGCCAGCCTGGTGCTGCTGGGGCTGGCCGCCGAGCGCGTGCGCGGCGCCGGCTTCGTCATCGGCAACGTCGACGCGACCGTCCTCGCCGAGGCGCCGCGCCTCGCGGGCTGTGTGGAGGCGATGCGTGATCGGACCGCGGCGGCGCTCCAAATCGACATAACGCAGGTGTCCATCAAGCCCAAGACCGCCGACGGCATGGGCGTCATCGGGCGTGGTGAGGGCATTGCCGCTCTGGCGATCGTGCTGTTAGAGTGAATATCTGCCAGCGTGCGCCCGCGTGGCCGAGGGGCGGCCCGGGCGATCGCCGGTACCGGCGTCGCCGCGGCGTACAGGACGGGGCGGCGCTGCATGAGGATGACATGATGCCTTCGCGCCCCGCCTCCATCGATCGGCGCCGCTGCGCTTGTCCCCAGGGGCGTTCCCGCTGAGGGACGTCCCGCCCGCGGCCGACAAGCGACAGAGACGCAGCACGAAGGAGAGGACGGCGTCCTCCATGTCTGTACTGGATGCGATCAAGCGTGACATCGAGGCGATCCGGGAGCGCGACCCGGCGGCTCGCGGCAGCCTGGAGGTGATCTTCGCCTATCCTGGATTCCACGCGCGGGAGATGCACCGCCTCGCCCACGCCCTGCACCGGCGGCGGGTGCCGGTGCTGCCGCGGGTGCTCTCGAACCTCACCCGCTTCGCCACCGGCATCGAGATCCACCCCGGCGCCCGCATCGGCGCCGGCCTCTTCATTGACCACGGCATGGGCGTCGTCATCGGCGAGACGGCGGAGATCGGCGACGACTGCCACATCCTGCAGGATGTGACGCTCGGCGGCACCAGTCTCCATCGCACCAAGCGCCACCCGACGCTGGGCAACGGCGTTACCGTCGGCGCCGGGGCGAAGCTCATTGGCGCCATCGAGGTCGGCGACCACGCCCGCATCGGCGCCGGCTCGGTCGTCGTCACGAACGTGCCGGAGAACGCGACGGTGGTCGGCGTGCCCGGCCACGTCGTCGCCTTCCACGACCCCGGCAGCGACACGATCACGAAACTTCCCGACCCGGAGTGGGACCGCATCGACGTCCTCGAGCGCGAGATCGAGCGCATGGACCGGCGCCTCGAGGCGCTGCAGGCGCAGCTCGACCGTCTCGGCCTCCAAGCCGAGCGCGACGCCGGCGACGACGGGCCGCGGCATCTGCACCGGCCGCGCGCCGATGACGCGCCGCCGCCGGCCACCGCCGACCCGGCGCCGGCCAGCGACTCGCTGCCGTCCAGAGAGGCGATCGGCGGTTGATCCGCTTCACGAACACGCTCACACGCCAGCTCGAGGAGTTCCGGCCGCAGGGCGACGTCGTCAGCATCTACGTCTGCGGCATCACGCCGTACGACGACTCCCACATCGGCCACGCGATGAGCTACGTCATCTTCGACGTCCTCAAGCGCTACCTGCTCTGGCGCGGCTACGCCGTCAAGCACGTCCAGAACTTCACGGACATCGATGACCGCATCATCGAGCGCGCGAACCGGCTGAAGATCACCACCGACGAGCTCGTCGCGCGCTACATGGCCGCCTACAACGACGACATGCGCGACCTCAACGTCCTGCCCGCCGACGAATACCCGCGGGCGACGCGCGAGGTGCCCGGGATGATCCGGATGATCGAGGGGCTGATCGAGAAGGGGTACGCGTACGAGGCGGCGTCGCCGCAGAGCGAGTGGCCGGACGTCTACTATCGGGTCGGCGCGAAGGCGGATTACGGGAAGCTCTCGCATCGCACGCAAGACTCGCTGCTCGCCGGTGCGCGCGTGGAGTCGGGCGAGCAGAAGGAGAACGCGGCGGATTTCGCGCTCTGGAAGGGCGCCAAGGCCGGCGAGCCGTCGTGGGACAGCCCGTGGGGGAAGGGACGGCCCGGCTGGCACATCGAGTGCTCCGCGATGTCGCTGCACTATCTCGGCGAGCGGATCGACATCCACGGCGGCGGCGAGGACCTCATCTTCCCGCACCACGAGAACGAGATCGCGCAGAGCGAGGCGTACACCGGCGCCGCGCCGTTCGTCCGCTACTGGCTGCACAACGCCTGGGTGAAGATGGGCGACGAGAAGATGAGTAAGTCGCTCGGCAACTTTATCACCATCCGCGACGGCCTCAACAAGGTCGGGGGAGACGGCCTTCGCCTCTGGATCCTCACGTCGCACTACCGCAAGCCGCTGACCTTCAGCGAGGAGACGCTCGAGGCGGCGCAGCACGGCGCCGCCCGCCTGCGCACGGCCGCGCGGGCCCCGAGCGACGACGGCGACGGCGGCATCGACACGGCGGCCACGCGCGAGCGGTTCACGGCGGCCATGGATGACGACCTCAACACGCCGCAGGCGCTCGCCGTGCTCTTCGACCTGGCGAAGGAGATCAACCGCGCGCGCGACGAGGGCCGTGGCGTCCGCGACGCCCAGGCGCTGCTCCTCGACCTCGCCGATGTCCTCGGCCTGCGGCTCGAAGCGGCCCAGGAAGCGATCGAGGCGGCGCCGTTCATCGAGCTGCTGATCCAGGTCCGCAGCGACCTGCGGGCGGCGAAGCAGTGGGCGCTCGCCGACCAGATCCGCGACGGCCTCGCCGCACTGCGCATCACGCTCGAAGATGGCCCGCAGAGCACCACCTGGAAGCCGGACGAGGCCGGGTCATCAGCGACTCCGACGTCACGCTGAGAGCCACGCCGCCGCCGTGAATCACGGGATCAGCACAACGCGGCCGAATGCCTGCCGGCTCTCGATGTACGCGTGCGCCGCCGCCGCCTCCGAAAGGGGATCCGTGCGGTCGATGACCACCTCCAGCTCGCCGCTCGCGACGTCGCGGAGGATCGCCTCAAGCATCGGCACGACGCGCGCGCTGCTGCGGAAGGTCTCGAGCCCGAAGAAGACGCCCGTAAGCGAGCCGTTCGTGCCGCTGAGCGCGCTGATGTCGATCTGCTTCCCCTCGCGGCTGACGTTGCCGACGGTGATCGCGCGGCCGCGATAGCCGATGCACATCAGGCTGCCCTCCAGCGTCTTGCCGCCGACGGAGTCGACGACGAGGTCGACGCCCTCCGGCGCGGCCTCGCGCACCGCATCGACGAAGTTGCCGCTGCGGTAGTTGACGCCGACGTCCATGCCGTACTGCTTGAGCCGATCGAGCTTGTCGTCGCTCGACGATGTCGCGATCACCCGCGCGCCGGCGCGGTGCGCCAGCTGCACGCAGGCGATGCCGACGCCGCTGGTGCCCGCCTGCACCAGCACCGTCTCGCCGCGCTGCAGCCGGCCGAACTCGAAGAGGCAGTCGTGCGCCGTGCCCCACGACACCGGGACGCCGGCCGCCGACTCGATCGAGCAGCCGTCCGGCACGAGCCAGGTCGATGTCGCCGGCACGGAGACGACCGCTGCGTGGGAGCCGCTCGCCATCAGCGCCGTCACGCGGTCGCCGGGCTTGCGGTCAGTCACCGCGTCGCCGGCCGCGCGTACGACGCCGGCTCAGTTGTAGCCGACGATGTGCGGCTGCGACGTCATCGCGCCGCCGGCGCGGTTCAGCACGTCGCCGCCCTCGATGGCGATCGCCTGCACGTCGATGAGGACGCCGCCCGGATGCAGCGGCGGCTCCGGCGCCTCTTGGTAGCGGAAGACGTCCGGGGCGCCGGTCTCGTAGTAGACTGCTGCCTTCATGCGTCGCGTGCTCCTTGTTGCGGCTCTCCGGCGTCGCGGCGCCACTCGCTCGCGCGCACGCTACTTCAGCTGTGCGTCGAAGAAGTCGATCGTGCGGTCCCACGACAGCGCCGCCGCCGCTCTGTTGTAGACCTCGGGACGCGCGTCGTTGAAGAAGGCATGATCCGTGCCCTCGTAGATGTAGAACTGCGCGTGCTTGCCGGCGTCGCGGATCTGCTGCTCGAGGTTATGCGCGACCTGCGGGCTGGCCCACGCGTCGATCGTGCCGTAGTGACCCATGACGGGACCGGCGAGCTTCGACAGGTCCGGCTCCACGCCCTGCAGCACGCCGTAGTAGATGACGCAGGCGTCGACCGGTCTCAGCGTCGCCAGGTAGAACGAGAGTCCGCCGCCCATGCAGTAGCCGACGCAGCCGACCTTGCCGGTGCAGGCGTCGTGCGCCTTCAGGTAGTCGAATGCCGCGCCCAGGTCGCGCGCCGCCTCGTCCAGCTTCAGCGACATCATCATCTTCCCGGCCTCGTCGGGCTCCGTCGTCTGCTCGCCGTGGTAGAGGTCCGGCGCCAGTGCGAGGTAACCGGCGGCGGCGAAGCGGTCGGCGACGTCCCTGATGTGCGGCACCAGGCCCCACCACTCCTGGATGACGATCACGCCCGCGGCCTTCGCTGCCGAGGGGCGCGCAAGGTAGCCGCCGGCCTGACCGCCGTTGCTCGCGAATGACACCATCTCTCCGGCCATCGGTCGCTCCCTCCGCTCTGCTGCGTCCCGCGCTGCGCCTCCACAGTTCACAGCGGAACGCGGCGTGCGTCAACCGCCACGCGGCGCGCGGACGCGGACGTGCGTTCACCAGATGGCGATCTTCCGACGACATCGTTGTCCAGCGGCCGATGCTCTCCTGGCTCGAGACGCATGGCGCCTGCTTCGCTCTCTTCGCCGTGGCCGGTTTCCGTCAAGGGAGCAAGGAGACGCGCCCTTCAGCATGGCGGTGGAGAGCGCCGCGGCGCCGGACTCGCGCTTCAACGCCGATCATGCGCCAGCTGATTGTGTGCATCGCCCGGTGGCGGCGCCGTCTGCGCACCGCTGCGGCCAGACGTCTTCGTGACGCACGCCGGCGTCACATCGGGAAGAGGCGGGCGTCGGCGAAGGCCGCGAGGAACACCTGCGCCGCGAGGCCGACGACGACGACCGCGAGCGCCATCGCCATCGTCGCCAGCCCGGCCCAGTGCCCCAGCACCGGCGCCGGCCGCTCGCTCTCGCCGAAATAGGCGGGCGCGATCACCCGCACGTAATAGAAGATCGAGACGACGGTGTTGATCACGGCGACGACCGCCAGCCACGTGTATCCCGCATCGATGGCGACGGCGAACAGCGCCAGCTTGGCGACGAAGCCGGCGAGCGGCGGCACGCCGATGAACGAAAGAAAGCTGACGGTGAGGGCCCCCGCAAGCCAGCCACGCCCGCGCGCGAGGCCGCCGTACGCGGCCAGCGCCGTGCGCCCGCGCAGCTCGACGACGACGCCGAACGCGGCGACGTTGCCGAGCACGTAGGCGAGCAGGAAGAAGAGCAGCGCCGGCACCGCCAGCTGCGCCCGGCCCAGCGCGAGCACCGCGAGCAGGCCGTAGCCCGTCTGCGACACCGCGGACCAGCCGAGAAGGCGCCGCACGTCGTCCTGCCACAGCGCCGACAGGTTGCCGAGCGTCATCGTCAGCGCGGCAAGCACGGCGATCAGCGGCCGCCAATCGAGGCCATCGGGCAGCGCCAGCACGAGACGCGCGAGGAAGATGAAGGCGCCGACCTTCGGCGCGCTGGTGATGAAGGCTGCCACCGGCGCCGGCGCCCCCTGCGCGATGTCCGGCATCCACGCGTGGACCGGCACGGCGCCCATCTTGAAGGCGAGCGCCACGATCACCAGCGCGGCGCCCGCAGCAACCCCCAGGTTGTCTTCCGGCAGGCCCTGCTTCAGCCCGGAGAGCGTCGAGCTTCCCGCCAGCCCGAAGAGGTAGGCGACGCCGATGAGCATGCCCGCGTTCGTCAGCGCGCCGAGGAGGTAGTACTTGATGCTGGCCTCGGCCGCCATCGAAGAGCGCCGGTGGTACGCCGCGAGCACGAACCCTGTCGTCGACGAAAGCAACGTCGAGATGACGAACTGCTTCAGGTCCGTCGCGCCCGCCAGGAGCACCGCGCCCAGCGCCGAGAACACCAGCATCGCGTAGTACTCGCCCTGGCGCGCGTCGGTGCGAAACCACGGCACCGAGAGCCCGACGACGGCGGCCGTCGCCGCCAGCACGATGAGCTTGGCCCAGATCGCTGCCCCGTCGCGCGCGTACGTCTCGCTGAACGTAAGCGATGCCGGTCCGCGCAGCATGCACGCGCTGAACACGGCGGCGGCGGCGACGGTGACGAACGCCAGCACCGGCGCCGCTTCCTGCCAACGCCGCGGCGCGAAGACGGCGTACAGCAGCACGACGATCGCCCCGCCGGCCAAGACGATCTCCGGCACGATGTCCGTGCTCATCCGCAGCAGGCTGGCGCCCTGCTGCGCGCCCTGCGCTGCGACGCGTGCGCCGCCGTCGCGCCAGAGGGGGGCGAGTGACAGCAGCGACGCAGCGCCGACGCCCGGCATCAGATCCTCCCGACGAACGGGCGGGCGAAGGAGTCGATGACATCGAGCAGGCGCGCTGGCGCGACGCCGATGAACACGACGAAGAAGAGCATGGCGCCGAGCACGACGGTCTCCTGCAGCGTCAGGTCCGGGAAGCCGCGCCAGCGCACCGGCAGCGGCCCGAGGAAGAGCCGCTGCAGCATGCGCAGGAAGAGCGCCGCCGTGATCAGGATGCCCAGCAGGCCGATGATCGCCAACGGCGGGCTGACGCCGAGCGCGCCGGCGAAGATCTGGATCTCGGCGACGAAGCCGGCGAGCCCGGGCAGCCCCAGGCTGGCGAACGCCGCGACGACCGTCACGCCGGTGAGCATGCGCGCGCGCTCGGCGAGGCCGCCGTAGACGTCCATCTCGTACGTCGAGCCGCGCGCCAGCACCGAGCCGCTGATCAGGAAGAGGGCGCCGGTGATCAGGCCGTGCGCGACCATCTCGACGACCGCTCCCGTCAGCGCCAGCGACTGCGCCTTCGCCTCGCCGGACACGGCCAGGCCGGCGACCGCGACGCCGAGGATGACGTAGCCCATGTGATTCACGCTCGTGTAGGCGATCAGCCGCTTGAGGTTCGACTGCGCGAGCGCCACGAGCGCGCCGTAGAGGATGCTGATCACGGCGAGCACGCCGAGCGGGATCGCGTAGTGCCCGAAGGTCTCCGGCATCATCGCCAGCAGAATGCGCACGAAGCCGTATGTGCCCATCTTCAGCAGGACTCCGGCGAGGATCGCGGACGCCGGCGCCGGCGCATCGACGTGCGCCGGCGGCAGCCACGTGTGAAACGGCACGAGCGGCGTCTTGATCGCGAAGCCGAGGAAGAAGCCGAGGAAGACCAGCGAGGCGTAGACGCCGGTGCCGCTGAGCGGCTGCTGCCGGATCAGCTGCGCCATATCGAACGTGCGCGGGTCGCTCGCGAGGTAGAGGCCGAGGATCGCCAGTAGCAACGCCAGCGAGCCGCTGAATGTGTAGATGAAGAACTTCAGCGCCGAACGGGCCGCATCGCCGTGACCCCAGGCGCCGATGAGGAAGTACATGCCGACGAGCGAGAGGTCCCAGAACACGAAGAAGAGGAAGAGGTCGAGCGCCAGGAAGAGGCCGATCGAGACGCCTTCCAGGAACAGCATCAGCGCAAAGTACGACCCGGCGCGGCCGCGCAGATCCACCGGGTAGGCGATCGCGGCGATGAAGACGAACGCGACCATCGTCGCCAGCGGCAGCGAGAGGCCGTCGACGCCGACGCGGTAGCTGACGCCGAGCGTCGGGATCCAGGTGAGCGTCTGCACCTGCTCGAAGCCGCCCGTCGAATCAAACCCGATCCAGCTCGCGACGAGCAGCGCCAACGGCACCGCCGCGACCAGCGTCGCCGCCGCCTGCAGGAGTTGTTCCTCCGGGCGG
Source organism: Dehalococcoidia bacterium (assembly GCA_015478665.1). Taxonomy (GTDB): domain Bacteria; phylum Chloroflexota; class Dehalococcoidia; order DSTF01; family JACRBR01; genus JADMII01. The sequence goes on from JADMII010000025.1 coordinate 18,196, forward strand.
CCGGGCGTCGGCAGCGCGCGTTCTGCCGTCGCCATCGGCGCTTCGGCGCCTGGATCCGGCGTGGGGTCCGCGTCGTCCGGCGGCGGCGGCGTCATCGCCGGCTGCTGCCGTCGCAGCGGCCAGAGGGCGAACAACACCGCGGCGATGATCGGGGTGAAGATGGCGGCGGTCAGCACGCTGTCGCGTCCCTTCGTACAACGGTGCCCGGCACCGTGAGCCTACAGTTGGAAGGCCAGCAGCGCCACGACGACGATCAGCCCCAAGGCAACGACGACGTAGTACTGATGCGTGAAGCCCGTCTGCAACCGCCGGCTGAGCCGGCCCGCGACGCCGACGCCGGCGGCCGCGTCCTCGACGGCGCGGTCGACGAACGCGTCGTCGCTCTGCCGCGAGGCGCGCGCGCCGCCGAGCGTCGACCGCGCGAGGAGCGTGACGATGCCGTCGACGGACCACTCGATGCGCAGCGAAAGAAGGCGTGACGCCAAGCCGGCGGTGGCGGCCGCGCCGCGCACGCCGGCGTCGATCAGGCGTTGGTCGAGCGCCGCCAACAGGCGCGAGATGGCGAGCACCGGCGCCGCCACCAGCACCCGCGACAGCGTCGGCAGCGCCAGCCAGTCGGCGCCGCTGCGCTGCCGCCCGGCCGGCAGCGCCAGCGTCCCGAGCACGTCGAGCCGCGAGAGCGCGACGACGACGGCGGCTGCCAGCAGGAGCAGGAGCAGCGAGGCGGCGAACTCCCAGGCCGCCGGCGTCGGCAGCCGGCCGCCGAGCGTGTCCTCGAAGATGCGGCCGGCGCCGGGGAGCCAGAGCAGCGAGAGCAGCAGCGTCAGCGCCGTCAGCGCGGCGACCGCGCCCGTTTCGACGCGGCCGGGGGCACGTGCGTGCGTGCCCGTCGCCGGCGGCTCCTGGGGCTCGCGGGGAGCCCCGTATGCGAGCACGTGATAGCGGAAGATGTAGGCGCCGCTGAGGAACGCCGCCACCAGCGCGCCCGCTCCCAGCCACGGCGCGTACGCCAGCGTCGAGGCGATGATGCGGTCCTTCGACCAGGCGCCGCCGAGGAAAGGCACGCCCGCGAGCGCCAGTGCGCCGATGGCCGACAGCGCGGCGATCAGCGGCACCGCGCGGCGCAGCCGCATCCGCAGGAGGTCTTCGCCGTCGGAGACGTGGATCGCCGTGCCGGCGCCGAGGAAGAGCAGTGACTTGAAGGCGGCGTGCGTCACCAGCTGCGCCGCCGCCGCCGCCGGATAGCCGGCGCCCACGGCCATGAACATGAAGCCGTACTGCGCGGATGTGGAGCCGGCGAGCAGCCGCTTCGGATGGGTCTGCAGCAGCGCGACGACGCCGCCGGCGATCGCCGTCGCCAGGCCGAGCGAGGCGACGACCGCCGGGAACCAAGCGACCTGCGAGAGCATCGGCGACAGCTTGATGAGGAGGTAGGCGCCGGCCGCCACCATCGTCGCCGAGTGCAGGAGCGCTGAGACGGGCGTCGGGCCGGCCATGGCGGAGAAGAGCCACGGCGAAAACGGCAGTTGCGCCGACTTCGCCGCCGCCGCGAGCACGACGCCGGCGGCCACAGCCGCGAGCGGCACGGCGTCCATCCGCGCGAGGCCGGCGAAGGAGAAGCTGCCGCTCTCGGCGAACGTGACGCCGGCGGCGGCGTAGAGGCCAAGGTCGCCCGCGCGCGTCGTCAGGAAGGCCTGCGCGGCCGACCCGGCGTTCCGCCGGTCGCTCCAGTGGTGCGCGATCAGCGCCCAGGAGATGGCGCCGACAAGCTCCCAGCCGATGAGCAGTGCGACGAAGTCCGCCGCGGTCACCAGCAGCAGCATCGCGCCGACGAATGCCACCATCAGCGCGAGCAGCCTCGGCAGGGCGTCGCGCTCCGTCGCGGCGGCATAGGCGACGACGGGCACGGCGATCGCCGGGACGAGGACGACCATCATGCGGCTGAACCCTTCGACCTGAAGGCTGGGGCGGATGAGCGGGCTCCACGGCCAGGAGGACGCCGGCTCGCTGGCGGCAGCCCAGGCGCCGAGGGCGAGCGTGACGACGAGGATGGCGACGGCCACCGGGCCGCCGAGCCGTGTGCGGGGCGGCAGCGCCGCGACGAGCAGCGCCCCGGCGAGCGGCAGCGCAGGCAGGATGATCGCGTTCATTCGCGGAGCCGCCGCAGCTTCTCGGTGATGTCTGCCCGGCGAATGCGGTAGACGTTCGTGATCAGGGAGAAGCCCAGCGCCATCTCCACCGCCATCACCGTCATGAACATGATCACCAGCATCTCGCCCTGCGGGTTGCCGCCGGCGGCGAGCGACCAGAAGCCGACAGCGGCGAGGATGCCGGCGTTGATCATCATCTCCAGCCCCATGATCAGCATCACCAGCGACTGCTGGCTGAGGGCGCCGTAGACGCCGATCGCGAAGAGCGCCGCCGCGACGACGAGCACCGCCTGCAGGTTCATGGTGATTCCATCGCTTCCTCTTCGAGCGGCGGCTCCTTCGAGCCTTCCTCGGCGTCGCCATACCGTCCGCGGCGGCTCGTCAGCGCCACCGTGCCGACGATCGTCGCCAGCAGCGTCACGCCGGCCGTCTGGAAGACGAGCATCGAGTCCCCGAGAAGCTCCGTGCCGAGCTGCGCCGTCGCTGCCACCGGGCGCGGGTTCGCCCGCGCGGGCAGCGTGATCACGAACGGCAGGACGGCGAGCGCGAGGAACGACGCGACGGCGGCGATCACCGATGTGCGGTGCTGGTGCACCATGAACATCGGGTTCAGGCCGGCGGGGTTCATCATGTACATCACCATGATGATCGCCATCACCAGCATCTCGCCCGCCATCATCAGGATGAGCACCATGCCGAGGAACTCGGCGCCGAGCAGGACGAGCAGGCCGCCGGTCGCCGCGAACGAGGCGAGCAGGAAGAACGCCGCGCGCACCATCGAATCGGCGCGGAAGACGCGGTAGCCGGTGATCACGCCGCCGGCGGCGAAGAACCAGAAGAGCACGGTGGTCCACGACGGCGCGTTCATAGCAGGAATGCCCCCGTGAAGAAGATGTTGACCAGCGCCAGCGGGATCAGGACGGCCCAGGATACGACGACGAACGTCTCCGTGCGCACGCGGGCGAGCAGGTGGCCCGCCGCGAGGAAGGCGAGCAGCAGCACGACCGTCTTCAGGATGACCCAGAACGGCCCCGGCAGCAGCGGCCCCCACCAGCCGCCGAGGAAGAGCGCGCCGCCCATCGCCGCGACGGCGACGAGCATGCCGTAACGCGCCGTCTGCCAGAGGAGGCGGCCCACGCCCGAGTCCTCAGCCGATGTCCCTCCGGCGATGTCGGCGGCGTCGGCCAGGTTCACCGGCCCCCATGAGCTGACACTGGCGCCGACGATCAAGAACAGCGGCAGGCCGAGCGGGGTGCGGATGACGTTCCACACCGTGTCCTGCGCAGCGACGATGTCGACGATCGAGAGCGACTGCGCCGGCAGCGCGGCTGCGAGCATCGCCAGCAGGAAGGGGATCTGGAACGACAGCGCCTGCGCGCCGTAGCGGTAGGCGCCGTGCAGTGGCAGCGCGGCGTCCGGCGACCAGCCGTGCAGGAAGACGGCGATCATCACCAGCGCGATCGCCGCCGAGAACACGACGAAGCCGGTCGCCGGGTCCGCTGCGGCGCGGCCGCGCGCCACGGGCACCATCGCCAGCGCGACGGCGGCGAGGGCCAGGAAGAACGCCGGGGCGAGTGCCCAGCCCGGCGCGTCGCTCGGCTCCGTCGTCAGTCGCTGCTGCAGGAGCAGCAGCGTCGCGCGCTGCGCCGGGCGGACGACGGCCGTCCGCCAGCCGATGCCGCCGCCGCCGACCAGCGACGCCAGCAGCCGGTCGCCGATCGCGACGAGGTAGATGCCGACGGCGAGCGCGACGCCGGTCAGGACGACCGCGACCCCAGCGCTCGCGTAACCGTTCACGCGACCGTCCGTTCTGCCGCAGGCTGCACGGCTGCGGACTCTTCGAGGTCGAGGTCGAGGCTGATCAGCGCAGCGAGGGCGTCGCTCCATTCAAGGCCGGCGAGCAGCGCCGGTACCAGCGGCGCCAGCCGGTCGCTTGGCGCCGAGTCGAGCGTGAGCAGCCCGCGCGGGCCTTCGATGCGCCCCGACGGCTCAGTGCGCAGCTCGCCCGCGCGCGCCGCCAGATCCAGCGCCTGCATCGTCTCCAGCAGCCGCTGCTTCCAGCGTGCTGCCGTGTCGCCGGCGCTCTGCACGACCGGCTCGAAGCCGAGCGCGCGGTATGCGGGGTCGTCGGTGCGCGCGTCTTCGGTCAGGCCGGCGGCGCGCGCCACTGGCCCGGCGCCGAGGTGCTCCAGGCGCGAGCCGTCGAGCCGCCCGACGTCGGCGAGCGACCAGCGGTACACCTGCGTGCGTCGCAGCGCCCGGCCGAGCGCCTGCACGCGGGCGAGATCGTCCGGCATCATGTGCGCCGCGAGCGCGAGCGTCCGCCGGCCGAGCGACTCGAGCTGCTGGGCGACGAGCGCATCGGCGAGCCAGCGCAGGTGCGCGCGCGCCCGCGCCAGCTCGAGCTCGCGGATCGGCACCGGCTCCGAGAGGGCGCGGATGAATGGCCGCAGCGCCGGGCGGAGCCGGCTTGCGGGCACGGCCGCACCGGCGAACGGGTTCGGGAAGAGCGATGCCTCGTCGACGAGGTCGCCGGCGAGCCGCAACTCGAGCGTCAGACCGGCCGGTAGCCGCGTGAAGAACGGACCGACCGTGAGCGGCAGCACGTCCAGCCGCAAGCCATCGCGGTCGTCGCCCATCTCCGCCATCGGGCGCCCGAAGGGGCGGCCGCCGGTCATGCCGCTGCCGCCCTGGCCGAAGGGGCCGACGCCCCGCCACGGCGCTGGGTCGACATCCGGCAGGATGGCCGGCTCCGAATCGCGGGCGCCGTTGATGAGCTCGACGAACGTCCGACGGACGACCGCGACGACATCATCCGTCGCCGAGGCGCTGACGCTCGCACGGAGGCTCTCCGCGCCGCCCGGCGCCGCCTCGTCGAGATGCCAGCGGACGCTGGCGCGCGGCCGGGGCATGGCATCGTGCGCGCGCGCGACGGCCTCGGCGAGCGCCTCCGGCACGACGCCTGCGACGAGCAGGATGCTGGCGCTGCGTGGCGAATCGACGAGGCGCAGTTCGCGGCGGAGGCGCAGGTCCTGGACGGCATCGCGGGCGCCGAGGCCGGCGATGGCGAAGATCGGCGCTTCGGCCCCGGCGGCGAACGCGCGAAGCGCCGCGCTCAGGCCCACGCGAGCGCCCGCTCGCGCCACATGTACAGCACGCCGAGCAGCAGCACGGTGATGAACATCGCCATTTCGACGAAGGCGCTGACGCCTTCACGGACGAAGACCACCGCCCACGGGTACATGAACACCATCTCCATGTCGAAGGCGAGGAAGACCAGCGCCATGGTGTAGTAGCGGGCGTGGTAGCGGTTCCAGGCGTGCACCTCGGGCGCGACGCCGCCGACGAACGGCATGCGTTGTGGCACGGTTGTCGGCGCCCGGGCCAGGTTGTCGATGAAGCCACGCAAGAGCAGCGGTGCGACGAGCGCCGCGACGAACACGGCGAGCGCGACTCCGAGCGGCCCCAGCAGCGTCATCGGCGCGTCAGGCGGCGCGGACGCCGGCTAGACGTAGTCCTCAGGCGACTCCTTGAAGGAGTCCGCGCAACTCTGGCTGCAGAAGTAGTAGGTCTTGCCCTGGTACTCCGTCGACGCAGCAGCGTCGGACTTGTTGATCTTCATGCCGCAAACGGGATCCGCCACCTGTTCGTCGCCGGTGCCTGTCGTCATGGTGCACTCCTGATCAATGGGGACGGGCTGTTGCGCCATCATAGCACCATGGTCGTGCGCGCGAGCAAGACCGTCCGGGTGATAGACAGACCGGCGCCTGGGACGAACGCGGAGATGCACGGCGCGATGCTTGCGTGTCCCGGGCGGACGCAGGCCGGGTGCATGCTGCGCCGCCGCGCGGACCGCGGCTGTCGCGAAGATGGCGACCCCGAAGGGATTCGAACCCTCGATCTCCACCGTGACAGGGTGGCATGT
>JADMII010000026.1 GCA_015478665.1 Dehalococcoidia bacterium
TGTTGCGGCTTGAGCAGCGTGTTGCAAACAGAGAAGAGAACCTCGATCGCAAAGTAGAGAACCTCGAACGGCGCGAGACCGCGTTCACAGAGAGAGAGCGGCAGCAGGAGGCCGCTCGCGCCGAGATCGACGACCTGCGCAAGGTAAAGCTGGCCGAGATCGAGCGCGTCTCCGGCATGACCAGCCAGGAGGCGCGCGATCTGCTGCTCCGCGACCTCGAAGACGAGATCCGCGAGGAGGCGAACCGCAAGGTCCGCGTCCTCGAGGCGGAGGCGAAGGAAGAGGCGGACCGCCGCGGCCGCGCCATCTTGGCGACGGTCATGCAGCGGCTGATGAACGACGTTGTCACCGAGACGACGGTCTCCGTCGTGCCGATCCCCAGCGACGACATGAAGGGCCGCATCATCGGCCGCGAGGGCCGCAATATCCGCGCCCTCGAGTCCGCCACGGGCGTCGACCTGATCATCGATGACACCCCTGATGCCGTCACGCTCTCGGCCTTCGACCCCGTCCGGCGCGAGGTTGCGCGCGTCGCCCTCACCAAGCTGGTGATGGACGGCCGCATCCACCCGACGCGCATCGAGGAGGTCGTCGAGAAGGCCCAGCAGGAGGTCCAGGCGAGCATCAAGACGGCCGGCGAACAGGCGGCGATCGAGGCGGGCTGCCCCGGGCTGCACCCGGAGATCCTGAAGACGCTGGGCCGCCTCAAGTACCGCACCTCCTACGGCCAGAACCAGATCAAGCACGCCGTCGAGTCCGCGTTCATCGCCGCGATGATCGCCGAAGAGATCGGCGCCGACGTGAACACGTGCCGCCGCGGGGCGCTGCTGCACGATCTGGGCAAGGCCATCGACCACGAGATCGAGGGCACGCACGCGGCGCTCGGCGGCGAGTTGGCGCGGCGCTACAACGTGGCGCCGCCTGTCGTGCACTGCATCGAGGCGCACCACGAGGAAATCGAGGTCGAGACGACCGAAGCCGTCGTCGTGCAGATCGCCGACGCGATCAGCGGCAGCCGGCCCGGCGCGCGCCGGGAGACCTTGGAGCTCTACATCAAGCGGCTCGAGGCGCTCGAAGGCATCGCCAACAGCTTCCGGGGCGTCGAGAAGTCGTTCGCCATCCAGGCCGGCCGTGAGATCCGCATCATCGTCAAGCCGGACCAGATCGACGACCTGGAGTCGATGCGCCTGGCCCGCGATGTCAGCAAGAAGATCGAGGAGTCGCTGGAATACCCGGGGCAGATCAAAGTGACCGTCGTGCGTGAAACCCGCGCCAGTGAGTACGCGCGGTAGCGGACGGGAACGGTGCGCCTGCTCTTCATCGGTGACATCGTCGGCAAGCCCGGTCGGCGCGCCATCTCCGCGCTCGTGCCGGCGCTGCGCCGCGAGCTCGCGCTCGACGTCGTCGTTGCCAACGGCGAGAACGCGGCGGCGGGTCGCGGGCTGACGGTGAAGACGGCGCAGGAGCTCTTCGGCGGCGGTGTCGACGTGATCACCTCCGGCAATCACATCTGGGATCAGTCGGACATCCTGCCGATGCTCGATGCCGAGGCGCCCATCCTGCGGCCGGCGAACTACCCGCCCGACGTGCCGGGCCGCGGCATCGGGCGCTTCGGCGCGCTAACCGTGATCAACCTCATGGGACGCACCTTCATGTACGAGATCGACGACCCGTTCCGCTGCGCCGATGGCCTGCTGGCATCCATCACCGAGCGCACGCCGGTGCTCGTCGACATGCACGCCGAGGCGACGAGCGAGAAGATCGCCATGGGCTGGTACCTCGATGGCCGCGTGTCGGTGGTCGTCGGCACTCACACTCACGTGCCGACAGCGGATGCCCGCGTCCTGCCGAAGGGGACGGCGTTCGTGTCCGACGCCGGCATGTGCGGGCCGCGCGACTCGGTGATCGGCGTCGAGGTCGAGCCGGTGATCCGGAAGTTCCTGACCGGCATGCCGACGCGCTTTGTTGTCGCCGAGAAATCGAAGGCGGTACAGTTCAATTCCGTGCTGATCGAGATTGATGATGCGACGGGCATGGCGCGCTCGATCCAGCGTGTCGACAGGGAGTGGATGCAGGATGGCGAGTAAGGGCGACTTCCACACGCACAGCACCGCGTCCGACGGCGTGCTCTCGCCGGCGGCGCTCGTCGACCTCGCCGCCTCGCAGGGCGTGCGCTATCACGCGCTGACGGACCACGACTCGACGGAAGGCATCGCCGAGGCGCGCGCGGCGGCGACGAAGCACGCCGGCTACACGCTGATCCCCGGCGTCGAGATGGGCACGGACATCGAGGGGGCCGAAGTGCACATGCTCGGCCTCTACCTGAGCCCCGACGACCCCGACCTGCAGGAGATGCTGATGCGGCTGCGCGCCGGCCGCATCGACCGCGGCTACGGCATCGTCGAGAAGCTGCGCGGCATGGGGATCATGATCGAGTGGGAGCGCGTCAAGCAGCTCGCCGGCGACGCGTCGGTCGGCCGGCCGCACATCGCCCAGGCCCTGGTCGAAGGCGGCTACGTGGCGAAGGTCGCCGACGCCTTCGACCGCTGGATCGGCCGCAATGGCCCGGCGTACGTCGAGCGCGACAAGATGACGCCGGCCGAGTCCGTCGCCTGCATCGTCGCCCGTGGCGGCCTCGCCTGCCTCGCCCACCCGGCCGACCTCGACCGGCTCGATGCGCTGCTCGACGAGCTGGCGGCGGCGGGCATGGCGGCGATGGAGGTCTTCTACAAGGACTACCCGCCGGAGACCGTCGAGCGGCTGCGGCAGGCGGCGGAGCGACATGGCCTCCTGCCGCTCGGCGGCAGCGACTACCACGGCATCTTCGGCAACAACGAACCGCTGCCCGGCAACATCTCCCTGCCCGATGACGCGATCGAGCGCTTCCTCGAGCGCGCCGCCAAGCTGCCGAACAAGGACCTGGTGCATTGAGCTCGCGCGTCTCGCGCATGGCGTCCTGATGCAGTGCGCGGCGCACCCCGCCGTCGACACCGACCTCGGCTGTAGCCGCTGCGGCAAAGGCATCTGCGCGCGCTGCCTGGTGCACACCCCCGTCGGCGCGCGCTGCCGCGACTGCGCGAACGTCCGCCGCATCCCGACGTACCACACGCCGACGGTGACGCTGGCGCGCGCCTTCGCCTCGGCGATCGTCGCGGGTGTCGTGGTCGGCGTCGCCTGGTGGATCTTCAATCCGCTGACCTACTTCTTCTTCGGGATCATCCCGGGGCTGGCTGTGGGCTTCGCCGTCGGCGAGGCGACGTCGCTCGGCACGAACCGCCGCGCCGGCCCGCCGCTGCAGGCGATCGCCGTCGGCGGCGCCGTGCTGGCGTACCTCGTGCGTGTCGGCCTGTTGTTCGCGGCGAGCGGCTGGATCTTTGCGGATCTGCGCACGGATCTGGCGGGGCTCGTCGGGCTGGGGGTCGCCGCGTTCATCGCGGCCGGCCGGCTGAAGTGATCAGGCCCGGCGCTTGGCCGCAGCACGGAGCCTGCGCGCTCTCGCCCGATCTCGCCGCCGACGGAGGCGGTCCGCCATCGTCCGCAGCCGGCTCGGACGTAGGACATTCCCCTATGGTTGCCGCATACCGCTCGCCATCCGCCGAGTATTCCCTTCGCCGGCCTTCACCCGCTGGCGCCGGCGTTCGATACAGAAGGGATGGACCAGAACCTCCGCCTGCTCGACCGCGTCCATCTCGGCGTCCGCCTGCACGAGGAGCTGGACCGCGCGCGTCGCTACAAGCGCGTGTTCTCCGTGCTGACGTTCGAGGAGGTGCCGGCTTCCGACGGGCTGCCGATTCATGTGAAGATGGCGCGCGCGCTCGAGGCGATGTTCGCGGTGGTGCGCGTCTCCGACCTCATCGCCCGGCCGTACGATGACACGCTCGTCGTGGTGCTCGTCGAGACGGACCGCCGCGGCGCCGCGGACGCGCTGTTCCGGATCCGCCAGCGCATCGCGAACCGGGCGGGGACGTGGCGGGTGACGACGCTCACGTTCCCGGACGACAACGAGCTGATCGTCCAGGCGGAGTTCTTGCGCGCGGCGTAGCGCAGCGCGTGTCCGCTGCCGCCGCCGAGTCTCCGGATCGCCGCCGCGACTGTCCCTCGTATCCGGCCGCGAGCTGCGCCCGCACGTGCGCTATCGCAGGACGAAGCCGAGTACGATCAGCGTGATGATCACGGCGGTGGCGAGGACGAAGATGCGCCGCAGCTCGTGGAAGGCATACTGCGTGTCGCGGACGGCGAGCGCGTGCACGTCGAACTCACGGCGCTTGCGCACGCCCTGCTGCTGCATCGCGCGGACGGTGCTCGGCAGCCGGCCGGACGCCGCGCCCGCGGGCGCTGCGGCGCTGCCCTTCGAACTCCGTGTCGCGACGGCGGCCGCCGAGTCCGCAGCTTCGCTGGCCAACTCCGCCATGGTCGGCTCGGCGTCGGAGACGGGGACGGCGCCGTTCGCCGCTGCGCCCCGGTCCGACGCCGGATCGGAGCCTGGCGCATCGTCGATCACCGTCGTGCGGGCGCCGCCCGGGCGGAGGTAGGCGCGATCCGTGCGCTTCTTCTTCGACTGAAGGCGGCCATCGCGCATGAGCGGGCGGTTCTGCTTGGGCAAACGGGCACTCCTGAGGCCGGCGACGTGCGCTCGGCGAATCGTCGCCCATTATAGCCGCCGCCTGGAGGGCCTCACAAACGCACCGGCGGCGGCTCGAGCAGGAAGCAACAACGTGGCGCGCCGGCATCCGTTGCAATCTCATGCTCGAACTCGACCGCGCCGGCCAGTCGAGGAAGCAACAACGCGGCGGGCCGGCATCCGTTGCAAGCCCCGCGCCTGGTCCCCAGCCTCACTCCCCAACCACCGGGGCCCGCTTCCCACCTACCGACGACGAGTCACGTCCCGGCAACGACCAGCCGGAAGCACTCCTCCGCTACCGCCACCGCCTGCGCGATGTCCTCCGGCGTATGTGCGCTCGACAGGAACCAGTTGTGCCGGGGATGGAAGATGACGCCGCGCTGCGCCGCCGCGGCCGCGAACGCCCGCCCGCGCTTGAGCTTCGGGTCGTCATCGAAGAGCAGGTTCGGCATCGTGGCCGGGCCGGTGAAGCGGACGCACGCGCCGGCGCGCCTGGCCGCCGCGAGGATGCCGTCGCGGAGCATCGCGCCTGCCGACTGCATCGCCTCGTACGCGCCCTCGCCGTCGTACGCGCGCAGCACGGCGAGCGCCGCCGCCATCGGAGTCGCCGCGAAGAAGTGCGTCCCGGTGTAGTACAACGACTGTGCCGTCGCGCGCAGCGCCTCTTTGCCGACGAGCAGCGACAGCGGCTGCCCGTTGCCGATCGCCTTCCCGAAGCAGACGAGGTCAGGCCGCAGGCCGAAGCGCAGGTGCGAGGCGCCCGACGGGTGCAGCCGGAAGCCGCAGCGGATGTCATCGACGATCAGCAGCGCGCCGGCCGCCTCCGCTCGCTGCTGCACCGCTGCCAGGAACTCCGCCGCCGGCAGCTCGATGTCGTGCATCGCGTCGTGGCGGATCGGGCACAGCATGACGGCCGCCACATCGCCCTCATTGCGGTCGAAGCAGGCGTGTACGCTGCCGGCGTCGTTCCAGGTGAACTCGTCGCGCTCGCTGCGATGCGCCGGCGGCACGCCCTGGCCGCCCGGCACCGACCACGGGTCGAAGCCGTGGTAGGCGCCGGCCGCGACGAGCAGCTTCATGCGGCCCGTGTGCGCGCGGGCGATGCGCGTCGAGAGCGTCGTCACGTCGGAGCCGTTCTTCCCGAACATCACCCAATCGCCCCAGTCCCAGCGCGCGACGAGCGTCTCCGCCAGTTCGAGCGTCACGTCGCCCGGAAACGTGAACGAGCCGCCGCGCTCCTCCTGCCCGCGCACCGCCTCCTGCACGGCCAGGTGGTTGTACCCGAGCACGATCGGCCCGAAGCCACACATGAAGTCGATGTACTCGTTGCCGTCGACGTCGGTGATGCGCGACCCGCGCGCGCTGCGGATGAACGCCGGGAAGTCGCCGAAGCTGGAGAAGCGCGGTGACCGCGTGCCGAAGATGCCGCCGGGAATCACCCGCTCGGCGCGCGCGAACATCTCGTACGACTCGGTGAGCACAGTCACGTGCGACAGTGTACAGCCGGCATACCGGTCGCCGGCGTGCCGCATCGTCGAGCGGCCGGTGCGCGCTCGTCGGCCAGCCGCGGCGAATGCCAGCGCGATCAGAAACGCTCGTCGGGCGTCGCCGCCGCGTACATCTCGCGCGCGTCCGGTTCGGCCTCGCCCGCCCCGGCCGACCGCCGCAGCGGCGCCGATGCGTCCGCTCCGCCGGCGCCCCCAGCGCCGCTGCCGACGATGGCATGCCGGCCCGTCCCTGCGGCGCCTACAGCGGCGGCGTGCGCGACGACCAGTCCGCCGTCTGCTCGTAGGCGCGGGCGACGCGCAGCACCGTCCCCTCGTCGAAGGGCTTGCCGATGATCTGCAGGCCGACCGGAAGCTCCGACGCGCCCGCGGCGACGAAGCCGCACGGCACGGAGATGCCCGGCAGCCCGGCGATGTTGACCGGCAGCGTGAAGACGTCGTTCAGGTACATGGCGTAGGGGTCGTCGGCCTTCTCGCCGATCTTGAACGCGGGTGTCGGCGTCACCGGCGCGACGAGCGCGTCGTACTGCGCGAAGGCCGCGTCGAACTCACGGCGGATCACCGTGCGCACCTTCTGCGCCTTCAGGTAGTAGGCGTCGTAGTAGCCGGACGAGAGCGCGTAGGTGCCCAGCATGATGCGCCGCTTGACCTCGGCCCCGAAGCCCATGCCGCGCGTCTTCTCCATGTTGTCCCACATGCCGGCGCCTTCCTGGTAGGCGAAGCCGTACTTCACGCCGTCGTAGCGCGCCAGGTTCGCCGACGCCTCGCTCGGCGCGATGATGTAGTACACGGCCAGCGCCGCCCCCGTGCTCGGCAGCGGCACGTCGCGCTCGATGTGGGCCCCCTGCGCTTCCAGCGCGGCGAGCGCGTCGTCGACGCAGCCGCGCACGCCCGCATCGAGGTCCGGCGGCAGGTACTCCTTCGGCACGCCGATGCGCAGCCCGCGGACGCCCGCCTCGAGCTGCGCCGTGAAGTCCGGCACGGCGACCGGCGCCGACGTCGCGTCGCAGGCGTCATGGCCGCAGATCGCGTTCAGCACCAGCGCGGTATCGCGGACATCGCGCGTGAACGGGCCGATCTGGTCGAGCGAACTGGCGAACGCCACGAGCCCGAAGCGGCTGACGCGGCCGTACGTCGGCTTCATGCCGACGACGCCGCAGAGTGCCGCCGGCTGGCGGATGCTGCCGCCGGTATCGGAGCCGAGCGCGTAGACGGCTTCGCCGGCGGCCACGGCAGCCGCGGAGCCACCCGAGGAGCCGCCCGGCACGCGCTGCAGGTCCCACGGGTTGTGCGTCGCGCCGTAGGCGGAGTTCTCGGTCGACGAGCCCATCGCGAACTCGTCCATGTTCGTCTTGCCGACCATCACCGCGCCGGCATCGAACAGCTTGCCGACGACCGTCCCCCGATACGGCGCCACGAAGTGCTCGAGCATCTTCGACCCGCAGGTGGTGCGCACGCCGTCGGTGATCAGCACGTCCTTGAGCGCCACCGGCACGCCCAGCAGCTCGCCGTCCTCGCCGGCCGCGCGGCGCTGATCGGCGGCGTCGGCCTGGGCAAGCGCGTTCTCCGCCGTCACCGTGAGGAAGGCATGCACCCGCCCGTCGACGGCGCCGATGCGTTCGAGCGCCGCCTCTGTCAGCTCGCGCGACGACACCTCCCTCGCGCGCAGGAGCGCCGCGGCGGCATGGGCGGTGAGCGAGGTCAGCTCCGGCATCGCTACTCCAGCACCGCCCGCACACGCAGGTAGCCGTCGTCGGTCAGCGGCGCCAGCTTGAGCACCTCGGCCTGCGGCAGCGACGGGCGCGATACGTCGGGCGCGAAGACGTTCTCGAGCGGCAGGATCTGCGCCGTCGGCTCGATGCCATCGGTATCGATGCCGTCCAGCACGTCGAAGTGCCCGAGGATGTCCGACAGCTGCGAGCGGAAGAGCTCAATCTCGTCGTCCGTGAGGGCGATACGGGCGAGCTTCGCGATGTGCAGCACGGTCTCACGATCGATGGACATGCGCTGAGAGTATCGATGTGCGGGCGTAGGACCAAGAACCCGTCGCAGGCGAACCCGGGGTCGCCGCGCCCGTCTCCCGAAGAAGCGGCACCACGCCGCACGCCGCCTGCACCGATTTCGCCGGGCAGGAAAAGAGCCGGAACGCGCGATCTGCGGGGGTTGGCGCGTCCGGCTCTTTTTTGGAACCGCTCGAAACGGGGGAGCATGTCCCGGGCGATCCCTGCCCCACCACTCTAGCCGCGATCTGTTAACGAGCCTCTAAATCGCTGTGAACAGTCATTACATACATACGACAACCGCACCGACGACGGCGCCGTCGGCTCTGCGGCATGCTCACTCTCGCACCCCTGCAGCCTTCACGCCGCCCGACCAAATGACGGCATCACGACGAGGCACGCCGCCGCAGCGAGAGCGGCGGAAGCGTCCCGCTCGGCCGGTTCGGCTCGCGTCTCCGGCCGCTACACTGGGACGGTATGAGAATTGGCATCGTCAGCGACATCCACTGCAACCACGAGGCGCTGCGCATCGCCTTGGACCGCATGGGACCGGTCGATGAGTTGTTGTGTGCCGGCGACGCCGTCTATCAGTTCCGTTTCTCGAACGAGGTCATGGCGACCCTCCGCGAGCACAGCGCCCGGTGCATCCTCGGCAATCACGAGGAGGTGCTGCTGGGGAAGTGGGGCGAGCGGGCGCGCTCGGCCGGCTGGGTGCGCGCCGATGCGCTCGCCTACATGGCGTCGCAGCCGTCGCGGCTCGAGACGATCGTCGGCGGCAAGCGGCTGGTGATGGTGCACGGGAGCCCCTTCGAGCCTCACAACGAGTACATCTACCCCAACAGCCCTGGCATCAGCCGCCTCGGCGCCATCGACGCCGACTATGTCATCCTCGGTCACACCCACTATCAAATGGCCGAGCGCGTGGGGCGCGTGCTGGTGATCAACCCCGGCTCCACCGGCGAGGCGCGCGATGCCCGCAACGCCTTCAAGCTCTCGTACGCGGTCCTCGATACGGAGACGGACGAGGTGACGTTCGACGACTTCCAGGATCCGACCCGCGCCGCTGTCGACCCGGCGATCATCCCCGGCGGCGTGATGCCGGGCGGCGGGCGCCGCGACGAAGCGCCGCCAGCGCCCGAGGACTGCTGCCGCCCGGGGAGGTAGGCCGGCCTACCGCTTCGCGCCGCCGGTGATGAGCTTAAAGAAGTTGCTCGGATCGCCGTTCTTGCGGCGATCCTGGTAGAGGAACTGCAGCTTCTTCTCATCGAACTTCTCGAAGAACTCCTCCCACGAGATCGGCTCCAGCCGGTTCTTGCCGCTGTAGCCGGGGAAGTCGAGGCGCAGCACGCCCGCCTCGTCGCCGCCGTCGGTGCCGCGGACGCTCGATGGCCTGGCGTCGCGCTCTTCGGCCCAGCGCCGGATCGTGTCGTGGTCCGTCGTCGTCTGCGAGGAACCGCTGCGTCCGTTGCTGTTGGCGGCCGATGCCCGCGTGCGGGCGGAGCTCGTGCGGCCGGCGGTCGATGCGCGCGTGCGGGCGGCGGGACTGCGGCCGGCGGTCGATGCGCGCGTGCGGGCGGCGGGACTGCGGCCGGCGGTCGATGCGCGCGTGCGGCCGGAGCTCGTACGGCCGCCGGTCGATGCGCGCGTGCGGGCGGAGCCCGTGCGGCCGGCGGTCGACGCGCGCGTGCGGGCGGCGGGACTGCGGCTGCTCGTCGATGCGCGGCTGCCCGCCGTCGCGGCGCGCGACCGGCTCGGCGCCTTCTTCGTCGTGGCCGGCTTGCGCGAGGTCGTCGCTGCCGCGCGCTGCGACGTCGTCTCGCCGGCCTGCCGCCGCTGCTTGTTGACGATCCGGGCGGCGACTTCTTCCTGCCTTCCCTTGTACCGTCCCTCCTTCCTGAATTCGTCCTTGAGCTCTTCGTACTCGCGCTCGCGCTTCTTGTTCGAGCCTGCTGGCATGTGCGCCTCCCTCGATGCTCTACGATCTCCGCGGCATGTCCCGCGGGTCTGCCCTCGATCGCAGCCAAACACCGCCCGCACGGCGCCGCAATACTCACACGAGTCGCGCGGGAACTATCGCTTGGTGAGTCGCCTGCGACCGACGTCTTCGGCGCTCTTCGCCGTCATCGGGGCGGTGAGCGCGTTCGCCGTGCTCGCGGTGCCGCTCGCGCTCGGGCGGTGCAGGCCGGTGCGGCGGCGGCCGCGCGGTTCCGTCGACGCGCGTGAGATCCTGGATCGCGCCGGTCTTTCGCGCTGGCATGGGATCCTCCCGTCCGCTGCGTCAGTCCAGGCGCGGCCGTCGCGCGGCCGGGTCAGAACAACGCCCGCGAGATGACAGACGGCCCGGACCCGTCGCGCGAGCCTGCGACTGGCACGTACTCGATGGCGTCGGCAGGCATCGAGACGTTGTGAAGCCGGCCCATCGGCGCGGCGCACGTCGCGCCTCACGCAGCGCCGCGCGTGCGCGTCTCGCTGTGGCGCGCGCGCGGCAGCACCTGCTCTTCGTAGAACCGGAAGAACGACTCCTGATCGTCGCCGATCTGGTGGAACCAGATGTGGTCGAAGCCGGCGTCCTCGTAGGCCTTGATCGTCGCCAGGTGGCGCTCCGGGTCAGGGCCGCAGACGACGACCGCCGCCACGTCGTCCTCGCTCACGGTTTTCGTCGCCTGCATGTACTGCCGCGGCAACGCCAGCTGCGACCCGAGCTCGCCCGAGAGCGCGGCGTTCGGCCATCGCTCGCGCGCGGTCTTGCGCGCCTGCGCCTCGTCGTCGGCGTAGCAGACGTGGATCTGGGCGTAGTGCGGCCGCGGGCCGTCGCCGCCGGCGTCGAACGCGCGCACCAGCTCGCGCTTCGGGGCGGTGGAGATCAAGCCGTCGCCGATGCGCCCGGCGAGGTCGGCCGCCTCGATGCCGGCGGCGGCGACGTAGAGCGGCGGCAGCGGCTCCGGGCGCGTGTAGATGCGCGCGTCCTCCACCGTGAAATAGGCGCCGTGATAGTCGACGAGTCCGCCATCCCACAGCTCGCGGATGATCTCGACGGCCTCCGCCAGCATCTCGCGCCGCACGGGCGCGGAGGGCCAGTGCTCGCCGGTGATGTGCTCGTTCAGCCGCTCGCCGGTGCCGACGCCAAGGAAGAAGCGTCCGGGCATCATCGCTGCGACGGTCGCCGATGCCTGGGCGACGAGCGCCGGGTGCTGGCGGATGATCGGGCAGGTGACGCCGGTGCCAACGCGGAGCCGGCGGGTCGTCACGGCGACGCCGCCGAGCAGGCTCCAGACGAAGGGCGCGTTGCCTTGGCGGTCGGTCCACGGGTGGTAGTGGTCGGAGGCGACGGCGAATTCGAATCCGGCTTCCTCGGCGCGCTGCGCCCACTCGATGAGCGGCCGTGGTCCGTGTTCTTCGCAGGAAAGCGTGTAGCCGAACTCCGTCATCGCCGGCTCCTGACTGCGGGTGCGAACGCAGGGAGGGGGCGGGGGAGGGCGGCCCCCTCCCTGCGCGTAGAACCCCACGAGATGGAAAGGAACGTCGGTCGCGGGGTACCTTGATCTATCCATCCGGGGAGAAGCGGCGGTATAGCCCGCCTGAGCGGGTAGCGCCTGGGTGCTCACCCGTGTGGCGCATAACCTCCAAGTGCGACGGCGCCGGCGGCGGCGCCGAGCGGGAGGTCGCCTTGACCAAGCGCCGCATCCTGGTGATGCTGCGTTCGATGTATCTCGCGCGCGTCTACGTCACGCTGAAGCCGACGGTCAACGACCCGCAGGGGCTCACCATCCGCGGCGGCCTGCACGCGCTCGGCTTCGCCGACGTCGCGAGCGTGCGCGCCGGCAAGTACATGGAGATCCGCGTCGACGCCGGCGACCGCGCGGCGGCCGAAGCGCAGGTGGATGAGATGTGCCGCAAGCTGCTCGCCAACCCCGTCATCGAGGACTTCCGCTTCGACCTGGAAGAGGCGCCCGTCACGGCGTAGGTGGCGGTCGGTCGGCCCCGATCACGCCCGCGGCGTCCGCACCTGTCGTGCTTCGGCGGCGATGACGGCGGCGCCCACCGCGCCCGCGAACCCCGGCCACGGCGAGACTTCGGCGGCGATGCCGAAGCGCGCGACCATCGCTTCGAGCGAGGCCACGAGCGTCGGGTTGTTGTGCACGAAGCCACCGGCGAACACGATCCGCGGCAGCTGTGCGACGAGCGCGCGCGAGGCGGCGATCTGGGAGATGTTCTCGCCGTGCAGGTTCAGCAGCGCCGCCAGTACGTCGTCGGTGCCGGCGCCGTCATCGGCCTTGGCGAGGTGCGCCGCCGTCAGCTGCGGACCGATGCGTCCGATGCCCTCCGGGTAGGCATCGCTGACCATCGTGTCGACGCGCCGCCGGTCGCCACGCTCCGCGCGGGCGATCATCTCCGGATAGTCGAACGTCGCATTGATGCGGCGGGCGATGCCCGCGAAGGAGCCGCCGCCGAGCGCGGTGCCGCCGAGGTGCCGCACGACGGAGCCGCGCACGGCGGCGAACGCCGTGCCCGTGCCGACGAGCGCCAGCACGAACTCCGCGGGCGCCGGCCGGCCGGCGCTCCCCAGCAGCACGAGGGCGCCACGCGCCGCCGCTTCGATCTCCTGTACGGCGAGCGCCCGGGCGGACGCCGGTAGGAGCACGCGGGCGCCGGTGACGCCGGCCGGCAGGTCGACGGCTGGCGCGGACTCGCCGGGCGGCGGGGTCGCGTGCACGGACAGCACGATCGTGCCGGCGTGCGCGCGGGCGACCTTCGTCAGCGTCAAGCCGGCCTCGATGCCGATCGCGTCGCCGGACAGGGCCGCAGGCGCGCGCAACTCGCCGCCTTCCACCGCATGATGCGCCGGCGTCATGCGGCGCTCTCGATCAGCGCGCGCGCCACGTCCTCACGCGCGAGGTACCCGTCGGGGGCGCCGCCGGCGTAGGTGAGGATGAGGCCGTCGGCGCCGGCAGCGCGCCAGGCCCGCGCCATCGCCTTCGCGTCGCCGATGTTCTCCGGCGGCGCGGTCTGCGTCCACACCGGGTAGTGGCCGCTGCGGCCGGCGCGCTCGCGGAGCGCCAGCAGCTCGCCGCGCACCTTCGCGAGATCCTCCGGCGTGCGGGCGAGCGCGAGGAAGCCGTCGCTGAGGCGCGCCGCCCGCCGCAGTCCGGCCGGCGTCAGGCCGCCGACCCAGATCGGCGGGCCGCCGGGCGTGCGTGGCGTCACGATGCCTGCCGCCGGGAGCTCGAAGTAGCGGCCGTGCCACGGCGCGCCGGGCTGCGTGAAGAGATGCTTCAGCACGCGGATCACCTCGTTAAGGCGGCCGCCGCGATCCTCGAAGCCGACGCCCGCCGCTTGGAACTCCTCGATCACCCAGCCGGCGCCTGCGCCGACGATCAGCCGCCCCTCCGAGAGGCGGTCGAGCGTGATGCACTCGCGCGCCATCAACACTGGCGACCGCAGCGCGATCTGGCTGACGCTGGTACCGAGCCGGACGCGCGCAGTGACGGCGGCGACGTAGGCGAGGGCGATCCACGGGTCGACCATCGGCTCGTAGGGATGTGGCCTGTCGAGCGGCGTGACGACGCGCTCGCTGAGCCAGACGGAGTCGAAGCCGATGCGCTCGGCCTCGATCGCCGCGCGTCCGACCTCGGGGCCGAGCGCCGGGCCGATCTTGACGCCGATCTTCATTGCGCCCTCCGCGTGCATGCCTGCTCCCGGGCGGACGCCGCATTGTGGATCGCCGTCGCCGCTCGGGCGAGCAGATGTGCCGGCGCGCGGCCTCCGTCGCGGCCGCGACCCTTCCGGCAGGCGCCCGGGACGCGCGCGTGGCGAGCGACGATGCGTGCCCGTGGACAACTGCGCCGGCAGCATCTGCGGCTCCTCGCGTTCGAGAGGGAACGAAGGACTGGCTTCGGCGGAGCGTCGCTTCGGCCTGATACAATGCGCGGCGTTGGAGGAGAGAGGTGTGGCCCCGACGGTCTCGGCATGAAGTTCCCGCTGTCGCCTGAAACGCGGTCGGCTGTCGTGAAGAATCCGATCCTGCTCGCCGGGCTGGCCGTCGTCGTGCTGCTTGGCGTCATCGCCGCCGCCCTCGTGCTCATCGACAGCGCCCGCGGCGGCAACGCCCAGACGCCGCGCGTCGTGATCGACCAGAGCACGGCGACGGTCGGACCGACGTCGAAGACGGCGGAGGCGGTCGGCGTGCATGGGACGGCGAATCAGGTGACGGCGGTGCGCTCCGCCCCCGGCAACACGACGCCCGTGCTGGGCACGATCCCCCAGGACGCCGACGTGGTGATCGACGGGCGCACGACGGACTCCAAGTGGTACCGGGTGATCTTTCCGCAGGAGTCCGAGTTGCACGGCTGGATCGATGCCAGCATGCTCGACGTCACGGGCGACGCCGCCGCGCTCGTCGTCGCCACCGCCGAGCCGCCGGTGCCCATCGAGGTGCCGACGGAGCCGCCGACGCGCACGCCGCGGCCATCGGAGATCACGCCGGAGCCCTCGCCGACGCAGGGCACACCGACGGCGTCGCCGCTTCCCGACCTCGTCGTCAACAACACGCCGACGATCGTCGGCGGCAAGCTCGTCGTCACGGTCGTCAACCAGGGCAAGGGGCCGATGCAGGGCAACCTCGTGGTTGCCGTCTTCACGCAGGACGAGAGCAGGCTGATCGGCGGCATCACCGTCCCCGGCGTGACCATCGCGCCTGGCCAGAGCCTCGATGTGCCCACCGGTGTGGCGATCGCCGGCGAGCAGACGCTGCTCATCGTCGTCGACCCGAACGGCGCCATCGACGAGACCGACAATACGAACAACCGGATGCTGATCGCCGTGTCGACGGGGCCGCTTGCCACACCGACGGCGCCGCTCGCGCCGCCGCCGTCGGCGCCAGCGCGCTAACGCGCCGTCCGGCGCCGCGCTTCCTCAACGATTCGCCGAAGCCAGGCTGATGCAGCCGGGATGCCGCCGCTCCCCGCCTCGCCGCCGACGGGCGTGGCATCCCGCACGGCTCGGCTGCGGGCGCTACAATGGCGCGATCCATCCGCCGTCATCGCCATCCGCTCAGCGCCGGTGCCAGGACGCCACAAGATGCCCGTCGCGGAACTCCGATCCGATCTTCAGTCCAGCCGAGCGCGACTGTTCGCGCCGTTGCGCGGGCTGAACGAAGAGCAGTTCCGCCAGGTCGCCGTCGGCAGCGACTGGTCGATCGCCACGCACCTCGCGCACCTGCTGCGCCTCGAGCGGCTGTACGGCGAGCGCGCGCTGCGTGCGCTGCGTGAAGACGAACCTCAGGTGCCGAGCATGGGGACGACGAATGACGACGAACCGGCGAGCGCGCAGCAGCTCGCCGTGCCGCAGATCATCCACGGCCTGCAGGCGACGCGCCGCGCGCTCGACGAGCTGCTCGCGAGCTGCGACGAGCGCATGCTCGCACGCGTCGTCGTGCACGAGCATCGCGGCCGGCTGAGCGTATGGGAGATGGCGACGAAGATCATCGCGCACGAAGGGGAGCACGCGGAGGCCGTCGCGCGGCTGGCGGCCGAAGTGCCGGCGACGCGGCGCGTGATCATCCCGCTCCGGGAGCGTGGGTAGCAGCGACAGGACGTCGATGGGCACGATCGAAGACGTCAAGCAGCGCATCGACATCGTCGACTTGGTGTCGCAGTACGTGACGCTGCGCAAGGCCGGACGCAACTTCATGGCGCTCTGTCCGTTCCACAGCGAGCGGACGCCGTCGTTCCACGTCGACCCGTCGCGCCAGACATGGCACTGCTTCGGCGCCTGCGGCACGGGCGGCGACATCTTTCGGTTCGTCATGCGCAAGGACGGCGTCGAGTTCAAGGAGGCGCTGCGCCTGCTCGCGGAGCAGGCCGGCGTCGCGATGGACGCTCGGCGCGACCCGCGCGAGGACGCCCGGCGCGCCCGCCTCTACGAGATCAACGAAGCCGCCGCCGCGTTCTTCCAGAGCACGCTGCTGTCGCCGGATGCGGCGCCCGCCGCCCGCGCCTACGTCGCCGAGCGCCGGCTCGCCGAGAGCTCGATCGAGCGGTTCCAGCTCGGCTACGCCCCCAACAGCTGGGATGCGCTGCTGCGGCATCTCGCCGGCCGCGGCTTCGACGCCAGGGACGTCCGCAACGCCGGCCTCGCCGTCGAGGGCGACCGCGGCGCCTATGACCGCTTCCGGCACCGGCTGATCTTCCCGATCCGCGACGACCGCGGGCGGATCCGCGGCTTCGGCGGGCGCATCCTGCCCGGCGACGCGCTCGGCGCCGGCGACGTGCACGCGAAGTACGTGAACACGTCGCAGTCGCCGATCTTCGACAAGGGTTCGCTGCTGTACGGGCTGGACCGCGCGAAGGATGCCATCCGCGCCGACGGCGCCGTGATCGTCGAAGGCTACATGGACGTGATCGCCGCGCACGAGCACGGTTTCACGAACGTCGTCGCCTCGATGGGTACGGCGCTGACCGAGCGCCAGGTCGCGCTCCTCAAGCGCTACACGCGCAGCCTGACGCTCGCGCTCGATGCCGATGCGGCGGGCGGCGAGGCGACGCTGCGCGGCGTGCAGGTCGTCGCCGACGCCGTCGACCGCGAGAGCACGCCGCACGTGAACTGGCGCGGCGTCATCCGCCATCAGGAGACGCTCGCCGCCGACATCCGTGTGCTGACGATGCCGGAAGGGCGCGACCCGGACGAGACGATCCGCGCGGACCCGGAGCTCTGGCGCGCGCTGATCGCCGAGGCGAAGCCGGTCCTCGACCACCTGTTCGACGCGACGGCCCAGCGCCACGACCTCGCGGCGCCGCGCGACCGCTCGGCGATGGTGGCGGAGCTGCTGCCGATGATCGCTGCGGTGAGCGACGGCGTCGTGCAGTCGCACTACGTGCAGCGGCTGGCGCGCATCGCGCAGGTCGATGAGGCGACGCTGCGCATCGGCATGCGGCGCATGCCGGCGCCGCGGCGAGGCGCGCGGCCGGTGGCGGGCGACGAGCAGGCGAGCCAGCTTGACACGCCGCAGGCGGCGCACCCGCCGGTGCGCGATGCCAGGGAAGAGTTTTGTCTGGCCTTGCTTTTCCGCTATCCTGAGCTGCGCGCCGACGGTCTGGACATTACGCCGGAACTGTTCGGGCAGAGCGAGAACCGCGGACTGTTCGATGCGTGGGTCGAATGGTCGAACGAAGGGGAGCCGTTCGAGGTATCGCTCGCGCCGGATCTCCGTCCGCAATTCGAGCGCGTCGTAAATCTCGACCTTCCCTCGTTTGACGACGATGCATTCGTGAAGGCGCTGCGTTCTACAGTAGAGCGCATCGAGCAGCAGCGCCTTCGCCGCGCGAAGCGCGCCAGCGTCGCGGTCGTCGCCGATCTGGCCGCCGACGACGGCGACGCAATCGCCGTCCGTGCGCTGGCACGCTGGCGATCCGGGGGCGCGGGCGCGTATGATCCCGCGCAACGGGCCCCGCGCAGGGCAGACGATGAGGCTGATCCCGCCACGGCCTTCGTCGAGGACATGGAAGCCGGACTGAAGGTCCATCAACGGCTGCTGGAACAACAACAACGAACCGAGCCCCCCGCCCGGTGAGGTGGTGAATGAGCAGTAAGCTACGGGATCAGTCCACCGCGACGCTGAACGGCGACGCGCCGGTCGATCAGGCGGACTTGCTGACCGAGGCCTCCGAAGACCGCATCGCCGAAGTCTTCTCACGCCTTGCCGATACCGTCGCCGTCCTCGACGCAGCCCACGCCGGCACGAACGGCGCCACCGAGATCGATGCCTGGATCGGCGACGCCGCCGGCAAGGCCGAAAGCGAAGACGGCGAGCCCGAAAAGCCGGCCGCGCTCGAGGAGCAGGAGGGCGTCGACGACCCGGTCCGCATGTACCTGCGCGAGATCGGCAAAGTCGTGCTGCTCTCCGGCGCCGACGAGAAGCGGCTCGCCCGCTACATGGAGGAAGCCAAGCACATCGAGGCGATCGAGAAGCGCTGGCTGGGCGAGACCAACCGCCTGCCCACGGGACAGGAGATCCTCCTCTCCCTCGTCGACCAGTTCCACGCCTCCCACAGGGCCGTGCGCTTCATCTGCAAGGACGGGGGCATCAAGACGCGCGGCGTCTGCGACCTAATCGAGAGCGAGCAATGGCGCGCCACCGTCGATGCCGACATGGACTTCGACCTGGCCGGGCGCCTGGCCGAGCACCTGCACAGCCGGCAGGAGGACGCCGAGCAGGCCATCGTCCAGCTCTCGATCATCACGCACATCCTCAAGCCGGCGCACGTGCAGGCGATCGCGGGCGAGTTCGGCAGCGAGAAGGACCTGATGCCCGTGCCGTGGGAGCGCGTCACGCGGCGCTGCCGCGAGGAAGATCTCCTGCGCGACTACTTCAGCGATCTCAAGCGCGAAGGCTTCCGCGCCGAGAAGCGCCTCACCGAAGCGAACCTGCGGCTCGTCGTCAGCGTCGCCAAGAAGTACATCGGCCGCGGCATGTCGCTGCTCGACCTCATCCAGGAAGGAAACATCGGCCTCATCCGCGCCGTCGAGAAGTTCGACTACCGGCGCGGCTTCAAGTTCAGCACCTACGCCACGTGGTGGATCCGGCAGGCGATCACGCGCGCCATCGCGGACCAGGCGCGGACGATCCGCATCCCCGTGCACATGGTGGAGACGATTAACAAGCTGGTGCGCGTCTCTCGCAAGCTGGTGCAGGAGTACGGCCGCGAGCCGACCAGCGACGAGATCGCGCGCGGCATGACCGCCCTCGACGCGCCCCGCCAGGGGGCGCCGTACACGCCGGAGAAGGTGCGCGAGATCATCAAGGTCTCGCAGGATCCGGTCTCACTCGAGACGCCGATCGGCGAAGAGGACGAGAGCCACCTCGGCGACTTCCTCGAGGACGAGAGCGCGCTGGCGCCGGCCGATGCGGCGTCCCATCAGCTCCTGAAGGAGCAGGTGATGGACGTGCTCAACAGCCTGACGTCGCGCGAGCGCAAGGTGCTCGAGTTGCGCTTCGGGCTCGAAGACGGCCGCAGCCGCACGCTCGAGGAGGTCGGCCGCGAGTTCGCCGTCACGCGCGAGCGCATCCGCCAGATCGAGGCGAAGGCCCTCCGCAAGCTGCGCCACCCCTCGCGCAGCAAGAAGCTCAAGGATTACCTCGACTAGGGCGGCTGCCCCCTCCTTGATCTCACGCATGCGCGCCTCTAGCCTGAAGCCGGAGAGGTGAGCTGATGCCGCTGTACGAGTTCTTCTGCAAGCACTGCGACGGCGTCTTCGAGACGATGCGGCCGATCACCAAGGCGTCGGAGCCGGCGCCCTGCCCCGTCTGCAGGCGCCAGGCCGGCCGCATCCCGCCGACGTCCTTCGCCGCCTTCACCATGCGCGAGGGCTACCCCCGCGCGATCCCGGACCGCGGCACCTACTGGCACCTCGAGCAGGAGGTGAAGCAGCCGCTGCGTGGGAGCTTCCGCCCCAACGAGCACCCGGAGTTGGTGAAGCGCGAGCCGAAGCGGCGCCCGTCGAAGGGCGAGGTGGCGATCGCCCGGGACAAAGCGCAGGCGCAGGCGAAGGAAGCGAAGAAGATGCGCGACTCCGGCGCCCCGATCATCCACGACAGTACCGGCGCCAGCTGACGCCTCAGGCGGCGTGACGCAGGCATCGAGCCGGGTCGCCCGTACGCCGGGTGGACGCCGCTGGCTCTCCGGCGCGAACTCGGCGGCCGAGCCCTCTCCCTACGCGAGCACGCACTCCTCCGGACGCAGATCCGGCCGCAGCGCGTGGAAGATCGGGAAGCGCAGGTAGCCCTCGCGCGTCCACTCGCTGAAGCGCACGTGGCAGACCAGCTGCGGCCGCGTCCAGTAGGTCAGGCGCGGGATGCGCGGCGGGTCGCTGAAGGCCGGCCGCTCGGCGACCAAGGGCTCCAGGCGGGCGATGAGCGCGCGCGCCTCGGCGTCGCTCAGGCCGCCGCTGACCGCGCCGACGTACTCGAAGCGGCCCTGCTCGTAGGCGCCGAGCAGCAGCTGGCTGAACGGCTCACCCTTGCGGCGGCCGGCGCCGAACGTGTAGCCGCCGATGGCGAAGTCGCCGCTCTCCAGCGCCCGCACCTCCGTCCAGCTCTTCGACCGCGTGCCCGCCGCGTACGTGCCGGCCTTCTCCTTGGCGATGATCCCGTCGAGCTTGCGCTGGACGACGGCGTCGAAGAAGGCGATGCCCTCGTCGTTGACGAAGTCGACGGCGGTGAACTCCGCGCCCGGCGCGATGCTTTCGTGCAGCCGATTCTTGCGCTGCCAGAGTGGCCGGTCGACGAGCGGGCGCCCGTCGAGCCAGAGCAGGTCGAAGGCCTGGTAGACGACCTGCCCGGCTGGCCGGCGCTTCAGGCCCGGCGGCAGCTCGCCGGCGGTCGGCTCCAGCAGCCCGTGCAGCCGCGGCCGCAGCAAGTCGAACGAAGGCTGGCCCTCGCTGTCGAGCGCGACGATCTCGCCGTCGAGCAGCGCCTCCTGCGCGTGCAGCAGCGCCGGGATGCGTGCCAGCTCCGGGAACGCCGGCAGCAGGTCGCGGCCGTTGCGCCCGAGGAGCAGCAGAGCGCCGCCGGCGACGCGGGCCTGCGCGCGCACGCCGCCCCACATCAGCTCGAAGATGTGATCGGCGGAATCGAACGGCTGCGCCGCCGCCGCCGCGAGCATCGGCGCCAGAGACGCCGGCATGCGGCCGGCGATCGGCGCGATCTTCGTCCGTCCAGCGTCGTCGCGGCCGCTGATCGTCATCCGGCGCGGCGGCGGCGTGCGGGCCTGGCTTCGCGCTCTTCCTCTTCGGCTTCCTCCGGCTCGCCGCGGCCGCGCTCGCGCCGCGCGCTCTCGACGCTCTTGCGCAGCGCCTCCATCAGGTCGGTGACCTTGCCCGCGGCCGGCGCCGGGCGCTTGATCTCCTCGCCTTCCGCCTTCCGCTCGATCAGTTCGAGCAGCGCCTCGCGGTAGTTGTCGGTGTACTTCCCCGGCTCGAACTCGCCCGTCAGCATGTCGACGAGCGACTTTGCCATCGTCAGCTCCTTGTCCGAGAGCTTGCCCGCCTCCGGGATGTCGAGGCCCTCGATGCCGCGGATCTCGTCGGCGTAGAACATCGTCTCGAGCGCGATCGTGTTCTCGTACAGGCGCAGGGTGCAGAGCTGCTCCTTCTGGCGCAGCGTGACCTTCGCCAGCGCGATGAGCTTCGAATCCTTCAGCACCTCGCGGAGCAGCGTGAACGGCTTGCCGCCCGTCTTTTCCGGCTCCAGGTAGTACGTCTTCTGGTAGTAGATCGGGTCGATCTGCGCGAGCGGCACGAAGTCCGTGATCTCGATCGTGTGCGTCGTGTCCACCGGCACCTTGTCGAAGTCCGACGGCTCCATCACGACGTACTGGTCGGGCGCGATCTCATAGCCCCGCACGACGTCGTTCCACTCGACGACGGCGTCGTCCTCGGGGCAGTAGCGCTGCTGCTTGATGCGCGCGTGGTCCTTCTTGTGCAGCATGTGGAAGGCGATGTCCTTGTCCTCGGTGGCGGTGTAGAGCTTCACCGGGATCGAGACCAGCCCGAAGCTGACGGCACCCTTCCAGATCGCTCGTGGCATCGGCTACTCCTGCGCTCGCTGCCGCCCCCGCGCATCGGCGGGGCGCATGCCGGTACGGTCAGCCCAAGCTTGCGGCACGCGCCCGCGCGATGTCAATGCGTGAAGGGATGCGCGCTGTATCGAACGCATGCTGAATCTGCGATGGAGAGGCGCCGCCCGAGCCGACCAGACGGCGCGCGGGGGAGCGGCCCTGCCGGCCTGCGCGCGTCGACGGCACTGCCCGCGGGCGCCCGCTCGCCTACGCACCCGCCGTGATGTCGCGCCGGCGGTAAGCGATGAAGGCAAGCGCGATGAAGACGATGATGTAGATCGCCAGCACGAGCGACGCCTGCTCGACGCTGTTCACGTTCTGTTCTGCCAGGTCGTGGGCGTCCGGGCCGAACGTCGGCAGCGCCGGCGGCACCCGGTTCTGCGTGATCAGCACCTGCGTGTTCGACGCGATGAGGTAGTTCGGCACATCCTTCCACGGACTGCCGCCCGCCCGCATCAGGTTCGAGACCAGCGGCTCGATGAAGGCCACGCCGATGCCCGCCGCCGAGCCGGCGAGCGTCGAACGGCCGATGACTGCTGCCGCGAAGCCGAGCGTCACGTACGGCGCCATGACGAAGATCGTCCGGCCGAACGACGCCCACTGGTCGCGGATGAAGGCCGCGTTCACGAAGCTGTAGTTCGAGCCGCCATCCACGTAGGTGATGATCGCGCTGTAGGCGATGGCGACGGCGACGGCGAGAAGGACGCCGACGATGGTCAGCGCGAAGACGACGATGAGCTTGGCGACGATCAGGCGGATGCGGCCGTTCGACGCCGTCGCCATCAGCCGGATCGTGCCCCACGTGTACTCGCTGCCGACCGCTCCGGCGGCGAGGATGATCGCCAGGATCGTCCCGAACGACCCGGCGATCTCGAGCGCGAACGGCACGGAGCCCTGCAGGAAGAGACTGCGGCGGAGGTCCTCGGCGCTGAACTGGTTGCGCTCGCCGAAGCTCGTCACGCGTCCGCTGATGCTCCACAGCACCGAGTAGAGCAGGATCACCAGCGCGACCAGCAGCAGCCCGACGACCCACGTCATCATCCGCTTGCGCAGCTTGAAGTACTCGACGGCGAGCAGGCGCATCACCGGCCCGCCTCCGACTCCGTGAGGTCGAGGAAGACGCTCTCGAGCTCGATCTCCCACGGGCTCAGCTCGGAGACGAAGACGCCCTGGCCGGCGAGCGCCTGGTTGAGCTCCGCCGCCCGCGCCACCGGCGCCGACGCCCGCACCCAGCCATCGAGCCGCTCGACCCGGCTGACCCAGTCGACGGCGCCCAGCGCGCGGGCGAGCGCGTCGTTGTCTTCGGCGCGGAGGCGCAGGAACTGCCCCCGCCCGAGGAGCTCATCGACCGTGCCCTCGGCGACGACGCGCCCGGTCTTGACGATCGCCACGCGGTCGCTGACGGCCTGCACTTCGTGGAGAAGGTGGCTGCAGAGGAAGACGGAATGCCCCTCGCGCGCCAGCCGCGGGATCAGCTCCCGCACCTCGCGCGTGCCGGCCGGGTCCAGCCCATTCGTCGGCTCGTCGAGGATGATCAGATCGGGGTCGCGCAGGAGCGTCGAGGCGATGCCGAGCCGCTGCTTCATGCCGAGCGAGTAGGTCTTGTAGGCGTCGCCGCCCCGCTCGCGCAGCCCGACCAGCTCGAGCATCTGGGCGAGGCGCGCGTGCGGGATGTCGCCGAGGGCGATCGAGATCGCGCGCAGGTTGTCGTAGCCGGAGAGGTACGGGTAGAAGGCGGGTGACTCGATGACGGCGCCGACCTGCTTCAGCACCGGCCACGGGTGCGTCGCCATGTCGTGCCCGTAGACGAGCGCGCGTCCCTTCGTCGGTCGCACGAGCCCCAGCATCATGCCGACCGTCGTGCTCTTGCCGCTGCCGTTCGGACCGAGGAAGCTGAAGACCTCGTTCGAGTAGACGCGCAGATTCATGTCCGCCACGGCCGTCAGCTTGCCGTAGCGTTTCCAGAGCCCTTCCGTGCGAATGATCTCGCGCCGTTCCAACTGTGTCATCGTACCAAGGGGCGGGCGTGCACGCGGACGCCACGCGTGCCTGAAGGATGATGCTGGCTCACGTCACGTGACCGGGACGCACGGTTCCCAAAACAGCAAACGCCGTCGCCGGCCGTTCGGCGCTCCCAGGACGGAGGGACGAAGCGGCGCGCCCGTCCCGTCACCGCCACGTGCCCTCGTTCCCCGGCAGAGCTTTGTGGCGCACGTCGGCATGCGACGGCGCTTCGTGCGGAAGCCGCGGCCGAAGCGTATGCACCGCAGCCGCGACCGCTCATTCCGCGCGAGTCAGCCGGGCGGCGCCGCCGCCAGCGCGCGATCCACGCCCGGCGCCCGCGCGCGACGTCGCCGTCTAGCAGGGTGTTGAAGAAACGGCGTTCGGAGGCCGGATGGGGCGTGCGAAGCCG
>JADMII010000027.1 GCA_015478665.1 Dehalococcoidia bacterium
TGCCCTTCGTCCAGGACGCCTACCAGAACCGCCAGAACCGCGTCCACCTCCGCCTCGCCGCCCTCAACGAGAACCCCGCCAGCAGCGCCCTCTTCGCCTCCTACCAGCTCGCCACCGACACCCTGCGGCCACGCCTCCTGCTCACCTACGGCAGCGCCGCCACCATCGACCAACGCGATCCGGCAACGCTACCATCAGGCCGCATCGCCACGCCCGGCCGCCCACAGGGCGCCGGCGCACCGGCGCCGCCCGCCAGGCCCCACCGCCCCGGCCGCCGCTAGCAAGGAGACCACCATGGCCGCCAACATCGCCGAGATCCGCGCCAACGTCCGCAAGGACCTCCACGACGAGGACGCCAGCGCCTACCGCTGGATCGACGCCACCCTCGACCGCCACATCACCCGCGCGGTCCGCGAGTACACGATCGCCGCCCCTCTCGAGCAGAAGACCACGATCGCCGCCACCGCCGGCTCACGCGACCTCGCCGTCGCCTCACTCTCCGGCCTGATCACCATCGCCTGCAGCGCCGCCGGCGCCCGCGCGATCATCGTCTACACCCTCAGCGGCGACACCAACATCCGCTTCATCGAGAGCACCGACAGCGGCCAGACATTCGGCACAGAAACCAGCATCGCCACAGCGTCAACCGCTGTCGCCGACCTCGCCGTCGCCTACAAGGACAACACCGGCACCGCCGTAGTAACGTGGGTCGAGTCCGGCCGCCTCTCTGCGTCCCAGCGCAGCGGCACAGGCGCGTTCGGCGGCGCCGTCCAGCACCCCACCCCCACCAACTCCCTGAGCGGCGTCGCCACCGCCTTCGTCTTCGACTGGAACGTCGTCCTCACCGGCATCGAGGCCACCACTCTCCGCCCCACCGTCTGGACCACCACCTTCGGCGACGGCGTCGACCAGACCGCCGGCACCTGGGCGCCACTCGTCGTCCAGCAGCAGGCCGAGCAGGACGCCCAGGTCACCTACCGCGCCCCCTCCCTCGCCTACACCGACCAGTACCACATGCGCTTCGTCGAGGCCGACGCCTTCACCGGCGGCGCCACCCGCACCTGGCGCTCCGCCCTGATCACCAGCCTCTTCTGGCCCGCCGGCCCCTTCGCCTGGCGCACACCCGCCCCCGTCAACTACAGCGGCAGCGAAGGCCTCGCCCTCGCCGCCGGCGCCAACTACGCCTACGAGTCCGCACCCGACCTCGTCCTCTCGGCGCCCCGCCAGCTGCTCAGCCAGCAGCTCACCGGCCGCGTCATCCAGGCCGACATCACGGAGGCCGCCGGCGGCCCCACATCCGGCGCCATCCACGGCGCCATCGACATCGACAACAGCGACGGCGCACTCGCCGGCCCACCAGCGCCGATCCAGCTCGGCAACCTCGTCAAGGTCAGCTGGGGCTACCTCGTCAACGGCGCCGGCGTCACCTCCACCATGGCCGACCTCCAGATCGCCCGCATCGGCTACCGCCGCACCGGCGGCGTCTCCGTCCTCCGCCTCGAGCTCACCGGCGGCTGGGCCCAGCTCGCCCGCGACCGCCAGCGCACCGCCATCTTCCACGCCGCCGGCGCCAACACCTACCAGACGATCCTCACCCGCCTCTTCGCCCGCGCCGGCCTCGCCCTCTCGACGAGCGGCGCCAGCGCCCGCACGGCGACGATCACCCCCGCCTTCCAGATCGCCCCCGAGACATCCGCCCTCACCGCCCTCCACCGCGCGCTCAACTTCCTCAGCGACCGCGTCACCATGGACAGCGGCAGCAGCGCCCGCATCACCGAACCACTCGCCACACAGCCCAGCGCCTACACCTTCGGCATCGACCACCCCATCTACGAGGCCGAGATCGCCCAGGTGGTCACACCCGCCTCACAGACCGCCGCCGTCGGCCAGGGCGCCTACGGCGAGGCGATCGACTTCACGAACGCCCAGGCCTACATCGGCACCCGCGAGCTGATCCGCGACCTCACCAGCACCACCGGCGCCCAGGCCGCCGCCACGGCCGCGGCGCACCTCCGCCAGTCGCAGCTCGACCAGCCCGGCGGCCGCCTCGTCGCGCCCCCGTCGTGCGGCCTCCAGCCGCTCGACGTGATCGACATCAGCGACCCCCTCGTCCAGCCGGCGCCGATTCTCCGCCGCGTCCAGCAGATCCGCTGGCGCTACGACCAGGCCAGCGGCACCTATGAACAACAACTCACCCTCGGCGCCGTATGACAACAGAACACACAAGCGCATTGCGCGCCCCTATGGCCACACAACAGACACGGACGATGAGACAACCATGACCACCCAACAGACTGAACCACACGCCGGCATCCTCAAGGCCTGGGACAGCGGCACCTGGACCGCCACCGTCCAGCTCACCGGCTCCCTCACCCTCTGGCTCCGCAACGTCCCCGTATCACGCGGCATCCCCGCAGCCGAGCTGGTGGTCGGCCGCAAGGTCGCCGTGCTACTGTTCGACCCAACCAATCCGGCGGACGCCGTCATCACGGCGATCTACACATGACACCCACATCCCTCCGCCCCGCAATCATCACCCGCGCCGTCCCACCGCAGTGAGGACGGGCCGGGGAGGGGGCAGGTCGGCGCGGCGGCTCGCGCCTGGAGAGCGATCATCCTGATCGGGCGCCGTGCTAGGATGGCGCCGTGACGCCGATCCGCTCCACTCGTTGCGCAGCGATGCCACGGCGCCGCTTCGGCGCCGCTCGCGCGCCCGCGCGATGAGCAGCCGGCCGGCCTCGCCCGCGATGCGCATCGGTCCGCGCGCGTTCGCCTGGGGCGCGCGCACATACATTATGGGCGTGATCAACGTCTCGCCAGAGTCATTCTCGGGCGATGGCCTCGTCGATGCCGGGGCGGCGGTGGCGCAGGCGCGGCGCTTCGCCGACGAGGGCGCGGACATCCTCGACGTCGGCGGCCAGTCGACGCGCCCCGGCCCACGCCGGACCGACGCCGGCTTCGACGAGATCGCGCCGGTCGAAGAGCTCCGACGGGTGCTGCCGGCGATCGAAGGCATCCGCCGGGCGCTGCCGGAGATGCCGATCAGCATCGACACCTACAAGCCGGGGGTGGCGCGCGCCGCGCTCGAAGCCGGCGCCCATCTGATCAACGACATCACCGGCTTCCGCCAGTCGCCGGCGCTTGCGCGCATCGCCGCCGAGGCGCGCGTGCCGGTGGTGGCGATGCACAACCAGCGCGGCCGCCATGTCGCCGAAGGAGACGAGCGCCTCGTGGCGGCGGTGCTCGACGGGTTGCGCGCGTCGCTGCGCATCTGCATCGAAGCGGGGATCGCGCGCGAGCAGGTGATCATCGACCCGGGGTTCGGCTTCGGCTGGACGCCGGAGCAGAACCTGGCGCTGCTGCGCTGTTTGCCCGCGCTCGCCGTGCTGGAGGCGCCGGTGCTGATCGGCACGTCGCGGAAGTCGAGCGTCGGCGACGCGCTCGGCGGCGCCGATGTCCGCGACCGCGTCTTCGGCACGGCGGCGACGGTCGCCGTCGCCATCGCCAACGGCGCCGACATCGTCCGCGTGCACGACGTCGCCGCGATGGCGCAGGTCGCGCGCGTGACGGACGCGATCGTGCGCGCGCATGCGCCCTCGGGCGCAGAGCGCGGCGGTGATGAGGCCGCGCGATGACCGACGCGGACGCGGCCTTCGAACAGTCAGCAGGCCCGGCGTCGTCGCGCGTGTTCCTCGCGCTCGGCGCCAATCTCGGTGACCGCGAGGCGAACCTGCGGATGGCCGTGCGTCTGCTGACGGCGCGCGCTCGCGTCGTGGGCGTCTCGTCGCTGTACCGCTCGCCGGCGGTGGTACGGGAAGGGACGCCGCCCGGCCCCGACTACCTGAACGCCGTCTGCGAGATCGCGACGAAGCTGCCGCCGCACGCGTTGCTGCGCTTCGTCAAGACGATCGAGCACGAGGTCGGCCGGCGTCCGGCGCCGCGCTGGTCCGCTCGCCCGATCGACATCGACATCCTGCTCTACGGCGAGGAGGTCATCGAGACCGACGAGCTTACCGTGCCGCACGCGATGCTGTGCGAGCGCGACTTCGTGCTGGTGCCGCTCGCCGAGCTGGCGCCGGAGGTTGTGCATCCGCGCGCGCGGCGCCGGGTGGGCGAGCTGGCGGAGGACGTGGCGTATCACGGGCTGGAGCACGTCGCCGGACCGGAATGGGCGGGCGAACGCACGTCTCGCGACGCCGGCTGACGCCGGTCGCGTCGTCATGCGCGGGGCCCGCGACGGCGTTGACATATCCCGGCGGGTGCGCTGGAATACCCCCACCGCGCCGGCGAGGGCGGCGCGCTCGACGGGAGGACGAGATGGAGCTGGACGCGCGGGAGCTCGGGACGCTGGAGCTCGACGGCAACTGGGTGCCGTACCTGGACCTTACCGGCGAAGGCTTCCTGCCGACGCACGTGACGATGGCCGACCGCGACTACGCCTTCAAGGAGAGCTTCATCATCCGCGGCCACAGCGCGACGATGCCCCAGGCGATCCGCGGCCTGCGCGCCGACGGCAAGCGCCCGCTCGTCATCCAGCGCGACGACCGGTACTACGTCTTCGTGACGCCCCCCTGACCGATGCCGCCCAAGAAGAAGGTCAACGAGCCGCACGTCAAGCTCTATCAGTCGGACTGCGCCGCCTGCGGCCGCCATTACGAGGGCAACTTTCCGATGTGGGTGCGCATCGGCGACTTCCCTTGCATCTGCGGGGCCACCGTGCCGGCGCCGGCGGCGCAGGGAGGATGGGGGGATTATCGGTTCGAGGATTAGGCTGCTCTGGCGCGGTCGTCGTGCGCCCCGGCGGCGGCGATCGTGACGACGGTTGGATGTTGGAGTGCGGATCGGCGCGGCGCGGTTCCTCGGAAGGAGCTCCAGCTTGCACGGTCCAGCTTCGAGCTTCCAGCGTCCAGCGTCGCTTCGTACCCTGCAGGCGGTTCGATAGCATGACGAGCACGACGACCGCCGTCCGTCGAAGGAGCCGCACGATGTCCCACTACCGCGTCCGCGTCGAGCGAAACAAGCTGAAGTTCGCCGCCGCGCACATGGCCACCTTCGCGGGCCAGTGCGAGCCGCTGCACGGCCACAACTACGCCGTCAGCATCGAAGTGGCCGGCACGCTGACCGAGGATGCATGGGTCGCGGACTTCTCGCTGCTGAAGACGCTGGGGAAGGCGATCTGCGACGAGCTCGACCACGCCTTTCTGCTCCAGCGCGACAGCCGGGTGCTGGAGATCGACGAGGGCATGAGCAACTGGAAGGTGCGGTTCGGCGAACGCGGCTTCGTCTTCCCGAAGTCCGACGTGCGGGCGCTGCCGATCGACAACACGACGGCG
The DNA here is from genome assembly GCA_015478665.1 of Dehalococcoidia bacterium. GTDB lineage: Bacteria > Chloroflexota > Dehalococcoidia > DSTF01 > JACRBR01 > JADMII01. The sequence goes on from JADMII010000027.1 coordinate 5,334, forward strand.
GAGCGCCTGGCGGAGTGGTTCGCCGGGCGACTGCGCGGTGATCTGCAGGCGCGGGGCGCGGCGAACCTCAGCGAGCTGCGCGTCGAGGTCGAAGAAGCGCCGGGGCAGGGAGCGTGCTTCGTCGTCGATCTCGGGCGGTAGTGCGGCGGCCGCTGATCGACGGCGGTGTCCTCCGGAACGGGGCGATGTTGGATGTGGGAGGACGTGCCGTCGACGGCGCCTCGCCGGTAGCGTCCGTCGCCGCACGTGACGATCGATCCTGACCGCATACTCGGCATCTGCGCCATCTGTCCCCTGCCGGCGGGCTGCCTGGCGGGCCGGAGAGATCCGTCGCTTCGCTCCGGACGATAGCTATTCGCGCGTCCAACGCCTCCGTCCGTCTGCGCCATTTGCTGACCCCCCGCCGCCGCGACCTCCGACCGGCCGACATCCGACTTCCATCCTCCCCTGATCTGCGTCCGTCTGCGCCATCTGCGTTCCCCGCCTCGAGGCGTGAACTCAGACCTCGATTTCGTCCCCACCTGCGTCATCTGCGGCTCCCCGCCTCCCTGGCGTCTGAGCTTCAACGTCCGACCTCCGCCACCGCCTCCGATGCGACGCGCGGTGACACCGCCGGTTGGCAGAATCGAACGTATGTTCTATTCTGTCGGCGACACTCTCGCTCGTGATGGCGGCGCTTCCGCCCACCGACAGCAGGCAGGCAGAAGGATGAAAGGCATGCTCCGCGTGGATCCCGCTGCCGGTATCGCCTTCGCCGTCGATGGCGCGACGGCCGTCGCCGGCTGCTTCAACGCCGCCTGGCTGGCCGTCCATCGCCTCTCCGCCGGCCGGGGCGAGCGGCGGGCGGCGGCGCTGACGCTGCTGTTGATCAACGCCGGCGCGGCGACGCAGGCGGTGTTCGCCCAGACCTTGTACTCGGTGCACCGCTTCGGCCTGCCGGACGCGGCCGTGTTCTCGGCGCCGGTGTGGCTCGCGTCGCGCGCGCTCCTGCTCCTGGGCACGTTGCTGCTGTCGCTGCTGATCCTGCGGAGCGACGCCCGATGACACGCGCACGGCAGCCGGCAATGGCGCTCGCGATCCGCCGCGGCGACCTCGAGCGGGTCGCCCTCTACCTGACGATCGCGATGCTGCGCGCGTTCGACGCCGCGCCGCCCGGCACCGTGGACGACGTGCTGGCGCTGCTCGCCGAACCGCGCGCTACCGGCCGCAACGGGGCGCCGTCATGACCGGCAGCGGCGAACGCCCGGGCAGGCGCGACGGACCGGAAGCGAAGGCGGCGGCGCGGAGGAAGGGGCTCGAGTTCTACGCGGGCATCACGGCGGACGCCGGCGCGCTGATGGAGGCCGACGCGATCGAGGGCATCGACGCGGAGGTGGCCCTGCTGCGCGCACAGCTGCGGGAGCGCCTGCGCGATGACGCTCAGGACTTCGACGTGCTCCTGAAGGGCGTGCGCCTGCTCATGCAGGCGGTGACGGCGCGCTATCGCATGAGCCCGGCGCGTTCGGCCGAGCTCGCCGACAGCATCACCTCGATCCTGCAGCAGGTGGGCGGGCAGTTCTTCCCGGAGCGCGCGGCGGAGGTGTGAGCGGGCGAGCGCGGACCGCGCGGCAGACGAGAGAGCGCAGCCGGGCAAACCGACAACAGACAACGAACAACAGACGACAGACGACAGACGACAGACGCGGGTGGTCAGGCGTCGAGGCGGAGCGTTCGTGGGAGGTGGTCGATGGCACGGCGACGCAGTCAGCCGGTCGCGGCGGGGCGACGGGACGTGACGACGGCATCGCGGCGGCTGGAGGCGGCGCTGCACGGGCTCGCCGGCCGATCGAGCGGTGTGCCGGGCGTCGCCGCCGGCGATCTGACGACGATGGACGCGGCGGCGTTTCGCGCCGTCGTCGCGGCGCGCCTGGCCGCGCTCGAGGGCGACGTCGCCGAGGTGCGGTCGCGGATCAGCGGGCTGATGTTCGTCGTGGCCGGCGCGGTGATCACGCAGGTGGTCCTGCGGATCGCGGGGGGATGAGGCCGCAGACGCGGCGGCGCGGTGAGGGAAGGCGGCGCGCCGAGCGGACATCGGGCGCACGGGAACGACCGCAACGGCAACGGGGCGGGGGACGACAGCAAACAGCAACGGGGGATCGCGGCGGGCCGGCCGTTGAACAACGGACGACGGGCGAAGGACGGCAGACACCGGGCGATGACGCGATGGAGCGGACCGCCTTCGGAGGGCGGCGGCTGGGAGGGCGAACAGGTGCGGGAGGAACGAGCGCCCGGACGCGTGCCGGCGCTGCGCGCATACCAGCGTGAGGCGGGGCGTGCCGTGCTGTCGGCGCTGAGGGACGCCGCGGGCGGCTCCTTCAGCATCCAGATGGCGCGGCAGGGCGGCAAGAACGAACTCTCGGCGCAGATCGAGTTGCTGCTGCTGCTCTCTGGCCACGCCGGCGACGTCGCGATCAAGTGTGCGCCGACGCTGCGGCCGCAGCTGCAGGTGAGCCGGCGCCGGCTTTGGGCGCGCATCTCCGACGCCGGCCTGCGGGCGAGCGCGCGCCTCGAGCCGGACGCGGTGCGCTTCCCGGACGCGGTGCGCTTCGGGGCGGCCAGCGTGCGCTTCCTCTCGGCCGAGCCGCACGCGAACGTCGTCGGGCACACCGCCGGCCTGCTGCTCGAAGCTGACGAGGCGCAGGACATCGACCCGGCGAAGTTCGACCGCGAGTTCCGGCCGATGGCGGCGGCGGCGGACGCCGTCACGGTGTACTACGGCACGCCGTGGGACGCCTCGACGCTGCTCGAGCACGCGAAACAGTCGCACCTCGAATCGGAGCGGCGCGACGGCGTGCAGCGTCACTTCGAGTACGACTGGCAGCGCGTCGCCGACTGCCTGCCCTCGTACGGGCGGTTCGTCGAGTCGGAGCGGCGGCGGCTGGGCGAGACGCATCCGGTCTTCCTCACGCAGTACTGTCTCAAGCTCGTCGCCGATGGCGGCCGCCTGCTGAATGCGGCGCAACGGGCGCAGCTCGCCGGCGAACACGAGCGGCGGGCGCAGCCGGCAGCCGGCGAGCAGTACGTCGCCGGCCTCGACCTGGCGGGCGGCGATGAGCATTCGGAGCTCGCCGCGGCGTGGCAGGAGCAGCGGCGCGGCGCGAATCCGGACGGCTTCCCGGCCGATGAGATGGCAGGCGAGGCGCGACCTGGATCGCCCGCCGACGCTCCGCCGCGCAGGCCGCGGCGCGACCGCGACAGCACGGTGCTGACACTGGCGCGCGTCGTGCAGCCGGAGCGCGGCGCCCTGCTGCAGGATCCGCGCATCGAGATCGTCGAGCACTACGCGTGGACCGGCGAGCCGCACGAGACGCTGCTGCCGCGGCTGATCGACCTGCTACGCGACGTCTGGCGCGTGGCGCGCGTGGCGATCGACGCGACAGGCATCGGCGAGACGACGGCGCGGCTGCTCGCTCAGGCGCTCGGCGGCGCGCGGGTCGAGGCGGTGAGGTTCAGCGCCGACCGCAAGTCGCGGCTGGCGTTCGGGCTGCTCGCGGCGGTCAACGGCGGCCGGCTGAAGATGTACCGCGGCGACGGCTCGGCGGAGCAGCGGGCGTTCTGGCGCGAGATCGAGCGGGCGAAGAGCGCCTATCGCGCCAACCGCACGATGAACTTCTTCGTCGAGCGGGCGGAGGGCCACGACGACTACCTGATGAGCCTGGCGCTCGTCGTCGCCGCGGCAGCGGACGTGCGGCGGCGCGTCGCGGCGGGCCACGCGCCTCGTGTTTCCCGCGAGGCGCGCCGGCGCTCGCTGGTCGCCTGGTGACGGCTGAGCGTAGCGGCCGCTGAGCGGCAGCGGCGAGGACGGAGAGGGCGGGTGGACAGCGAGGAGTACAGGGACGATGGTCGCGCTTCGCAGAGATGAGATCAGCCGGCAACGTGAGGAGGACGCGACGCGCGCGCGCGTGCGGGCGCCGCGCCGCCTGCGTGTCGTCGGGCGCCCAGACCGCCTGTGCGTCGTCGGCGACGCGCCGGCGCGGGTGCGCGAGGACGCGCTGCCGGAGCACACGGAGTATCGCGATACGGGCTGCGAGCTGTCGGCGAGCTGCCTGCAGTGCCCGCTCGCGCGCTGCAAGTACGACGCGCCGGGCGGCGCGCTGCGGCTTGCGACGGAGGCCCGCGACCGCGAGATCCGCCTGCTGCGACGCCGCTATCGCGCGCCGGTGCACATGCTGGCGCAGACGTACGGCCTCTCGCGCCGGTCGATCTTCCGGGTGCTGGCCGCTGAGGCAGTGGACGGTGTTGGGGCGATGGGCGGTGAGACGTGAGCGGTGGGGCTGGGTCGACGGCGAGTGGGGTGGGATGGGCGCGATGTTGGATGCTGGATCCTGGAAATTGGCTTGCATGTTGGGTGTTCGATTGCAGGTGGATGTCTGGCTGGATGTTGGAGTCGAGCGGTGATCGACAGAGCGGGAGGGATCGGCAGCGATGACGACGAAGACGCTGAGCATGCCAGAGCAGGTCGCGCTGATGGACGCCGACCGGCTCCGCCGTTACGCCGATCACCTCGCGTTCTACAATGGTGATCAGTGGCCGCCGTCGAATCGCCGCAATGACCGGCGGCTGGTCTTCAACTACGCGAAGGCGATCGTCGACAAGACGACGTCGTACCTGATGACCGGCCAGAGTTCGGTCGTCGACGCCGTCGACGAGACGCCCGAGGCGGCAACCCGCGCGCGGGCGAGCGAGCGGGCGCTGGCCGAGGTCGCGGAGGCGAACCAGCTCGACCAGCTGGACTTCGACACGGAACTCGATGCGGCGATCCTCGGCGACGGCGTCTACAAGGTGACGTGGGACGAGACGGAGCGTCGGGTGCGGGTGACGGCGCCGGACGTGCAGGGCCTCTTCGCGTGGTGGACCGGAGACGACGTCTCGCGCGTCTGGCGCGTCTGCAGCCGCTACGCGCTCGACGCCGAGTCGGCGCAGATGCTCTACGGCATCGCGCCCCGCGATGCCGGGCGCGCGCGTGCGCTGCCGGTCGCCGGCGCTGCGCCGCCGCTGGCGAACGGAATGGGGCGAGCATCGGCCGTCGAGATCGTCGAGTCGTGGACGGCGGATCGCTTCGAACTCTGGGCGGACGGCGCGCGAATCGACGAGCGCGCCAACGGGTACGGCTTCATCCCCTTCGTCATCTACCCGAACATCCGCGAGCCGAAAAAGTTCTGGGGGACGAGCGATCTGCCGGCGATCCGGGAGCCGGTGCGCGAGCTGAACCGGGCGCTCTCGCAGCTCTCGATGATCCTCGAGCTGTCCGGCAACCCGATCGCCGTGCTGGAGAACGTCACGGAATCGCGGGACATCGCCGTCATGCCGGGCGCCGTCTGGGAGCTTCCGGAGCGCGCGAAGGCGTACCTGCTCGACCTGCTGCAGGGCGGCGGCGTGAAGCTGCACGCCGACTACGTCGACGTGGTCTACCGCACGCTGCACGACCTCGGCGAGTCGCCGCGGACGGCGTTCGGCGATAACCCTACCGGCCTTTCGGGCGTAGCGCTGAACGTTGAGCTGGACCCGCTGCTGAAGAAGGTGGCCCGCAAACGGCTGATTCGGTCGGCGGCGTACCGCAAGCGCAACGAGATGATCCTGCGGCTGCTCGACCGGTACGCGCCGCTCGCCGCCCAGGCGGGCGCCGGGTACGCGCCGTATCGCTCGCGCGTGGTCTGGGGGACGGTGCTGCCGGCGGACCGCAGCCGCCTCGTCGAGGACGAGCGGGTGCTTGTCGCCAGCGGCATCCACAGCCGTCGGCGTGCGGCCAACGAGCTGGGAGTCGACGACCCGGAGGCGGAGTGGGCGCGCTGGCTGGCGGAGCAAGCGGCGCTGGCGGCGCCGACGCAGGCGTAGCTTCGGGCGGGGCCGGGGGCTTCATGCCGCGTCTCCACGGCATTGACGCGCGGCTGTCGGCCCGCACGCCGGTTTGACCAAGCGCAGGCAGCGCGTACGATCAGGCACGTCGATCCGCAGAGGAGGCGTGCATGACGGGCGCGCTCGACGGCATCGCGGTCGTCGACTTCACGGAGTACATCGCCGGGCCGTACTGCACGATGCTGCTCGCCGATATGGGCGCGGGCGTGACGAAGGTGGAGCGCCCGCAGGGCGACGCCTGGCGGCATACCGCGCCCGTCGCCCCGTACGAGGCCCGCGGCTATCTCGGCGTCAACCGCGGCAAGCGCAGCATCGCGCTGGACATGGAGCAGGCGGAGGGACGCGAGGTCGCCCACCGCCTCTGTCGCGGCGCCGATGTCGCTGTCTTCAACTATCGCCCCGGCGTCGCCACGAGCCTCGGACTCGGCTATGAGGCGCTCGCCGCGGTCAACCCGCACCTCGTCTACTGCGAGAACACCGCGTTCGGGCACGACGGCCCCTACGCCGGCCGCCCCGGCTTCGACATCCTGTCGCAGGCGGCGACCGGCATGATCCTGTATGAGAACAAGCTCGAGCGCGGCGTGCCGAGCTACATCGCGACGGTGGCCGTCGCCGACCTGACGGCGGCGCTGTTCATGGCCTTCGCCATCGTCAACGCGCTCTACGCCCGGACGGCGAGCGGCCGCGGGCAGCGCATCGACACGAGCCTCTTCGCATCGGGGCTGGCGGCGCAGTACCGGCCGCTGCTGTCCGTCGAGGCGGTCGACCGGGCGGTGCGCGACGGCTTCCTCTCGGCCCTCGCCGACCTCCGCGGCGGCGGCGGCGAGGGCGGCCACGCGGCGGCGGTGCAGCTGCGCCACCAGTACATCCCCGGCCGCGGCCGCAACAACTACTATCGCGTGTACGAGACAAAGGACGCGCTGATCGCCATCGGCTGCCTGCAGAACCGCCAGCGCCGCGGCCTGCGCGACGCCCTCGGCGTCGACGATGCCACCGTCGACGGCGCCACATACGACTGGTTCTCCGAGGATGTGCGGGCGGCGCACCATCGCCTGACCGCGGCGATGGAGGCGGCGTTCCGCGCCCGCACGACGGCGGCGTGGCTGGCGCTGCTCGACGCGCACGATGTCCCCTGCGGCGCGGTGAAGTTTCCGGAGGAGATCTTCGAGGACGAACACGCCATCGCCAGCGGCCTCATGATCGACCTCGAGCATGAGGTGCTGGGGACGCTGCGTATGCCTGCGCCGCCGCTGCGGATGAGCGGCACGCCGCCCGCCGTCCGGAGCGCGCCGCCCACGCTCGGCGCTCACTCGGCGGAGGTGCTGCGCGAGCTGGGGTACGACGCGGCGACGGTCGCGCGGATGTTCGACGCCGGCGTCGTGACGTCGCGCGAGCGGCTGCTGCGCGCAGACGCGGCGACGACGGAGGAGGAGGGCTGATGGAGTTTCGATTCGCGCCCGAGGACGAGGCGTTCCGCGCCGAGGTGCGGGCGTTCATACGGCGGGAGATCGGCGACAATCCTGTCGACCGCGTCGAGGGCTGGCAGGCGCACCGGCGCTTCATCAAGAAGCTGGCCGAGCGCGGCTGGCTGACGCTCGCCTGGCCGCAGGAGGTGGGCGGCGCCGGCGCGAGCCACATGCGGCAGCTCGTCTTCAACGAGGAGATGGCCGACTGGGAGGCGCCGGCGAACGACCTCGGCGTCGACCGCGTCGGCCCAACGATCATGCTGCACGGGACGGCGGAGCAGAAGGAGCGCTTCCTGCCGTCGATCGTCGCCGGCGATGCCGTCTGGTGCCAGGGCTTCAGCGAGCCGGGCGCGGGCTCGGATCTGGCGTCGCTGCAGACGCGCGCCGTCGCCGACGGCGACAGCTTCATCGTCAACGGCAGCAAGATCTGGACGAGCCTGGCGCACTACGCCCAGTGGATGATCCTGCTCGCGCGCACGGACGGCGACGCGCCGAAGCACCGCGGCATCTCCTTCTTCCTCCTCGACATGAAGTCGCCGAGGATCACGATCCAGCCGCTCGTCGACATGGTCGGCCGCCACACGTTCAACCAGGTGTTCTTCGACGACGTCCGCGTGCCGCGCGACTGCCTCGTCGGCGAGGAGAATCGCGGCTGGTATGTGGCGACGACGACGCTGGACTTCGAGCGCTCCGGCATCCAGCGCGTCATCGGCGGCCAGCGTGCGTGCGACCGGCTGATCGCCTGCGCGCGCGAGCAGATCGCGGCCGGCGCCGTGCGCCAGGCGTACGCGGCGATGCGGCACCGGCTGGCGGACTTCGTCATCGACTATCACGTCGGACGGATGCTGGCGTACCGGGTGGCATGGCTGCAGAGCCAGGGCATCGTGCCGAACTACGAGGCGTCGGTGTCGAAGATGTTCGGGTCGGAGCTGGCGCAGCGGCTGGCGCGCGCCGGCATGCAGCTCTTGGCGCTCAGCGGCCAGCTGACGCCGGCGTCGCCCTACGCGCCGCTCGCCGGCAAGTTCGAGACGCAGTATCTGACGAGCGCGGCGCTGACCGTGGCCGCCGGGACGAGCGAGATCAACCGGGGGATCATCGCCACGCGGGGGTTAGGGCTGCCGCGGGCGTGACGTGGTGGCCGTGCCATCCTCCGTCGCGTCAAGCGCCGCACCGTTCGCCACGGCGAGGGCGTCGGGAGAGCGCAGGGCGTGGCGTCATCTGCGAGGCTAGTCCCAGAACAGCTGATCGCGGATCTTCGCTTGCAGATCGCGCGCGGCCACGACCTTGTAGTAGGCGTCGCGCTTCACCTCCTCCGGCGCGCTGCTGAGGTTGATCGCCCGGAACGCGTTCAGCACGACGTCGGCCTGCTGCCCCAGGCCGCGCGCGATCATGTTGATGTCCCAGTGCGGCCGCCGGCTGGCCCACCAGAACTGGCACGAGTGCAGCGCCGGGTCCATCAGCCCGCGCGCGATCTCCGCGTGCCGCTCGCTCACCGCGCCGTCGGCGTGGCGCTGCGCCAGCCCGACGAGCGCCAGGGCGATATCGACGTGCTCCCACTGCAGCTTGTGGATGTAGTTGCCCGGCGCCTGCCAGAGCGGATACGGCACGCCGGCGGCCAGATCGTCGTGGGTCGTGCTCCACGACGCCGGCCGCGGCTCGATGACGCCGCCGCGCGGGAAGTGCTCGAACAACTCGCTCACCGTCACGCTCACAACCCGGTCGGCCGCCGTCGCCTCTTCGGTGAGCGTCAGCAGCGCGTGCGTGTTGCTGGCGAGCGACCGCGCCTGCACGACCGACTCGTAGGGCGGCGAGACGGCCTCGTACGCCTCCGCCAGGAAGAGCTGGTCCCAGTTCTCGATGTGGTGGCCGAACGTCTCGGCGTCCATCGCCGTGGCGATGTACATGTCCCGGTCGTCGCCGTGCGCGGACCGCAGGTGCTCGATGAAGCCGCGACCGTCGATGTCCTGGAAGGCGATCTTGTTGCTGAGGACGTCATCGCGGAAGACGACGCCGACCAGCTGGCCGCCGCCCGACTTCGTCTCATAGATGCGGTCCAGCGGCCAGTCGACGGGGCACGCGACGCCCGACATGATCAGCCACTCGTGGCCGAGGTCGACCATGGCATCGAGGAACGAGCGGTCGTAGCACATCTCCGGCGGGAAGAAGCCGCGCGGCTGGTAGGCGTCGCCGAAGAAGTGCTTGTTGGTGAGATGGTTGCGGCGGATCTGCCGGCGCTGCTCGTCGGCCGGGATCAGCGGCAGGATCGCGTGGTATTTCGCCGAGCCGACGAATTCGACCTGGCCGCGCTCTGCCAGCCGCCGCAGGCCATCGATCACGTCCTGGTAGCCGCTCTCGTGCAGCATCTCCGTCAGCACGCCGTTGATGTTGACGCTGATCCGCGCCTGCGGATGCTCGTCGAAGACGGCGATCAGCGGCCGGTAGGACTCATCGACGATCTTGCGGAGGACTTCGGGGAGCTGGATCGGCGGCTGATAGAAGTGGAGCAGATTCGACCAGTAGATCGTGGACATAGGGGGAGTGTAGCAGCCGGTCGTGCGTCTCGATGGTGACGCGAGCCGGAGGCCGGTGCCGCGACGGCCGGGCTGGAGGGTTGAGCTTGTCACTCTGAAGCGAAGCGAAGAATCCCTCCCGATCTGTCCATCCCGGGCACGTTTCATCTGCCGTCACGAACGGGAAGGCCGGCTCGATACAATTGCCTGCGATGATGGACGAGTTGCCCCACGCGTCGCCGGCGCCATCGTTCGTTCGGCATGTGAACATCGTCCTTGCGACGTACGCCGTCGAGGGCGCGCTGGCGTTCGCGCAGGGAGCGCTGGTCGCGCAGGCGCTCGGCCCGTCCGGACGAGGCGTCTACGCGATCTTCGTGCTCTCGGCCGGCTTCGCGCAGCTCGTGCTCGGGCTGGGCATGGGCAGCGCCGCCATCTACTTCATCAACCGCCGGGAGCTGGCGGTGCGGGACGTCGTCTCGGCGGCGCAGGTGAGCGTCCTCTGGTCAATCGCCGTCACCGGTGTGCTCGTCGCGGTCGTCGCGCCGCTCGCCGGCAGCGGCGCAATCGGCGGCGGCGTGCCGGTCTGGCTCTTCCTCTTCGCCGTGCCGGCGCTCGTCGAATCGGCGGTGCTGCGGCTGATCCTTCAAGGCATGAGCCGCTTCGCCGAGATGGGCATGGCGACGGTGCTGCACCCGCTGGTGATGCTCGCGCTCGTCGCCGCCGCGATGGCCGCCGGCAGCCCGACGCCCGGGCAGGTGATCGTGTTCTGGACGATCGGCCACGTCTGCGCGGCGGCGTTCGCGCTGAGCCGCATCGGCCTGCGGCAGATCGACCTGGCGCAGATCGCGCGGCCGCGGCTGGGGACGATCCGGCGGCTCGCGCGCTTCGGCCTGCAGGGGGAATCCGGGAACGCGCTGCAGCTGCTGAACTACCGCCTCGACCAGTACATCGTGCGCGGCTTCGTCGGTCTCGCGGGCGTCGGCATCTACGCCGTCGGCGTCTCGATGAGCGAGGGCGTCTTCCTGCTCGCGAACGCCGTCGCCATCGTGCTCGTGCCGAGGCTGACGTCTGCAGACGCCGAGAACGCCGGCGCGATCACGCCCGTCGCCTGCCGCAACACGATGCTGATGGCGGCGGCCGGCGCGGCGGTGCTCGCGGCGGCGGCTGCGTGGGTGATCCCGCCGGTCTTCGGCAGCGGCTTCCGCGATTCGGTGCAGGCGCTCTGGTGGCTGCTGCCCGGCACCGTCGCGCTGACCGGATCGAAGATCCTGACGAGCTACATCTTCAGCCGCGGCCGGCCGCTCGTGAACACGATGATCACCGTGGCGTCGCTCGCCGTCACGCTCGTCGCGCTGTTCGTGCTCGTGCCGGCGTTTGGCGTCGACGGCGCCGCAGCCGCCTCGTCGCTGGCGTACGCGACGCACTTCGCCGTCGCGCTCTACGCCTACCGACGCCTCTCCGGTCAGCCGGTGCTCGGCGCGATCGTGCCGCGCGTCTCCGACGTGCGGTTGTACACCGATGCCCTGCGCGGCGTGCTCTCGCGACTCGCCGGGCGCACGCCGCTGCCGGAGGCATCGCCGACGCCGCGGGCGCGCGGCTGATGGCGCCGGACGGCGCGGGCGACGCACGGCCACCGCGGATCGCGGTGCTCGGCGACTTCGATAGCATCCACACGCGCTCGTGGGTGGAAGGGTCAGCGGCGCGCGGGCTCGACGTGCACGCGATCAGTTTCTATCGACCGTCGACGCCACCGGCCGGAGCGACGCTGCACGTGTTGCGCGACGACGGTGGCGCCGGCGGCGGAAGCGCCGTCCTGGCGCCAGCCGGGGACCGTGATTCGAGCGCTGGCACCGGAAGACGACGCCTGCGCGACCGCGCGCCGCGCGGCGCCGTGCGTCTGGTCCAGGCGCTGCGGTATCGACGCGCCGGCCTCGCGCAGGTCGTCGCCGAGATCGCGCCCGATGTGCTGCACGCGCACTTCCTCGTCGAGCACGGGTTCTACGGAGCGACGCTCGGCGTGCATCCGTACGTCGTCACGTGCTGGGGCTCCGACGTGCTCGTCGAGCCGCGGCGCGACCCGATCTCACAGCTGATCGCGCGCTGGACGTTGCGGCGGGCCGAAGCGGTGACGTCGAACAACCATGTCATGGCGGAGCGGCTGCTCGAGCTCGGGGCGCGCCGCGATCGGGTCGACGTGATCACGCTCGGCGCCGACCGCTACTTCCTCGACGATGCAGAGGCGTCCGTGAACATGCGGGCAGGTGACGACGCAGGCCCGGCGGTGGTGCTGAGCACACGCGCGCACGAGCCGCTGTACAACATCGGCGAGATCATCCGGGCGTTCGCGGCACTGCCGGAGTCGTTTCGGCGGGCGCGGCTCGTCGTCGCTCACGGCGGCTCGCTGACGCCACGGCTGCGGGCGCAGGCGGCGCCGCTCGGCGAGCGCGTCGAATTCGCCGGCTTCCTCGACCGCCCGCGGCTCCGCGACCTCATGCACGCAGCCAGTGTGTTCATCTCCGTGCCGTCGTCGGACGGCACTTCCGTCGCGCTGCTGCAGGCGATGGCCGTCGGTTGTCTTCCCATCGTCTCCGACCTGGCGACGCAGCGCGAGCTGGTGGACGACGGCGTGAACGGGTTGCGCGTGCCGCTTCATCGACCGGACCTCCTCGCGCAGGCGATCGCGCGCGCGCTCGCCGATGCGCCCTTGCGCCGGCGGGCGGCCGGCATGAACCGCCGGCTGGTCGAGGAGCGCGGCCTCAACGAGCACGAGATGACGAAGCTCGAGGCGCTCTACCGACGGCTGGCGGTCGCGCTCTGAGGTAGCGGAGACCTGCTGCGCGAGCGCCGCATCCCTACGGTGGGTCAGCCTCGCTCATCGAATCGCCAGCTCCGCGTGTGGACGCCCAGGGCCGTATGTGGACGACCAGCGGGCTCGGCTTGCGCGCGGGAAGACGTGGCTTCGCGCCCAGACGCGGCGGCCTGAGAGCCAGCGAGGCCCGCGCTCCTCCCACAGCTCGCGGCGCGCCGCCCGTTCGAGCGGCCGCCGTCATCGAGGCCGCCCCCCGGCCGACGGGGACGGAGCCGACACCGCTGGACGCTCTCCATCCTCGATCGGCGAGAGCCTCGATCACGCCGGGGCAGGAGGACGGGAAGAGGTGGTCGGGGTGGGCAGATTTGAACTGCCGACCTCACGGTCCCGAACCGTGCACTCTAGCCTGGCTGAGCTACACCCCGACGGCGGTTGATCCTAACAGATGCCAGCCGCGCACTCCACCCTACACGGGAGAGGGGAAGCCGCGAACGCGAAGCCGTCTGAACGGGATCGCACACCACGGCCGCTCGCTATCCGGCAGCCTTCGGCAGCCACGCTGGCCGCTGCCGTTCGAACGCGCCGATCGCGTCGTCCGCCTGCAGCGTCAGGCTGATGTCATCGAGACCCTCGAGCAGGCAGTGCTTCACAAACGGGTCGATGTCGAAGTGCCGCGGCGGCTGCCCGTCGCCGAGGGCGACGCTCTGCGATTCCAGGTCGACCTCCGCCTCCCAGCCCGGCGCGTCTTCCGCGCGCGCCAGCATGCGGTCGATCTCCTCCTGCGGCAGCGCCACCGTGAGCAGGCCGATCTTCGCGCAGTTGTTGCGGAAGATATCGGCGAACGAAGGCGCGACGATCGCCCGGAGGCCCATCTGCTGCAGCGCCCACGGCGCGTGCTCGCGCGAGGAGCCGCAGCCGAAGTTGCGGCCGGTGACGAGGATCGGCGCGCCGTCGTAGCGATGGTCGTTCAGCACGAAGTTCGGGTCCTGCCGCCAGGCATCGAACGCGAACTCGCCGAAGCCCGTCCGCTCGATGCGCTTCAGGTATTTCGCCGGGATGATCTGATCGGTGTCGACATCGGCCCGATTCAGCGGCAACACCCGGCCGCGGATGCACCTCACCGGTTCCATCAGTCCTGCCTCCACTGGCGGATATCGACGAAGTGCCCGGCGATCGCCGCCGCGGCCGCCATCTGCGGGCTGACGAGGTGCGTGCGGCCGCCGGGCCCCTGGCGCCCCTCGAAGTTGCGGTTGGACGTCGATGCACAGCGCTCGCCGGGCAGGAGGATGTCCGGGTTCATCCCCAGGCACATCGAGCAGCCGGCGTCGCGCCACTCGAAGCCGGCGTCCGTGAAGACGCGGTCGAGCCCCTCCTGTTCCGCCTGCGCCTTCACCAGCCCGGAACCCGGCACGACCATCGCCCGCACCGTCGGCGCGACCTTCCGGCCGCGCACGACGCCCGCCGCCGCCCGCAGGTCCTCGATGCGCCCGTTCGTGCAGGAGCCAAGGAAGACGCGGTCGAGCGCGATGTCCTCGATCGCCGTCCCCGGCCGCAGGTCCATGTAGGCCAGCGACCGCTCGCCCAGTTCGCGCGCGTTGGCATCGGCGAAGCTCGCCGGATCCGGCACACGGCCGGTCACCGGCACGCTCTGCGCCGGCGTCGTGCCCCACGTCACGCACGGCTCGATCTCCTCCGCCGGCAGTGCGACCGACGCATCGAACACGGCATCGGCGTCCGAAGGCAGCGCCCGCCAGGCTTCGAGGGCGCGCTCCCAGGCGGCGCCTTTCGGCGCCTGCGGCCGTCCCTCGACGTACGCGAAGGTCGTGTCGTCCGGCGCCACGAGCCCCGCGCGCGCGCCACCCTCGATCGACATGTTGCACACCGTCATCCGGCCCTCCATCGACAGCGCGCGGACGGTGTCGCCGCGATATTCGATGATGTGCCCGATGCCGCCCGCGACGCCGATCGTCCGGATGATCGCGAGCACGAGGTCCTTCGCCGTAACGCCCCCCGCGAGGACGCCGTTCACCTCGACGGACATCGTCTTCGGCCGCGCCTGCGGCAGCGTCTGCGTGGCGAGCACGTGCTCGACCTCCGACGTGCCGATGCCGATGGCGAGAGCGCCGAAGGCGCCGTGCGTCGACGTGTGGCTGTCGCCGCAGACGAGCGTCATCCCGGGCTGCGTCAGCCCCTGCTCCGGGCCGATGATGTGCACGATGCCCTGACGGCGGTCGCCGACGTCGTACATCGGCACGCCGAACTCCGCACAGTTCGCGCGCAGCGTCGCCACCTGCTGCGTCGAGAGCGGGTCCGGCCACTCGCGGTCGCGGTCCTTGGTCGGCACGTTGTGGTCGACGGTCGCCAGCGTCAGGTCCGACCGGCGGACGGTGCGCCCCGCCAGCCGCAGCCCCTCGAACGCCTGCGCCGACGTCACCTCGTGCAGGAGGTGCAGGTCGATGTACAGCAGATCGGGCTTCCCCTCCTCCCGCAGGACCAGGTGGCTGTCCCAGATCTTCTCGGATATCGTCTTGCCCATCGCCTGTTCTCCAGCTGCCTATGCGTCGTCGTCGAGCCGAAGGAACCCCGGGACCGCGTACCTTCCGCGCCGGGTGATCAGCGCGAGCCTGCTCCGCGCATTCAACCGCCCGAACGTGCCATCGTTCCCGATCACGAGCTCGGCGCGGCTGAGCGCTGCCGAACCCGTGATCATCCCCTCCGGCGCCTTCAGCCCGAACACCGCGCGCAGCTGAACTGCTGCGACGACACCGGTCGCGGGCGTAGCGTCAGCCTTCTTCTGTCGACCTGCTGGCTCCATGGCTGCACCTCCAGGCTGCACCTCCAGGGTGCACGACACCAATCGTTTCGCAAGCACGCACAGCAGACGACAGGCGCTCCCGGGCAGACGTCACGGATTCGACCGCACGTCGCTGTCCTCGCGGCGCGTGATCGACAGCAGGCGGTTCAGCGCGTTCATGTAGGCCTTCGCCGATGCCACGATGATGTCCGTGTCGGCGCCCCGGCCGACGTAGCTGCGGCCGTCGCTCTCGACCCGGATGGTCACCTCGCCCTGCGCGTCGATGCCCTCGGTGACGCTCTTCACCGAGAACTCCGTCAGTTCGTTCGGCACGTCGATGATCCGGTTGATCGCGCGGTACACGGCATCGACCGGGCCCGTGCCGAGCGCCGCATCGGCGTGGATCGAGCCGTCCGGGGCGATCACGCGCACGCTCGCCGTCGGCGCCGCATGGTCGCCTGCGGTCACCTGCACGAAGTCGAGGCGGTAGATCTCGGCCGTCGTGCGCAGCTTGTCGGCGACGAGCGCCTCCAGGTCGCGGTCGTCGATCTCCGCCTTCTTGTCGGCCAGCTCCTTGAACGCCAGGAATGCGCGCGAGAGTTCCTCGGCCGTCAGGTCGTAGCCCAGCGCCTCCAGCCGCGCCTTGAAGCCGTGCCGCCCGGACACCTTGCCGAGGATGATCTCGGCGCCGCCCGTCGGCCAGCCGATGTCGTTGGCGTCCATGATCTCGTACGTCTCGCGCATCTTCAGGATGCCGTCCTGGTGGATGCCCGATTGGTGCCGGAAGGCGTTCGGCCCGACGATCGCCTTGTTCGGCTGCACGCCCATCCCCGTCAGGGCCGATACCAGCCGGCTCGTGCGGTACAGCTCCTTCGTGTTGATCTTCGTCTCGACGCCGAAGAAGTCGCGGCGTGTCTTGATCGCCATCGCCACCTCTTCGAGCGCCGCGTTGCCCGCACGCTCGCCGATGCCGTTGATGCAGGTCTCGATCTGCCGCGCGCCCGCGCGCACCGCCGCCAGCGAGTTCGCAACCGCCAGCCCCAGGTCGTTGTGACAGTGCACCGAGATCCGCGCCTTGTCGATGTTCGGCACGTTGTTCCGGATATCGACGATGAACTGCGCGAACTCCTCCGGGATCGTATAGCCCACCGTGTCCGGGATGTTGATCGTGCGCGCGCCCGCCTCGATGCACTGCTCGAGCATCCAGTAGACGTACGCGCGGTCGCTGCGCGTTGCGTCCATCGGGCTGAACTCGACGTCGGAGCAGTACGACGCCGCCCGGGCGACCATCGACCGCGCCATCTCCAGCACCGTCTCTTTGTCCTTCACCAGCTGGTGCATGATGTGGATGTCGGAGCTCGAGAGGAAGACGTGGATGCGCGGCGCTTCGCCAGCCTTCACGGCGTTCCAGCAGTCGTCGACGGCCTCCGGGTTGGCATGCGCCAGCCCGGCGATCTGCGCGCCCTTCACCGTTCGGGCGATCGTCTGGACGGCGTCGAAGTCGCCCGGCGACGTGCGCGGGAAGCCGGCTTCGATGACGTCGACGCCGAGCCGAACCAGCTGCGTCGCGATCTCCAGCTTGTCGCTTGTCGTCAGCGCCACGCCCGGCGATTGCTCGCCGTCCCGCAGCGTCGTGTCGAAGATGATGACCTTCTCCATGGATGCACTCCTGCCGGCCGCCTGCGCGGCCGATGCGCTCGTCTCCGTACGGTGCAGGCCCTCCGTCCGCCTCAGACGGACGAGGGCCGCCGAAGCGCGAGCGGCAACTTGCCGGGCTTGCACGGCTTCCAACGCATGGCCAGCGCACCCTCGCGTCCCCGGCTGCACATCTGACCGGTGCCGACGTTCGAACCCCGTTCGCGCGCAGCCCCATCGGCCGCCGTTTCCTCGTCCCGGTCAACGTGGGCGTTCGTCATCTGACAACCAGCGACGTGCGCACGTCGCTTCGCCTCCCGTCGTGTCGTCCGCCCGGCGCCGTCGCCCGCGCGACGGCCTCGCCTGGCGACACCACTACGCCTCGCCGTCGCCACGAGTTGGCGCGCACCGCCTGACGACACGCGACCGTCTTGCCAGCCGCTACCGGTTCATGGACCGCACCCTCTCGCGTCCCGGCTCTCACAGCCCAGACGAGCGGCTCTTCTTCAACCACGTCATCA
Organism: Dehalococcoidia bacterium; assembly: GCA_015478665.1. Lineage (GTDB taxonomy): Bacteria > Chloroflexota > Dehalococcoidia > DSTF01 > JACRBR01 > JADMII01. The sequence continues at coordinate 22,964 of JADMII010000027.1, forward strand.
TCCCGCGCAGCTCGCTGCCCACCTGCTCGATCGGGTGCTCGGCGTTGCGGCGGCGCTCGGCGTAGAAGCTCGGGCGTCCCGCCTGATTCTCGAGGATCCACTCCCGCGCGAAGCTCCCGTCCTGGATCTGGCCCAGCACGCGCTTCATGTTCTCCTTCACGTGCGCATCGATGACACGCGGCCCGCGCGTGTAGTCGCCGTACTCCGCCGTGTCGCTGATCGAGTACCGCATGTATTCCATGCCGCCCTCGTACATCAGGTCGACGATCAGCTTTAACTCGTGCATGCATTCGAAGTACGCCGACTCCGGCTGGTAGCCCGCCTCCACCAGCGTCTCGAAGGCGTTCTTGATCAGCGACGTGACACCGCCGCAGAGCACCGCCTGCTCGCCGAAGAGATCCGTCTCCGTCTCTTCCTTGAACGTCGTGTCCAGCACGCCCGCGCGCGTCGCGCCGATGCCCTTCGCATACGCCAGCGCCAGCTGCTTCGCCTGCTCGCTCGCGTTCTGATGCACGGCGACGAGCGCCGGCACGCCGCCGCCCTCGGTGTAGACGCGCCGCACGAGGTGCCCCGGGCCCTTCGGCGCCACCATCGTCACGTCGACGTCATCGGGCGCCGTTACCTGGTTGAAGTGCACATTGAAGCCGTGCGCCCACATCAGCATGTTCCCCGGCTTCAGGCCGTCGGCGATGTGCTGCTCGTACACCTGCTTCGCGACCTGGTCCGGCGTCAGGATCATGA
>JADMII010000028.1 GCA_015478665.1 Dehalococcoidia bacterium
GGCGTCCGCACGGTGACGCCGACGCCCACCCGCACCGCCGTCGCCACGGCGACGACGACCGCGCACCCATCGGCGACGACGACCGCGCGCCCGTCGGGCACCGCCACCGCCCGCGCGAGCGCGACCGTCGGCGTCCGCACGGTGACGCCGACGCCCACCCGCACCGCCGTCGCCACGGCGACGAACACCGCAACACCGACGGCGACGGCGTCAGCGGCGGCAACAGCGACCGCCACCGCCGCTGAAACCAACACGCCGGGCGCGAGCGGCACGTCGACACCGACGCCCACCCGCACCGCCGTCGCCACGGCGACGAACACCGCAACACCGACGCCGACGGCGTCAGCGGCGGCAACAGCGACCGCCACCGCCGCTGAAACCAACACGCCGGGCGCGAGCGGCACGTCGACACCGACGCGGACGCCGACGGCCACGACGACCGCGTCGCCGACGCGGACGGCGACCGCGGGCGCGACATCGTCGCCCACGTCGACACCGACGCGTACCCCGCTCGCGGCCTCCTCCGCCACGCCCTCCACGACCTCCACGACGGCAGCGGCGACGGCCCTGCCGCGCACCGCCTCGCCGGTCGCCACGCGCCCGGTCGAAGCAACGGCAGCCGCCCGCACGCCGACGGTGGTCTCGACCGTGCTCGGAGTCGAGCGACGGCGACCGCCCACCGGCTTGCCCGGTACCGGCAGCGGCGGCAGCTTCCCGGGCGGTCAGTGGCCGATGACAGCGCTCGTCATCGCGCTTGGCGCCGTTGGCTTCGGCGGCGCCTACCTCGTGCACCGCTGGCGCCGCCGCTGAGGCGCGGAGCGACGGACGCGAGGAGGCCGTGCTCAGCGCCGGCTTCAACCCATGGCGGTTCCGGCCCATGGCCCGGCGCGCTGCATCGATGCGCTCGCGATGAGGCAAGTCCCCACGCGACCGTCACGAAGCACCGGCGCATCGCCGGCGGTCGGTTCCGGCCACGGCCTCGACCCGTCGAGCGTGCCGGGGACCGGGCTTCAGCCGGCGACGAGGGACGCACCGTAGATACGGTCTCTGCCGACCTGCTGCATCGCCTGGCTCACCGCACCCGGCGCGCTGGCACCGCCGGCGACGAGCGCCCGCAAGAGCACCGTCGTCGCCGCGTCGGTGTGCTCGGGCGTCACCGGCCCGTCCCAGCCGATCACCGCGGCGGCGCCGCGCGCGCGGAATGCGTTCGCCATATCGGCCGTCCGCATCGTCTCACAACCCATCAGCAGCACCGTCGCGCCGTCGAACTGACCGCGCATGCGGCGCGAGACGAACGCCGGGGTGATGCCGAAGTAGCGTGTCGTCGCCGGCGCCGCCACCGCGTTGGCGCCCGATGCCGTGCGTACACCCGGTACTGCCTGCGCGAGGCGCACCACATCGACGCTGCGGTCGCGCTGCTCCGGCACGTGTGCCGCGACCGTGTACCGCTCGTTCGTGAAGAGGCTGGTGAGTGATCCCGTCGCGTTCACCGACCCGGTCGCGTCATTGACCGTCCCCGTCAGGCCGCTGGAGTGTGACCGCACGAGGATGATCTTGTATCCCAGCTTCGGCAGACGCGCGAACAGATCGACGTCGATGCGCTCCGGCCCGTAGTAGTCGACGCGATAGCCCGCCTGCGTCAGCATCGTTTCGGTCGACTGGATGAGCTGTTCGTTCGCGTTCGTGACCGCGAGCTGGTCGATGATCGCCGCTCGCGGCACGTCCGATCCGGCGCCGGGGCGCAGCAGCGGCACGACGACGGCGGCCGCTCCGACGACCGCGACACCGGCAACCAGCGCCAGGCCCGCGAGCACGGCGATGCGACGCCAGCCGCGGCGGGCGCCGGGCGCGCCACCCTGGGATGCTCCCGTCCTCGTCCAGGACGGCCGTCCGCGCCTGCGTGGCATCCCCCACACCTTTCGTCGCGCCACCGCCGCGGGTGGCGTGAGCATAGCACGCGCGGCGCCCATCGCCTCCCCTCAGGTCGCAGCCCCGCCGGGCTCGCGGAGCACGTCGAGAGCCGCGTCCAGCGCCGCAAGGGCGCGCCGCAGCCGCCGCAGCGGCTAAGCCCGCCGCGCGAACGCCGGGCGGCGTCACGGCCGCCTGCGTCGCGCCAGAACGAGCATGCCGCCGCAGGCGACGACGAGCAGTGCGGCAGCGACGGCGAGCGCCGCGGAGAGCACCGGCCGGCTGCGGCCGGGGGCGCCGGCAGCAGCCCTGGACGCCGGCGCAGCCGCCCCGGGCGGCTCGGCGACACCGCCGACGGAGTTCGGCGGCGCCAGCGCCAGCACGACGCGAGCGTTGGTGCGCGGCGTCGTCAGATCCGACGCCAGGTTGCCGGCGGCCACCGTGAAGCTCGTGCCGGAGACGGGGCTCAGCGCGTACTCGGTGCTGTTGTTCATGGGAAGCGTGTTCAGGTTGTTGAGGCGGAGGGCGCGCGCGTCCGTGGCGCCCGGCAGCGGCGCCGTCGCGCTGCCGTAGTCGGCCGGCGCCGAGCCGCTGGCCACGGAGTCCACGGGCGCGCTGCCGCCGCAGTTCAGCGAGCCCGCCGCCCACACGACCTTGCCGCTGGGCGATTGCAGGGGGTGCAGCGGGTCGCCACCGTTGACGCCGGCGGTGTTGGCGTTGGTAAAGACGAAGTCGGCCTGGCCGCCGCCCGCCCCGGCGTTGAACTCCGACGTCGCGATGAGGATCGAATCGCCAGTAGCGGCGTTGGCGACGTTCGCGGGGAACGTGAAGGTCGCCTTCAGCGTGCCGCTTCCGTCGAAGAACTGCAGCGCGTGGCCTGCGACGAATCCCTGTCCGCCGAGGTCCATCCGCAGCTCGACGTACTGGACGTTGGCGTTGCCGGCGAACCCTGCCTTGACGGCGTGGATGCGCATGCAGTGGAACGCGGCGTAGCCGACGCCCGGCGGCGACCCGAGGGCGGCGACAACAACGAAGACGAGCGCGGACGCGGCCGCCAGCACGTAGCGCATGGCACGACTCCCTCGGCGATGCTCCCGAAGCTTCGGACTTCCGGTACCGGCGGGGTGACGCCTGAACTACGTGCGGGAGGCGATGCTGGATCTGTCCGGCCGGAGCAGCGGCGCCGGGTTCACGGCGTCCGGCAGTCAAACCGAAGGGCGCCGCATCGGCCTCGCGCTTCGAGCGAGAGGCGCCCAAGCGTGAAGGCCGGCGCGCGGAGTCAGGCGCCCGGCGCGGATGCTGCGGGCGCGGCGCCGGGGGCGATGCGCTCGGCGCGGACGACGAGCCGCTTGTCGTACTGGCGGGTCGTCGGGTTAAAGGTACCGCTGCACGTGATGAGCGTGACGCTCTGGACGGCGGTGGGGCCGACGATCTGGTCGATGGGGGCGGATTTGGCGTCGTATTGCTGCTTGACCTTCACGGCGTAGCGGTAGACGGTGCCGTCCTTCAGGCGCACTTCGATGACGTCGCCCGGATTGAGGTCCTTGAGGTTCCAGAAGACGGCCGGACCGACACGGACGTAGTCGACGTGGCCGGCGAAGACGGCGTTGCCATCGAAGCCGGGGCGTGCGCTGAAGTTGTACCAGGCGGTGTCGTACGCGTTGTCGGGCGACTGCATGACGCCGGTGGCGTCGACGCCCTTGGTGACGACGGGTGCGTTGACCTTCGCGCTGACGATGACGAGGCGGTCGATCGGCGAGGGATCGCCGGGCGCAAACGGCGACGAGGCCACGGTCGGCGCGGCGCCGGGCGTCGGCGTCATGATGCCGCCGAAGCCGTTGATCGTCGCGAGGTCGCTATTGCCGCGCGTGCCGCTCGAGATGATCCCCGTCAGCACGAGCGACATGAGCGTCAGCGCGGCGATGAGCAGGAGGCTGCCAGACGCGATCAGCGCGAACGACAGGCGGTTCTGGCTCGTCCTCATCTCACCCTCTCTTCATCTCCGGACGACCATCCGCCTGCAGTGTAGCTAGACGCGCACGCCACGCACGATAAACCGATTGCTGTACTCGCCCCTCGAGAAGACGCCGATGCAGGTGATCAGGGTGATCATCTCCTGTCCGTTCTGCGAGACGTAGGGGCCGAAGTCCTCGTCGGGGCCGGTCCACTTGGTCCAGACGATCTTGTAGGTGATGAGGCCGTTCGGCGTATTGACGGTGACGATGTCGCCCGCCTTCATCTCCCGCAGGCGCCAGAAGACCGCCGGGCCGACGCGAATGTAGTCGACATGGCCGGCGAAGACGGCGTTCGCGCCCGGCTCGCCGGGGTAGCCGCCGGCGCCCTTGCCGAAGGTCGAGAAGTCGTACCAGAGGACGTCCCAGGGGCCCCGCGGGTTGCCCATAACGCCGTTGGTGCCGACGGTGCGCGAGGTGATCTGGGCGTTGACGCCGATCGACGGGATGCGCATCGACATGCTGGTGTCGTTGAGGCCGCCGGGCCCGCTGCCGGAGCGCTGCTGCACGCGCGTGTAGTTCGCGGGCGGCGCACCGCCGGGGGGCGGCACCGGCGTCTGCACGCCGGCCGAGGCGGGCGTCGCGGTGGGCGGCGCCGGCGACGGGGTGCTCGTCGTCGTCGACGTGGAGCTCGGCCCGCTGCGGACCTGCACCGGCGTGCCCGAGCCGCCGCCGTAGGCGGCGAGTCCAATGCCGGCGCCGGCAAGCGCCAACACGACGACGGGGATGCCGACGATCACGGCCCGCTTGAGGGGCGTCGCTTCCGCCCAGAGCGCTGTCAGACGTTCGAACCGCATCTACTCACCTCCCTGCCTCATCACTTCGATTGTCGGTCCGGGACGCCGGGGCGTATACCGGAACTTCCCCTAATGGCGGACCTGGCGCGCCAACGCCGACGGCCTGCCGGCGCCGGGGTGCCGTCTCGTTCACCACTCGTTGGTTGTCCGCGCGGCGGCTCGTCCGCCAATGCGGCGCCGTCTCATCGATCCTTCGTCCGCGCGACGCCGCACGATCACACCCGCCGTATCTTGCCAGACGCGGCGTGCTGGAACCAAACGGCGCCGGCCGTACGCCCGCTGGCCGTGGTGCCCGGGCGCGACAGGCGCCTCGGCGCCGGTACGCGCGCTGGTCGGGGTGACAGAGGGGTTCGGTTGCATTCGCTCCAGACATGACAGCGGCCTCGCTCACGATGACACTCGCACACCGGGTTCGTCGCTCGATGACCGCGGCCTCGATCTGAATGCGGGGCGTTCTGCCCCGGTTCTTCTCATGCAGCGGGGGCTCCCCGCGTCCTTGCGAGGAGCCCCCGGGGTTATCGACCTCCTGCGCCTACGTGGTCCCGCCGGGCGGGGCCGCGGGCGAGGCTGTGGTTACTTGCCGGCGCGGCGGGTCACCAGACCGCCGGCGACGAGGGCCGCGCTGCCCAGGCCCAGCGCCACCAGCACCCACATCGGGAAGCCGGCGGAGTTGTCCTGGTTCAGGTAGCCACCGGTGCCGGTGACCGGAGGACGCACGCCCGTCACGCCGGTCGGCGTGGCGTTCGCCGCGCCCGGCGTGCCGCCGGCGCCCGGGGTCGCGAGCGACGGCGTGCAGTCGATGCGGATCGACGAGGCGGCCGAGCCGGACGTGACGTTGACCACGACGCCCGAGGTCTGGCCGGAGAGCGGCGTGATGACGCTCGTCGCGGTGCCTGCGGTCGTCTTGGTGTTAATCGGGTTCGCCGTGCCGAGGGCGACGACGCTGAACGTCACACCGGTGTTGTCCACGACGTTGTTCCCGGCCGAGTCAGTCACCTTGGCGGTGACCGTCGAGGTCGCGGTGCCGTCGCAGGCGATCGCGGCCGGCGAGGCGGTGAGGGCGATGTTCGCCGGGACGCCGGTGACCGTGATGGTCTGCGTCCGGGTGACCGCCCCCGACTGGCCGGAGATCTCAGCCGGCAGAGTCGAGGCGCTGAGCGTCGCCGTGCCCGCGGCGACGCCACAGTAGGTGTCGGCGCCGGCGATAACCGTGCCGGTGATGTTGTAGCTGACCACCGTCGACGAGGTCGTCGACAGCGAGCCACTGCTGCTGCCGACCGCCATCGTGCTGGCGCTCGACGACTTGAACGTCGGGAAGTAACCGACGAGGGCGTTGCCGTTGATGTCCGTGTAGGTCGCGAGGGCAGCGCCGACTTCAGGCGCCGCGATGTTTGCCGTGAAGGTGCAGCTGTTGGCGGCCGCGCCTTCCTGGATGGTCGGCTTGGTCACGGTCAGCTGGACGTCGTTGGCGGGGCCGACGAGCTTGAGCGCGCCGGAGTCCACCGAGACGCTGTCCTGCGTGGCCGTAACAACCGCGCCGGCGTACGTGCCGACGCCGGCCGACGAGCCGGCGACCGTCCAGGCCGCCATCAAGTCGCTGCCCGGCGCCTGGGCGCTCGCACTCGTGCCGTCACACACCGGCGTGCAGAGGAGGCCCTTGCCGTTGAGGGTAATCGTCGAGGCCGCGTTCGGGTCGTCGACGGCGACGATGATCACTTCGCCGCCGGCTGTGGCGGCCGGGCTGATCTGGCCGGCGCTGTACTGGGCGAGCGTCGCCAGCGGCACCTTTGCCGCGGCGGCGGCCCGGCCGCCCGGCGTAATCAGGTCAGCGACAGGCGGCGAGCCCGTGCCGGCGAGGGCGTTGGCGACGTTCTGGTTGATCACCAGGACGCTGGTCGGCGCCGCGTAGGACGTGGTGGTCCCGAGGGCGCCGAAGCCGATGATCGCGACGGCCAAAGCCGCCGCGGCTACGAGAAACTTCTTCAAGTGGTTTTCCTCCTGTGGATGCGCCGGGCCATCCTCTGGCGCGGCGCCTTCGGCCGATTTCGTCGGTTCAGGTGTGCTGGTGTTCCATGCCCGCGCAGCGCCTGGCTCCTGCCCGCTGTCCGCGTCGCCCTCGGCCGAGTTACCACGACGCGGCCTCGTCGGGACTGTGCAGTCTGGGCTGCTGGGCCTCTGCCCTCCTTTCCTCCGGTACCGGGTGGTTGCGCCGCGTCCCTGCGGGGTCCGTCATACCAAGCGGGGCCTGTCGGGCTCCACGCCGTATAACGCCCGATGCGGAAGAAAGGTTAACCGGCGATCTCCCGGTTTTACATCGGGAATACCCTTAGGTTGGCCCTCAGCCGCGCCGCCTCTCCTCCGGGGAGAGGGAGCGCCGGGATGCGTGTGCGGCTGGTGGAGGGGGATGGGGAAGCTGTCTGTGGCCCAGGTCCCTCTGCCGCGGCCCGTCTCGACGCCCGGAGAGGGGAGCTGGGGTACGGACGTGGTGGAGGGGAGACGGACCGCCGGCCCACGGAATCCGACGACGAAGGTGCCGCGTATCCGCGTCTGTCCATCGACTGCGAAGCGGCGGACAAGAAGGCGGAGCGGACGAGATTAAGGCGGAGGCGAAGGCGAGCGGGCGGCGCGAGGGGGAGGAGAAGGAGAAGAAGAGGAGGAAGAGGGGGCGGGATGCGCCCCCTCTTCCTCCTTCTGCCTGTTTTCGGCTCGCCCGGCGCCGCGGCTACGCGTCGTGCCCGGAGCGGCGGCTACGGAGCGCCAGCCGCGAGCCGCCGAGGAGCAGGGCGCCGGCGACGAGGGCGAGTGCGGGCCACCAGCTCAGCGAGCCGCTGCCGGAGGCGGGGAGCGGGCCGGTGCCGGTGTTGGGTCCGGTGATGCCCCGCGGGCCGGTCGAGACGCCGGCGGGGGAGCCGCCCGGCGGCGTGCCACCCGGCGCGCCGGCGGGACCACCGCCGGGCGGCGGCGCGGCGCCGCTGCACTGGACGAGGATCTGCTGGGTGAGATTGGGCTGCAGGACGCCGCCGGCGTAGACCGAAACGGTCACCGGAACGCCAGATTTGGTGCCGGCGAGCGGCGAGATGACGCTGGTAGCGAGGCCCTTGTCGTTGGTGGTGGTGTCGAGCGGGTTCGCCGTCGCGACGATCGGCGAGCTGAAGTGCACTTCGGTGCCGCTGAGCGCCGGCGTGCCCGCCGCATCGGTGATCGCCGCGCTCACGGTGGCCGTGGCGGTGCCATCGCAGGCGATCGAGGCGGGGCTGGCGGTGAGGGCCAGGTTGGCCGGCTGGCCGACGACGTTGAAGGAGACGTCACCGTAGGCGAGGTTGACGGCTCCGGGATCGGAGCCGGGATCCACCGCCAGTCCCTGGACGGTCTTGCCGAGCGTGGCGCGGACGGTGACCTTGCCGGGCGCCGCGCCCTGCGGCACGCAGAGGATGTTCGGCGCGCCGAGGCCGAAGCCGCCGAGGTCCAGGGTCGGCGTCGTCGGCTGCGCCATGATGCCTTCGGGGCCGAAGAACGTGGGACCGCCGACCGCCGGCGGGAACGTCGCTGAGGTCGGCGTGCCGTTGTTGTCGATGCTCCAGTTGAACCAGGCGCCGGTGATCGTCGTGCCGCTAATGTCGGCCGCACGGGCGACGATGACCGTCTTCTCGGCTTGGCCGAGCGCCTTCGTGACGAACGAGAGGCTGGCGGAGAAGGGGCAGGCGAGCGCGGCGGAGGCGGCGCTCAGCGCGCCGTTGACGGGCACGCCGGCCTGGACGGCCTGCTCGAGGGTGAAGAACTTGACGGTGCGCGGCTCACCGACGACGGTGAACGGGACGGGGAAGACGATGCCGTCCTGTTCGACCGTGAAGTAGAATTTGCCGAGGGTGGGGCAGCTCGTCAGCGAGCAAGCCAACGAGAACGCGACGAGGTGATCCTCTCCGTATGGCGCCGGGAGGTTGCTTGGACCGCCGCCGCAGTCGGGGTCGTTGCCGTTGCCAGTAGCGGCAAGCGGCGCCGAGTTGCATGTGACGGTGGCGGCGTTATTCTCCACGAAGACGCCGGCGGTCGTCTTGACGGTGACGGGAGCGTCGCTCGCCACGAAGGCGACGATGATCAGGCCGCCGTCGGACTGGTGGATCTGGCCGCCGCTGAAGGTCTGGACGCCGGTGAAGTCGCCCGGCTCGATGACGCCGTTGTTGTTACCGAGGCCATCGGCGGTGGTGGTCAGATTCTGATCGCCGAATGTCGTCGTGTAATCCAATGCTGTGCCCTGCCGTGCCTGCTGGCAGTTCAGACCAGCCGCGGTCGCGCCGGCGAGCGCAAGGCAGATCGTGGGGTTGAACGTGATCACGTTCGTCGGGTTCGCCTGCGCGGAAGGCGCGCTGAACAGCGAGCCGCTCAGGGCTCCGGCGAGCGCGAGCACGAGCGCGGTCGCCGCGACCAATACCCTCTTCACCTTCTCCTCCTTGAAACACGGCGACCCCGGCGCACACGGCACGAGGCGGCTCCCCTGCTGCGATGGGGCGGGCCGGGCACCGCTCATCGGTGTCCGGCCGCCCAGACGTCCCTTCGAAGCCCGCTAGCGCGCGCGCCGGCGGTAGAGCACGGCGGCGCCGCCCGTCGTCGCCGCTGCGGCGAGGATGAGCACCACCCCGAGCGTGATCAGCGTCACGTTCCAGCCGCCATCGGCGCCGCTGTTGCCGGTGTTCGGCAAGCGGACGTTGCCGGTGGGGCCGGTGGACACGCCGCCGGGCCCGCCGCCGGGGCTCGTCGGCTGGCCGTTGGCGCCGCCGGGGCCGCCGCCGGGCGCGGTGGTCGCCTGGCCGCCGCCGGGGGCGGTGGTCGGCGCCGCCGGCGTGCCGACGGTCGGCGAGGGCGTGACGGTGCGGAGGCCGCCGATCGGCGTGGCGGTGTTCGTGGGTGTCTGCGTGGCCGTCCCCGTCTGCGTGGGGGTGTTCGTCACCGCCGGCGTGTTCGTCGCCGCCGTTGGCGGCGTGCAGCCGGTGGCGGCGGCCTGGTCTACCGTGATGTCCGGACCGTAGGTGTTGAGCTGCGGCTGCTGGGCCGCATAGTCAATGGAGTAGGAGCCGGTGTTGCTGTCGCCGTTGTCGGGGCCGTTCAGCGTGTACAGGTGGAACTTACTGCAGACGGCGCTCCCCGTCGGGGTGAACTGCAGTTGGATGAACTCACCGGCAGCGCTGTTCGACGGCGCTCCGACGGGGGTGCAGGAGACCACCTCGCCGGGGGGCGACGGCTGCGGGGAAGGCGCCGCGAGGCAGAGGTTTTGTTGCCCCGCAAATACACCATTCGCCGCGCCGTCGTTGCCGAAGTAGATGAACTGCGTCGTGTCGAAGATGACGTTGACTTCGAAGCCAGTGTAGGGGTCCACCGGCGCTGTGGTCCTGATCGGGATCACGACCTTGCCGTTTGCGACCGTCGGCGTACCGAACGAGAGTTGGCCGCCGACTCCGACTGTCGGAGCGTGTGTCGCCTGGGCGTTGGGGACGGCGGCGCGCAGCGAGAGGCTGCCGGCGAACAGCAAGAGAACCGCCGCCGCGGCGAGCGCGGGTATTCGGAATCGACGCATGAAGACAGTCTCCTTCTGTCGCGTAACGCCTGGGGAATCCGGGGATCAACCGGGTACTGACATACCCCACCGGGCGACTCTGTGTCAATACCAGTAGCCGCCGGCGGGCGCGCCGTCGTGTCAAGTTCGGCGCGCCTGCCGGGTCAGCACGTTTGCAGGAAGCTGCCGGCCAGCAGCGAGAGGTCAATGCCGTTGATGGCGCCGTCCTTGTTGATGTCGGCCACCGCCAGGTATCGCGGATCGCCCACGGAAGCCAGGAAGTGACCCGCGAGAACGCCGAGGTCCAGGCCGTTCACACGTCCATCGGCGTTGAGGTCGTTGCAGTTGACGAGGGCGGCAGTCCCGGAGCTCGACGTCGACGGGATGATGTTGGCCCAGTGGTCGACGAAAATCACGTCGCGCAGGGTGATCGCTGTGCTCTTCGGGCCGGTGGCGATCGGCTGGAACTTGAAGGTGCCGATGACGCCGGATGGGACGGCGGTGCCGCTGATGGTGGCGCAGGCCATGTAGATGTAGCCACCGGGCGTCGGCGTCTGCGATGGCGTGAAGGTGGCGGTCGGCGTGTTCGTGGGCGTCGTGGTGAGCGGCGTGTTGGTGGACGTCGGTGTGTAGGTCGGCACGAAGCCGATCGGGGTCGATGTGGCGGTGCCCCAGGTGATGCGCTGAGGGTTATTGGTGCAGGAGAGCACCGGCACGGGCGTCGGCGTGCCGGGGCCGACCTCGGGGCCGCTGATCCAGCGGAGGACGCTCGGGTCCCAGCTGAGGGCGTACTGGTAGCCGGCGACGGGGCTGCCGGGCAGGCCGGGGCCGGACAGGTTGGACGCGTTGACGGTGAAGGTCAGGGGCGTCGGCTTGTACCACAACTCGCTCTGGCTCAATGGGCTGACGGCGATGTTGGCAGTGTCGGCGGCGCCCAGCGAGCGCGCCCCGACGACCGCGAACGTGGCGCCGACGATCAGTGCGAAGACGACCGCGCCGAGTGCGTGCATCCGCACACTGCGGCCTCGATCCGATGGCTCCCGATCCGCGGAGGTGAAATCGTTGTTCTGCATGCGTCTCTCCGGTTTCGCTTCCCCCAGATGCCGGGCATCCCGTGCCCGGAGCCTGTCCGTTACGTTTGTGTCTGCCGCTGTCGCGTCTGTCTGCCGCTTCGCTGCCCGCTCGTCGCGCCGCGGCCGCGGGCGAAGAGCCTCATCGCGCCCGGGACATCATTATAGGCGCGCGGCCTTCCTTCTGCGGACGCCGATGCCGACCAGCGCGAGGCCGGCGATGCTGAGGGCGATGGCGCCGATCAGCGTGTTTCGCGGCGTCTGGCTCGCGGGCGGCGGGCCGGAGCCGAACTTGCCGGTCTGCGTCGCGCCCGCCGCGCTGCCGGAGGCGGCCGTGCCGGCGCGCGCGCCGCTGCCCGCGGCGCTGACGCTGCCGCCGCGGGTCGTGCCTGTGGCCGGCGAGCCGCCTGGGCCGGATGATCTGCCACTTGGTGCAGCGCTGCCAGGGGCGGCCGGGGCGCCGTTCCCGGCGCCGCTGCCGCTGTCCGACGACGGGGCGCTGCCGGGGCCGCTGGCGGGCGTGCCGGTCAGCTTGCTGCCCGGGTTGTCGCCGGTCGGCGTCGGGTTGGCGGGCGGCGTCGTGGCGACGCCGCGATCCTTCGATGCGTCGCCGCCGGTGACATCGACCGAGCCGTTGACAGCGGTGCAGGGCCGGCAATAAATGTTGGCCAACGCGTCAGCGACGGTGGAGTCGTCGATGTTGAGCGCCGTGCGGGCGCCGCCGGCGAGCGTGAAGGTGATCGTGGCGAGAACGCCGGAGCCATCGGCGCCGCGGCCCTGCCCCGGTGTGGCGCAGCCGAACTGAATGGTGCCGGGGCCACCGGACTGCGGGTTGTCGAGCACGGGCGGCGGGCAGTCGGGGACGCGTCCGCTGCTGGCGAGGAACGGCCCGACGGCCGGCTGCGGGTCCTTGAGGACGCCGGGGTCGTAGTGCAGGACGAAGCCGAAATTGGCTACGTTCGTCGCATTCTGGATCTGGATCTGGACCTGCACCGTGCCAGCGGACAGGTTCACGGTCTGCTGCGCGGGCGAGACGACGAATGTTGGGCCGGCTGCCGCGGCCGGGCGGGGGACTCCCGCGAGCGCGAGCGCCGCCACGACGACGGCGACCACTGCGAGAGCGACTGTCTTGAAACGAACCAACCTCACAACCTCCCAGGACACACGCATCTCGATCTTTCAACGCATGCGGGACGCCGTCATTGCCGGCGTCTCCGCGGGGAACGAGGGGAGCGCAGCCATGATGGCTGCGCTCCCCCGAACTGCCGTTCCGAAATCTCAACGAGCGGTCAGATCCGCGCCGTGCTTACGGGGCGGCCTGTGCCGGCTGCGCCGGGATCGGCGTGGAGCAGGTGCTCGCCGAGCGGCCGTAGACGAACTGGATGTCGTTGATGTCGATCTCGTTGTCGCCCTTCTGGAGCGGCGAGCTGACATCGTAGAACAGGTTGTAGAGCAGGTTGCCCTGGCTCATGCCGAAGCGGCTGGCCAGCATCTGCATGTCCACAACCGTCACACCACAGTCCTTGTTCACGTCACCCTCGAGGCGGCGGATCGTCTGCGTCGTCTGCCCACCGTTCGGGTTGCCGATGAGGACACCACCGGGGCCGACGCCCTGGAGCGGGTTGCCCTGGCATTCCGGCTGGCCGGGGACCGGCTGGCTGGTGCCATCGTTGAGCGGCTGACCACAGGTGTTGGTCACGGTGACCTGGTCATCCTTCACGACCGAGACGTCACCATTCTCCTTGTTCGGGCGAATCGCTTCAACGAGCGAGTCCTGCGGCGTCAGCGTGACGTTCGCCATCGTCTGGTTGCCGGTGAAGACCGGGCCGGTGCCGATGGTGCCGGTGCTGGCGCACGCCACGTGGACGCGGCCGTTCTGCGGAATCGTGATCGAGCAATCGAGCGTGCGGCCCGAAGCGGCGAAGAGCGCCACGGCCGGGCTGAGGTCAATTGCCGGAGCCTGGTACTGGGTCGGGTCGTAGAGGACGTCGAACGAGAAGCCACCGAGGCCGTTCGGGTCGCCCTGGTTCTGCATCACTTCCGCGAAGCTGAACGTGTTGGTCTGCTGACCGACCGAGTTTGCCGTGCAGGCCGTGCCCACGGTGCAGAGCCAGAGGTTGCCGCTCGTCGGCGTCTTCAGCCACGAGACGGCCGGGGCGAGGATCTGGATGGTGGTGCAGCCTGTGTTATTCGCCGTGTTCGGGTCGCCCTCGGCGATCGTCACGGACGCACAGTTCTGCGGGCTGGTGCCACCGGAGTTCGCGTCAGTCGACGCCACGTTGACGTTGACCGAGAACGTCCCACCGGGGGCGATCGTCGTCGGGCCGCAGCTGACGACCTGGGCGTTGGCCGGACCGGAGACGCTGCACGTGCCGGCGTTCGCGCCGGTGAACGTGACGGCGCCGGTCATGGCCGCGGGCAGGTTGTCAGTGACCTGGACGTTGGTCGCCGTCGTCGTGCCGGACGGGTTGTTGATCGAGATCGTGTACGAGGCCGCCTGGCCCGCCACGATGTTCGGGGTCGTCGACGTCTTCGTCAGCGCAACATCCGGTGGCGGGTTGATGACTTGGATCGCCACAGAGTTGAACGGCGACGGCGGGATGATTGGGCACAGCGGGTTGGCGCTCGAGGTCGCCGGGACGGTGACGCCCGACGGGCCCGGGGCCGTGCAGCTGTACTGGTTGGTCTGGATCGTGGCGTCCGAGTTAATCGTGTATGTGGCGTAGGTGCCCGCAGCAGGGCCCGCCTCGACCGGCTCCACCATGTGGACAGCCGTCGGGCCTACCCCAATCGCCTTGAACACGATGTTCGACAGGCCCCCGCTGAAGTTGATCGGAGCCGGGACGCTGCCGATCGACGAGCAGGTGATGATCACACCCATCTGCGGGGGGGGCAACGCACCCGAGAAGTTGCTCGGCGGCGCGTTCAGGCAGAGGGACGTTGGCCACGCCGCCGGCGTCGACTCATCGTTGACGCTGATGAACTGCAGAGCGGTGCTATCGAACACGTAGGTGTTGTTGTAGCCGACCCATGGATCGACGGTCGGGCCGATGACGCTCTCCTCCACGATAACGTTGTTTCCCACGAGGACGGTGTTGGTGCCGTTCACCGGGGTCAGGACATGGATGTCCAGGTCCGGGCCGATGCCATCGTTGGCGCTGACGGACCCGGGCAGGCTCAGGACGCCGATGGCGACGCCGAGTACTGCGAGGAGTCCAAGCAGACTACGAAGTTTCACGGATTGACCTCCAAGGTGCGGGGACTTCCGGGAGCCGACGTGAGCGGGGCACGCCGACGCCTCTGTGTTGGGATGCCGGGACGCATCCCTTCGTGAACACGGTTCGCCGTTGTCTCTCCTTTTTCCCTCTTCACCTCCTCTGCGAGAACTCACGCACCGCATGCCTTCGGAACAGAGCCCTCCGCCCGGGGAGCATCAGCTCCCCGGGCGGGCAGACCCGTTGCTAGCTAAACGTACCGATCGTGCTGCCGTCGAACGTGACCGTACACGTCGGCCGCGCGTTCGCCGGGATGGCGCTCAGGACGTACTTGCCGGAGTTCCCGTTGACGACCTGCGTCGAGTTGATCGGCGAGGCGCCGGTGCACGTCAGGTTGATCGTGTGCGTCGGCCCACCGGTGACGCGGTCCCAGGCGATCGTGTAGTTGTCGCCGACGACGCCCGCGGCGCGGGTCGCCTTCGCCTGGTTCGTGCAGTTGGCGGCTACCCCCTTCGTGAAGTTCCCTGCGAGCTTGGTGAGGTCGAGACCGTTGATGAAGTGATCGCCGTTGACGTCAGCCACTGCCACGTTGTCGGTCGCGTTCACCCACAGCTTCGTGAAGCGGGACGCGAGCGCAGCCAGGTCGAGACCGTTCACAGAGCCGTCAGCGTTGATGTCCGTCCGCACCAATTCGGTGTTGCTGAAACAGCCGGCGGTAATCCCGAGCGGATCCTTGTTCATGCCGCCGCTACCAGGGAAGCCACCGCTGCAGCCGAGGCTGCCCGAAGGCGCCGCCTCAATGCCGTCGCGGTAACCGTCGCCGTTCGAGTCGGAGGCGAAGTCCTGCACGCAGGCGCCGCCGACGACCAGGAAGTCAGGCGTCCCGTCGTTGTTGGAGTCGAGCGTGCCCTGGTCGGTGCCGGCGGTTGTGTTGCAGGTCTGCGGCGCCGCAGCGCCACCGAGCGTGAAGCCCTGGTCGCAGACGTCGTTGTAGTCCTTGTAGGCGCCGGTCGCCCACGCTGGCGTGTACGACGCGGCTCCGGGGATGCCGGGTGCGTTGAACGTCGTGGCGGCATAGCCGCTGCCCGTGCCCGGGATGTTCGGCTGCGGGTCGCAGGCGTTGCCGATGCCGTCGCGGTCGTTGTCGAGCTGGTTATCGAGGATCGTTGTCCCGGACTTCAGCCACGAGTCCCTGTCGGCGTTCGGGACCAGCGGGCAGTTGTCCACCGAGTTCAGAGCGCCGTCCTGATCCGCGTCCTGGCAGGGGGCGAACGGCGGCGATGCCGTCGCCTGACCGGGGAGGCAGGTGAGGCTGGCGTTGGTGATCGCCGAGGCTGTGCTGTTGAGCCACGTCGAGCCGCCGCCCTTGCAGGCGTCGCCGATGCCGTTGTTGTTGGCGTCTGCCTGCCCGGCGTTGGCGTCAACGTCGCAGTTGTCCCAGGCGCTGAAGCGGCCGTCGTTGTCGACGTCCGGCGTCGTGGAAACGGCGATCTTGTAGCCGCAGGTGGTGGTGCCGTTGCAGACCTGAACGCCCGGGGCGGCGCCCGGGGCGGCGCCCGCGGACTCGACGGTCAGGTTGTTGTTGCCACCGACGGCGGTGTTGAACGGCGTGCAGCCGGCGACGGGGTTGCCGAAGTAGTCATTGCAGGCGGCCCAGTTGGAGCCGGCGGCGCTGACGCCGAACTGCGTCACCGTGGAGGTGAACTTCGGGCAGGTAACCAGACCCTGCGACGCCGAGTTGAAGGCGCCGGTCGGGTTGCCCAGCACGGTCACCGAGACGAACGTCCCGTTCTGCGGGTTGATCGTCAGGAAGTTGACCGATGTCTTCGCCGTCAGCACGCTGGCGAGCGCGTAGCCGCGGCCGACCACGTTGCTGCTGGTGATGCCGATGCCGGCGAGCACGGGCGCGAACCAGTCGGGCTGGTGCGAAACGCCGTACGGCATGCCGCCATTGGCGGCGTCGGCGTTCTGGTCGTAGGCCAAGCCCGGCGTGGCGGGATTCGGCGCCGTCGACGTGACGCCCGCCGGCTCACCGGCCGGATAGCCCGAGCCGGTGCCAGCGATCGAAGCGACGTAGATCTTCGTGCTGGTGGCCGGCACGTTTGGCGCGAGCCCGGGGCTGCCACACTGTGGCGGCTGGCCGGTCGTCAGGTCGATGTTGTTGGTCCCCGCCAGCGCCAGGCTGGCGTTCGTCTGAATGGTGAAGCCGATGTCGCCGACCTGCTCACCGAGCCGGTTCGCGGGACCGGACACGCCGGCGGGCACGATACCGGCGTAGGACGACGTCGCGTCGTGGAAGAACGACGTGTCCGGTGGCGGCGTCGAGGGGCCGGCCTGGCCGAGCTCCAGCGTGACGGCGACTGTCGGGTTGCTACCCGACGTTGTGCTCGTGTACGTGACACCCCAAGCGTGGTCCTGGGGTCCGACTGAGTGCGAGGCGGCCGCAGGTCCCACCGTCACCAGCATGGCGACGACGGCGACGACCACCGCGAGAATCTTCAACTTCATCCTGTACTGCTCCTCCGAATCATCTTCTCCAGTGAGATGAGCACAGCTGTTGGATCCTCCTTCGGCACCTCCTTCGCGCAGGGCCTCGCGTGTCCGAAGCGAGACGAGCCTCAGAAGAGGCAGATTCAAGCGACGATTGCGCGCGGCGCCGCACAGCTCCTGCCGTGGGCGCCAGCACAGGCTCTCGTCACGTATTGCCGCGGGGAGGTGTGGCGGATTCGCCACAATGGCTACCGGCGAGACTACGCCGACGGGGCGAAGATGTCAATGGGGGCGGCAGACATTTCGTGCAATTTCGTAAACTTCGGTCAAGAAAACTGGAACGTCTGTACAACTCTGTCAAGGAGCGGCGACAAGTCCTGCGCCTGCGCCGTGGTCAGCTGGATCCGCCAGGCGCAGCCGCGGCCCTCGAAGTACGCGGTGTTGTTGCGGAGGGCGAGCGTCGAGAGGGTGGTGGATGAGGTCACGAACGTGCCGGGGACGCCGGCGACGGTGCCATCGCTGGTGGCGATGACGGTGCGGTTGCCGACCTGGCTGGCGGTCGCCTGGTCGTTCTGCATCAACTGCTTGAGCGTGGCCCCGGGCTGGCAGAAGATGCCGAGCGTCGTCAGCGGCGCCAGCGGCAACTGCATGATGATCAGGTTGGGACTTTGCTCCTGTCGCCAGCCTCGCGGCAGCTTCACGGTGTAGCGGCCGGCGGGATCCTTATACGGGACGAGCTCGCCCTGGGCGCCGGCGGCGACGGCGGTCTTCCCTTCGGGACCGACGGTGGGCGTCGGCGCGTTCGCGGCTGCGGTGAGCGTCGCCACGACCTCTGGCGGACGGGTGGCCGTGGGCGCGGCCTTCTTCCCGCTCGAACAGCCAGTGGCGGCGATGAGGGCGACGAGCGCCACCGGCACGATCAGGCGTCGACACCAGCGGACCACGGCAACCCTCCACGCGCGACAGAAGCCAGACAGCGACCGCCAGCCTACCACACGCCACACGGCTGCGCGCCGGACGGTCGTCAGCGGGTCGGGACGGCGGTGGCGGGAGAAGTCGCGGGCTTGACCGAGACAAGCTCGACGTCCTCGATGATCGTCACATCGGGCGGCACGAGGACGGCGATGGCGTTCGCCGTCTGCAGGCCTTGCTTCCCGTACCCGAGCTCGGGAGGGATGACCAGCCGGCGCTTGCCGCCGGCCTTCATCCCCCGGACGCCCTGATCGATGCCCGGGAGCGTCTCACGGCGTCCGAGCACGAAGCTGCTCTGGACGACCTGGCCCTGGCTGAACGAAACGCCGGTAGTGAGCCAGCCGGACCAGCGGATCGTGACGACGTCGCCGGCGACGGCCGCCGCGCCGGTGCCCGGCCGGATGTCGACGTACTGCAGGCCGCTGGCGGTGCTCTGCAGCGGGCCGGTGACGAGCGGCAGCTTCGGGAAGTTGCCCCTGCCGTCGATGGTGGTGCCGAGGGCGACCGTGGGCGTGGGCTTCGCGGAGCCGCCGCTGCAACCTGTGAGCACGACGAGCAGGCCAGCGATGGCGGTGACGAAGGCAAGTCGAGCGCGCAACAGACACTTCCTCTCTGCGGCTGAGGCCGGGCACCGCATTGTGCATGCGCCGCTGGCCCCTCACAAGGCCGGCGAGCGGACATGGGAAACGCCACAGGCGGGCGGCGGATCGCGCGCCGGCCGTCGCCGGGCGTCGTCCACGCGCGGAGCGCCCCGGGGCGATGATGCCGGCCGGCGCGCGTCCTCCGCTATGATCGCCTCGAAGTCGGGCCTCCGCGGCGGCACGTGTCGCGGAGGTGAGCGCGCGCAGCTGGTCGCCGTGCCCGATCCGCCGGCGTCCGTTACCATTGCCGACGTCATGACGGTGATACGTTCAAGGCGTCGGCCCGGTAGACCAACGTCGATGCGCTGCTGGTGATGACGATGCCTGCCGGCCGCAACGCCGCCTTCGGTTTCGCGCTGCTCGCCGTCTCGCTCAGCTTCGCCTGCGGCGGCTCGCGAAGCAGCACGGCCTCACCGACGGCCGCCGCCTCGCCGACGGCGACGGCGGCGAGGCGAGCAGTGGCGACCGCCACGCCCTCGTTCTCGGTCAGCGGCGCCACCTACACCTTCGCGGGAAAGGGATACGCGGTCGACCTTCCCGCGGGCTGGCAGGCGCGTGCCAGCGTCTCCTTTGATGTCGCCGGCGCCCGCTTTCCGACGGATGCGTTCGTCGCGCCGGAGACGACGAGCGGCATTCAGCCGAGCATCTCGTTCAGCTGCCTGAAGCCGCGTGCCAGCGAGGCGACGACGACGACGTTCCGCGACGCCTGGAAGTCGTTTCTGAAGCAGCTGCTGAGCATCGACGTCCAGCCGACGCCAACGACGGTGGCGCAGCAGCCGGCGTACGTCTTCGCGTATCAGCAGAACCAGGCGAACGGCGGCACGGTGAACGCGGCGCGGACGGACGTCGTGTTCGTCGCCGGCGGCTGCAGGTGGATGATCACGCTGCTGGCGCCGCCGGAGCAGCAGGCGGCCGATCGCCGCATCCTCGACGCGACGCTGGCGACGTTCCGACTGCTCGGCGGCTGAGCGGAGCCCGGCATCAGGAGCGGTGCTCGGGGTCGTCGGCGTACGGCGCGCCAACGCCGGCGTACGACTCCGACGGAGGGCGGCGCCGGCGCCTGCGCCAGAGCCACAGGCCAGACAGCAGGAGCACGAGGACCGCAGCCGCCGCGACGCCGATGCCGATGAACAGCGGCGTGTTGGACGACTTCGCGCTGCTCACCGGGACGCTGATGTCGGAGGTCGTCGACGGGATCTCGGTGCCGAGCGGGTTGACGAGGATCACATGCGTCAGGCGGAACTGGAGCTTCCCTGACTTGACGAGACGGAACTGCGCCTTCGCGAGCGTGCCATCGCCCGCGACGCCCGCAACCTGCGTCAGGGAGGGCGCCTGTC
The DNA here is from genome assembly GCA_015478665.1 of Dehalococcoidia bacterium. GTDB lineage: Bacteria > Chloroflexota > Dehalococcoidia > DSTF01 > JACRBR01 > JADMII01. Next base: position 19,991 of record JADMII010000028.1, read on the forward strand.
CCGGGGTTGCAGGGTTGAACGTCACGCAGGCGAGCCGCACGGCGCCCGCCTGTGTGACGGGCGGCGGGCAATCCGGCCGGCGCCCTGACGTGCCGAGGAACTGCGTGTTCTGGATGTTTTCGAACTTGACGAGCGCCGGGTCCCAGGATAGCACCAACTGGTAGCCGCCGAGATTCTCGACCCCCTGCGTGAGGATGTTCACAGTGACGGCATCGCCGGCGCCGCGGATCACCTGCGGCTTGACGGTGGCCGGCCCGGCCGCCGACGCGAGCGGCGAGCCCGAGAGGACGGCGGAGAGCGCGATGAGCGGAAGGATGACGCGGGCGAGCGGCGGGCGTGCCCCGGGCTTCCGTACCTGCGCGCGCTTCATTGGCCTCCTCGGTCGTCGGGCGGCGAACGCCGGACGCGCGACGATGCGGCTCTACTGCGTGTCGCAGTAAAGCCGACAGACGTTAAAGGAGGGGCGCAGATCTGTTAACGAGTTGTAAACGGACGGGCGCACCTGGCCGTGACAACACGGCAGGGGGATCGCTCATGGGCACTGGGCGATCACCTTGGCGAAGACGCCGCCCATCAAGGTCAGATCCAGCCCATCGACGGCTCCCGACCGGTTGATGTCGGCGCGCGGATCGAAGCCTGGGTTGCCGGTGGACATCGGGAATGATTGCGCCATCCTGGGAACATCGAGGCCGTTCACGGTGCCGTCCATGTTCAGGTCCGCCGCCATGATCGCGCAGTAGATGGTCGGACTCTTGCCCAGTGACGCTTCGATGCCATCGGCATAGAAGTCGAGGTCGCTATCGACGGCAAGCGGGTTCGAACCGTACGTGCTCACCTCGACGCCATCCGGCAGGCCGTCGCCGTCGGTATCTGCGGCGTTCGGGATGAGCGGATTGCCGGTGTTGCCGCCGACGTGACAGGTGGCGAGGTTCTGGTACGCCGGCTGGAGGCCGGGGCAGGTATTCGAGGCGTTCAACTCGTCGTAGTCGGAGACTCCGTCGCGATCCTGGTCGAGCCCGACGCAGACCTGGGTATAGCGATTCGCGAGCATGCTCAGATCAAGGCCGTCGATGGTACCGTCGCCGTTGAGGTCGATGACCGGGTTGAACTTGAGGTCGCCGGTGCGCGAGAGCATGGCCTGCGCGAGGAGGGTGAGGTCGAGCGCATTGACGTTGTTGTCGGCATTGAAGTCCGGGCAGCCGAGGAGTGCGACGGAGACGGACGCCGTGTTGTTGCCCTGATTGCCGGCGGGTTCGTTGCTCGCTGAGACGCCTCCTTGGGCGATGACATTCGCATTGCCGGTCACGTAAGGAAGACGCGCCTGGATTGGTACGACGATTTCGTCCGGGCCGCCCGGGCTGCCGTTGTTCGCGGCGAGTGGGCCGACGGGGCAGGTGAAGCTGCCGCCACTGTAGATGGGGCACGGTCCTGCCCCGAGCAAGACGCCGCCGGGCGGCAGCGTGAACGTCAGCAGCACGCCCGACGCCGGTGCGGTGCCCTGGTTCGCGATCAGCGCGGAGTACGTGACGTTGCTGCCGCTATTGGCGGACGGCGGGCTGCTGAAGAGCCCGAGGATGAGGTCGGGCGCGCCGGAGATCGGCGTGGCGGTGCTCGTTGGCGTCAGCGTCGGCGTGCGGGTTGGGGTCAGGGTCGGCGTGCTGCTGGGCGTCGGAGAGGAGGTCGCCGTCGATGTCGGCGGCGCGCAGACGCCGCCGCTCACGGGCACCCGCACATCGGCGGCGTAGGTGTTGGCCTGCACTTCGCCGTCCGCTGCGTTGATCGTGTAGGACCCAAAGGTCGAGTCACCCTGATCCGTCCCGTTCACCGTTTGGAGATGCAGGTTGGCACACCCTGGCGTGCCGGACGGCGTGAGCTTGTAGGTGAGGAGGAGACCGGCTGCCGTGGTGGAGTACGTGCCGATTGCCGCACAGGCAACCACCGTTCCGGCGCCGCCGCTGTCGACGGCCGAAAGGCAGAGTGGACTCCCACCCGAGATGGTGCTTCCCGTGACATCGAAGGACGCGTACGACAGGAGGGTTGGATCCCAGAGAAGATGGAGGCTGAAACCTGAGTAGGGATCGACGGGCGCAGTCGTCGTGATCGGCACCGCCAGCTTGCCGCTCACGATACTCGTCGTACCGATCGCGAGTTCACCACCGACGCCGGAGGTCGCCGTTTGTGCCCGCGCGCGGCTCGATGGCGCACCGAAAACCAGCAATAACGCTGCGGCCGCAAGGCCAAGGATGCAGAGACAGCCGAAGAGCTTCACGATCCGACTCCGTTCAACGGGGACGAAGGAGAACGTACTCCCTGAGGCAGCTTCGTCCTGCAGACACCGCCGAGCGCATCCGTGCTCGATCGTGAGACCGATAGTAGTCCGACCGGCGAAGCTTGTCTAGATCGCAGCGGCCAGAGACATGCACGCCTGTACCACATCGGCCCACGAGTGAAGCCTGGATGCAGGACGCGGCGTGTGGATGCCACCGAACCCGATCCGCCGAAGTTGACAGAGGCTTCGTCAATACGCCGGAACGTACTAGACAACCTAAGAAGACTCCGCTACGATAGCCGCACCCCGCCCATGGAAGGTTCGCCGTGCCTGCACGGCGCCGTTGTATCCGCGCCTGTAGCGTCTGGAGTGTGGCCGCATGTTGAGACGACGACGACTCGCAATGCTGGGACTTGGCGGAATGACGATGGTTGGACTCGCTCTCGTCGCGCTGTTCGCATCGGGAGGGACAACCCAGGCGACACACGCTCCGACAGTCGGAGTCGGCGGCCAACTCTCGTTCGGTACGCCGACGGTCGCAAACGGCAAGGTCGTGATCCCGATCAGGACCACAGCGCCGGTGGACCCCTACACTGGCTTCGAAGTCAACGTCATCTTCGACACGACGCAGTTCATCTACTTCGGCAACGACGGCGCGGCGAATGGTGTATTTGCGGGGCAACAAAACCTCTGCCTCGCGGCGCCTTCCCCGCAGCCGTCGCCCCCCGGCGAGGTGGTCTCCTGCACCCCCGTCGGAGCGCCGTCGAACAGCGCTGCCGGTGAGTTCATCCAACTGCAGTTCACCCCGACGGGGAGCGCCGTCTGCAGTAAGTTCCACCTGTACACGCTGAACGGCCCCGACAACGGCGACAGCAACACCGGCTCCTACTCCATTGACTATGCGGCCCAGCAGCCGCAGCTCAACACCTTCGGTCCGGACATCACCGTGAACCAGGCCGGCGCTCCGGGCTGCACGCCGCCGACCAACACGCCGACGGCGACGAATACGGCCGCACCGACGGCGACGAATACGGCCGCACCGACGGCGACGAATACGGCCG
>JADMII010000052.1 GCA_015478665.1 Dehalococcoidia bacterium
CCGGCGGCGGCGCGGTTCCCGATGGGGGCCTGCCTGCGACTCCGTGACGGCGTGCCGGACTGCCGAGGCTCTCAACTCCCCAGAAGAGAAGAGACCCCCGGTGCCCGGCACACACATCACCGACCAGCAGGCGAGATTGTACATGAACCTCCGTCGAACCCACACCCGGCAGACCGCATCGGCCAAGGCCGGCTTCAGTCCCAGCACCGGCGCGCGGCTCGACGCCGATCCGCGATTGCCCTCGCACAAGCCGGCGCCACGCGGCCGGCGGCGCCCTGATCCCCTGGCCGCGGTCTGGGAGGCGGAGATCGTACCGATGCTGCAGGCCGAACCCGGCCTGCGCCCGGTCGCCATCCTGGGTGAGTTGCAGCGCCGGCATCCCGGCTTTTCGCCTGAGGTTCGCCGCACCCTGGAGCGGCGCGTCCGCCTGTGGCAGGGGCTGTACGGCCCTGAACGCGAGGTGATCTTCCGCCAAGAGCACCCGCCCGGACGACAGGGCCTGTCCGACTTCACCGACATGGCGGCACTCGGCGTCAGGGTCGGCGGCGTGCTGCTCAATCACCGGCTCTACCATTTCCGCCTGGCTTTTTCCGGCTGGGAGCACGCCCATGTGGTGCTGGGAGGGGAGAGCTTCGTCGCCCTGGCCGAGGGGCTGCAGGACGCGCTGTGGACGCTCGGCGGCACGCCGGCGGAGCACCGCAGCGACAGCCTGTCGGCAGCGTTCCGCAATCTCGACCGCGACGCTGCCGAGGATCTGACGCAGCGCTACGAGGCGTTGTGCGCCCACTATGCAATGCAGCCGACCCGGAACAATCCTGGCGTCGCGCACGAGAACGGCGCAATCGAGGCCAGCCACGGGCACCTTAAGACGGCGATCGAGCAGGCGCTACTGCTGCGCGGCAGCCGCGACTTCGATGATCTCGACGCCTATCGCCGCTTCGTCGACGAGATCATCGGCCGCGCCAATGCCGGGCGCCGCCGGGCGATCGAGCTTGAGCGTCCCCACCTGCGGGCGCTGCCGCCGCGCCGCACCACCGACTACGAGGAGGCGATCGTCACCGTCACCCGCAGCGGCGGTTTCCTGCTGCGGCGGGTGTTCTACACTGTGCCCTCGCGCCTGATCGGCCGGCGCCTGCGGGTGCGTCTGTATGACGACCGGCTCGAGTGCTTGCTCGGCGGCACGCCGGTGCTGACACTGTGCCGCGGTCGCATTCCGCGGGGCCGCGCCGCGCGCGGCTGGACCGGTCATGTTGTCGACTACCGCCACGTCATCCACGCCCTGCGCCGCAAACCGGGCGCGCTGCTCAACCTGGTCTACCGGGATCAGTTGTTCCCGCGCCTGGCGTTCCGACAGGCCTGGGAGGCGCTGATCGGCGCCAAGCCGTCGCGCGAGGCCTGCCGCACCATGGTCGGGCTGCTCGCCCTGGCGCACGAGCGCGCCTGCGAGGCGGAGCTCGCCGCCGCCCTGACCGAGGTGTTGGAGGCGGGCGATTTGCCTGATCTCGCGATGCTGCGCGCGTGCTTCGAGCCGGTGCGCACCAGCCCCGTCCCGGCAGTGACCGTCGATCTGCCGTCGCTCGCCGCCTACGACGCCCTGCTCGGGCCAGGAGTGCCAGCCCAGGACGCCTTGGCCCAAGGAGCGTGGACATGACCGCGATCGAGGTCGACACGACGCGACTGCCGCTGCTGCTGACCGAACTGCGGCTGCCGGCAATCGGCCGGATGTGGCCGCAGCTGACCGAGCGCTCCGACCGCGAGAGCTGGCCGGCAGCGCGCCTGCTTGCGGCACTCGCCGAGCTGGAAATCGCCGAACGCGGCCGGCGCCGCATCGAGCGGCACCTGGTCGAGGCCCGCCTGCCGCCTGGCAAGACGCTCGACAGCTTCGACTTCGCCGCGGTGCCGATGATCAGCAAGGCACGCCTGATGGCGCTCGCCGCTGGCGACACCTGGCTGGAAAAGGGCAGCAACCTGCTGCTGTTCGGGCCGCCCGGTTGCGGGAAGACCCATTGTGGCGCGGCGCTCGGCTATGCGCTGGTCGAGAACGGCTATCGCGTGCTGTTCGCGCGCACCACGGATCTCGTGCAGAAGTTGCAGCTCGCCCGCCAGGCCCTGCAGCTCGAAGCTGCCGTCGCCAAGCTCGACAAGTTCGATCTGCTGATCCTCGACGACCTCTCCTACGTCCACAAGGATCAGGCCGAAACCAGCGTGCTGTTCGAGCTGATCAGCGCCCGCTACGAGCGTCGCTCGATGCTGATCACCGCCAATCAGCCATTCGCCGATTGGAACAAGGTTTTTCCAGATCCAGCCATGACCATCGCCGCGGTCGACCGCCTCGTCCACCACTCGATCATCTTCGAGATGAACGTCGAGAGCTACCGCCGTCGCACCGCCGCCGGACGCAAACCGGTCGCGTCGCCTGCTGCCGCCACTCCATCAATTGCCACGCCATCCTGATTGTCGCCGGCGCGTCAATCAGCAGCGACAATCAGAAAGCCCTTGCCAGCGACGATCAACCGCGACAATCATCACCACCAAGCGCGGTCGTAATCACCATCCTGATCGCCGCTCATTCCCATCCTGATTGTCGCCGCGCA
>JADMII010000006.1 GCA_015478665.1 Dehalococcoidia bacterium
CAACCGGCTCATAATCGGTAGGTCGTTGGTTCGAATCCAACCGCTGCTACCAGCAGACAACGAAGAGAGCGGCCCCGCATGCGGGCCGCTCTGCTCGTCTGCGAGGACGTGGGCCGCCGTCCTCACACACCGCCGATCGTCCGGGGCCTCAGGCGACGGGCGGCAACGCCCGCGCCGCGCGTGCTTCGCGCAGGCGCTGGACGTGGGCGTCGAAGCGGACGGCGCACGCCGACAATCGTCCGTGCCGCGCATCATCGACGAGCGGCAGGGCATCCGTCGCGTCGCGCAGACCCGCCTCGATGACCTCGAGCTGCAACGAAGAAGCCTCGCGCGCGGACGGGCGCTCGCGCCGCGCGTTGATCATCGTCGCCTCCCCGCCGTCAGAATCCAATCGAGATGATCCGCGCGCCCTCCGGATCGGCGAGCGCGGCCAGTACGGCGTACGTGAGCATGCCGGCGATGATGCCGGTCCCGACGAGTGCGAGCATGTGACCTCCGTCATCCGTGCGAAGGCATGAGGCGTGAAGGGGAGGCGATCATATGACGGCGCTCGCGAACGAGGCGTAACAGCCGACGCCCGGACGTTGCAGGATCATCGCAATGGTATGCGGCGGTCAGGCCGCCAGGCGCGCCTGCAACGCGAGCGGCATCACGCCGGCTCCGCCGGCGCGGCGTCCGCCGCCGGCTCATCGAGCTGCTCGAAGAGCTGGAAGAGCACGCCGCCGGACGACTTCGGGTGCACGAAGAGCTCCTTCCAGTCCCACGACACGCGCGGTCCGCCGAACGGCTCGATGCTGTGGGCGCGCAGCGCGTCGGCCGCGCGGTCGGCGTCGTCCACCTGCAGCGTCACATGATGGAGGCCCGGGCCGCGCTCTCGCAGGAATTTGGCGATGAAGCTCTCCTCGCCGATCGGCTCGAGGATCTCCCACTGCATCTGGCGCTGGCCATCGGCGCCGGGGACATCGAGCACGACGCCGGCGAAGCCCGCCTCTTCGTTCCGGAAGCGCCCGGCTTCCTTCCAGCCGAAGATCTCGGTGAAGAACGACAACTGGTCATCGATCTTCCAGACGGCCATGCTGACGTGGTCGACGCGCTGAATTCCAACCGGCACTGGCACCCCCTCGTGTTGTGGTCGCCGGGAACACCCGCGATGGGTAAGCAAGCTCCTCGGCGCTGCTGGCATTGAAGCAAGGGTGCCCGGCTGTGGGAAGCGCGTCCGGCGCAGCGCCGCGGACGCATGTGATGCCGGCCGGGATGCGTCGCCGTCATCGGCCTGTGCGTGGACGGGCGCGATGGGCGTCGAAGCGAACGCGTCCGCCGCGGTGCTGTCCGGATCTACGGCCGCGCGAGCCACCGCTCGGAGATCCAGCCCTCGGCGCCGCCCGCCGCGCGGACGCGCTGCCACGTCTCGCCGTCGACGCTCGCCCGCTGGCCGAGCACGGCGACGCCTGTGCCGTCGGGAAGCGCCGCCGCCGCCGGCGCAGCGGCATATCCCGGTGCGACGCGCAGGTACGCGCCCTCGCCGTTCGTCCGGCCGACGAGCAGGAAGCGGGCGCCGGGAGTCGGCGTGGCGAACCGCGTGCGAAGCCAGTCGACCGCCTGCGCGCCGACATCCTGCGCCCGTGCCGTGCCGCCGGCGCCGGCGTCGGCGACGACGTCGCGGTAGATGCTGGCGCCGACGGCGACGCCGAGCACGCAGAGCGCGACGAGCGCCGCCTTCCAGTAGCGGCGTCGCGGCAGGCGCGCCGAGCGCGGCGGCCGCCGCGCGAGCTCCCGCGTGTACGTCTGGTAGGCGGCGTTGAGGTCGTCGAGCTCTGCGAGCGCGCCCGTCTCGTCGGCGGCGCGAAGGACGCGGGCGCGCGACCAGTAGGCGGCGCTGATGTCGTCGCCCGAGGCGTCGGGGGCGAGGCCGAGGAGCGAGAAGATCCGCTGCATCCGATACGTCTCCGCGATCAGTATCGACGGGCAATCGTCGGTCTGCACTCACACACCGCGGCGCCGGACGGCGAGACGCCGGCCCACCGTGACGCGGAGGCCGGCCGAGGCACGCGGGCGGCTGCTGGAGCGAACGGTGGGGAGCGGACGAGCGCGATCCGGCGGCGCGACGATGCAGCGCGCCGCGGCGGAGGGCTACGGCTCAAGACGCCGGGCGAACCCGGCGGTGGGGTGCCGAGGAGGCGAAGCCGGCGCTGCGGCTGAGTTCGGAAAGGCGACGCCGGACGCCTGGCGGCACGACGATCAGGTCGCCACGCCGCGCCGCAGCATCTTCCCCGCGCGCGCCCCGGTCTGGCGGCCGTGCTCGGCGGCGACCTCGCCGTTGACGATGACGTAGTCGATGCCGCGGGAATACTGCCGCGGCTCCGCGTACGTGGCGACGTCGGCGACGGTCGCCGGGTCGAAGATCACAAGATCCGCCTGCCAGCCCTCGCGCAGGATGCCGCGCCCGGCGATGCGATGCTTCCCCGCCGGCAGCGACGTCATCTTGCGTACCGCCTCTTCGAGCGCCAGCAGCGGCTCCTCGCGAACATACTTCTCCAGCACGGCGGCCATCGTGCCGTAGAGGCGAGGGTGCGGCTTGCCCTCCGACGGCAGGCCGTCGGAGCCGATCATCGCGTGGTCGTCGGCGATGACGCGGCGGACGTCGGCCTCATCCATGATGAACATGATCACGCTCGGCGTATTCTCTTCGTCCTGCAGCACCTTTCGGATCGCCTCGCCGATCGGCAGGTCGAGCTCGGCGGCGATCTCGCGCACGTACTTGCCTTCGTAGCGCTCCTTGTTGTACTTGACGCTGGCGATGATCGCCGGCGCCGTCTCGAACGCGGCGCCGCGGCCGAGCCGGAACATCGCCGCCAGCGACGAGCTCGACGCCACGTACGGGTAGACATCGATGGTCACGTCGACGCCGCGGGCGCGCGCCTCGGCGATCAATGGCAGCGACTGCTTCGTCATGCCGAAGTACTGCGCGCCGGCCGCCTTGTGGTGCGAGATCTGCACGCCGCATCCGGCCTGCTCGCCGATGCTGATCGCCTCGCCGACAGCCTCGAGCAGGCGCGCGCTCTCGTCGCGGATGTGGCTGCCGTAGATGCCGCCGTAGGACGCGGCGACCTTCGCCAGCGCCACGAGCTCGTCCGTGCGGGCGAAGGCGCCGGGGGCGTAGACCAGGCCCGTGCTCAGGCCGATGGCGCCGGCACGCATCCCCTCGTCGAGCTGCTCGCGCATGCGCTGCAGCTCGGCGTCGCCAGGCGGCCGGCGCTCGCCGCCCATCGCGTTGTAGCGCAGGACGCCGTGCGGGACGTAGGCGGCGACGTTGCACGCAGGGCGCGCCGCCTCGACCGCGGCAAAGTACTCGGCCGTCGTACTCCATGGAAGGTCGCTCTCACCGAGGATCGGGCCCATGCCGGCGGCGTAGTAGGCGCGGAAGGCATCGTTCGCCGGCGCGACGCCGGCGCCGCAGTTGCCGACGACGTCCGTCGTAACACCCTGCATGATCTTGAAGTCGACTCGGGGATCGCGGATCACGGCCGCGTCGTCGTGCGTGTGGACATCGATGAACCCGGGCGCAACGGCATGGCCCTCCGCGTCGAGCTCGGTCTCGCCGCGGCCGTCGATCGCGCCGACAGCGACGATGCGCCCGTCGCTCACGGCGAGCGCGCCCTGCCGCGCCGGCGCGCCGGTGCCGTCGACGATGAGGCCGTGACGGATGACGAGGTCGTAGTCGGCCACGCGCGCCTCCAGCCTAGGCCATCTCGACGGCGCGGCCCTCGCGAGCCGAGCGGTAGATGGCATCGACCACCTCGTGCGCGTAGACGGCGACGTCGAACCCCGGCCAGGCCTCGCGGCCATCGCTGACGGCGCGCAGGAAGGCGTAGTCCTCCAGCAGGTAGTCCTGTCCGGCGTACTCCGCGCGCACGCTCGCCCGCAGCCGCTCGTCGCCCAGGCCGGCGAGCTCGATGTGGCGCTCGATGACGTCGGCGGAGCTGATCTCCTGCTTCTCCGCGGCGGCGTTCGCGTCGATGTCGATCGGCGCCGCCCAGTCGTTGTCCTGCCACTGCAGCTGGCCGTCCTCGCAGACGACCAGCATGCGCCGGCTGCTGCCGCGATGCAGCAGGTTGTGCCAGATCGACGTGTGGCTGACGACGGCGCCGGAGGCGAACTCGAGCGTGGCGCTGCTCAGGTCCTCGACGCCCTCCTTCCCGAAGAAGTGGCGCGTGACGCCGTAGACGCGCCGCAGGCGCCCGAAATACGACACGAGGATATCGACGTCGTGGATCGCGTGCTCGAGCAGCGTGCCTGCGCCGACGAGATTCACGTCGCCGCGCCAGGTGCTGCGATAGTGGCCCTGGATCGGGAAGTACTGGTCGTCCACCATCACCGCCGTCATCGGCCGGCCCATCGACGCGTCGCGAAGCAGCTCGCGCGTGACCGTGACAACGGGCGAGAAGCGCATCACCAGGCCGACCTGATGGGTGATGCCCGCCGCGGCCGCCGCGTCGCGCATGCTGGAGGCGTCGCCGGCGTTGAAGGCGAGCGGCTTCTCGCAGAAGAGCGCCTTGCCGGCGGCGCAGACCGCCAGCGCCAACTCTCGATGGTAGGCGGTTGGCGTGCAGATGTAGACCGTGTTGATCCCGGGATGGGCGATGAGCTCGTAAGGGTCGTCGGTGACGAACGAGAGCCCGGCGGCGGCGGCGTAGCTGTCGCGACGCTCCGGGTCCGCCTCGGCCAAGCCGATCAGCTCGCCGTCGACGAGGCCATGCTTCAGGCAGAAGTGGATCGATTTGCCATGCGTCGTGCCCATGACGCCGGCGCCGATGATGCCGATCCGCGGTCGCATGCCCGCTCCCATCGATGCTCCCTGCGTTCGCGCGGCATCATAGCCGACGCAGCGTGCGCGGGCACGACGGCGGTCGCCGCTGCGCTCACGTTCGACGCCTCCAGCCGTTCATCCTTCTGTCTGCATCTACGTGCATCTCCGCTTCCCCTCGTCTCCCCGCGACACTTCGCCCTCCTCGCCCTCCTTCGCCCCTCCGGCCTCAGTCACCCCTCATCTGCGTCCATCCGTGCGCATCTGTCGCTCTCCCGTCGCGCGCATCGTCCTGCGCCGGAACGGTTCCTCGCTTCGCTCACCCGCCCTCCGTCATCTGATCTGCGACCGGCGGCACCGCTCATCCTGGGTCTCCCGTTCGCGGCCGGCGCGCGATCGGCGAAGTTCGCCGGCAAGCCGTCACTGGCGCCCGTCTGCGGAAGTTAAGCAGATGAGCAGCGGTTTGGTTCCGGACCACCCCCATCGACCGGAGCCTGCCGCTGCTCATTGCGATCTGCCAGGTCAGAGATCCGGCGTACGCTAGAATGACGCCGGTCATGGACGACATCGAAGCCTACGGGCAGTTGCAGGAACGCACGCTCCCGGGCCGCCCGCCGGCGGCGCCGCCCCTCCCGCTCCCGGCCGCACCGCGGCGACGCAAGCGCCGGCACTGGCTGCGCAACTTCATCCTGCTGGCCGTGGCCTACATCGTCGCCGGCGTCGTCACGGCCGTGCAGCCGATCCCGATCGCGTCGGCGCGGCTCTCGGTGCCGCTTCCCGGAGGCGCGCCGCTGATCTTCGGCCTGCCGGACCGGCCGTTCACCGTGCTCGTCATCGGCCTCGACCGCCGGCCCTCCGAGACGGGCCCGAGCCGGACGGACACCGTGCTCCTCGTCCGCATCGACCCGCGCTCGCATCGCGCGGCGTTCCTCAGCATCCCGCGCGATTCGATGATGTCCGTGCCGCAGCCGGGCGGCGGCTGGACGCAGGACCGCATCAACACCGCCTACGTCTACAACTGGTCGGCGAAGGACGCAACGGCGGCGCCGAAGGCGGTGATGGCGACGATCGAGCGGAACCTCGGGATCAAGGTCGATCACTACGTCACCTTCGACCAGTACGACTCCGAGAAGCTGATCGACGCGATGGGCGGCGTCACCATCGACAATCCGAAGGCGTTCGGTCAGGCGGACTACTCCGACGACGACGTGAACGTGAAGCCGCAGCAGTTCCCCGTCGGCAAGCAGCACCTCAACGGCTACCAGGCGGTCGCCTACGGCCGCATCCGCCAGGGCTCGTCGGACTTCGACCGCATCCTCCGCCAGCAGCGCATCGCCGCCGGCCTGCTCGACGAGGCGGCGTCGCCGTCGTCGCTGCTGCGCGTGCCGGCCGTCTGGCGCGCCTACGGGAAGGCGATCGGCACGGACATGAGCCTTCGCCAGTCGGCGGGCGTGCTGGCGATGCTGAAGCGCGTGCCGGACAGCCAGTTGAAGACGAAGTCGCTGGGCGATGCGGCGACGCCCTGCAACTCCTGCACGGCAGCGATCCAGCTGCTGGTGCCGGCGAAGGTGCAGCAGATCATCGCCGAAGCGTTCGGCGACCCGGCGGCGGGCCAACGGGCGGCGGCGCTGCTTCAGTCCAACGGCGTCGCCGGGTAAGACGCCGACCGGCCCTCCGCCGCGGCGGCGGCCTCCCGGACGAACGCATCGAACAGCCGCCGCATGCGCGGAGCGAAGTCCCGCTGCTGCACTTCCGGTCGCTCGGGATGCCACTGGACGCCGACGAGCCAGCGCTGCTCGACTCCCTCGACGCCCTCGATCAGCTCAACGCCGTGCTCGTCGGCGAAGGCGACGGGCCGCAGCCCGGGCGCCAGGTCCGTCGCCCGGACGGCCTGGTGATGCCGCGAGTTCGTGCGGAACTGCGTCTCGCCGAGGATGCCGGCAAGCCGCGACGCCGGGTCGATGCGCACCTCGTGCCAGCGCGACGGCATGCCGCCGGCGCGCAGGTCGGCGCGATGCTCGCCGCTGTCGATGTGCTGCAGGAGGGTGCCGCCAAGCGCGACGTTCAGCAACTGGTGCCCGCGGCAGATGGCCAGTACGGGGATCTCGCGGGCGATGGCGACGTCGATGCAGGCCGTCTCCATCGCGTCGCGTTCGGGATGTGTCGTGCGGACCTTCTCGTGGCGGATGGCGCCGTACCGCGCCGGATCCACGTCGACGCCGCCGGTGATCATCAGCCCGTCGAGCGTGCGCGCGACCACAGCGTGCTCGCCGGCGTTCGCCTCCGAGAGGTCGACCACGAGGCCGCCCGATTGGCGCACGGCCGACCAGTATCGCTCGACCGACTCGCCGGCGACGTCCTCCCAGCGCGTGACGCCGATCCTCGGCGCCGGAGATGCGATCGGCTCACCGCTGCGGCGCATCTGCGACGCCTCCTCACTGAAGTCCGCACATCCGGCACGGGCGGCCGGCCCGCGCCTCCACGATACGCCGCTGCTACCTGGAAGCCCGACGGGCAGCCGACCGTGCGCGAGCGCCGGACTGCGCCGGGGACGGGCAGCGACCGGCGGCGGCGAATGGCGGACGGCCGCGGGGCACCCTCACGGACACCAGCGGACGTGCGGACGGCGGCCGGGCGCAGGCGCTCGCGGGCCGGCGACTCCGGCCTACTCGTCGAAGTCGCTGTCCTCGTGCTCCTCCGCGCGCGCGGCGTCGAAGAGCCCCATCTCACGCGGCTCCGCCTCGGACTCCGGCTCGCTCTCCGCGTCCTCCCACTCATCCGTCTCGTCCGTCAGATCCTCATCTTCATCGAGATCCGAGCGGACAAGGCTCTCGCGGGTGTACGGACGGATGCCATCGCCCGCCTTGCCGGCCGGGAACGAGAGGCGGCCGACCTGCGTCGGATGCTGGAACGTCTCCTTGATGATCACGCGCACGCTGCGCTCGCGGATGCCGGCGATGGCGGCGGCGTACTTGTTGCCGCCGTCCATGAGCTTCGACAGGCGCATTGCCAGCTTCGGCTCGATGTCGCTGATGTGATCGCCGGCCATCGTCTCGATCGACAGGCGGCTGCCGAGCGGCTTCAGCGCCACCTCGTCGCCGGCGGACAGGGTCGCCAGCATCTTCATGTTCACCTGCTGGAGTGTCGTCACACCCGTCTTCCCCATCTCCTCGATGAAGAGGCTGGCGCCGACCTGATGCGCCTTGTCGGGCTCGACCTTCGCCCGCGCCGATGCCAGTCGCTCGAGGTTCTTGCGGGCGATGCCGTTCGAGGGGTTGAGCTCGAGCGACTTCTGGTAGGCCTCGCGCGCCTCCTTGATCTTGCCGACTTCGCTGAGCGCCTTGCCCAGCCGGTTGTAGGCTTCGGCGTCGTCCGGGAAGACAGCGATGATCGCGCGGTTCGCCGAGACGGCATCGTCCCAGCGGCTCTGCATGGCGAACTGGATCGCCTGCTCCGTCCGAACCCGCTTCATGCGTGACTCGTCCTGTGTCTGGTACGTCATGGTTCCTCGTCGTTACCCGCCAAATTTCGCGTGATTGTAGAGCCTCGATCCGGCCGAAACAAGGCGTCGATCGGCCCGTTCAAATATCGTCCGTCCACGCCGTGTCAGCAGGGGGGAATGGTACGATCAGTACGCTCACTGGCGCGGTACAGATCTCGCCCCTCGCGTGACGACTCCGTAGACTCTCGGCATGACGAGCCAGCCTTCGGTCGAGGAAGTGATGATCCGGGGCATCGTCGTCGGCGCCTTCCAGGAGAACTGCTGGGTGATCGGCAACCGCCGTACGGGCGAGGGCATCTGCATCGACCCCGGCGACGAGGCCCGCGAGATCCTCGCGATGGCGCGCGAGATGGGCGTGCGGGTGAAGTTCATCGCCAACTCCCACGGCCACATCGACCACGTCCTCGGCGTGGGCGCCGTCCGCGAGGCGACCGGCGCCCGCTTCCTCCTGCATCCCGGCGACGCCTACCTCGTCCGGACGACGTCCGAGTCCGCCCGCCGCTGGATGGGCGCCGAGATCGAGAATCCGCCACCGCCGGACGGCCTGCTCGCCGACGGCGACGAGATCGACGTCGACGGGCTGAAGCTGCACGTCATCCACACGCCCGGGCATACGCCCGGCAGTGTGAGCTTTTATGTCAATGGTGTGCTCTTCGCCGGCGACACCCTCTTCGCCGGCTCCATCGGCCGCACCGACTTGCCCGGCGGCGACTACGACCAAGAGATGGGCAGCATCATCGAGCGCCTGCTGGCGCTCCCCGACGACACCGTCGTGCTCCCCGGGCACATGGACCAGACGACGGTCGGCCAGGAGCGGCAGCGTAATCCGTTCGTCCGAGTGGAGCTCGAACGCCGCGCGAGCCGCTGACCGGCGGGGCGGGCCGAAGTCAGCCGCCCCGGCCCATCGCCCATCGTCTATCGCAAGCCTACGGCTCGTCCCGTCCGGCGTCGTCCGCCGGCGGTGATGCAGCCGGCGCCGCGCCTTCGACGGACTCCTTGAGGTTCGCCAGCCCCTGGACCAGCGCCACCTCGAAGCCGTGGTCGTGCATGCCCAGCGTCATGATGCGAAACAGCGCGTACCTGAAGCCGAACGGCGTCAGCAGCGCGACGACCTCCGTATAGCCCTCTTTCGGCTCCAGCCGGTACGTCAGCCAGCAGGGGATGCCGCCCATCGTCACCTGCAGCTCGAGCTCGCGGTCACGCTCGCGGCGCAGCACGTCGAAGCCGGCTTCTTCGCCCCGAGGCGCCGAGGCCACGTCGCGCTCAAGCGCGGCGTAGATCTCGTGCGGGCTGGCGTGAATGGCGAAGGCCTTCTCGATCGGCATCTGTCTTCCCAGCGAGCGGGTTGGCGGAAGCGCCCGCCACCCCGATAATACCCCCGGATCACGATAGGGCGCGTGCCGGGCGCTCTCGAAGGATGGGTGCATGCGTTCGCGGCTCGCCGCGCTGTCTCTCTGCCTGATGCTGATGCTGACCGCCTGCGGGAAGGCGGCCGGTCGGACGGCCGTCCCCGCGTTGACGTCGGCGCCCACGCCCACGGCCGAGATCGTCATCCCGCCGAACGCGCCGCTGACGGTCGGCGTCTCGGTTGCTCTCAGCGGCGACCAGCAGGGCATCGGCCGCGACATCGCCGACGCGGCCGAGCTTGCGGTGAACGACCGCGGAGCCACCGTCAAGGGGCACAAGATCGTCGTCTCGCGCAAAGACGACGGCTGCACCGAAGCGCAGAAGGCCGCCAGCGCCGCCCGCGCCTTGATCGCCGATGCCAGCGTCGCCGGCGTCATCGGCCCGATGTGCACAACCGGCGCCCAGGCGGCCGACCCGCTGTATGAGGCAGCGCGCGTCGTCCACGTCTCTGCCTCGGCCACGCGGGTCGAGTTGTCGCAGCAGGGCGAGCGCTACTTCTTCCGCACGGCCTGGCGCGATGACCTGCAGGCCGCGGTGCAGGCGTCGTACCTGCGAAAGACGGCGAACGCGGCGACGGCGATCGTCATCGACGACGGCGAGCCGTACGGCAAGGGACTTGCCGATGCCTTCGCCCCGCGCTTCGCCGCTCTCGGCGGCAGCGTCGTCTCGCGCGAGCGCATCGAGCGCGGCACCACGGACTTCAGCGCCTTCGTGAAGGGGGTGCTGAGCGCGAATCCGAACGCCGTCGTCTTCGAGGGGCTCAACCCGGAGGCGGCGCTGCTGGTGAAGGAGCTGCGGAACCAGCAGTACAGCGGCGTCTTCATGGCGCCCGATGGCGTCTTCAGCGTCCGTGACTACCTGCAGCCAGCAGGCCCGGCGGCCGAAGGCTCGATCATCTCAGGCGGCCCACAACCCAGCCTGGCGTTCGTCGCACGGTTTCAGGCGGCGTACCAGCGGCCGCCGGATACGGCGTTCGTGCTGCAGGCGTATGATGCCGCCAGCGCGCTCATCGGCGCCCTCGACGCGGCGGCGACCGCGGCTCCGGACGGCTCGCTGCGCATCAATCGGGAGCGGCTCGCGCAGGCGATGCGCGGGCAGAAGCTGCTCGGGCTGACCGGCGCGATCAGCTTCGATGCGCAGGGCGACCGCGTCGGCGAAACGCCGGCGCAGGCGGGACTGGTGCTGTACCGGGTGACGGACGGCCGCTTCGCAGCGGTGCCGTGAGGTCAGGCGGCGAGCCGGCCGCCACGCTCGAGCTCGTCGAGCGCGCGCGACAGCGCTTCGTTCAGCAGCCGGATCGTCTCGTCACGGTCGTCGATCCCGGCGCGCAACTCGCTGATCGTCGGGCGCTTCCGCGGCGGCTCGGGCGAGGGGGTGAATGTTTGCTCGATCATGCAGCTATGATGCGCCTCGCGGCGGCCGCACGCCATCAGCGAACACCCGCGCTTCGTTGCAAAACGATTGCGGGTGTTTATGTGTAGTGGGACAGGCGGCGTCCGCGGCTGACCCGCCTGCGCTCGTCAGACGGGCGACGAAGCGCCGTCGCCCTGGCGGCTCGTGCCTGGGACATCGGATCGTGGAAGGAGCGGAAGCCACATGGACGTGACGGTACTCGCCGGCGGCGTCGGCGCCGCACGCTTTCTCGAAGGCCTCGTGCAGGTGATGCCCGCCGAGCGCCTGACGGTGATCTCCAACGTCGGCGACGACGAGGAGTTCTTCGGGCTGCATGTCTCGCCGGACATCGACACCGTCATCTACACGCTCGCCGGCGTCATCGACCCGGAGCGCGCATGGGGACTGGCGGGCGAATCGTACGCGCTGCTGGATGCGATCCGCCGCTTCGGCTACGAGACGTGGTTCACGCTCGGCGACCGCGATCTCGCGACGCACGTCTTCCGCACACAATTGCTGCGTGACGGCGCGACGATCAGCGAGGCGACGCGTCACATCGCCGAAGCCTTCGGCATCGGCTGCACACTCCTGCCCGTTACCGACGACCGCCTGCGGACGATCGTAGAGACGGACGCCGGCGTGCTGGCGTTCCAGGAGTACTTCGTGAAGCGGCGCACCGAGGACGACGTGCGCGGCGTGCGCTTCGCCGGCGTCGACGCTGCCGCGCCGGCGCCCGGCGTGCTCGACGCGCTCGCTTCGACCGATGTCGTCATCGTTGCGCCGAGCAATCCCGTCGTCAGTATCGGCCCGATCCTCGCGGTCCGGGGCGTGCGCGCGGCGCTGCGGGCTACGGGCGCGCGCGTGGCCGCCGTCAGCCCGATCATCGCCGGCAAGACCGTGAAGGGGCCGGCGGACCGCATGATGGCGGCGCTCGGTATGGTGCCGAGCGCCGTGGGCGTCGCGGAGGCGTACCAAGACTTCCTCGATGTGCTGGTGATCGACGTGGAGGACGCGGCGCTGGCGCCGGCGATCGAGGCGGCCGGCGTGCGCGCCGTCGTCGCGCAGACGGTGATGCGCGGCCGGCCGGAGAAGCGGGCGCTGGCCGAAGCGGTGCTCGCCGCGGTTCAATGACCGTATGCGCGCCGCACTGATCCCGATGAAAGGGCTGGCGCAGGCGAAGATGCGTCTCGCCGACCTGCTCGACGGGCGCGAGCGCCGTGAGCTCGTCCTGGCGATGCTCACCGACGTGATCGTCGCCTGCAGCGAGAGCCGGTGCTTCGACTTGGTGGCCGTCGTCACGAACGACAACGACGTCTGCTCGCGGGCGCGCGACCTTGGCGCCCGGCCGATCGTCGAGCCGGACACGCTGCGGCCGCCGTCGGGCATCGCAGCGCTGAACAACGGCCTCACCTTCGGCCGGCGCTATCTGGCGCGGCGCGTCCACATTGACGAGCTCGTCATCCTGCCGGCGGACCTCCCGCTCGCGCGGGCGGACGACGTCCGCGCCGTGGTCGATGCGCTGGGCGCAGGCGCCGGCGCGCGCGCTGTGCTCGTGCGTTCGGCGGACGGCGGGACGAACGCGCTGGCGCTCCGGCCGCCGGAGGCGATCGCCATGCGCTTCGGCCGCGGGAGCGCCGACGCCCACCGCGCCGAAGCCGAAGCCGCCGGCATCGAGCCGGTCGAGATCGAGCTCGAGCGCTTGCGCTTCGACGTCGATGCGCCAGCGGACGTCGCCGCGCTGTCCAAGCTGCCGCTCGGGGCGGCGACGCGCGGCTGGCTTGACGCCTGCGAAGGCGCGCGAGCCGCCGGCCGGCAGCAGGCGGACCGCTGATGGACGCGATCGAGGCGATCGCCTCGCGCCGATCACTGCGGCAGCTCAGCGGCCGCGCCGTGCCGGATGAGCTGGTCGAGCGCGTGGTGGCGAACGCGCTCCTGGCGCCGGCGCCGCATCACACGAAGCCTTGGCGGTACGGGATCCTCGGTCCAGAGCGACGCCACCTGCTGGCGACGCGCATGGGCGACGCATGGCGAGCCGACCTCGAGCGCGACGGCCAGCCGGCGCCGCTGATCGAGCGGCTGCTGCGCAAGTCGCGGCGGCAGATCGTGGCGGCGCCTGCGCTCGTGCTGGCGTGCCTGACGCACGAGGGGCTGCGCGACTGGCCGGACGAGCGACGGGCGCGGCACGAATGGGCGATGGCGCAGCAATCGGTCGGCGCCGGCATGCAGAATCTGATGCTGGCGGCGCACGCGATGGGCCTGGCCTCGTACTGGATCTCGGCGCCGCTCTTCGCGCCGGACGCCGTCCGCGCCGCGCTGGAGTTGCCGCCGGAGTTCGTCGCGCAGGCGTTCGTCGTGCTCGGCTACGCCTCGTCGGGCGCGACGCCGAAGCCGCGAGCGGCGCCGGACGCCAGCGCGCTCGTTGTCAGACGATAGGAGGCGCGCACGCCCACGCACGCAGCGTGGGGACTGCCCGCCCGCGTCGAAGTCCGGCGCCGCTCCCACGGCGCGCCCGGCCCGTTCGGCCTGAGCGGAAACCGGGCGAGGCCGTCGCCGGCCTCAGGCGGAGCGCATGCGCTCGCGGTCCCGCTCCTTGTCGACGAGCAGCTGGACGTCGCGCGGCCGGGGGATGCCGGGGAGCCGGAACTCCTGTACGTCGGCGGCCGTCTGGCAGATGATGTCGCCGTAGTCGAGCATCGTCCGCAGCACGCCGTCGCGCTCGACCGTCATGTCCTGGATGTTCACGAGGTCGGCCGTCGACATCGTCAGCCTGAACGGACTCGTCTTCGTGCTGTCGATCAGCCGCTGGTTCGTGATCACCCAGATATCGTTATGGTAGCGATACCAGTGGAGCAGGATGCGCACGGCCCAAAAGACGAGCCAGATGAGCGAGGCCACGCCGTAGACCTTCACGGCGATGCCATCGAACTGGCCCGCCTTGGCGAGCAGGACGCCGGCGGCGGCCACCGGCGCCAGCGCGAACGCCGCCATCAGTACGCTGCGCGGCCAGAGGTAGATCCAGTGGCGGCGGCAGATCAGCAGGACGCCTTCGTTCTCCTGCAGGGGGAAGTGCAGCGCGCGGTCTCGACGCTGCCTGGGCGATGCGGTCGCTTCCGTCGTCATGATCCGGCCCCCCGTGTCTGCTGGCGCCATCGTGCCATCGCCGGGGAGAAATGACAAGCCTCCGGCCCGAGGGTGCGCCGCCCTCTTCGGTTCCGGCGCGGTCATCGAGCGCGGGCGCGTACCGCGTCCCCGCGCGAACACACACCCTCTACCGCCGGTCGACACCGAGGGCGGCCTTCGGACGGCGGTGGACGAAGCGCAACCAGAGCAGGTCGCGCATGACCTCGTACGCCTGCTGCGGCCGCACGCGGACGCGGGAGCCCTCGATGTGCCGCCAGGCGACGGGCACCTCGACGATCGGATACCCGAGGATCCGGGCAAGGTGCAGCACCTCGGCATCGAAGATCCAGCCGCGCAGGCGCTGGCGGGCGAAGATCGCCTGGGCAGCGTCGCGCCGGAAGCCCTTCAGCGGGCACTGGGTGTCGTCAATGTCCGGCAGGACGCGGAGCGCCTTGCGCATCGCCGTGAACATGGAGCCGACGAGGCGGCGGCGCGGCGGCTGGCTGGCGCGCATGTCTGTTCCGTCGGGCTGGATGCGGCTGCCGATGACGACCGGCCCGCCCCCGCGCAGCACTTCGAGCACCTTCAGCGACTCCTCCGGCGGCGTCGCCAGGTCCGCGTCGACGAAGAAGACGTAGTCTCCTCGCGCCGCCAGACAACCGGTACGGATCGCCGCGCCCTTCCCCTGCTGTGCGTCATGCTGCAGCAGCCGCACCTCGACCGCCGCCGGCAGGTCGGCGCGGCGCCGGCTCGCCGAGGCGACGAGCTCCGCCGTCCGGTCGCGGCTCCCATCGTCGACGACGATGAGTTCGCTCGCGCCCGGCTGCGCGGCGAGGAAGTCGATCATGCGGGCGAGACTTCCGGGAAGGCGCGCCTCTTCGTTGAACGCGGGGATGACCACGCTCACGACCGGCGTTGTGGATGCGCCGTCGCTGTCGCCGGCCCGCCCGGGCGCCGGGTTGCCGGTGGCGGTATCGCTGACCGTCAACGCGGCTCAGCCTGGATCTGACGCCTGGCGTCGGCGTTGCCGTTCGCGGCGGCGCCGGTCGCCTCGCCGATCAGCCGGTCGCTGACGACGCGCGTGCGCCGGCGCACCTCCGGCGCCACGAGCGGCCTGGACGTCATCTCGGCGATCGCCGAGGCGACGATGCGCGCGTCTTCGAGTCCCTGCCGCACCATGGACCGCGCGACGACGACATCGCCGATCTTCAGACGCTTGCCGCTCACCTTGATCAGCACGATCTCGAACTGGGCGAGGTCCTGCACGGCGCCCTGCTGCCGCTGCCGCGTCGTCTCTTCGATGCGGATCTCGTCGATCTTCCAGAACGGCACCAGTTCGGTGGTGCCGACGCCCATGCCGAGGAAGCCCTGCTGCCAGACGCCGGACTGCTTCCTTCGCTCGAACACGACATTGGCGCCGGCGACGGCGTAGACGAAGCCGATCCCCGCGAGCGGGATGGCGATGATCGCGATGAGCAGGAGCACGAGCACGAGGGCGAACGGGATGCGGTCCAGCCAGAGGACGATCGCGGCGAAGGCGGCGATGCCCAGGAGCAGGCCGAAGAGGGGGAAGAGCGCCGCCGCCAGCGCCGGCCGGACGTTGATGCGATCCGGCTCGATGAACGCCACGCGGCGGTCGAGATAGATGATGCGCTTCGCCGGTCGTGGTGCGTCGGCCGCGGTGGTCATGGCGGTTCAGTATAGAAGCGCGAGGCGGGCTGGGGCTATGACGGCCGGGGCTCCGGGCGGTGACAACGGAGAGTTGGCGCCCGGCGTATTGGACTTCCGGAGCTGCGGGAAGCGAGAAGCGAGCGAGCGCATCGGGACGAGGCGGCGGTGCATCACGCGTCGTCGCCGCCCTCACCTGGGCGTCGCGCCGATCCGGTCGAGCTGCAGCACGCGCAGGCGGCGCGCCGTCTCGCCGATGACGCCGACCAGGAGCACGCCGGCGACGATGGACAGCGTATCCGTCGCCGTCAGCCGGTAGCCGCCCAGGATGATCACCAGCGCCATCGCGCCGCCGGGCGGGTGCGAGGCGTTCAGCAGCACTTCGAGCAGCTCCGTGAGTAGCACCGCCACGACGACCGATGCCACCGTGGCGGCCGTGATATGCACGGAGGGACCGTCGAGCATCGGCCGGCGCGCCAGCTCGAAGAGGTAGATCGCCGCCACCGCGGACCCGAACCCCAGAAACTGCCCGACGACCACATTGTAGAAGCCGGATTCGCGGCGGCGCGGCGCCTTCACCTGCATGAACGCGCTCGGCGCCAGGCTGGGAAACAGCCACGGCCGCCCCGACAGCGCGCCCGCCAGCCCGACGAGACCGAGGACGACGGCGACGCCGACGGGCGCCCAGAGGACGGCCGCTGCCTCCATGCCGCCGCGAAAGGCCTGCTGCAGATACGATCGCGGCGCCGGCTGACTCATCGCTCACAGGCCTTCGCTCCATCCCGGCATCCGCAGCCTCGCGTCTTGAGCATTCCGCGGTGGCCTTCCGCGCCGCGCTGCGTCAGGGTCTGGCAGGCGCGCCGGGCCGTGCGGCTCGTTCACTCTGCATCGCGGCGCGGCGCAGCGAGCATTCCCCGTTCGGGTGAACCGCCTCTCCCCGAGGGAGCGCCAGCCATGCGCCCGCTCAATCGACGGACGACGTGGGTGCGCCGCCGCGATGGATCTGACACACCCGCTGCCAGCACCGTTCGCGTCGCGCGCCGGCGCCGCTGGTAGCATCGAAGGGTGCGGCGCGGCGCTCCATGCGCTTGCTGGCAAGCCTTCGCTGGTCGCGTGTCTGGTCGTCGTTGTCTCGCTGATCTTCGCGTTCGACCTCAGACGCCACCAGTTGCCGCCGCCGGCGCCGCACGTTGACTGGAAGGAGCACGATCATGCCCATCGGAGAAGTCGAGAAGACGATCGAGGTCGATCTGCCGCTGCGCACCGTCTACAACGAGTGGACGATGTTCGAGGAGTTCCCACGCTTCATGGAGGGCGTCGAGCGCGTCGAGCAGCTGACGCCCGACCGCGTGCGCTGGCACGCCCGCGTCGGTCGTCAGCGCCGCGCGTGGGATGCACGGATCATCGACCAGATCCCCGACCGCCACATCGTCTGGAAGGCCGAGCGCGGCGAGCCGAACTCGGGCGCCGTCGCCTTCCGCCAGGTCGATGGCCACACGCGCGTCGCGCTGCACATCGAGTACGACCCGGAGGGCATCGCCGAGACCGCCGCAGATGCGCTCGGCATCGTCTCCCGGCGCGTGGAAGGCGACCTGCGGCGGTTCAAGGAGTACATCGAGGAGATCGGCCACGAGGCCGGCGGCTGGCGTGGCACGACGCGCCCCCAGGCAGAGGACCGAAGCGACGCCCGTCGCATGACGGCGCGGGCGGAGCGCGCGCTCGGCGAGGGGCCGGACAGCCGCATCGGCATGGCCGTCATCATCGGCGTCGCGCTCGCCCTGGCCGGGCTCGCCATGGCGTCCGCGCTGCGCACGCGGCGTCAACGCGTGCTGCGCTCGCGGCTTCCGTCACTCCGCGAGTTCTTCGGCTTCGACTAGCGGCGCGCGCACGGACCAGCGGGCTTCCTCGTCGACCGGCGCGCCTCCGCCGTCCGCGACCTCTGCGGCGCCGGCGTTGGCGTCCTCGCGGCGCGCGCGACCCGGCCCAAACTGTTGGTGGTACAACGACGCGTAGAGCCCGCCGAGCGCCAGCAGTTCGGCGTGCTTCCCCTGCTCGACGATGTGGCCGCCGTCCACGACGAAGATCACGTCCGCCGCCAGCACCGTGCTCAGCCGGTGCGCGATGATCAGCGTCGTGCGGCCCCGCGAGAGATCTTCGAGCGCCAGCTGAATGATCCGCTCCGAATGCGAGTCGAGCGATGACGTCGCCTCATCGAGGATCAGGATCGGCGGGTCCTTGAGCACCGCCCGGGCGATCGCTACCCGCTGCTTCTCGCCGCCGGACAGCCGGTAGCCACGCTCGCCGACGATCGTCTCATAGCCGTACGGCAGGCCGTCGACGAACTCGTCGATGTACGCCGCGTGCGCGGCCCGCCGCACGTCGTCGTCCGAAGCGTCCGGGCGCGCGTAGCGGATGTTGTCGCGGATCGTCGCGTGGAAGAGGTACGGCTCCTGCGTCACGACGCCGATCGCCTGGCTCAGCGAATCCAGCGTCACGCTGCGGATGTCGCGGCCGTCGATCATGACGCGCCCGGCGTTGACGTCGTACAGCCGTGGCAGCAGGTACGTGAGCGTCGTCTTCCCCGCTCCCGAAGGCCCGACGAGCGCCGCCACGCGGCCGGGCGCGATCTCCAGCGACACGTCGGTCAGCGCCGGGATCTCCTTCGTGTAGGAGAACGACACGTGGTCGTACGTCACCCGGCCGGCGACGTGCTCGAGCGGCGTCGCGTCAGCCGCGTCGTCGATCTCGCGCGGCAAGTCGCCGTAATCGAAGACGCGCTCGAACAGCGCCAGCGAGCTCTGCACCGTCACCCACACCGAGAGCAGCTGCGTCACCGGTGAGAAGATGCGGCCGATGAGCAGCGCGAAGCCGACCACCTCACCGGCGCTGATGTTCCCCGAGATCACCTCGTGGCCGCCATACCAGTACACGAGCGCTGGCGCGACGCTACCGAACAGCCCCAGAAACATGAAGAACCAGCGCCCGGTCATCAGGCGGCTGAACGTCAGGGTGCGCACGTCGCGATTCGTCTCGTCGAAGCGCCCGTACTCGTACGCCTGGCGCCCGAAGATCTTCGTCAGCAGCGCGCCGTTCACCGACAGCGTCTCCTGCAGCTGCGCGTTCATGTCGCCGAGGCGCTCCTGCGTCCGCGCCAGCAGCGCCCGCTGCCGCGCGCCGACGACGCGCGTCGGGATGATGAACAGCGGCAGCGGCAGCACCGCGATCAGCGTCAGCCACCAGTCCAGCACGACCATCGCCGCCACCGTGGTGATCACGACGATCAGGTTCGAGATGACGTTCGTGAAGCTCGTCGTCACCGCGTCCTGGACGCCGCCGACGTCGTTGTTCAGCCGGGAGAGGATCTCGCCGCTGCGCGTCGAGGTGAAGAAGCGCAGCGACATCGCCTGCAGATGCCGGTACAGCCGGTTCCGCATGTCGTACATCACGCCCTGGCCGACGCCGTTGTTGAGGTAGGATTGCAGCACGCTGAGCAGTGCCGCCACGATCACCGAGACGAAGATCAGCAGCGCGTCGAGGTCGAGCGCACGCGCGCGCGGCGGGCCGCCGCCGGCGCCGCCGATGTTATCGACGATCCGCGCGATGAGCAGCGGCGGCGCCAGCCCGATGACCGCCGACGCGGTGACCGTGACCAGCAGCGCCGCCACCGCGAGCCGGTACGGCCGGAAGACGCCGGCGACGCGCCGCAGGATCGCCCAGGAGCTGCGCTGCGGGCGTTGCCGGTTGGAGAAGAACGTGTGCCCGAGGCCGCCGCCACCGCCGCCGCGGCCAGCGCCGCCCTGAACTTGCATCCTTCATCGTCGCACACCGGCGCCACCGCGCGCGATGTTCCCGGCGCCTGCGTCCCGAACGACGCCCCGCGCGCCGTCGTCTGCTACGATCGCACGACGGCCGTCTGCACCGGCAAGCGGGCTACGTGGGACATGCGGGACGAGCATCGATGAACAGCCACCATGACGGCACGGCGAGGGGGCCGCTCGCGCATCTGCGCGTCCTCGACCTCACGTCGGACGTCGCCGGCCCCTGGTGCACGAAGCTGCTCGCCGACTACGGCGCCGACGTGATCAAGGTCGAGCGCCCGCGTACCGGCGACCCGTCGCGCGCGCACGGCGCCTTCCCGGGCGGGGTGCCGCATCGCGAGAAGAGCGCGCTCTACCTCTGGCTCAACACGAGCAAGCGCAGCGTCACGCTCGACGTCGCCACGGCAACCGGCCGCGCGATGCTCCTCGCGCTCGCGGTGCGCTGCGACGCCGTCGTCCACGACTGGCGTCCGTCGGAGGCGGCGCGGCTGCGGCTGAGGTACGGCGACTTCGCACCCGGGCATGAGGCCGTCGTCGTCACCTCGGTGACGGCGTTCGGGCAGGGTGGCCCGTACGCAGAGTGGCAGGCGCCGCCGATCGTCGCGCTGGCGGCGGGCGGGCAGCACTACATGGCCGGCGACCCTGACCGAGAGCCGCTGCAGTCGGCGGGCTACCAGGCGCTGTACCAGGCCGGCGCGAACGCCTTCGGCGCGACGCTCGCCGCGCTCTGGGCCGTGGCGGCGACGGGCGCGGGCCAAGCGGTCGAAGTCGCGGCCATGGAGGCGCAGGCGGCGGTGCTCGAACTCTTCCTGCCGGATTACGCGTACCGGAAGTCGCAGGCGCTGTCGAAGCGGCGCGGCAACTTCGCCTCGGCGGCCGTAGGCATCTATCCGGCGGCCGACGGCTACATCGGCATCCACGCCATGCCGAAGAACTGGCCGCAACTGCTCGAGGCGATGGACGCGGGCTG
Source organism: Dehalococcoidia bacterium (assembly GCA_015478665.1). Classification (GTDB taxonomy): domain Bacteria; phylum Chloroflexota; class Dehalococcoidia; order DSTF01; family JACRBR01; genus JADMII01. The sequence goes on from JADMII010000006.1 coordinate 20,682, forward strand.
GATGGCCGACGACGAGCGGTTCGTCGACAACCGCGCGCGCCTGCGGCACGACGACGAGCTGTCGGCCGAGCTCTACAACTGGGCCGCGAGCGTCACCAAGCGCGAGGCCTACGAGCGAGCCGGCGAGACGCGGGCGCCGATCGCGCCGGTGAACACGATCGGCGACCTGCTGCAGTCGGAGCACCTGCGCGCTCGCGGTTTCTTCCGCGAGCTCGATCATCCCTTCGCGGGCCGGCTGACGTATCCCGGGGCGCCGGCGCGGATGCCGGCGACGCCCGCTGCGCCGAGTCGCGCGCCGATGCTCGGCGAGCACAACGTCGAGGTGTACGGCGAGCTGCTGGGGCTGGCGCCGGCCGACCTCGTCAGGCTCGCGGCGGCGGGGGTGGTGTGATGCCGGACCCTTCACCGCCGACACCGCTCCCACACGGGGACGCGGGCGCGATGGCGTCCGGCGCACCGGAGTTGTCGGCGGACGCGCGGCTGCCGCTCGCCGGCGTGCGGGTGCTCGACCTGACGATGGTCTGGGCGGGGCCCGTCGGCACGCGATTTCTCGCCGACATGGGTGCCGAGGTGATCAAGGTCGAGTGCGCGCGCGCGTGGGACCAGCTGCGGTCGCTGCACTTCCTCGGCGGCGACACGGAGCGCTGGTGGGACAAGTCCGCGTACTTCAACCACAACAACCGCAACAAGTACGCCTGCACGCTGAACCTGAAGACGGCGCGCGGCCGCGAGCTGGCGCTGCGCCTCGTCGCAGGGTCGGACCTCGTGTTCGAGAACTACCGCGCCGACGTCATCGGCACGTTCGGGCTGGACTACGACGACCTGCGCGCGGTGAAGCCGGACATCATCCTCGTCTCGATGCCCAGCCACGGCAAGAGCGGCCCGGAGGCGGACCACGTCGCCTACGGCACGAACGTCGAGCAGCTGTCGGGCCTGGCCTCGCTGTCCGGCTATCCGGGCCTCGGCCCGCACAAGTCGGCGATCGCCTACGGCGATCCGAATGCCGGCACGCTCGCCGCGGCCGCGGCGCTCGCCGCGCTCCACCATCGACGGCGCACCGGCGAGGGCCAGCACATCGAGGTGGCGCAGTGGGAGGCGATGATCCCGAACATCGGCGAGTTCGTGCTGGGGTACGGCATGACCGGCGGGCAACCGGAGAGCATCGCCAACCGGCACATCTCGCGCGCGCAGGGCGTGTATGCGTGCGCGCCAGAGGGCGATGCCGCCGATGCGTGGGTGGCGGTCAGCGTCGGCTCCGACGATGCATTTGCGGCGCTTTGCCGGACGATCGGCCGGCCGGAGCTCGCGCGCGACGAGCGCTTCGCCGACGTCGTCTCGCGACATCACCATCACGATGCGCTCGATGAGATCATCGGCGCCTGGACGGCAGGACGCACGCATCGCGATGCGGCGGCGGCACTGCAGGCGGCGGGCGTCGCGGCCGCGCCGGTGCTGCGGATCCCCGAGCTGATGGCGGACGAGCATCTGCAGGCGCGTGGGTTCTGGGAGAGCGTCACCCACGCCATCGCCGGCACGTGGGAGATGGAGGGCGTTGTCTGGCGCCTGGGGCGCACGCCGGGGCACGTGCGGGTGCCGCCGCCTTGCTACGCCGAGCACAACGGCTGGGTGCTGCACGACCTCCTCGGCCTCGACGATGCGGCGGTCGCCGCGCTCGAGCGCGACGGCATCATCTCATCGGCCCCGGATCTGCGCATCCACGCGTGAGATCGCGGACATCGCTGCTATCGCCGGCCCGGGCCGTAGACGGCACGCCCGGCGAGCGGGCCGGCGAAGTCGCCGTCGCGCAGGGTGACGGCGCCGTTCACGACGACGTCGCGGACGCCGACGGCGTACTGGTGCGGCTGCTCGTAGGTGGCGCGGTCGGCGATCGTCGCCGGGTCGAAGACCACGATGTCGGCGTAACAGCCGGCGGCGAGACGACCGCGTTCGCCGATCCCCAGGTTGTCGCAGGGGAGGCTGGTGAGCCGGCGCACCGCCTCCGGCAGCGAGAGCACGTCCTCGTCGCGCACGTAGCGCCCGAGCAGGCGGGCGAAGTTGCCGTAGGCGCGCGGATGCGTCGCTTCGCGCAGGAAGCCGCCTTCGGCCGCCGTCGAGCTGGCATCCGACCCGAAGGAGACCCACGGCAGCTGCAGCTGCCGGCGCACGTTCTCCTCTGACATCATGAAGTAGACCGTCGAGATGCGTGAGCGGTCGCTGCGGATCAGCTCGAAGGCGGCGTCGATGGGGTGCAGGCCGAGCGCGTCGCCGATCGCGCGCAGCGTCTTCCCCTGGAACTGCCGGTTCTCATCCTTCCGGACGCCGACGATGAGGATCTCGTCGGGCCCCGGCGACTGCGCGTACAGGTTCTCCCAGCCATCGTGCGACGTCTCGATCGTGCGGCGGATCTCGGCGCGCATCGCCGCGTCTGCGAGCCGCTCGAGCAGCTTGCGCGGGCCGCCGTCGTGGAACCACGGCGGGATGATGTTCGCGAGGCCGGTGCCGCCCGCCGTGTACGTGTACATGTCCGCCGTGATCCACTCGCCCTGGGCGCGCAGCCCCTCGACCTTCTCGATCACCGCATCGAGCTTGTACCAGTTGGCCTTGCCCGCCGCCTTCAGATGCCAGATCTCCGCCGGCACGCCGGCTTCGCGGCCGATGCGCGCCAGCTCGTCGACCGCCTCCAGCAGGCGGTTGCCCTCGTCGCGCATGTGGGAGATGTATTTGCCTTCGTACGGCGCCGCGGCGTCGCACAGCGCGATCAGCTCTTCTGTCGAAGCGAAGAACGCCGGCGGATAGATCAGCGACGAGCCGATGCCGAGCGCGCCGGCCGACATCTCGTCGCGCACGAGGCCGCACATGACGTCGAGCTCGGCGCCCGTCGCCGGCCGGTCATCCTGCCCGACGGCATACTCGCGCAGCGTCGTCGCGCCGATGTACGACGCGACGTTCTGCGCGATGCCCTTCGACTCGGCGTGGCTCAGGTACTCCGCGAGCGAGGTCCAGGCGATATCGACCGGCAGCGGCTGCTCCCGCGCGCGTTTCTGCGCGCGCTCGCGCATCGCCGGCGTCTGCGGGCCCATCGAGTAGCCCTCGCCGAAGATCTGCAGCGTCACCCCCTGCTTGAGCTCGCCGAGCGACCGCCCGTCCTGGAGCAGCGTCAGGTACGAGTGCGAGAGCATGTTCACGAAGCCCGGCGCTACCGCCATGCCGGCCGCGTCGATCTCGCTCGCCGCGCGCGCGCCCTCGAGCCCGCCGATGCGGGCGATGCGGTCGCCGCTGACGGCGATGTCGGCGACGTACGGCGCGCCGCCGTTGCCATCGTACAGGACACCGCCGCGCACGATGAGGTCGAAGGCCATCGCGGGTTCGCCGGCGTGCATGCGCCACCTCCTCGCTTCCATTGCGTGCCCCGCACGGACGACAGGGTGCCACGGCGGACGGGATGCGTACAGCGCGGCTCGGCCCAGATCGTCATCGCCGCGAACATCCTGCTTCCGCGGCGGGCTCGGCCCGCGCCGCGGGCAGGCGCCGATTCCCTTAGGCACGCCTGGCGATGGCAATACGTGCCGGCGCCGGTGCGCACGCGGGCGCCGCCGCATGGGAGCACGGCAACCAGTGCCCAATACTCCACCACATCACCAATCAGCCCGCGGCGGCGCGGCGTCAGCTCTGGTGGAGGATCGATGCCGAAAGCACGCGCGGCCGTGGTGCAGGAACCGGCGCTCGATGAGGCGGAAGAAGACGCGCCGGAGCTTCCCCTGCCGGAAGAGGACGACCTCTTCTCCGACGCCAACCTCACCAGGGTGATCAAGGAGTACATGCCGCTCGTCCGCCATGCGGTCAACCGCATCGCCGTCGGCAGCACGAGCGCCGGCATCCTGCAGTACGAGGACATGGTGTCGTGCGGCGTCCAGGGCCTGATCGAGGCCTATCACTCCTTCGACCCGAACAAGGGCGCCAAGTTCTCCACCTACGCCCTGCCCCGGATCCGCGGCTCGATCCTCGACTCCATCCGCGCAACGCATCCGCTGCCACGCTCGCTGCAGAAGTTCGGCAGCGACCTCGAAAAGGCGACGGCGGCGCTCCACGTCAAGCTCAACCGGGCGCCGACGCGCGTCGAGCTCGCGGAGCACATGGGGATCCCGGCGGAAGACTTCCTGCATTCGCTCCGCACGAGCAACCTCAAGGTGATCTCGCTCGACAGCCTCGCCGATACGGCCGCAAGCGGCAGCACGGAGAAGCTGTGGGAGATGGCGGACGAAGACCCGAACATCGACCCCGACAGCGTCGCCGAGGAGACGATGGTCCGCGTCAAGCTCGCGGAAGCGGTCGAGCTGCTTCCCGACCGCGAGCGGACGATCGTGCAGCTGTACTACATGAAGGCGCAGTCCCTGAAGAGCATTGGCGCCGCGCTCGGCATCTCGGAGTCGCGCGCCTCCCAGCTGCGACACCGCGCGATCCGCCGGCTGCGCACGGTGATGACGCACGAGATGCAGGACGCCGCGTGATGGCAGAGCTCCGTCCAACCAGGATCGCGCTCGCCGGCGACCACGACGAGACCGCCCGCTGGGCGACGGCGCTGCGCGGCATCGAAGACGTCGAGCTGGTGCGCATGCCCGCGGGCGAAGACGCCCTGCTGGCGAGCCTCTCTGATCCGGCGGTCGATGGCATGGCCTTCATCGCGCCGCTGCCCGACCTCGCTCGCTCGATGAAGCGGGCGATGCTCGCCGGGCGCCACGTGCTGGCGGCGGGGCCGGTCGCCCTGTCGGCGGGACAGCTGCACGCGCTGGCGGAACTGGCGACCCGGCGCGGGCGCGCCGTCCTCGTCGATGCCGGCGTCATCGGCGACGAGCACCTCGCCTTCGTGCGAAAGATGACCGCCGGCAGCACGCCGCTCTGGCGCCCGCGCTACCTGCGGTCGCTGCGTACCGGCTTCCACGCTGATGTCTCGCTCGACGCGGTCGTCGTCACGGAGATCGCGCGGGTGCTCGCCGTTGCCGGCATGATGCCCGCGACGGTGAGCGCGTGGAGTCCGCGCATCGACGACGAGAGCGGCTGCGCCGACGTCGCCATGCTCGCGCTGACCTTCGACGGCGGGCCGGTCGCGCGCATCGATGTCAGCCGCGTCGAGCCGGCGCTGCGCCAGGAGCTCGTCGTCGCCTGCGACGCCCGCACCGTCGTGCTGCGGCCGCTCGACCGCGAGGCGCCGCTGCGCATCGACGCGCGCGGCCGCCACGACGGCCCGAAGCGCTCCTCCGGCTGGGCCGAGACCGTGACCGAGCACCCCGTCGGCGAGCATCGCGAGCGTACGGATGCGGCAGCGCAGCTGTTCGTCGGTGCGGTACGGCGGCGCGAAGCCGATGCGACGAGCGCGGCGGATGCCGCCAGCGCGGCGCTCGTGTGGGAGCGCGCCCGCGCGTCCATGGCGCACGACGGCCAGCCCGTCGTGGTCGTGGAGTCGGCGCGCGATCTGCCGACGCGCCGGGCGTTCGAGGTCATCGAGGGCGGCGGTCAGGGCGGTCACAGGCACGCCGCCCCGCACCTGACGCTCGTCGCGCCGCGGTGATTCCTCGCTCGCGGCGAGGGGCCGATGGAACCCGTGGCCGCGCGACATGACCCCGGCGGAGTACGTCCGTAGGGATCGTTGGACGCATCACTCTGCGCGAGGCCAAGACCGTCTGCGGAGAGGACGACGGTCAGCGAGCTTTCGTGCCCCGACGCGATCCTGCGCTCGGGACGACAGGATCATCGCGTGCGCGGAATGAGAACATCGCATCGCGACCGGCATCACGTCCCTTCCGCTTCTGCATGAGACACGCGGCCCGCGCGGCCGTTGCACACGACTCGCGTTGGAGTAGGATACACGCATTACGCGCCAGCGCACGGGGGAGACAGATGACCATCGAGGCCGCCGAACAGCCCTTCCCGATCACCTGGGAGGATCCCGCCGACGAGCAGCAGCCGTGGTTCCAGGACGTGATGCACTGCCCGCTGCCGATCTCGCCGCTGAATGCGACGTTCTACCAGCGCGCGTTCGCCGAAGGCGCCAGCCGGGCCATCGCGCGACTCTCGATGCCGATCGTCGGGCTCGCTGTTACCGTGCAAAACGGCTACGTCTACCTCAGCCGCATCCCGTTCGTCGCGCCGCCGGAAGCGATGGAACAGCGCATGGCAGAGATGCAGCGCATCACCATGGAGCTCTGTCCAACGGTCCTCAAGGACTGGCGTGAGACGTTCGAGCCCGACATGCTGCGCCGCATCGACAAGATCCTCTCCTTCGACTACGGGCAGGCATCGGCGCAGGAGCGCGCCCGCTTCCTCGTCGCGCTTCGCGACGATGCCGTCGACGCCTGGGACATCCATATGCGCGTCAACGTCCCGGTCATGAGCGCTGTCTTCGGCCTCGAAGAGATGCTGACATCCGTCCTCGGGCCGGAGATCCTCGGCGAGTCACGCAAGGCGCTGCAGGGCTACGAGAACAAGTCGACCGAGACCGGCCGGGCGCTCTGGAAGCTCAGCCGCTGGGTGCGCGAAGACGCGGCGCTCAAGTCCGCCGTGCTCGGCGCGCGCGTGCGCGCCGGCGCCGTCGAGATGGACCAGACGCCTGCGACGGCGGAATTCCAGCGGCGCTGGCACCAATTCCTCGAGACGTACGGCTGGCGCTCGGACATGTTCCTGGAGATCGGGCACAAGACGTGGCGCGAAGAGCCGTCGACGCCGCTCATCCAGCTCAAGGGTTACATCGCCGCGGAGGACGCCGACGACCCGTTCGCCGTCTTCGCCCGCCACGCCGAGGAGCGCGACCGCGTCGCGCAGGAGATCGAGGCGCGGTTACCCGAACCGGCGCGCCCGCAGTTCCGTGGCATGCTGATGATGGCGCAGCAGTTCCTGCCGATTTCCGAAGACCACAACTTCACGATCGACCAGAAGTTCACGTCGATGTTGCGCTTCGCCGCGCTCCGGCTCGGTCAGGCGCTCGCCGCCGATGGCACGCTCGGTGACCCTGAGGACGTGTTCTATCTCGTCTTCGACGAGATCCGCGAGATCGCCGCCGGCGGGAAGGGCGGCGACCTCGACGCGCGCGTACGCCAGCGGCGCCGCGAACGGGCGCGCCAGGCGACGCTCCAGGCGCCCACCATGATCGGCACGCCGCCATCGCCTGATGAGCCGGAAGACCCGCTCGTGACGAAGTTCTTCGGCGTCGGCCTCGTGCCGTCGGACGATACGAACGTCATCACCGGGCACGCCTGCTCCGGCGGCGTCGTCACCGGCATCGCGAAGGTCGTGCCGACGCTCGAGGACGCCGGCAAGCTCGAGGCGGGCGAGATCCTCGTCTGCCGCATGACGATGCCGGCCTGGACGCCGCTCTTCGGCGTCGCCGGCGCCGTCGTCGCCGATAGCGGCGGCCCGCTCTCGCACTGCGCCATCGTCGCCCGCGAGTACGGCATCCCCTGCGTCGCCGGCACGGTGAACGGCACCGCCGTCCTCCGCGACGGCATGCGCATCCGCGTCGATGGCGATGCCGGCATCGTGACGGTGCTCAGCGACAAGCCGCGGCGCGGCTGACGAGACGCACGATGCCGGAAATCCACTGGCTCGGCGCCGAGCAGTGTCACGACGCCGGACTCGTCGGCGGCAAAGCGGCGGCGCTCAGCCGGCTCGCCGCGCTGCACCGCATCCCGCCGGGCTTCGCCCTCTCCGCCGTGCCCGGCTACTCCCTCGCCATGCCGCCGTCCGTCCGGGACGCCGTCTGCGAGGCCTACATCGAACTCGCCGCACGCACCGCCGTCGCCGATACCGCCGTCGCCGTGCGCTCGTCGGCCCTCGATGAGGACGGCGCCGATGCCTCCTTCGCCGGGCAGCACGACACCTACCTCAACATCCGCGGCCACAACCAGCTGCTCGACGCGATCGAGCGCTGCATTGGCTCCGCATCGTCGCCGGTCGCGCTCGACTATCGCGCCCGACGCGGCCTGCCGGTCGATGACGTGCGCATCGGCGTGCTCGTGCAGGAGCTGGTGCCCTCCGATGTCTCGGCCGTCGTCTTCAGCGCCAATCCCGTCACCGGCCGCCGCGACGAGATCATGATCAACGCCAGCTGGGGACTCGGCGAGAGCATCGTCGGCGGCAGCGTGACGCCGGATACGTTCGTCGTCGACAAAGCGGGCATGCAGGTCGCCTGGCGCGACCTCGCGTGCAAGGAGCGCATGACCGTCCTCAGCGACGTCGGCACGACGGAGGTCCCGGTGCCCGCCGAGATGCAGATGCGCAGCAGCCTCGACGACGCCCAGGTGCTCGAGATGGCACAGCTCGCGTGGCAGCTCGAAACCGTGCTCGGCTATCCGGTCGACGTCGAGTGCGCGATCGCTCGCGGCACCCTCTATCTGCTCCAGTGCCGCCCGGTCACGACGCTCCGGTGAGTCGCCCGGTCGCCGCCACGACACCGGCTGCTGTCGCGCCGTCGGGCGTCGCACTGCTGCTCGCGCTCTCCGCGCTCGGCGCCGTCATCGCGCCGCTCAACTCGACGATGATCGCGGTCGCCCTCCCGGAGATCCGGCGCGAGTTCGGCCTCAGCCACGCGCTCGCCGGCTGGCTGATCTCCGGCTACCTCATCGCCATGGCCGTCACGCAGCCGGTCGGTGGCAGTCTCGGCGACCAGGTGGGACGCGAGCGTGTGCTGCGCTGGGGGCTCGTCGGCTGCCTGGTCTTCTCGCTCGGCGCGATGGCGGCGCCGACGTTCGCGGTGCTCGTCAGCTTTCGCATCGCGCAGGCCGTGGCCGCCGCCGTCCTCATCCCGAACGGCATCGCGCTGCTGCGGACGGCGGCGCCCCCGGAACAGCTCGGCCGCCTCTACGGCATCAACGGCTCGATCCTCTCGGCCGCCGCCGCGGGCGGCCCGCTGCTCGGCGCCGGCGCGCTGGCGCTCGGCTCGTGGCGGCTGATCTTCCTGCTCAACGTGCCGCTCGTGCTCCTGACGCTGCTGCTGCTCGCGCGGCTTCGCCTTCCCGATATGCCACGCACGACCGGCGCCACGCTCGACGGCATCGGCAGCCTGCTCTTCGTCGCGCTGCTTACCGCCGTCACCCTGCAACTCTCGAGCTTGCGCGATGGCGCGAGCGTCGCCACCGTGGCCGGCTGGATCGTGACGCTCGCTATCGGCGTGCTCTTCGTCCTGCGCCAGCGCACCACCACGCGCCCGGCCGTGGAGTGGGCGCTCTTCCGCTCGCGTTCGTACGGCGCGGCGACGGGCTGGATCCTGCTGACGAACCTGACGATGTACACCGTGCTGTTGATGGTGCCGTTCTTCATTCGCGATGTGCAGGGCAAGAGCACGCAGCTCTCCGGGCTGCTGCTCGGGGCGATGTCCGTCCTCGTCGCCCTCGCGTCGCCGCTGGGCGGCCGCCTCTCCGATGTCCTCGGACGCCGCCCGCTGATGCTCGCTGGCGCCGCCGTGGCGCTCGCCGGGTCGCTGGCGCTGCTCGCGTCGCTTCGCACCGATACGCCGGCGCCGCTGCTCGCGGCCTGCCTCGGCGTGCTCGGCGTCGGCCTCGGCCTCGGCACCGGCCCGGCGATCTCCGCCGCGCTCGAAGCGGCGCCCGTCGCAGCCGCCGGCGCGGCCTCTGGCACCAGCTCGATGATGCGCTACACGGGCAGCATCGTCGGCGCCGGCCTGCTGGCGGGCGTCCTCAGCAATGGCGGCGGCGCCGCGGGCGAGATCATCACGTTTCGCGTCGTCACCGTCGCCGTCGTCGTCACCGCCGGAGCCGCGGTCGTCGCGGCGCTCTTCGTGCACCGCTTCGCCGAAGACAGCACGCAGCAGGGTATCGGCATCGCCCGCCGCGACCGCTGGTCCGGCGCGGTCATCGAGGCAGCCGACGAGCCCTGATCGGCACACGACCACCCGATCGTACGGCGCCGCATGAACCGGGCGTGGCGCATCGCCCCGTCCGGCGCGCCGCGACGCCGGGCGGGCGGGACATCGACCTCAGGCCATCGATATCCCGCCCGCGCGCGTGGCGGCGGCGGCGGCGGCCGCGCTCACGTCTGGCGACGCGCTCGCCCGAGGACGCGCGCGTCGCTCGAACGCCGCCACCGCCTGCCTGCGCCGACGATGCGCGGCTGCGGGCACGTCCGCAGCATCGGCCGGGTGCTGCGCCGTCAGCGCGACCATGTGCTCGACGGCCTTCTGCTTATCGAGGATCAGCATCGGCGGCGTGCAGTTCCTGGCGCACGATCTGGCTGACGCGCTGCCGCGTCACCCCGAAGTGTTCCGCCAGCCGCGACTGTAGGCCACAGCGACCGCCGTTGCCCGCCACGCCGCGCTTGATCAGCACCCGCGCCGCGATCCGCATCTTCTCCGTCCTCGTCAGCTCCGTTTCCGCTGCAGCGACATCCATGTCGGTCGACATTCCCTGCCCTCCTGTGAACGCCCGCTCCCGGGCTCGTGTCAGATCCCGCGTCGTCCCGCGGATAGCGCCGAATGTACGACCTCCGTTCTGACGGACGGCGTTCGCGCTTCTGACCGCGTTTTCAAAGGGCAACCCAGACCCTAACCACACCGTCAATTCCAGCCGGTTCAGCGCACGCAGGAAGCCTCGAGACTGCCGGCGGGGCGCCCACCTTACGGGCGGCGACTGCCGTACCGACGGCAATCGGCGCGGCGCTCGTGCTACGATCGTCGCGTGGACCGCCGCTCACGCTTCGTCGTCGCGATGGTGCCGCTGGTGACCTTCGCCGCCGCGTGCGCCGGCCGCGCAGCCCCGCCGACGCCGCCGCCGCCAACCGCGACCGAGACGCCGCTCTTCATCCCCTCGCCGACGCCGCGACCCACCGCCACGCCGACGCCACTGATCTCGGCCGGCAACGCCATCGTCGTCGGCGGCGACCTCCGCACCCGGCGCGCGCCGACGACGCAGAGCGCCGTCGTCGGCACGCTCAAGGACTTACAGCCGGTGCAGATCGTCGCGACGGTGCGAGGGGAGAACTGGCTCGTCGGCTCGCAGACGTGGGTCTCGACGTCCCCGGACTGGGCGAGCCTCTGGTACAGGCTCAGCGACGGCTCCTACGTCTACGCGCCGTTCATCTTCATCCTCCAGCCCGGCGAACCCTCACCGCTCAGCGACCCGCAGGGCAAGGAGAAGTGGGTCGACGTCAACGTCACGACACAGACCGCGCGCGCGATGATCGGTGACACCGCGATCTTCACCGCCGGCGTTTCGACGGGGCAGCCCGGCTTTCCGACGCCGCTCGGCACCCGCGCCATCGAACCCGACGGCCGGCTGCCCGTCGAGCGGATGACTGCAGCCCAGGCCGGCTACTCGCCGGCGCAGGCGTCCTACAACGTCGAGCGCGTGCTGTTCACGCAGTACTTCGACCGCTCGGGAGACGCGCTCCACCTCAACTACTGGCGCCCGTCCAGCGTCTTCGGCCGCGAGCCGACGAGCCACGGCTGCGTCGGCATGGAAGCCCACGCCGCGCAGTACTTCTGGCTCTTCGCTTCGGCGGGGACGCGCGTCGAGATCCACCGCTAGGTGAGCCGGTCATCGAGCGCGGTGCAGGACGGTGATCCTGCCGACGAACGCGACGCGGCGCCGCTGGGCGAGCCGCAGATGCGGCAGCAGACGCGATCATCCGGCCAAACCGGAACGCGTCACATCGGCGCAGCGTCGGCGCGAGCTGTTGAGCAGCGCCGTGCAGAGGACGCCACGACGCCGGCGCGGCGCTTACACGAAGAGGAAGCGCGTGGCATTGTCGATGACGCTGAAGAGGTTCGCCGGGTAGAGCCCGACGTAGAAGACGCCCGCCATCAGCGCCACCGTCAGCCCCTGCATTACGTACGGGACCTGCAGCTTGCGCTCGCCCTCCGCCGGCTGGCTGACGAACGCCTCGCGCATCACCTGCAGGTAGTAGTACAGCGAGATCACGCTCGTCACGACGCCGATGCCGGCGAGCCAGTAGTACCCCTGGTCGGTCGCGGCCTGGAACAGGATGAACTTCGTCACGAAGCCGGCGAACAGCGGCAGGCCGGCGAGCGAGAACAGCGCGCCTGCCAGCGCGCCCGCCAGCAGCGGCGCCCGCTCGCGCATGCCGCGGAAATCGACGATCTCCTCTTTCCCCGTCAGGTTGTACCAGGCGATGATGACGACGAAGAGCGCCAGGTTCGTCACCATGTATCCCGTCAGGTGCAGCACCAGCGCTGAAGCGGTGTTGTGCGACAGCCCCGCGACACCCATCAGCAGGTAGCCGATCTGGCCGATCGATGAGTACGCCATCAGCCGCTTGATGTTGTGCTGCTGCAGCGCGACGAGGTTCCCGAGGATCATCGATGCCGCCGCGACGCCGGCGATCATCCAGCTCCAGTCGTCGTGGACCACCTGGAAGGCGCCGCCGAAGAGCCGCAGCAGCAGCGCAAAACCCGCCGCCTTCGATGTCGTCGAGAGGTACGCGGTAATCGCGATCGGCGCGCCCTCGTAGGCGTCCGGCGTCCACATGTGGAACGGCACCGCCGCCACCTTGAATCCCAGGCCGGCGATGATCAGCACGAGCGCCATCAGCAGGGCGAACGAGAAGTCATGCGTGCCACGGCTGAGCGCCGAGGCGATGTCGCCGTAGTACGTCGAGCCGGTGACGCCGTAGATCAGGCTCAGCCCGTAGAGGAACATCGCCGATGAGAAGGCGCCCAGCAGCAGGTACTTCAGCCCCGCCTCGTTCGAGCGTGCGTCGAACTTCGCGAACGACACGAGGATGTACAGGCTGAAGCTCAAGAGCTCGAGCGAGAGGTACGCCGTCATCAGCTCGCGCGCCGCCGCCATGCCGATGGCGCCGATCGTCGAGAGGATGATGATGCCGAAGTACTCGCCCGGGTGCCGCAGCTGGTCCTCGACCAGCCGGCCCGACGCCAGGCAGACGACTGCGGCGATCAGCATGAAGAACACGCGGAAGTACGTCGTGTAGTTGTCGATCGAGACGATGCCGGCGAAGTTCGTCTGCTTGTTCACCCACGCCAGCGACACGCCGGCGGTGATCGCCAAGCCCGTGGCGGCGACGTACGGCAGCCACGACTTCCGTAGCTGCGGCATGAAGAGATCCAGCGCCACGACGAGCGCCGCCAGGCCTCCGAGCATGAACTCCGGGATGAACAGCGTGTAGTCGAAGTTCAAATCACGACACCCCCGGCAGCAGGCGGACGGTCTCGCTGATGCGGTCGACGAACGGCGCCGGCCAGAGCCCCATGAAGAGGATGAAGCCGAGCAGCAGCGACGCCGTGCCGCGCTCCAGGTAGGTCATCTCCTTCAGGCTCGCCCAGCGCTCGTTGAACGGACCGAAGAGCGCCATCGACATCATCCGCAGGATGTACACCGCGGTGATCGCCGCCGCGAAGATGCCCAGCGCGGCCGCCCACGGGTACGTCTGGAACGTGCCGACGAAGACGTTGAACTCGGCGACGAAGCCCGAGAGCCCCGGCAGCCCCAGCGACGCCAGCCCGGCGATGCCAAAGAAGAAGACGAAGAACGGCATCTTCTGCACCAGCCCGCCGAAGAGCGTCATGTCACGCGTGTGCGCCTGGTCGTAGACCGAGCCGACCATCGCGAAGAAGGTCGCCGTCATCACGCCATGCGAGAACATCTGCAGCACCGCGCCGTCGATGCCGATCGTGTTCATCGTCGCCAGCCCCATCAGCACGAGTCCCATGTGGCTGACCGACGAGTAGCCGATCATGTACTTGAAGTCGCGCTGCGCCGTCGCAGCGAAGGCGCCGTAGACGACGTTCACCGTCGCCAGCACCATCAGCCCCGGCATCCAGAACGTCGCGCCCGCCGGCAGCAGCTGAATGCCCAGGCGGATGATCCCGAAGGCGCCGAGCTTCATCAGCACACCCGCGTGGAGCATCGAGACGGCCGTCGGCGCCGAGACGTGCCCGTCCGGCGACCAGGTGTGGAACGGCCACAGCCCGGCCAGCACGCCGCAACCGATGACGAACAGCGGGAACACCGCCTTCTGGAAGTTCTCGTCGAACTGCACCGCGTAGAGCGTCTGCAGGTCGAACGTGCCGGCGCCCGCCTTCTGGAACACCGCGAAGATGCCCAGGAAGATCAGGATCGAAGCCGAGACGAGCATGATCGTCAGCTTCATCGCGCTGTATTCCTTCGTGCGCGTGAAGGTCGGGAAGGTGCTGCTCGACCCCCAGACGGCGATCAGCAGGTACATCGGCAGCACGGCCACTTCGTAGAAGAAGAAAAAGAAGAACAGGTCCAGCGACTCGAACGTTCCGTAGACCCCGGCAACCAGCACCCAGAAGAGGATGAAGAAGTCCTTGTTGTGGTGCTCGATCTTCCACGAGATCAGCGCCCCACCGAAGCAGACGATCCCCGTCAGCAGCACCATCGGCGCCGCGATGCCGTCGACCCCGAAGGCGAGAGAGATGCCGTGCGCCCGCAGAAACGCCGTGTTCTGCAGCCAGTCCCAGCGGATGAAGAACTGGAAACCGCCGCCGCGATCCAGCTCGTACGCGAAGAAGACGAAGACCGAGATCGCGAACAGCGCCGCGCCGACCCCGGCGCTCAGCCAGCGCACAATGTCGTGCCGCTCGTCCGGCACGAACAGCAGCACCGCCGCCGCGATCAACGGCAGCCCGATGGATGCGATGAGCCAGTAGCCCGAGTGCATGGCGCTCCTACGTCCTGTAGCCGAATGCGACGGCGAAGATGACGACGATGCCGATGACGATCGCCAGCGCGTAGTTCGGGATCTTCCCCGTCTGCTGGTACTTTCCCAGCCAGCCGAGGAACGACGCCGTCTCGCCGGCGCCGTTCACCCCGGAGTCGTTCACGACCGCCCGGTCGAACACCGCCACCACGCGGCCTGTGGCGAGCACGATCTTGTCGATCGCGAACTGGTAGACCTCGTCGATGTAGAAGCGGTTGTAGAACAACCTGTAGAGCAGCGGAGAGAACGCCGCCGCCCGCTTCGACGGCTCCGCGTCGCCCCACCACATCCACGTCCCCAGCCCGAGGCCCGTAACGACGAGCGCCACCGAGCCGACGGCCAGCCCCCAGTTCACCGAGAACGTCTCCGGGCCCTCGGCCGCATTGAAGATGAATCCCAGGAAGCCGGAGTGGAAGCCGAGCGCCTTCCCCACCCCCTCGAACACGACGAAGCCGCTGACGACCGCGAGCGCGCCCAGCAGCAGCAGCGGCCAGCTCATCGCCGGCTCGGACTCGTGCGCGTGCCCGTGCACGTGCGCGTCCTTCACTGTGCCGAAGAACGTCAGCATCACCAGCCGCGCCATGTAGATCGCCGTGATCGGCAGGCTGATCATCGTGACGATGAGCGCGATGGAATTGAGGTTGCCGTTGTAGAGGCCGACGAGGATCTCGTCCTTCGCCCAGTACCCGGAGAACGGCACGAGGCCCGCCATTGCCAGCGCGCCGACGACGAACATCGGCGCCGTGATCGGCAGCTTGCCCCAGAGTCCGCCGAGCTTGTCGACCTCCTGCTCCTCGGTCGCATGGATCACCGAGCCGCAGCCGAGGAAGAGCAGCGCCTTGAAGAACGCGTGCGTAAGCAGGTACAGCATCGCCGCGCCGACCGCGCCCGAGCCGAGCGCGACGAACATCAGCCCGAGGCTGTTGAGCGTCGAGTAGGCGACGACGCGCTTGATGTCGCGCTGCGCCAGCCCGCAGAAGACGGCGATCGTCGTCGTCGTCAGTCCGAGCGCGGTGATCAGCTCCGGCATGCCCCGCACGACCTCGAACAGCGGCAGCAGGCGCGCGACGAGGTAGACGCCGGCGACGACCATCGTCGCCGCATGGATCAGCGCCGAGACCGGCGTCGGGCCTTCCATCGCGTCCGGCAGCCAGACGTGGAGCGGGAATTGCGCCGACTTGCCGCAGGCGCCGGCGAGGATCAGCACCGCCGACGCCGTCAGCCACTGGCGCGAGATCTCGCCCGCCTCCGCCATGCGCAAGATGTCCTGGATGTTGAAGGTGTGCGTTTGCGTGAAGAGGATGATGATGCCGATGAGCAGGCCGACGTCCCCCACGCGCGTCGTGATGAACGCCTTCTTCGAAGCCTCCGCCGCCGTCTGCTTGTCGTAGTAGTAGCCGATGAGCAACATCGAGCAGAGGCCGACGAGCTCCCATGAGAAATAGAGCAGGAGCAGGTTGTCGGCCAGCACCAGCGACAGCATCGACGCAACGAACAACGAGACGATGGCGTAGAACCAGCCGTACCGCTTGTCGCCCCGCATGTACCCGGTCGAGTAGATCATCACGATCAGCGCGATGAGCGTGACGCAGAACAGCATCACGAGCGTGATCTGGTCGACGAACGTCCCCATGCGAATTTCGATGTAGCCCGGGATGTTCAACCACTCGCGGCTCCGCTCGACGCCCTGGAAATTGCCGTTGCCGATCGACAGCGCCACGTCGCGCGCGATGGGGAAGACGAGCGCGAACGACGCCGCCATCAGCGCGATGGCGATCCAGTCGCCCTTGCGCGGCAGCCACGTGCTGAACAGCAGCAGCACGATGAAGCCGGCGACCGGCAGCGCCGGCAGCACCCAGGCGTCCGTCATCCCGAAGCTAATGGCCGCCCTCCTCGCCCGCCCGCGCCGGCTCCCTCACCTCGATCACCACTTGAGTGTGTCGATCTCGTCGATGTTCGCCGTGCCGCGGTTCCGGAACACGCGCAGGATCACCGCCAGCGCCAGGCCGACTTCTGCCGCCGCGATGGTGATGATGAAGATCGCGAAGATGATGCCGACGAACAGCGTCGGCGCCGTATACACCGCGAACGCAACCATGTTGATGCTCACCGCGTTCAGCATCAGCTCGACCGACATCACCACCAGCACGGCGTTCCGCCGCGACAGCACGCCGTAGACGCCGATCGAGAACAGAATCGCGCTGAGCACGATGAACTGCTCGAGCGGGATCTCCTGCGGGACGCTCGTCACAGGTGCTCCCCCTCTTCCTGCATGGCGATGACGACCGCGCCGACCAGCGCCACCAGCAGCACGCCGGAGGCGATCTCGAACGGCACCGCCCAGCGGTTGAACAGCGCGTTGCCGATGGTGTTGAAATCGATGCTCGTGATCGTGCCGTTGTCCCGCGGCCACCTCGTCCGGTAGACCATCGTGATGAACCCGGCCAGCAGGCCGCCGCCGGCGAGCAGCGCGCCCAGCCGTTGCGCCGGCTCCGGCGCCCGCTCCCGCAGGTCGCGCACGTGCGTCAGCATCAGCGCGAACAGCAGCAGCACCGTCACGGCGCCGCCGTAGATCAGCAGCTGCACCAGCGCCAGGAACTCGGTCGCGAGCAGCACGTACACGCCGGCGACGCCCAGCAGCGATGCGATGAGGAAGAGCGCGGCGTACACCGTGCTCCGCGCCATGACGACGCCCAGCGCGCCGACGATCACCACCGCTGCCACCAGGTCGAAGAATGCCTGTGTCATGCCCGCAGGCCAGGCTCTACGAGATGCTTTTTCGATTGCGACAGCAGCTGGTCGAGATCCATCACCAGCTCCGAGCGGTCGTAGCGCGACAGCTCGTGGCCGGCCCACGTGTTGTTCATGCCGATCGCCTCGAAGTTGCACACCTCGACGCAGATGTTGCAGCGCATGCAACGGCCGTAGTCGATCCAGAACTCGTCGATGATCTTGCGGCGCTTGCTCTCGCCGGCCGCGTGCTTTGGGTTGTCCTTCATCACCACCGTCATGCACTCGACGGGGCAGGCGCGCTCGCACGCGTGGCAGCCGGTGCAGAACGGCTCGTCGTGCTCGTCGTCCCAGATCAGGATCGGGAAGGCGCGGTCGCGGTTCGGGATCTCACGGTGCGTCGTCGGGTATTCGATCGTCACCGGCTTGCGAAAGCAGGCGCGCGCCGTCATGCCCATGCTCTTGAGGATGCCCAGCATCTAGACCACACTCCTCGCCGGCATCGTGTTGCTGACCATCTTCAGCGGCACACGCGGCGTCACCCGCACCGCCCGGTACACGAGCGCGACCATCGCGAGCGCTGCCGCGCCGGACGTGATCAGCAGCACGATATCCGGCAAATCATAGACGAGCACGAGGCCGTTGAGGAAGATTTGCAGCAGCGCGAACGGGATCAGCACCTTCCACGCGTACGACATCAGCTGGTCGACGCGCAGCCGCGGGAACGACGTCCGCGACCAGAGGTAGAACACGATGAACAGGCTCATCTTGGCCAGCGTCAGGAAGAGCTGGTACCCCCAGCCGATGTCGCGCCCGAACGGCCACTCCCAGCCGCCGAGGAACACGAACGCCCCCAGCAGCGCGAAGACATACATGTTCACGTACGAGGTCAGCTGGAACATCGACCAGCGGATGCCGCTGTACTCGATGAACACGCCGCCCGCCACTTCCGACTCGCCCGTCGGGATGTCGAACGGCTGCCGCTCCAGTTCCGCCACCGACGCCGTCAGGAAAATCAGGAAGCCCAGCGGCTGCCAGACGATCAGCGGCACCTTGTCCTGGAAGATGATGATGTCGCCGACGTTCACGCTCGACGTCACCATGACGATGCCGATCATCGCCAGGATCAGCGGGATCTCGTACGAGATCAACTGTGCCGCCGCGCGCATGCCGCCGAGCAGCGCGTACTTGCTGTCGGAGCCCCAGCCGGCCATCAGGAAGCCAATGAACGACAGCCCGGAGACCGCCAGCAGGAAGAGCAGGCTCAGCGGCATCGGGCTGATGATCCAGTCCTCCGTGAACGGCACCGCCACCAGCGCGATGAACGCCGGCACGAAGATCGCAAAGACCGCAAGCTCGAACGCCACCGGGTCCGCCGTCGCCGGCCGCAAGTCTTCCTTGGCGACGAGCTTCACCGTGTCCGCGAACGCCTGCATGATGCCGTACGGCCCGGTGCGCATCGGCCCCAGCCGCTGCTGCATGCGCGCGACGACCTTCCGCTCGTAGTAGGTCGCGAACATCACCGCGAACGTCATCACCAGCGTCAGCGCGATGATCGCGAGCAACGCCGCCATCCAGCGCTGCGGCAGGTCGATGAGCGGCGCGGCGAGCAGCTCGATGCTCATCTCCTAGCGGTCCACGTCGCAGAGCACGATGTCCATCGAGCCGAGGATCATCACCGCGTCCGCCAGGTACTGGCCGATCGTCATCTCGCGTAGCGCCGAGAGGTTACAGAACGATGGCGAGCGCATCTTCATCCGGTACGGCTTGTCGCCGCCCTTCGACACCAGATACACACCCCACTCGCCCCGCGGCGACTCGACCTTCGCGTACACCTCGCCCGGCGGCGTCCGCAGCCGGCGCGGCATCTTGTCCGGCACGATCGGCCCCTCCGGCAAGCCTTCGAGCGCCTGCTCGATGATCGCCAGCGACTGCCGCATCTCCTCGAGCCGCACCAGGTAGCGGTCGTACACGTCGCCATAGTGGCCGACGGGCACCTCGAACCGGAAGCGCTCGTAGATGCTGTACGGCTCGTCCTTGCGCAGGTCCCACGGCACGCCGGACGCCCGCAGGATCGGGCCGCTGAGCCCGTTCGCGATCGCCTGCTGCGCGCTGAAGCTGCCGATGTTCTGACAGCGCGCCATGAAGATCTCGTTCCGCGTCAGAAGGTCGTCGAGGTCCTGGATGCCCTTCGCCGATGTCTTCATCACATCGTGCACCCGTTCGACGAAGTTGTCCGTGACTTCCCACGCCAGCCCTCCGACGCGGAAGTAGGCGTACATCAGCCGGTCGCCCGACACCTCCTCGAAGACGTCCTGGAGGTACTCGCGCTCGCGGAAGGCGTAGGTGAAGCTCGTTCCGAAGAGCCCGGAGTCGATGCCGAACGCGCCCATGAACATGAAGTGGCTGCTGAGCCGGTTCAACTCGGTCAGGATCACGCGGACGTACTGCGCCCGCTCCGGCACCTCGATCTCCATCAGCCGCTCGACCGCGAGCACGTAGCCCAGCTCGGCGCTGAACTGCGCCAGATACTCCGTCCGGTCGGCGTAGCCGATGCCCTGCCGGAAGTCCATCGCCTCCATCAGCTTCTCGCCCCCACGGTGCATGTAGCCGATGTGCGGCGTCACATCGAGCACCTTCTCGCCGGAGACGACGAGCACCATGCGGAAGACGCCGTGCGTGCTCGGATGCTGCGGCCCCATGTTGATCGGGATGTCGACGATCTCGGGCGCGTCCTGCTCCACCACCACGCTACTCGTCCCCTTCGCCCGCGCCGTCACGCAGGTTCTCGCCCTGCCACTCGTCGATCTCCTGCAGCGGGTTGTCCTTCCGCAGCGGGAAGTGGTCCGTCATGTCCTCGGGCAGCAGCAGCGGCACGAGGTTCAGATGGCCATCGAACACGATGCCGAACATATCGCGCGTCTCCCGCTCGTGCCAGTCGGCCGCCGGGAAGATCGACGTCGCGCTCGGCACGACCGGGTCGTCGTAGGTCACGCGCGTCTTCACCGTCAGCTGGTGGCCGTGGTTCATCGAGAGCAGGTGGTACACGACTTCGAGCCCGCCCTCCTGCCAGTCGATGCCGCTCAGGCAGCGCAGGTACGTCAGCTCGAGCCGCGGGTCGTCGCGCGCCGCCGTGAGCACGGCGGGGATGTCGTCGCGGCCCACTTCGACTGCCACCTCCTCGCCGCGCAGCGCCGGCACCAGGTACGCCTGCATCGCCACGCCAGGCAGCGCCGCCGCGAGCAGCTCGTTGACGCTGCCGGCGGGCGGCGCGATCCGCGGCGCTTCCTTCGCTTCAGCTTCCTTCGCCGGTCGAGCCGGCTTTGGCGCCGCGGCTTTGGCGGCCGCTGCTGCCTCGGGCGCGACCGTCGGCGGACCGGTCGAATCGCTCTTGCGGCCGCCGCCGCCGGCCGCCGTATCGAAGGCCGGCGAGGGCTCCCCGGCAGCCGTCGACTTCCCGGCGTCCTGCGCCTGCTCGGCCTGGGCCTCCTCGGGCGTCGGTGGCGGTGCGGAAGCACCGCTGGCGTGCGGCGTTGGCGTCGGCTGCTCGTCCTCGCCTTCAGCCATCAACTGCTGCGCTCCTCCATGATCTTGTGCTGGAGTGCGATGAAGCCGTCCATCAGCGCCTCCGGGCGCGGCGGGCAGCCGGGGACGTAGACATCGACCGGGACGATCTTGTCGACGCCCTGAAGCACGCGGTCGTACCGCGTGTAGGGGCCGCCGTTGGTCGCGCAGGCGCCCATGGCGATCACCCACTTCGGGTTCGGCATCTGCTCGTAGAGCAGCTTCACTGCCGGCGCCATTTTCTTCGTCACCGTGCCCGATACGATCATCACGTCGGACTGCCGCGGCGACGGCCACGGCACGATGCCGAAGCGATCCAGATCATGCCGCGGCATGAACGTCGCGATCATCTCGATGGCGCAGCACGCCAGGCCGAACGTCATCGGCCAGAGCGACGACTTGCGCGCGATGGCGAGCAGCGCGTCCGCCGGCACCTGCATAATGCCCGGCAGCAACTGCCGGTACATCGCCACGCCCGGCTCGTACGGCACCGGCGTCAGCAGCCGCCGCTCACGCTCGACGCTGGTCTCCTCGCGCTTCGGAACGACGAGCGGCGCTCCCTCGACGGTCTTCGGGCCGGTCTCCGGCGTCGCCGTCGAGACTTCCCGCACCTCCGTCGCGTCGGCTACTTGTTCCATTGCAGGACTCCCTTCTTCCAGGCGTAGCCGAGCCCCGCGCCGAGGATGCCGATGAACAGCACCATCTCCCAGAACGCGGCCTTGCCGGCGGCGGCGAACGTCGCTGCCCACGGGAAGAGGAACACGGCCTCGACATCGAAGATCAGAAAGAGGATCGCGAAGAGGTAGTAGCGGATGTGAATCTGCGCCCGCGCGCGACCGATCGGCAGCATGCCGCACTCGTACGAGATCCCCTTGCCGCGCTCCTTCGAATACGGGGCGAGGACGCGCGCCGCGATCAGTGCCGTCGCTACGAGGATGAACCCGACGATCGCCGCCAGGAAGACGGCGAGCCAATTATCGAGCAGAGTCTGGAACGGCAACCGATCCTCTCCCGCCCGGACGGCGCAGCAGTCGTGCTCAAACCTGCACAAAACGCCGCTGCCCGAGTCCATCGGGACTGTAACAATTCGCCGCCTTGTAGGTCAATTCACAAGCGCATGCCATCGCCGCGCGTCGCGCGTCGTCGCCTGCATCGCCCCGGGCGCTGACGCTCGCCCGCCCGGCAGCGAGACCGACATGCGCACGCCGGAGACTGATCACCGTGAGATCATCATCCTCCGTCGAAGCGGCCTTCGTCGTGTCGCCCGCACCTGTCATCCACGCGGCGAGGTGTCTACCCGGGCATGCTGACCGCGAGCCGCGCGCCGTGCTACTCTTCGCTCCGGCGGGGCACTGGAATCGGGGATGTGGTGAAGCGGATCGCTTGGGTGGCCGCCTTGGCGTGCGCGCTCGCGTACGTCGTCTCCTCCGGCACGGCATGGGCACAGCAGCCGAGGGATCCGCTGATCGTGCCGCAGGAGGGTGGGAACGGCTCGCGCTTTCAGATCGTCGGGCAGTCGGGCTGGACGCCAGGCGACACCGTCACCATCGAGCTTGGCTACACCGCTGCCGACCCGCTGCAATACCCCGGCCCCTTCTATCGCCCGCGGCAGGCGACGGTGCTGCGCGACGGCACCTGGAGCTTCCCGATTAACGTCAACGACGAGCTCTTCCCCTTCCCGCTCGGCCCGGACCCTCGCTACATCGTCGTGCGGGCGACGACCGCCACGCACAGCGCCCTCAACGCCTTCATCTACGCCCCAAACGGCCGCCAGCCGCAGGGCGCCGAAGCGATCGCGCGTCTCGGCTTCGGACCCGGACCGGCGAGCGTCGTCGGCCTGTTCACGGCGGCGCTCTTCCTGACGGGTACGGGTGTCCTGCTCATCGTGAGCGGCGCCGGCGCCCGAAGGTAGCGCCCCGCGTCAGCCGTTATGTCTGGCGCGTTCGTGCGCGCGATGACTTGCGGCTGGTGAACGGTGCGTGGTGACTGGTTACGGCGCCACGACTCGAAACTGGTGACGGCGCGCTTGCGCTGGTCAGGGGCGACCCGCGGGTTGGTGGTTGCTCGCCGGCTGGCGGCGATTCCCGGTCGGCTCCCCCGGATCTATGTTCTCCGCCCGGAGACGTATGGCGGCGCATCGTATTCGCAGCGGCCCCGCCCCGCCGACCAGGCCCCGAGCACCTTGGCCAGCACCACCATCACGGCGCCGAGTGCGACGAAGGCCGCGCCATCGCGGATCGGGATCCACGCCAGACCGGCGCCGATCTGCGCGAACTGGCGCCGGATGTACTCGCTGCCGGCGCCGTCGTTCGCCCGGCAGTACAGCCAGACACCTGCGCCGGCGACCAGCACCGGCAGCGCCGCCAGCATCGTCACCAGGCCGGCGGCCCCCAGCCGCCCGAAGCCTCGGCACTGCAACGCGAGCGCCACGGCAAGCAGGGCCGCGACCACGGCGAGGACGACCGTGAGCAAGCGGAGGACAGTGTTGTTGCGCGACCTGAGGAAGCCCAGGCCCTGGCTGCTGATGCCGGCGATCGAGAAGACGCCGACGCTGCCCGCCTTCGTCGCCGGATCCCGCAGCGGCGCCGTGCCGCGGGCGTACATCTCGTCGGCGCTGCGGTCGAGGAGGAGCGCACGGAGATCGGCCTTCGAGATCGTCCGCGCCTGTGACGGCGTCAGCGGCACCGGCACGGGATAGTTCTGCAGATACAGCCGGTCGCCGGGCGCGGCGACGGCGGCGCGCTGCTGCAGATCCGCGTAGTTACGGTCGAGCAGCGGGTCGATCTCGGTCAGCGCGGCGACGGAACGGCTCAGGCTTCGCTTCGCGAGGCCTTCCGACGTCAGCTGGAAGAGCACAAGGCTGCTGAACAGCCCCACCAGGCTGACAAAGAGCAGCACGCCAAGCCCGAGCTTCGCGGCGCTGCGGTCCGCCGTCTCCTCGGGCGCACGGAAGCGCGGCGGACGGCCGGAGCGAACCACGCGTCAGCGGCCGGCGGGGACGACGACCGTGCCGACGATGCGATCCTGCAGCGCCCGGCTCTGCCCGTCGAGCAGCGCCGACACGAGCGCGATCAGCGGCGCCAGCACGCACAGCACGAGCACGACGCCGAAGACGACGACGGTCGCGCGGTTCAGCGCGACGGCGATCACGCCGGCGAGCGGGACCGTAGCGACGGCCCCCAGCGGCCAGCTGAAGAGCAGCGGGTTGAGCAGGAACCACCACGCCAGGCGGTTCATGAACGTCAACGGTGCGTCGTCCTCGCGCACCAGCCGGATGCCGGCGACGTACTGACCGCCGGTCTGCCCGCGCAGCGCCAGCAGCAGCAGGTTCATCAGAGTCCAGACGACCGGCGTGCCGAAGCCGACCGTCGCCAGCGCGCCGTAGAGCGCCGGGTCAGGCAGGTTGGTCACGCCCCAGTCAGTCGAAACGAGCATGATCACGCCCGCGATCACGAACATCACCAGCGCCACCGCGGCGAAGATCACCATGTCGACGATGTAGCCGCCGATGCGCGCGCGCAGGCTCGCCACGGCGGCGCGCGGTTCCGCGGTGCGGGCGATGGCGATCTCGTTGGTGGCGATAGCGGCCCATCCTGTCGGCGGCCGGCCGGCGGGCGATGCGTCCGGCCGGGTGCTGTGACGCGCGATTATACCACGCGTGCCGGCGCCGCAGCCGTCACCCGGAGCAGCGCGCCGTACGTCCCCGGCTGCCGCGCCAGCACGACGTCGCTGCCGGGGGCGCGCTCCTTGAGATGCGCCCACGCGCGGTTGACGGTAGCGCCGACGGCGAGATCGCACCCTTCCAATGCTTCTGCCAGCACCGCCCCGGAGGGGGCCACGATCATCGTCGCACCGGTGGCGCTCGGCGCGGCGGCGCAGGCGACGAACACGCGATTCTCGTCGGCGCGCGTGCGGACGACCGGCGCCATCGCCAGCGCCGGGTCGTCGCCGCACCAGAGGATGATCTCCGCGCCGCGCAGCATCAGCGAGCGCGCCACCTCCGGCACGAAGCCTTCGGCCCCGACCATCAGGCCGACGCGGCCGAGCGGCGTCTCGATCACCGGGCACGGCTCGTCGCCGAGCGGCACTGTCTCGAAGCGCGCTCCCGGCCGCGTGTGCGTCTGCCGGTGCCGCGCCAGCACGCCGTCCGCGCCGACGAGGTACATCGCCCGCGGCCCGGCGCCATCGGGCTCCGGCGCGGTGAACGCCACGATGACGCCGCTGTCTGCGGCGATGCGCCGTACGCCGGCGAGCAGCTCGTCGTGCCGGTAGGCCGCGCGGAGGCGGACGGGTGTCGCCGGGAACAAGACCAGCCGCGCGTCGTGCAGCGCCAGCCGCTCGACGTGGCGTCGCGCGAGGTCGAGGAACGCCGCGCCGTCGTCAGGAACACGCATCTGCACGGCGGCGATGTAGCGCTCCCAGTCGCCGACGACCAGCGGCTCGCCGCGCTGCGCCTCGACCGGCAGCCTCTCCGTCGGCCAGCCGAGGGCGTCGTAGAGCTCCGGGCGCCGCCTGATCGGGGTCGCCGTCTCGTCGAGGGGGACGTCGAAGCGGAGGATGCCTTCATCCGTCGAGTTGAGCTGGGCAACGTACTGGCCGCGCGGGTCGACGACACAGGAACCGCCACAGTACACGATGCTCCGGGCTTCGACACCCACCTTATCCGCGGCGGCGACCCAGACGCCGTTCTCCGCCGCCCGCGTCGGCATCAGGTACGTGCGCTGGCTGCTGGTGAGCGCGCGCGCGTCGCGGCCGCTGCTCACCCAGGCGGTGAGGTCGAGGATGATCTCGGCGCCGCCGAGCACCAGCGAACGGGCGATCTCCGGCACCCGGCCATCGGCGCAGACGAGCATGCCGATGCGGCCGGCGTCCGTCTCGAACACGGGGTACGCCGCGCCGGCCGTGAACCAGCGCCGGTCGAAGTGCCAGAGGAACGACTTCGCCGTCCGGCCGATGACGTCGCCGTCGCGGCCGAAGAGCACCGCCCCGTTGCAGTAGCGCGCGGAGGCGCCCGCCGGCGCTTCGGACGCCATGCCGGCGGCGATGTGCGTACGATGCTGGCGCGCCTTCTCCGCGAATCGCGCCTCGGCTGCGGCCGGCGCCAGCACAGCGGGCTGGTCGAGCTGCGCGCGGCCGAGGAAGTACGCCGGATACGTGACCTCCGGCAGCGCGATGATGTCCGGCCGCTGCTCCGCCGCCTCGTCGACCATCGCCAGCGTGTGCTCGAGCGACCGCGCGGCGTCTTCGACGTCGAACGCGCGGAGCTGCAGGAGCGCGATGCGGGCGGTGCGGGTCATGCAGAGAGGGTAGCACCGCAGCCCGCCTGGGCATGCGCCGAAGGGCGTGCCGGCGACCCAGCAGCGTGTGTCCGGGCGCCATGCGAGCAGCCGGCTCCCACGCTATCCCGTCGGCTCGCCGATGGCGGCGCGCACGGTCGTTTCCTTCCTCGGCGCTTCGCGTTCAACGCCGGGAGCGCCCGTCCTCGGCGCCGCGGCGGCAGCGGGCACCGTTGCGCCGGCCGGTGCTGCCGTCGTCGCCGTCGCTTCCGGCGGCGCCGGGCGCCGCATCTCGATGCGCTTGAACGACTCGGCGAATCGGTAGCCGGTGCGCTTGCGGCGGCCCTTGTCGCGCTTCGCCGCCTCGCGCCAGGCCTTCAGCATCTCCTCCCGCGAGCGGCCGTCGATCTGGCTCGAATGGCAGAGGATCGCATCGACCTTCGTCTCCAGATACGGCTCGATGTCGACGTGGAAGTCCGGTTCGTCCGTCCCGGCGAGCAGCAGCTCCGCCGTGCGATGCGCCAGCATGCCCTCGCCGCGATGCTCCGGGAAGTAGAGCGGGTCGTGCGCCGCCGGGTACAACGCGTCGCGCACGATGCGGCCGATGACCCGATGGTCGTGGTGGTTGAAGCCCGGCCGGTAGCCATCCCAGCTGACGATCACATCGGGCTTGAGGCGGCGGATCAGCGCGACGACCTGACCGCGCAGCTCCGGCGTCTCGAGCAGGAAGCCGTCGGGATAGCCGAGGAAGATGCACTCCCTGAGGCCGAGCACGGCCGCCGCCGCCCGTTGCTCCGCCTCGCGGATCGCGGCGAGCTCCTGCGGCCGCATCTCAGGGTCCCGCGTACCCTTGTCGCCGCTCGTGGCGACGCAGATCGTCACCTCCCAGCCCAGCGCGCACATCCTGGCGATCGTACCGCCTGCGAGAAACTCCGCGTCGTCGGGATGCGCGGTGAGGATCAGCGCGCGCTCATACGTCGCCCACTTCTGCTCGATGGTCAGCAGCTTCGGAGGGCGGGCGCCGTTGCGTCGCGGCGCTCGCGCGGCGGCGGCAGCGCCCGAGCGAGCAGGCGGCTTCTGGCGGGAGGGTGTGCGGGCGGCTGGGGGCATGCGCACTCCATTGCACAGTCTGCCATCGCGCAGTCTGCCATCGCGGCGGCCGCGAAATTGTACCGCCGGCCTCCGGGCGCGAGAAACGCGGCGACGGCGGGCGCGGCGTGGGCATCCCGCTGCTGCAGAAGCCACGAGGGATGGCCGATGCCCGGCCGGACCTCACGAGTGCACACCCTCTTCCCTTTCCCCCCTTGGCCGATATAATCTAGTGAGCGCTAAGGTAACCGTTTCGGCCCCCGACGCGCGCTGGCTGCGCCCAAGGAGAGGAAGTGTGTCCATGGCTGAGCCCGTGAAGGACTGGACGACCGACTACGACATCTTCGACCCGGCGTACAAGCGCGACCCGTTCCCCATCTGGGACGAGATCCGCGAGGAGTGCCCGATCGCCCACACGGAGCGCTGGGGCGGCTCGTTCATGCCGACGCGCTACGAGGACCTCTTCAACATCGCCCGCAACATCCAGACGTACTCGTCGCGTAACGTGCTCGTCGCCGACTTCGAGCCGAGCGCCTACGGCGAGGACCCCGAGGGCGTGCCCGCAGAGGTGCAGACGGCGTCGCAGACCGCGGGCGGCGCGCCGCCGATTACGGCCGACCCGCCGGTGCATACCTGGGCGCGCAAGCTGCTGCTGCCGCCGTTCTCGGCGACGCAGGTCGCGCGCTACGAGCCGGAGACGCGGGAGCTGTGCGCCGAGCTGATCGCCGGCTTCATCGCCAACGGCCGCGCGGACGGTGCGGCGGACTACGCGCAGCAGATCCCGCCGCGGGTCATCGCCAGCATGCTGGGCATCCCGAAGGACAAGGCCGAGACGTTCACCGGCTGGGTGCGCGGGTTTCTCGAGCTGGGGTTGACGGATCCGGAGATGCGGCAGTCGTCAGCGATCAGCATCTTCAGTTACATGAACGAGGTGATCCAGGAGCGCAAGCAGAACCTCCGCGAGGGCGACCTCCCCAGCTATCTGCTGACATCGCAGGTCGACGGCGAGCCGGTGCCCGAAGCCCACGTGCTCGGCACCTGCTTCCTGCTGATGGTCGCCGGCATCGACACGACCTGGAGCTCGATCGGCTCCGCCATCTGGCACCTGGCGCAGCACCCGGCGGACCGGGCGCGGCTCATCGCCGAGCCGGAGCTGATCGACAGCGCCGTCGAGGAGTTGCTGCGCGCCTACTCGCCGGTCACGATGGCGCGCTATGTCGCCGAGGAGACGGAGTACGCCGGCTGCCCGATGCACGAGGGCGACAAGGTGCTGATGAACTTCCCCGCCGCCAACCGCGACCCGCGCGTGTTCGAGAACCCGGACCAGGTGATCATCGACCGCGAGAAGAACCCGCACATCGCCTTCGGAGTCGGCATCCACCGCTGCGCGGGCTCGAACCTCGCGCGGATGGAGATGAAGGTGGCGATCCAGGAATGGCTGAAGCACATCCCGGAGTTCCGGCTGGAGGCGCCCGACGAGGTAACATGGGCGGGCGGCCAGGTGCGCGGCCCGCGGAAGATGGCATTGGTGTGGGGGTCATGAAGGTCCACGTAGACAGCGAAAAGTGTCAGGGGCACAACCGGTGCTACGCGCTCGCGCCCGGCCTGTTCAAGGTCGACGAGTTCGGCTACGCCACCGAGCGCAACGACGGCGTCGTGCCGGAGAACATGCGCGACAAGGCGCGGCTCGCGGTCGAGAACTGCCCGGAGCGCGCGATCAGCATCGTCGAAGACGACGCCTCGGCCTGAGCGGCGCCTCCGCGCCCACGGCCACAAAGCGCTGCGGACGCGTAGTGACGAGCACGAGGAGCACATGGAATACCGGGATCTGCTGTTCGATGTCAGCGACCACATCGCCACGATCACCCTCAACCGGCCGGAACGCCTGAACGCCATCTCCGGCGGCATGCTGGCGTCGTTCTCCGACGCGCTGCGCGAGTCCGACCACGACCGCGACGTGCGGGCGATCATCATCACGGGCGCGGGCCGCGGCTTCTGCTCGGGGCTCGACCTCAAGGAGCAGGGCGAGCGCTCCTCGCGCGACGGCGTCAACGGCGCCGAGGCGGCGTCGAGCGCCGCGCGCTTCGACCTCGCGTCGAGCCCGCCGATCGTCCTGCACCAGACCGACAAGCCGGTGATCTGCGCGCTCAATGGCGCCGCCGCCGGCTACGGCATGGACCTCGCGCTCGGCTGCGACATCCGCATCGCGTCGGACCAGGCGAAGCTCGCGGCGGTGTTCACGAAGCGCGGCGTGCTGCCGGAGAGCGGCGGCGCCTGGCTGCTGCCGCGTCTCATCGGCTGGTCGAAGGCCGCCGAGATCGCGTTCCTCGGCAAGGTGCTCGGCGCGCAGGAATGCCTCGAGCTCGGGCTCGTCAGCCGCGTCGTCCCGGCGGAGTCGCTGATCGATGAGGCGCGCGCGATGGCGGCCGAGATCGCCCGCAACGCGCCGCTGGCGGTGCAGGCGACGAAGCGGATGATGCGCCTGGCGCTCGAAGAGACGTTCGAGGCGAGCGTGCATCACGTCTACCTGCAACTGCTGCCGCTGTTCGGCTCGCGCGACTTCCACGAGGGCGTGCAGGCATTCATCGAGCGCCGCGAGCCGCACTTCGAAGGACGCTGATCGGAGGCGTTCAGCAGGCGGCGGTCAGGCGGCTGCGCCGGCGCCTATGGTCGCGCGATGATCAGCGAGGCATTGGCGCCGAGGCCGAACGCGTTCACCATCGCCTTCGAACCGAGCAGCCGGCGGACGTCGCCGGCGACGAGTTCGAGGCCGCCGCACGCCGGGTCCTGCTGCTCGAGGTTCAGCGTCGGCGGGATAAGGCCGGACTGCAGGCAGAAGATCGCTGCAAGCACGCCGAACGCGCCCGAAGCGCCGAGCGCATGACCGAGGGCGCCCTTGATCGACGTCACCCAGAGCCGGTCCTTGTTCGGGCCCCAGACGCGGTTGATCGCCTGACCCTCGAGCGCGTCGAGCGTGGGGCCGATGCCGCCGCCGCTGCCGAAGATCACGTCGATCTCACCCTGCAGCGTGATCTCCCACGAGCGCAACGCCGCCTGCATCGCCCGCGCGATATCGGTCGGGTTCGCGGCGGCATGCGCGACCGGCGCGCGGTTGAACGTCGCGCCGTAGCCTTCGATGTAGCCGAGGATGTGGGCGCCGCGGCGCACCGCCAGTTCCTCATCCTCCAGCACGACCATCGCCGCGCCCTCGCTCAGCGCGAATCCGTCGGCGCTCGCGTCGTACGGTCGGACAGCGTGCGCCGGGTCGTCGTTGCGATGCGTGAGCAGGCCGTGGCCGTCGAAGTGCGCCACCCATTGCGGCGAGAGCGGCGACTCGGCGCCGCCGGCGACGGCGGCGGCGCAGTGCTCGCCACGGATCCACTCCGCCGCCTGGCCGATGGCCATCAGCCCCGAAGGCGCGGCGTTCTGGAGCTGGCTCACCGGCCCGCCGGCGCTTACGGTCCGCGCGATCGTCATCGCCGTCGAGACGGAGCCTTCGCCGGGCAGCTCGCAGCCGACGGCGACGCCGATCGCCGCCGTGCTCTCGCTCGTGATCGGCAGCGTGCTCTGGATCAGCGCCTGGATCGCCGCATCGGCGGCGAAGAGCGCGCGCCGATCCATCCACGCGGCGGCCTCCGGGTCGATGTCCTCGCGCGCGGCGTACCCGGGCACCTCGCCGCCCACGCGGCAACCGAGCGACGAGGCGTCGAACGAGGTGATGGCGCGCAGGCCGCTGCGGCCTTCGCTCAGGCCCGCCCAGAGCGACGCGGCGTCGCGCCCGAACGGCGAGACGGCGCCGACACCCGTGATGCAGACGCGCTTCGAGTCCGCCATGCGGTGAAGGTAGCCTCTGGTCGCGCGGCGCGCTACCGGCGCACCCCCTCGGCCGCTGGCGTGCCGCCGTGCTCCTGCTGCGCCGCCAGATGCGCGATGTAGCGCGCCATCGCCCGCGCGGCGCGGTCGACGCTCGGGTACACGGCGAGGCGCGCGTCCGTGAGGCGCTGACGGCCGCCTTCGACCGCGCGCCACTTCGTCTCGTCCGGCGAGTCGGCGACGCCGAGCACGAAGGCGATCGGCTTCTCCGCGCGCTCGCCGATCTCGGCGAAGCGCCCGACCAGGTGCGCCATGCGGTCGACGGCGTCGGGCCGTCCGAGCACCCAGTCCTCGCCGACGTTGGCGATGAGCCCGTCGAGCTCCGGACTGGCCAGCATCATCTCGAGCACGCGGGCGCCGGAGACGGCGCTGCCGGCGAGGATCGACTGGTCGACGGGATTATCGACCCAGTCCGCGAGCTCCGGCGCGCGCTCGCGCAGCATGACGCGGATCGCCGCGGGGAGCTTCGGGACGCGCAGGCCGGCCTCTTCGCAGACGTCGGCGGACTGCACGGCGCGGCCGCCGCCACCGCCGACCACGCCGACCGCCGGGGCGGCGCCGAGCGCGTGCGCTTCGACGCGCAGGAAGGCGAAGGCGACGAGCATGTCGATCAGATCGTCGAAGGTGGAGACCTCGACGGCGCCCGCCTGCCGGAGCATGGCGCTCCACACCTGGCGCCGGCCCGCCAGCGCTGCCGTGTGCGAGGCCGCCGTGCGCGACCCGGCGCCCGTGCGTCCGCCCTTGAGCACGACGACGGGCTTGGCGCCGGCGCAGCGCCGCAGCGCCTCAAACAGCCGCCGGCCGTCGCCGGTGCCCTCGATGTAGGCGCCGACGACGCGCGTATCGTCGTCATCGGCGAGATAGTCGAGGAAGTCGGCCTCGCTGAGGTCGAGCGCGTTGCCGTAGCTCACGACCTTGCTGAAGCGCAGGCCGCGCGCCGCGCCGTGCAGCATCAGCTCGACGGAGTTGTTGCCGCTCTGCGAGAGGAAGGCGACGTCGCCGGGCTCGCGCGGCAAGTCCGGCCGGAAGGCCATGCCGCCCACCGCGTCGTACACGCCCATGCAGTTCGGCCCGATAACGCGGATGCCGGCGTCGGATGCGCGTCGCGCGACGTCGCGCTCGAGCGCCGCGGCGCCGGCGTCGCCGGTCTCGGCGAAGCGGCCGGTGAAGAGGTGCAGCGTGCGCACGCCCTTCGCGCGGCACTCGTCGATGAGCGGCAGCACCGCGGGCGCCGGCACGCACGAGATCGCGTAGTCGACGTCGCCCGGCACCGCCGCGAGCGTCGGGTAGGCCGGCAGGCCGGCGATCTCCGTCGCGCGCGGGTTGATCGGGTAGATCGGCCCCCGGAAGCCGAAGTCGATCAGCGAGCGGACGTAATCGTGCCCGGGCGAGTCGGCGTTCGACGAGGCGCCGACGACGGCGACGCTCGCCGGCCGGAAGACCGCGTCGGTGACGCCCGACGTCGCGGCAGATCCCATGCCGCGAGTCTATGCGATCGCGATGCCGAGCGCGAAGCCGCTCGCGATCGTCGCCGCGGCCGGCGCACGGCTCGCGCGCGCATCGG
The DNA here is from genome assembly GCA_015478665.1 of Dehalococcoidia bacterium. Classification (GTDB taxonomy): domain Bacteria; phylum Chloroflexota; class Dehalococcoidia; order DSTF01; family JACRBR01; genus JADMII01. Next base: position 53,484 of record JADMII010000006.1, read on the forward strand.
CCTCCACGGCCTCGCCGGCGCCTGACAACAGAACACGTGGGGAAACGAAATGACATTCAGGTTTCGAAACTCCCGCGCCGGCCGGCCACGCGCCACCATCTCCCCTCACCCGCAAGCCGGGGAAGATGACGGCAGATCCGCCATACTGGGATCGGCCGCCGGCACCCGAGCCGCCGCCTCTGGAGATGCCCTATGACCACCGCGCCGCACAACCAACTCACGCCCGAAGAACGCTACATCATCGAGCAGAAGGGCACCGAGCGCCCCTTCACCGGCGAGTACGACGACTTCTACGAGCCCGGCACCTACATCTGTCGCCGCTGCAACGCGGAGCTCTACCGCTCCAGCGACAAGTTCGATGCCGGCTGCGGCTGGCCGGCCTTCGACGACGAGATCCCCGGCGCCGTCACCCGCCTACCCGACCCCGACGGCCGCCGCACCGAGATCGCGTGCGCCCGCTGCCGCGCCCACCTCGGCCACGTCTTCGTCGGCGAGCGCCTCACCGGCAAGGACACGCGCCACTGCGTCAACTCGCTCTCGATGCGCTTCGTCGCGGCCGGCGCGCGCTGAACGCATCGTGCTGCGGATCGGCGTGCGGACCGCGCCGATCGAGCACCGGCGCCACAAGCGGGTACCCAGGCGCCGCCACGGCAGCCCGCCGCGGGTAGCCGTCCGCCCGACGATGCATCGATTTCACACCGCCCGCGCGTCGATCGCATCGACGACCGTCAGCACGTCGGTCAGCGCCCGCACCACGGGTGCGTCGATCGCCGGCGCCGCGCCCTCGCGGTCGATGAGCACCGGGTGCATCCCCGCCGCGCGCGACCCCAGCACGTCCGCCAGATAGGAGTCGCCGACGTAGACCGTCTCGTCGGCGGCCACGTCGGCCCGGCTCAGCGCGTACAGGAAGATCTCCCGATGCGGCTTCGAAGCCCCGACCACCGCCGACGCCACCACGAAGTCCATCAGCCGCGTGATCTCGTGCGCATGCAGGATCGGCAGCAGATCCGTCCCCCAGTCCGAGACGACGCCCTGCACCAGCCCCCGCGCGCGCGCCGCCCGCAGCGCGTCGAGCACTTCCGGGAACGGGTACCACTGCGCCGGGTCGTTGTACCAGTCGAACATCGCGCTCCCCGCCGAAAGCAACTGCGCCCGCGCCGCGCCCGGCGCCGCATCGCGCAGCGCGTACGCGTAGTACTCCGACCAGAAGGTGCGCGCGGCGGCGTCCGACGTGTACGCGCCCAGGCCATCTTCGCCGAGCCGGCTGTAGAAAAACGTCGCCACGTCCGGGAACGCCCCTCGATGCTGCGCCTCGATATCAATCCCCAGCTGGTGCGCGAGGAAGTCCCACAGCTCCTCGACGCCCGGTCGCGGCCGCACCAGCGTGTGCCCGGCGTCGTAGGAGATCGCACGGATCGTCATCGTGCTCCTGCGGCGGGACGGCTGGCCTGGCCGTCACCGCGCCACTGCGTATCGTGTGAAGAACGACCAGATCGCCTTCGTCGCGTCGATCTGGTCCGTCGTATACCCGAAAATCGCCGCGCCGGCCTTCGTCTTGCTCACCGCTTCCAGCACCGCGCTGCCCGGCCACGTGTGCCCGCCGTCGGCGACGACGTAGAAGCGCACCATCGCGCCATCACGGCAGCCAGCGAAGGTGCGCTCCTCGACGTCACTGCCGGCCTGCGCCACGGCCGGCTTCGCGTCGCACCCCTCCGCCTTCGTCCATAGCGCGACGGCGTCTTCGACCGGCGGGAAGCCGGCCTGGTTCACCGGCGGGCACGCCGGCGTCGCGCTGCCCACCGGCGTGCCGGAGAGGAGCGCCGTGAGCGCCGGCCCCAGGCCGCCGCAGAACGGCAAGATCACGTCCTGCTTCCCCCAGAACACGATGATCGGCATCGCGCGCTGCGGACTGCATCCAGCCGGCCGCTGGATCCCCGAGACCAGCCCGATCGCCGCGATGCGGCCGCTCATCGCGCACGCCAGCAGCGACGACATGAGGCCGCCGTCCGAGAGGCCCGTCGAGTACACGCGCGCCTCGTCGACGCATGCCGCCGCCTCGACCGCGTCGAGCATCGCGCCGATGAACTGCAGGTCCACGTTGCCGGGCCGCTGCTCCGTGTCCCAGCGCGACGGCGCCCCCAGCGCCTGCGGCGTCAGCACGATGAGCTTCTGCTGCTCGGCCAGCGGCTCGAACGCCGTCAATGCCACTTGCTGGTCAATGTTGCTGCCGAGGCCGTGGATGTTGATGACGATCGGCAGCGGCTTCCCCGCAGCCGCCGCCGGCAGATAGCGCCGATAGCTCCGCTGCACGCCGGCGATGCTGATCTGCTGCGTCGTCGCGCCCCCGGCCGGCGCCGCCGCCGCGCAGCCTGCGGACGCGCGCGGCGCCACGGCGGCGAGCGGCGTCGGCGACGCGATCCCGGCTGGCAGCGTCGTCTTCGCCGCCTTGCCGCCGGAACTGCAAGCGGCCGCGAGCAGGAGGATGAGAAGACTGCCGATGAGCCAGAGCACGCTTCGCGCTGTCATGTCGCCACCTGCCATCGTGCAGCCGCCGTCCGATCGGGGATCCTGTCTGCGACGAGTCTAGGGCGTGCCGCGCGTGGAGGCGAGGCTTCCTTCGTACCGCTGATCGTCGCACTCGCCAGCGCGCGGCCCGCGGCGCCGGATGCGCCTACGGCCGCGCGACGTGAACCATCGCCATCCCCGCGCGCAGCGACAACGGAGCGCGCGCTGGCGATGCCCCGTACCCGCGCTGTCGCCTGCGCGGCCCCGTGGTATCATGCGGCGTCGGGCCGGGGCGGGCAACGCTGCCCATCGGCGCCACGGACACCACCATGGAGAACATCGTGTACTCCGACCTCGCCATCTTCACCGGCCGGGCGCACCCGGCCCTGGCGGAGGCGATCTGCCGCTCGCTCGAAATGCCGGTCGGCCAGGCGGAGATCTTCGAGTTCTCGAACGAGAACATCTTCGTGCGCGTGCTCGAGAACGTGCGCTCGCGCGACGTCTTCATCGTCCAGCCCACCTGCTCGCCGGTCAACCGCAGCATCATGGAGCTGCTGATCATGATCGATGCGTTCAAGCGCGCATCGGCCGGCCGCATTACGGCCGTCATCCCTTACTTCGGCTACGGCCGCAGCGACAAGAAGGATCAGCCGCGCGTGCCGATCACGGCGCGCCTGCTGGCGAACCTCATCGAGACCGCCGGCGCCGACCGCGTGCTCACGATCGACCTGCACGCCGGCCAGATCCAGGGCTTCTTCAACATCCCGGTCGATGAACTGACGGCGCTCTACACCCTCAGCCGCTACTTCAAGGAGCGCGACCTCTCACAGGTCACCGTGCTGGCGACAGACGTCGGCGATGCGAAGCGCGCGCGCAACATCGCGCGTCAGCTCAACACGCCGCTGGCGATCGTCGACAAGGAGCGGATGGGGAACGAAGAGCGCGTCTCGGCACTGAGCCTGATCGGCGAGGTCGAGGGCCGGCATGTGCTGATCGCCGACGACGAGATCGACACCGGCGGCACCATCCTCGCCGCCGCGCGCATCGCACTCGAGCGCGGCGCCCGCAGCGCGACGGCCGCCTGCGTGCACCCGATTCTCTCCGACAGCGCCGTCCAGCGCATCTGCGGCAGCGAGATCGAGGAGCTGGTCGTCACCGACACGATCCCGCTGCCGGAGTACAAGCGGGACGCCAAGATCACCACCCTCACCATCGCCCCGATGATCGGCGAAGCGATCACGCGCATCCACACCGGACAGAGCGTCGGCGAGCTGTTTCAGTAGCGTGCGCGCGGCGCGCCATCCATCGCGATCCCTGCTCGACGCGCCGACGTCTCGCGGCGCCCGGGCGCTCAGAACTTCAGCAGCGGCACGAAGCGTCTGTCGCTCTTGAACGGTCCGACGATCGCCAGGCTGAGCTGATTCTCGTCGAACACCTTCCGCGCCACCCGGCGCACGTCGGCCGGCGTCACCGCCTCGACCAACGCGACGACCTGGTCCGGCGTCATCACCTCGTTCGCCAGGATCTCCTGCCCGCCGAGCCAGCCCGATACGCTGCGCGTGTCCTCCATCCGCAGCAGCAGCCGCCCCTTCGACAGCTCCTTCGCCTTGTGCAGCTCTTCGTCCGTCACGCCGTCCGCGCGCAGCTTCGCCAGTTCCTCGACCAGCGCCTGCGTCGCCTCGACCGTCTTCTTCGGGTCGACGCCGGCATACACCGCGAACGATCCGGTATCGAGATAGTGGCTGGTGTAGCTGTGCACGTCGTAGCACAGCGCCCGTCGCTCGCGCAGCTCCAGGAACAGCCGGCTGCTCATCCCTTCGCCGAGAATGGCGCTCACCAGGTCGAGCGCGAAGCGGTCGGGGTCGCGGCTTGAGAGCGCGTGCACCGCCATCTCGATGTGCGCCTGCTCCGTCCGCTTGAACTGCACCGCCACACGCGGCGATGTCTGGCCGTTGAACGCCGGGATCCAGCCCGCAGGCGCGCCCGGCCGCCAGCTGCCGAGCGCCCGGTCGACCTCCTCGACCACCTGCGCGTGCCCGACGGCGCCCGCCACCGAGACCACGAGGTTGTTCGGCACGTACTGCCGCTGCAGATAGGCGACGGTGCTCTCGCGAGTGAGCGCGGTCACGCTCTCCGCCGTCCCCGCGACGTCGCGGCCAAGCGGCTGGTCGGGCCACATGGTGGCGTCGAGCAGCACGTCGACGAGCTGCGCCGGCGAATCCTCGATCGCCGCCAGCTCCTCGATGACGACCTTGCGCTCCTTCTCGAGCTCATCCTCCGCCATGAGCGGGTCGCGCAGCATGTCGGTGAGCACATCGGCCGCCAGCGCGAAGTGCGGTGCTGCGACCTTCGCGTAGTACACCGTAAGCTCACGGTCGGTGCCGGCGTTCATCATGCCACCGACGCCGTCGATCGCCTCGGAGATGATCTGGGCGGTGGGGCGCTTCGTCGTGCCCTTGAAGACGAGGTGCTCGAGCAGGTGCGACGTGCCGGATTCGGCCGGCGCCTCGTAGCGCGAGCCGGCGCCGACGTAGATGCTTACGGCCACGGATCGCGTCGATGGCATCGGCCCGGTGAGGACGCGCAGGCCGTTGGAGAGCGTCGAGAACTCGTGGTCCTGGTCGTGCAATCGGGCCTCATGCGCGCCAACGAGGCGCGTCGAGCGCCAGTGTATCGGGCGCCGGTGTCAGCCGATAGCTCCTACCGCCGCCGGCGGGACACGACGCAGAGAACGAGCGTGACGGCTCGCTATTCGGCGAGAGCTGCGTCAGCGGGTGCAGCGTGATGGTCAGCGTCTCGCGCGCAGCACCTGTTCCTGCGTGACCGGCCGCAGCTGGCCGTTCGACCACTGGAGGTACACCGCCGGTGCGTCCGACGGCGCGCCGCCGCTCGCGTAGGTTCCGGCGGGGAAGTCGAACGCCGCCGCATCGCCGTAGAGCGCCCGCGCGACCGATGGCACCCAGAGGTACTGCTCCATCGGGTTCGTCCACGGCCCATCGATGATGTAGATCGTCGTGCCAGGCGGCACGCTCCGATAGTTGTCGCGAAGCTCGTTCACCAGCAGCTGCCAGCGCTCCGTCTCCTGCCCGGAGCGATCGTCACGGGCGTGCGTCTGCCACCCGTAGAGCGCCCCGACGGTGGCGACGAAGAGCAGCGCCAGCACGTTCACGGGGACGCGCGCCCGCGGATGCAGCCCGCGCAGGCGCTCGTACGGCGCGTAGGCGAGCATGGCCGCGAGCGGCGCGAAGAACGCGACCGCCGCGTAGGTGTAGCGCGATGCCGTCCAGATCTCGACCGGCACGAACGGCAGCAGCGCCAGCACGATGCCCGGCACGGCGACGCGCGCCAGCTTCGGCCCGAAGACCAACATCAGCAGCCCGGCCAGCGCCACGACGCCGGCGAGCGTCCAGCGCAGCGCGTCCGGCTCGTGCGGGATCATGTGCGCGGGGTAGGCGATGAAGGACAGGTACACGGCGTAGTTCGAGAAGATGTGCGGACTCCAGGCGTAGCTGTCGAACTTGAGTTGCGGGCAGGTGCACCACTCGTAGAAGCTCAGCCAGCCTAGCGCCAGCGCCACGAACGGTAGCGCCCGCAGCGCGAGCCGCAGCGGCGCTCGCTGCCAGCGCCGGGAGAAGACGACGTATGCCAGTACGACGACCGGTGCGAAGACGAACGAACCTTCGTTCGCCAGGAACGCCAGCATGAACATCGCGAACGAAACAGCGTACGGCCGCCAGTCGCGCTCGCCGTCCTCCGCGTAGATCACCATCGCCAGCAGCGACGCCAGCACGAAGAACATCGCCAGCACGTGGGGAAGCGCCGTAATGTACGTGACCGTATCGAAGTGCGAGCCGGAGACACCGAAGATCAGCGCCGAAACAGCACCGACCGCCGGCCGGCGCGTCAGGCGGACGACGAGGGTGTACAGCACTACGAGCGACGACAGGTGGACGGACAGGTTCACCAGCCGCCAGGCCATCGGATGGAGGCCGAACGCGCGCCACTCCGCGAGATAGACGATTCCGGTGAGCGGACGCCAGTTCGGCACGACGTCGCGCATCCGGAGCGTGTCGATGACGAACGACGCGTTGCCGCGATACTGGATATCGCCGAGCACGACGAAGTCGTCGCCACCGAAGTAGTACTGCAGCGTCGGGAGATAGACGATGGCGGTGATCGCGAGGGCGGCGAGCAGACCCCAGTGCCGGCGCACCGCCCGGATCGCATCGCTGGCGAGCAGCCATGCCGCGGCGCGCGGCCGATGGAAGTCCCACCCGTCCGCCGTCACGGTGATCGGGTACTTCACGTATGCAGTTGTCACTCACAGTAGGGCGAGACAGGGGATGCCTCACCAGGACGTTTCGCGGCATTGTAGAGGCGGCCTCGCGTCGGCGACATATCCTTATCGTCAACTGAGGCCACGAACTTCCCACCACCCGGGGAGGAGTAGTGGGAAATCGCTCTCGTGCCACGGGGAACGCGTCGTTCCGCCCGCGCCTGACCCGATGAGACCAGCGTCGAGCCGCGCCCTCGGCCCGGCATTGCCCGGCGGCCCAGTGGCGAACGCCGGCGCCAGCCCTCGACCGGCCGTCGGGGCGTCCACGCGCGCGCCGGCCTGCGGGCCGGTACGACGCTCTCCGGCACCGTCGAGGTGCCGGGCGTCCACGCGCGCGCGGGTCTGCGGCGAACGACCGCGCCCCCCCCCGCCAGCCTCGAGGCGGCGACCATAGGTTCGCCGACGCGTAGTGGGCGTGCGTCATCCTCGGCCATCAGACGCTCGCTTGCCGACCGCCGCGTCGCGGGCAGCGAAGCCCATCATCCCGTTCCCCGCCTCCTTCGCTCGCGTCTCGTCGAATCACCGTGTGTCGCGCCGGCGTCCGCATCACGAACAGCCCGGAACGGTCCCGCAAACACGAGAACCCGCTATCATCCGCGCGTGGTGATCAGGATCGGCGGCGGTCTCGCGGTCGTCGTGCTGGCGACGCTGCTCGCCGCCTGCAGCGGCAGCGGCGGCGTCCAGCCGAAGACGCCGGCGCCCACCGCCGCGCGGGCGCCGTCGGTGGCGGAGATCAGCGCACTCGTCGGCCAGGGCTTCGTCGGCGAGACGATCCCGGATTCGGCGACGCTCGTGTCGGCCTTCACGGACCCTGTCGCCGTCATCAACGAGGTCAAGCTCTGCGGCGCCCCGGCAAACACCGAACAGGCGCGCAGTGCGGACTACTGGCCGGTGCTGCTCGGCCAATGCTATTTCGCCGGCAACGCCACCATGCGCCTCTACCAGTTCACGAACCGTAGCGAATTCCTCGATGCCAACCGCCTGCTCGAGCGGCTGCACCGCGCACGGCTCGACGAGGCGCGGGCGGACGGCGCAGCGATCGGTGAGCGCTACTGGCAGGTCGTGACGAAGGCGATCTACGACCCGGCGTTCACGCCCGTATCACCGACGGCCGCACCGGCGGCGGCTCGCTAGAGGTGTGGAATATCGGGTTTCGGAGGCCGCCCTTCGAGCCGGCCCTGCTCGCCCTCAGCCGAGGGTGAGCCGGACGTCGTCGTCCGTGACGACGATGCCGGCGACGACGTCACGGACGGCGGACTGCAACTCGCCGAAGGGCAGATGCTCCCAATCGGCAAGCAGGCGTTCGATGCGCCCCTCGCGCGCCGGCGTCGCGGCCTCGTCGGCGCTGCCGCCGGCCTGTTGGCGCTCGGCGCGCTCGAGCGCGTCATCGACCGCCAGCCGCTCGCCGGCGGCTGTGAGCGCGAGATCATGCAACCGGTCCTTCGAGAGCCGGCCCCTGGCCACGGCTGTGAGGTACCCCTCGAAGCGCCGTGACACGGCGCGGGCACGCGACTGCAAGCGGCGGAGGTCCCCCGCGCCGGCGGCGGCCAAGGCGCGCGGCGGCAGCTGCGGCTGCTGCGCGGCCTCGGCGAGGGCGACAACCAGCGCCGAGCGCACCTCGGCTTCGAGGGCGGCGGCGCGCCGGGTGTGATAGCCGCAGACGCTCTGGTTGGTGCGGGACTCGCACTGATAGTAGCGATAGGAGTTCGAGCGCGACTCGCCGTCGCGTCGCGTCCACGACTGCTTGCGGCTGACGCCGATGAGCTTGTTGCCGCAGTAGCCGCAGCGTGCCAGACCGGAGAGGAGGAACTGCGACGCGACGCGCGGCGCGAAGCTGGTGCGCCGGGTGTTGAGGCGATCCTGCACCTTGCGGAAGTCCTCGGCAGAGACGAGCTGTGGATGGCTGCCGGGCACGCGGACGCCGAAGCGCGCGTAGGTGCCCAAGTAGGCGCGATTGCGCAGGATGTCGCGGATGCTGACCATGCTCCAGTTGCCGCTGCGCCGCGTCTTCAGCCCCTCTTCGTTGAGGCGCCGTGCGATCAGCCGGATCCCCAGCCGCTCGTTGAGGTAGAGGCGGAAGATGTAGCGGACGACCACCGCTTCCTCCGGGATCAGCTCGAGGCGCCGGCGGCTGCCGACCTTGTAGCCATAGGGCGGACGGCCGAGGACTTCGCCCTTCACTGCCTTGCGTCGCATCGCCGCGCGCACCCGGTCGCCGAGGCTCTCCCCGTCGTCCGCGCGCAGCCACGCCGTCAGCTGCGTCTCGCTATCGAGCGCGCCGTCTTCGATGCTGGTGATGCGCACGCCGGTGGACTCGAGCTGGAGGAAGCGGAAGAGGGCTTCGGTGCGCTCGACGCCCAGCGCAGCGACCGACGGCAGCACGACGAGGCAGTCCTTGAGGTCGCCGGTCCGCACGCGGCCGATGAGCTGGCGGAATCCCGGCGCGCGGCCGTTGGGCGGCGCGGGCTCCACGAACGTGTCCGAAGCCGTCAGCCCTTCGCGCTTGCAGTAATCGAGGAAGGCCTTGTTCTGCTGGGCGACGGTGAGGCCACCCGCTGCGCCTTCGCTGAAGTAGCCGTACGCCCTCATGGCTTATGTCACGAGGATACGCTCGCAGTTCGGACACTGAACGAGCGTACTCCCCGACCTCGCTCTCGTCACCAAGTTCAGCGGCAATCCAATACGGCAGCCCGTGCAGAGGGTGCGGTCCAGCCGCGCCAGCGCACGGCCGTTGTGCGCCGCGCGCAGCCGGGCGTAGCGCTTGAGCTCCTCGGCGGGAATGCGCTCGGCCTGCTCGCGTCGCTCGTCCTCCGCGTCCGCGATCTCCGTCCGGAGCTGCGCGATTCGCCCGCGCAGCCCGGTCTGGTCGTCGCTGAACGCGGCGTCGGCCGCGTCACGCTCGGACGCCACGACGACGGCCTCGGACTCCGCCCGCTCGACGGCGCTCAGGGCTTCCAGGTCGCGATCCTCGATGGCCGCGAGCTGGCGCTTCATCTGATCGATATCAGCCTGCAGGTCCGCGAGTTCTTTCGGCTGGCGCAGGCTGCCGCCATAGAGTTTCTGTTCGGCGGGCGCGATCTTCGCCCGGACGTCCTCTGCCTCGCGGTCGATGTCGCGCTGTTCGGACCGCGCGCGCGCGACCGCCGCATCGCTCTCGGCGGCGCGGGCGCGGAGGGACAGGAGGTCCTCGGTCTCGCCGAGCCGCGACTCCGCGTCCTCGAGCGAAGCGCGAAAGGCATCGAGCGCGACGTCGGTCTCCTGCAGCTTCCACAGATCTGCGATGAGGCTCATCGTGCCTTCTGCCAGCATGGGTGCTCCCCGTGACGCCGGCCCGGCAGCGCGCCGCCGAAGCATCAGCAGACGGACGGCATCGCCGTGCGGGTGGTGTGAACGTGGCGATTATAGGCGATCGCTCTGCTGTGCGTACATGGCAGCGCCCGTCTGTTTGTCGACGGTGAGGCGGGTTCGCTACGCTGGACACATCCTGAAACAACGGAGGTGGACCGTGGAATACAATGTCTCCTCCCTTCTCAAGCAGCACACTGGCGCCATCCGCGAGTACGAGGTGGACGACGATCTCCTCGTCGATGGGGTGACGCATCATGTGCGGGGGCATGTGCGGATGGACCGCACGCCGGACGGCGTCTTCGTCCGGGCGCGTATCGCCGGCGAGATGCAGGACGAGTGCAGCCGCTGCCTGCAGCCGGTCGCGTATCCGATCGTGCTCGACATCGAGGAGGAATACATCCCGACGGTCGACGTGAACACGGGCGCCCGCATCACGCTGCCGGAAGGCGACGAAGAGGCGTACCGCATCGGCGAGCGCCACATGCTGGACCTGCGGGAGGCGGCGCAGGAGTACTGGGCGCTTGCCCTGCCGATCGCGCCCGTATGCCGTGAGGATTGCCCCGGCCTGTGCCCGGCGTGCGGCGAGGAGATCGGGCCGGATCACCCGTGCAGCCGCGAGCAGATCGACGCGCGCTGGCAGAAGCTCGCCCAGCTGCGGCTCTGACCATCGTTGGCAGCACTCCGCCGCGACGGCCGATCTGGTCGACCGAACCGGGCGCGTCTGTTAGACTGGCGCGACATCCAGAGAAGGAGCGATGCCGCTTGCCACCACTTCCGAAGCGCAAATATCCGAAGGCGCGGCAGGGGAAGCGCCGCAGCCACCTGGCGCTGAAGCCGACCGGCCTCAGCCGCTGCCCGCAGTGCCATAACGCGCGCCTTCCGCATACGGCCTGCCCAACATGCGGCTTCTATCGCCGCGCCGAGGCGGTCCCCGTCGATCGGCCGAAGACCGCTGAGTAGCGCTCAGTCTGCGCCGCCCGCCCGCGGCGCCACGCCGCTCCATGTCCTCGGCTGAGCCGCGCGTCGCGTGGGTGTTTCCCGGCCAGGGGTCGCAGGAACCGGGCATGGGGCGCGCCCTCGCCGAGCGGTCGCCGGCAGCCCGCGCCGTCTTCGCGCAGGCGGATGTCGTGCTCGGCCGGGCGATCTCGCGCCTGTGCTTCGAGGGCACAGCCGAGGAGCTCGGCAAGACGGCGAACTCACAGCCGGCGATCTACGTCGTCAGCATCGCCTCCCTGGAGGCGGCGCGTGAGGCGCGTGTGCTCGAGGAGCCGCCGGCATGCGTCGCCGGCCACAGCCTCGGTGAGTACAGCGCCCTCACGGCGTCCGGCGCGCTTGACTTCGACGCCGGGCTGCGCCTCGTGGAAGCGCGCGGGCGCCTCACCCAGGCGGCAGCCGATGCGACGCACGGCACGATGGCGGCGCTGCTCGGGCTCGACGAAGCGTCCGCCGCCAGCATATGCGCCGAAACGGGCGCCGAGCTCTGCAACATCAACTCACCCGCGCAGATCGTGATCGGCGGCCACGCTGGGGCCGTCGAGCGGGCATGCAAGCTCGCACTCGAGCGCGGCGCGAAGCGGGCGATCCCGCTCGACGTCGGCGGCGCCTTCCATACCTCGCTGATGGCGCCGGCCGTCGAGGGCATGCGCGCGGAGATCGCGGCGGCGCAGCTCCGCGATTCGCCGGTGCCGCTGATCGCCAACGATCGCGCGCTGCCCGTCCGCAATGCTTCGACGCTCGCCGAGGAGCTGCTCTTCCAGCTGACGCACCCGGTACGATGGGTGCAGTGCGTCGAGCACATGGCGTCGGACGGAATCGCGACGTTCGTGGAGATCGGCCCCGGCGGGGTCCTCAGCGGACTGATCAAGCGGATCGCGCCGCGCGCCGAAACGAAGAGCATCAACAGCGAGACGGTGTGACGGCGTGACGGCGTGACGAGCATGAATCGACTCTTCGACCTGACGGGCAAGGTGGCCCTGGTGACCGGCGGCTCCCGCGGCATCGGCCGGGCGATCGCGCTCGCGCTGGCCGCGCACGGCGCCCGCGTGGCGGTGAATTACGCGACGAACGCGGCGGCGGCGGACGAGACGGCGGCGGCGATCGGCGGCGAGGGCGCGGCGGTCACGCTCGCCGGTGACATCGCCAAGCCGGCGCAGGGCGCGGCGCTCGTGGAGCGCACGATCGCTGCATTCGGGCGCATCGATATCCTCGTCAACAACGCCGGCGTCACGCGCGACGACCTGGTCCTGCGGATGTCGGAGGATGCGTGGGATCAGGTCATCGACACCAACCTGAAGGGCACCTACAGCGTGACCAAGGCCGCGCTGCGGCCGATGGTGCGGCAGCGCTGGGGACGGATCATCTGCATCAGCAGCGTCGCCGGCATCGTCGGCAACGCGGGGCAGGCAAACTACGCCGCGGCGAAGGCCGGGATCGTCGGCTTCACGAAGTCCATCGCGAAGGAAGTGGCATCGCGCAACATCACGGCGAACGTGATCGCGCCCGGGTTCATCGACACGGAGATGACGCGCGACCTGACGGAAGGGCAGCGCGCCGAGATCATGCGCATGGTAGCGTTGGGACGGACGGGGACGCCGGACGACATCGCGCCAGCGGCCGTGTTCCTGGCTTCGGACGAGGCGGCCTACGTCACCGGGCACGTGCTGACCGTGGACGGCGGGCTGGTGATGCACTGATGGCGGTGAACGCACGACGGAAGTCCCGGGTGGCGGCGCTCCAGGCGCTGTACGAGGGCGACGTCTCGCACCACGACCCCCGCGCGGCGCTCGCGCGGCTCTCGACCGAGGAGGATCTGACGGAGGCGCAACGGGCCTTCGCCGAGGAGCTGCTCCAGGGGGTGATCGAGAAGCGGGAGGCGATCGATGACGTCATCCGCCAGGCGGCGCCGCAATGGCCGGTGGCGCAGATCAGCGCCATCGACAGGAACATCCTGCGTCTTGCGATACGGGAGATCCTGATGAATAATGGGGCGCCCATTCGGGCGGCCATCAACGAAGCCGTTGAGCTCGCCAAGATCTACGGGAGCGACAATTCGGCGAAGTTCGTCAACGGCGTGCTCGGATCCGTCAGCCTGTCACTTGCTGGCTAACGCGTGCGTACTCACCCCGCCCGGTTGCGGAGAAGAGGGAGCTTACCAGTGGCAACGGTGTTCGAACGGGTGCGAAAGATCATCGTCGACCAGCTCGGCGTTGAAGAGGATCAGGTGGTGCCGAGCGCGTCGTTCGTCGACGATCTGAACGCAGACTCACTCGACCTCGTCGAGTTGATCATGTCGATGGAAGAAGAGTTCTCCAAGGACGGCAAGACGCTCGAGATCTCCGACGAAGATGCGGAGAAGATCGCCACCGTACAGGATGCCGTGGACTACCTGAAGGACCTCGGCGTCGAGGACGAGTAGGCGGCGACCCAGGGACGAGATTCGAACACCCGCCGTGGCGGGTGTTTTGCTGCCAGGCGCGAGCCCCGGCACCCGCCGGGCATCGGCGGCGCCCTGAGCCGCGTCGCTCCAACGCGGCTCCAACGCGCAGGATCTATCGTCGATCCGGCGCCTCGCCCGGACGGAGCTTTGGGATCCGGCGCTGCAACGTCGTACAATTCGATCGTTATGAACTTCTTCGGCGTCGGCCCACTGGAGCTGATCGTCATCCTCGTGGTCGCGCTGGTGTTCGTGGGACCCGAGCGACTGCCGCGGCTGGCGGCGGACATCGCCCGCACGATCCGCGAGATCCGGAAGTACACGGGCAGCATCGCCGCGGAGTTCGGCGAGGTGCTGCAGGAGTTCGAGCGGGACACGGCCGAAGACCGGAGCCAGTGGAAGGAGATCGGCCAGGGCCTGACCGACGCTACCAAGTCGGTGAGCGACGCCCTCCGCGAAGCGCACGCGGCGGCGGCGGCGCCGGCCAGCGCCGCCACGCGCATGACGCCGGCGACGAACGGCGCCAACGGCAGCGCGCCGGCGGCTCCCACCGACGCACCGCGCACCGGCATCGGCGTCGGCGAGGCCATCGTCGCGCCAACGAGCGCCGGGAACGTGGCGCCGAACGGGCCCGCTTCGGCGCCCGCGCCGCTGACCGCGGCGGAGGCCAGCGATCCGACGACGGTGACAGATCACCCACCACACACCGTTAGTGAGCCCGCGAACGAGGCCCCATGACCGCGACGGCGCCGCCGATCGAGCAGGCCGACGACGGCAAGGTCCTGACGATCATCGAGCATCTGCAGGAGCTGCGGACGCGCGTCATGTGGAGCGCGATCGCGCTGATCATCGGCGTGCTGGTGAGCATCTGGCCGCTGACGAAGTACGTCATCCACTTCCTCATCATCCCGGCCCGGCAGCAGTTGCCGGGCTTCAAGCTGAACCAGTTCCAGCTGCTCGATTACTGGAGCACCTACTTTCGCGTATCGCTGCTGCTCGGCATCGCGCTGGCGATGCCCGTGATCATGTACGAGATCCTGGCGTTCGTCGCGCCCGGCCTGACGAAGAGCGAGCGAAAGTGGCTCTACCCCATCGTCGGCGGGGCGTCACTGATGTTCGTACTGGGCATGGCCTTCGGCTATTACGTCGAGTTGCCGCCCGCGTTGCGCTTCCTGCTCAAGCCGAACACGACCGACGTGCAGGCGACGATCGGCGTGCAGACGTACATCGACACCGTGACGCGGTTGCTGCTGGTAACGGGCCTGGTCTTCGAGATGCCGTTCGTGATCATGGGGCTGGCGAAGATCGGCGTCGTGTCGTCGCGGCGCCTCTGGGCCTGGAAGCGGTACGCGGTCCTGTTGGCGTTCGTCGTCGCGGCCATCGTCACACCGTCGATCGATCCGATCACCCAGACCGTGGTGGCGTTGCCGATCCTCGTGCTGTACGTGCTGGGCATCTTCCTCGCGAAGCTGGTCGAGGGGAAGAGCTTCCTCGCGTCGCGGGCCTGACCGCGGACTGAGCCCCGCCACGCGCCAGTCCTCAGGCTAACCACAGCGCCAAGACGACGCCCGCCAGCAGGGGCTTCCCCCGATCCTGTCAAGTTCGATTTCAGACGACACTCTGGAAAGCCGGCGCTTCTGGTCCCTGGTGGGCCGGGGTGTATGGAATTGATCTGGCGGATCGGTTACAACGGCGTCACACCCCTGCCGCCAGCCTGATAGGTTGACGTAATTTGCCCTTCTTCGCTTCCGCCCTCGTGGCATCGGTGACGATCGTCGCCGCCCTGCTCCCGCCGCTCCATGTGCCCGGTGTGCCCGACGCTCCTCACGCCTCGCTCTACCCGGCGCCGCCGGGGTACCTGCTGCCGTGGACGGGCGGCGAGATCCACGGCGTGACCCAGGGCGAGGACACCAGCTTCACGCATAACGGCGCGGCGGCCTACGCGTTCGACTTCGACCTCAACTACGAGACCGTGGTCGCCGCCCGTTCGGGAAAAGTGACGATGGTGAAGGCCGACTCGAACAGCGGCGGGTGCAATTCGAGCTACTCGTCGCAGACGAACTACGTCGTGATCGACCACGGCGACGGCACCTCGGCGGCGTATATGCACCTCGCCTATCGCGGCGTGCTGGTGAAGCCCGGTGACCTCGTCGAGCAGGGGCAGCCGATCGCCGTTTCCGGCGAGACCGGCGTCACCTGCTCGGCCGATGGGACAGGACCGGGCCCGCATCTGCACCTCCAGGTCGAGCGGACGCAGCCCGGTCAGTACTTTACGCAGTCGCTGCCGATCGCGTTCGATGACGTCTCGACGACCAACGGCGTCCCGCGCGAGGGACAGTCGTACGTCTCCGAGAACTTCGGCGGCGGCAAGGCACAGACGGTGAAGCTGACGCCGCGTCGCGTGCCGCGTGTCTTCAATCCCGTCGCCAGACCGAAATATCCGATGCTACAGGAAGCGCCGCCACCACCGCCGCCGACGACTGCCACGGCGTCGCCCATCGGCACGGCGCAGCCCAGCCAGACGACGACACCGACGGCGGTGCCATCGACCACGCTGACGCCGGAGGCGAGCGCGACACTGACGGCCACGAGCACGCCGGTTGCCAGCGCGACGCCCACACCGCAGGCGACGGATACACCGACGCCGGCCGCGACATCGACCCCGACAGCGGCGACGCCTACCACCCCGCCGGACACACCGACCGCCCCGCCCGCGCCGGCGACGGCGCCCACGTCCGGGCAAGATCCATCTGGCGCGGCGACGTCTCCGCCCGCGTAGCAGCAGGGCGCCCGTCGGCGCAGACGGTGGTCCTTCGTCCAGCCGCCGCTGATCAGCTACGCCGGCACACTCCTACGCGCTGTGTGAAGATGTTGATCGCAGACAGCAGGCCGCACGCAGAGGAGTGACCGGCATGGCGTTCGGATCGGACGCGACGATCGCGAGCGACGATCGCCCGCATCCCGCGCCGCCGCTGCCGGGGCTGCTGCGGCTGGCCTGGCCGGTGATGGTCGAGCGCCTGTCGTTGTCCGTGCTCAGCGCCGTCGATGCCGCGCTCGTCGGGCGCTACGTCGGCACCGACGGACTGGCCGCGGTGGGCATCGGCGCGCTGCTGTTCTGGATCCCGCTGGCGGGCGCCCTGGCGTTCGATGTCGGCTCGACGGCGGTGGTGGCGCGGGACGTCGGCGCTGGCGACCACGCGCGTGTCCGGCTCGGTCTCCATGCCGCCGTCGTCGGCGCCGCGGTCTGGGGGATGATCTGCACGATCGTCATCTTCGCGCTCGCGCCGTGGCTGATGCGCCTGATGGGCGCCAGCCCTGCTGTCGAGTCGCTCGGCGTGCGCTACCTGCGCGCGGGATCCTTCGGCTTTCCGCCGCTGATGATGCTCTATGCGGTCAACGGCTCGCTGCGCGGCATGGGGAATACGTGGCTCCCGATGCTGATCCTCATCGTCGTCAACGCCGTCAACGCGCTGGTGGCCTTCACGTTGATCAGCGGCTATCCCCTCGCGCTCGGCGTACGGGCATCGGGGATCGGCTACGCAGCGGCGGGCGCTACCGGCGGCGCGCTGGCGCTGCTGCTGGCGACGAGCAGCCTGACGCAGGTGCGGCTGGAGTGGCGGCGCCTGCTGCCGCTCGACCGCGCCTCGTTCGCTCGGCTGGCGCGCATCGGCGTCCCGGTCGGGCTCGAAGAGGCGCAGTTCATGATCGCGTTCCTTGTCTACACGCGCATCGTCGCGCATCTCGGCACCGTCCCGCTGGCGGCGCACTCGATCGCGCTCCGCGCCGTCGAGATCGCGATCCTGCCGGGGTTCGCCTTCGGCACGGCGGCGACGGCGCTCGTCGGCCAGGCGCTCGGCGGCGGTGATGCCGATGCGGCGGAGGCGGTCGGCCGCCGCGCCGGCGTCTACGCGTTGGGCGCCCTGCTGGCCATGGCTTCACTGCAGTTCGCGCTGGCGCCGCAGATCGTGCGCGTGTTCGATGCCGACCCGCGCGTCGTCGTCATCGGCGCGCGTCTGCTGCGCGTGTTCGCGTTGGCGATGCCGGCGATGGGGCTGCAGGCGGCGGTCTCGGGCGCGCTCCGAGGAGCCGGCGACGTGCGCTACGTGCTGCGCACGACGACGTTCACGGCCTGGTGCGTGCGCGTGCCGACGGCGGCCGTGTTCGTGCTGGCGCTGGGCTTCGCGGCGCCGTTCGCCTGGCTCGGCGCCGTGTTCGAGAACTGGGCGCGCGCGGCCCTGATCCTACGGCGATTCTTCGTCGGGCGCTGGAAGACGCTGCGGGTGTGACATCGCTCGACACGCGTGACGGCGCCTGTCTGGCGCGGCGATCCGCTACCCTGCGGCGATGAAGAAGGTCGAGCTGGTGATCCCGTGCTACAACGAGCAGCGCGTGCTCGCCGAAAGCGTCGGGCGGCTGCGGGCATGGTGCGCGGAGGCCTTGCCGTACGCATGGCGCATCGTCATCGCCGACAACGCCTCGACGGATGACACGCTGGCGGTGGCCGAGCAACTCGCAGCCGCCGATCCCGATGGCGTCGGTGTCATCCACCTCGACCGGAAGGGGCGCGGCCGGGCGCTGAAGCGTGCCTGGCTGGCGAGCGCGGCCGACGCGATGTGCTACATGGATGTGGACCTTTCGACGGGGCTGCCGGAGATCCTGCCGCTGCTCTCCGGGGTCGTCGATGAGGGGTACGACCTGGCGTACGGCTCACGCGTCGCCGGCGCGGCGGAAATCGAGCGGTCGTTCAGGCGCGAAGTCAACTCGCGCGGATACATCGCCATGATCAAGCTCCTGTTTTGGACGAAGTTCTCCGACGCGCAGTGCGGCTTCAAGGCGATCACGCGCCAGGCGGCGCACGAACTGCTGCCGCACATCGAAGACGGCGCCTGGTTCTTCGATACCGAGCTGCTGATCACGGCGGAGAAGGCCGGCTACCGGCTGAAGGAAGTGCCCGTGCGCTGGGTCGAGGATCCCGATTCACGCGTGAAGTTTCCGCAGGACATGATCACGATGGGCAGCGGGCTGCTGAAGCTGCGCGCGCGCAAGCTGCCGTCGAAGGCGCAGCTCCGGGCGCGGTGATCGGCGGAGTGCCTGGGCGGGGATGGCTGACAGCAGGCAACCCGACGCCGCAGACGGCAGCTGCCATCGGCCTCCCTCGGTCGGCCGGCCGCGGGAGATCGCCGTGCTCCGCGGCTCGATCGGTCGAGATGCGCGCGAGGGTCGCCTGCGGGATGAGCCGGTGACGCGGTCACGCCGCGTGCGCCGGCGAGGACAAGGTCGCACCGCAGCTCCCCGCCGTCCGACTCCACACCTTCATCTGCCGAGCCTGCGCGGCCTCGAGCGCCGTGCGCCGGCAGTGAAGCGTCCTGAGCGAACCGGTGGGGGAGCCGCGGGTGCGCGTCCGCCCTCAATCTTCACCCTTCCAGCGACGGGAAACGTTGCGGCGAGCCTCAGACCTCGACGTAGACGTCGTCAGCTTCGACGCGCGTCGGGTAGCGGCGGACGCCGCGCTTGAGAAAGCCGGGGAAGCTGGCGTCCATCAGCAGCTTGTACCACGTCGGATGCGTCACCCAGGTACAGATGCCGCCGTCCGTGACGTCGAAGCGGGCGCCATGGTTCTTGCACTCGATCACGGTGCCGTCGAGCCTGCCATCGTGCAGGCGGCCGCGGAGGTGCGGGCAGACGTCGCCGACGGCGTAGGCGTCGCCGTCGATGTTGGCGACGCAGATCTCCTTGCCACGCGCCTTCACCCCCTTGAGGCCGCCCTCGGGGATCTCCGACAACCTGCAGACGCGTACGAATTCCGGCACCTCGATCCTCCTGTGACGGCCGCGATTGTATCCAACGCCGCTCGCAAGCGCCATGTCGAATCGTGCGTCGCGACGGTCGCAGCTCACACGTCCGCTCGGCTGCGGCAGAGCCATCGCCACTGCTGCCGGGTGTGCACGAGGCGCCTCAAGGCGACGCGCGGAGTGTGCTTGCGGAGCTTCGGCTGTCGCGACGTACTGCAGAGAACCCGCGAGCCGGCTCCGACGGGCGTCGGCTCGCATGCCGGTGCCGACACCGAAGTACGGGACCTACAGCCCGATCCGCATCGTGGACCTCCTCATCGGCAGCACCTGACACCACACGCGGTCACTCGGAGCGCCGAGGTACGACAGCGGCCGAATTCGCTCGCGCATGCCCGCCACTTCCCCGAGCAGCGGGCATGCGCGCGTCCGGCATCAGCCGCGGATCGCCCTGAGCACGCGCTCGACGTCGCCGAGGTCCGCGGCCGCATCGTCGGCGCCCGCCGCGCGCAGCTCGTCGACGCTGTGGCGGCCGGTGGCGACCGCCAGCGCGCAGGCGCCGTTGGCATGCGCCGCCCGCACGTCGTGCGGGGTGTCGCCGATGACGACGACGCGGCGCGGCCGGCCGTCGCCGTCGCGCAGCCGCTCGATGCCGCAGGCGAGGACGCGCGCCCGGTCCTCCGAGTCCTCGCCGAAGCCGCCGGCCATGTTCGGGAAGTAGCGGTCAATGCCGAAGTGCCGGAGCTTCATCGCGCCGCCCGGCCGGAAGTTGCCCGTCCCCAGGCCCTGCACGACGTCGTCGCAGGCGTGCAGCTTCTCCAGCAGGCGATCGATCCCGGGCATCAGCCGCCCGCCGGTCACCTCCGTCAGCGTCTCTTCGAGGTGCGGCAGGTAGACCGCGAGGAAGCGCGCGATCTCCGACGGGATGCGCTCCTCGGCGATGCCGTGCGCGCGCGCCGCGTCGCTGAAGATCGCCGTATCGGTGCGGCCGGAGAACTCGATGCGCCGGAAGGCGTCGTCGATGCCGTAGAGGTGGCGAAAGGCGCGCGCCATCGCCAGGCTGCCGGCCCCGCCGGTGTAGAGCAGCGTGTTATCGATATCCCAGAGGACGATCGTCGGTGCGGCCTGCGTCATGTGTCATGCGCTCCCGATTCGCGGACGGTGTGGCGTGCGATGCTGTGCAGCGTCAGCGGATGGTGCTGCGTTCGGGGGTCCTTCGCCTCGCCGGAATGACAGCCCGCCCGGACGAGCCGCCGCCTCTGGCATGATGCGCAGCTCTGTCTTCCTGAAGCGCCAGCGAGGAACCTGGTGGCACACCGACGCCGTCCGGCCGTCTCCGCCGGGCCGAAGGCGCGCGCGTCCCGCTCGCCTCGCGGGATGACCACCGGGCGGTCCGTCTCGCTGCCGTGGTGAGCCAGAGAGATTCTTCGTTTCGCGCAAGAATAACAGGCGCCGCGGCCCGCGGTATGGCTGCCGGCGTCAGCGAGCCGGACACGATCAGCATGACGGCCGGCGGGCGCCGCAGCGCGCGTCGCCTGGTCACTCGACCGGCTCGCCGGCCTTCCGCCAGGCGTCGGTGCCGCCGTCAAGGCTGTACAGTCGGTCGGCCGGCAGCCCCGCCGCGGCGGCCATCTCTGCCGCCAGCGCGCTTCGCTGCCCGACGGCGCAGACGAAGATCAGCCTCTTGTCCCTGGGCAGCTCGTCGCGCCGTGCGAAGACGCTGTTCACCGGGATCAGCGTCGCCGAGGGGATGTGCCCGCTCTGGTACTCGTGCGGCTCTCGCACGTCGATGACGGCGACGTCGTCGCCGGCGAGCATCTCCTTCGCCTCGGCGACGTCCACCCGGTAGAACGGCTCACGTTCGTCCTTCTTCGGCATCGGTAGCCCTTCCTCCTGCCTGCGCACCGCACCCAACATGGATGCCACTTCAGTCTAACAGCGCTCTCGCATGGAGCAGCAGGGCGCGGACGACGCGACGCGCCAGGCATCGCGGCCTCGCGCGAAGCTGGACGTCTTCGAGGTTCGAGGTCCGACCGGTTGACCCCAACGCCGGACTGCGACCAGAATGCGCGGCGTGCGATGCGAGCCCGACGGCACCGGCGCTCGTGGCGAGAATTGAGGTGCAGCGATGGACTATCCGACGATCGACAAGCCGCCCATCGAGCAGTTCCGCGTGCGGCCGAACCTCGACGACTACGCGAAGGTGCGCAGCAGCTTCGTCTACGCCGACGTTATCAAGGAGCTCGACGGACTGCCCGGCGGCGCCCTCAACATCGCCTACGAGGCCATCGACCGGCACCTCGTGCACGGCCGCGGCAATCATCTCTGCTGGGACTGGGAGGGCAAGGACGGGAGCCGCGAGCAGTACAGCTACGCCGATGCCGCCCGGATGTCGAACCAGTTCGCGAACGTCCTCGGTCGCCTCGGCGTCCGGAAGGGCGAGCGCGTCTTCGTCTTCATGGATCGCGTGCCAGAGCTGTACGCGGCCGTCTTCGGCACGCTGAAGGCGGGCTGCATCACCGGCCCGCTCTTCTCCGCCTTCGGCCCCGACGCCGCCGGCGACCGCTTGGCCGATGCCGGCGCCTGCGTCCTCGTCACCTCGTCGGAGCAGCGGAGGAAGGTCCGGGAGATGCGCCCGAACCTGCCGGCACTCCAGCACATCATCATCGCCGACCACGGCCGCGAGGACAGCATCGAGGACGGCGAGATGTCGTGGGACGACCTGATGCGCGAGGCGTCGACCGAGTACCAGATCGTGCACACGTCGCCGGAAGACCCCGCGGTGATGCACTACACCTCCGGCACGACGGGCAAGTCGAAGGGCGCGGTGCACGTCCACCAGGCGGTGCTCGGGCACTACGCCACGGGCAAGTACGTGCTCGACCTCCATGCCGATGACATCTACTGGTGCACGGCCGACCCGGGCTGGGTGACGGGCACGTCGTATGGCATGTTCGCGCCGCACACGAACGGCGTCACCTCGGTGATCTACGAGGGCGGCTTCTCGGCGAGCAAGTGGTACGAGATCATCCAGCAACACCAGGTGAGCGTCTGGTACACGGCGCCGACGGCGATCCGCCTGCTGATGAAGGCCGGCGGCGACCTGCCGAAGAAGTACGACCTCTCGTCGCTGCGGTACATGATGTCCGTCGGCGAGCCGCTCAACCCGGAGGCGGTCGTCTGGGGCGAGAAGCACCTCGGCATGCCCTTCCACGACAACTGGTGGCAGACCGAGACCGGCTCGATCATGGTGGCCAACTATCCGATCCTGCCGATCAAGCCCGGCAGCATGGGCTGGCCGATGCCCGGCATCGAAGCGGCCGTCGTCGACCACGAGGGCAAGCCGGCGCCGGCCGGCGAAGAGGGCGACCTGGCGCTCCGGCCCGGCTGGCCGTCGATGTTTCGCACCTACTGGAACAACGAGCCGATGTACCAGTCGAAGTTCGCGAACGGCTGGTACATCACCGGCGACCGCGGGCGCATCGATGACGACGGCTACTTCTGGTTCATCGGCCGTGCCGACGACGTGATCAACACCGCCGGCCATCTCGTCGGCCCGTTCGAGGTCGAGAGCGCGCTGATCGAGCATCCGGCCGTCGCCGAAGCGGGCGTCATCGGCAAGCCGGATCCGGTGGCGATGGAGGTCGTGAAGGCCTTCGTGACGCTGAAGGACGGCTTCGAGCCTTCGGACCGGCTGCGCGGCGAGCTGCTGCAGTTCAGCCGCAAGAAGCTCGGCGCGGGCGTCGCGCCGCGCGAGATCGACTTCATCGACGTGCTGCCGAAGACGCGCTCCGGCAAGATCATGCGCCGCCTGCTGAAGGCACGGGAGCTCGGCCTGCCCGAAGGCAACACTGACACGCTGGAGGAATAACGCCGCGTGGCCCGGCGCGTCAGCGAACCGGGAACGGGCCTCGGCGAAGATGCCTCTCCGCCGAGACTTCGTACGAAGCCGATCGCAGGAAGAGCCGCGCCGCTTCCAGTGCCGACCGGACGGGCGGCGAGAACGGCGGCACGGGGACGATCGGCGCGCTCATCGCGGCGCGGCGGAGCAACGAGGCTGCGACACCCGCCCGTATCTCCTTCCGCAGGAACGGCCGTCGCTGCACGCTGATGGCGTAGGCTACACTGCCGGCGCGTGGCAGCGATGGCCGCCGCGCCAGCAACCGTCCTTGGACGCCGGGGAGTGGCGCAGTCCGGTAGCGCGCCTGGTTTGGGACCAGGAGGTCGCAGGTTCGAATCCTGTCTCCCCGACCACCTCCCGCCCGTCCGCTATACTGTCATGGCCCCCGATCCCATCGGCACTGGTGGAGACGGAGCGGGCGCATCGGCACGATGCGCGGCTGCGGCGGGCGGCCGCGTGCGCCGCCGGCTGGCGTACGTCGAGCGCCCTGGTTCGCCTTGAATTCGGGGCATGCCGGGTGCGGTGCGGGCGCGGAGACGACGACAACCGACGCAAGGAGTCCCATGGAATCGACGCAGATCCAGGAACCGGTAGAGGCGGCGCGCCGAGAGGGCGTCGGCGTGCGCGACGACGTGCGCAACGTTGCGATCATCGCCCACGTCGACCACGGCAAGACGACGCTCGTCGATGCGATGCTCTGGCAGAGCGGCGTCTTCCGCGAGAACCAGGACGTCGTCGACCGCGTGCTCGACTCGAACGACCTCGAGCGCGAGAAGGGCATCACGATCCTCGCCAAGAACACTGCCGTCCGCTTCGGCGACGTCAAGATCAACATCGTCGACACGCCCGGCCACGCCGACTTCGGTGGTGAGGTCGAGCGCACGCTGAAGATGGTCGATGGCGTGCTGCTGCTCGTCGACGCCAGCGAGGGGCCGCTGCCACAGACGCGCTTCGTGCTCAAGAAGGCGCTGGAACTCGGCCTGCCGCCGATCGTCGTGATCAACAAGATCGACCGCAAGGACGCGCGGCCGCAGGAAGTCCTGAACGAGATCTACGACCTCTTCATCGATCTCGACGCCGGCGACCACCAGATCGACTTCCCGGTGCTGTACACCATCGCCCGCGACGGCATCTGCCGGACGACGCCCGACGGCGAGGACCACCGCCTCGAGCCGCTGTTCGAGGAGATCGTGCGGACGATCCCGGCGCCGCGCTTCGACCCGCAGTCGCCGCTGCAGCTGCTGGTGCTGAACCTCGACTACTCGGACTTCCTCGGCAGGCTGGCGATCGGCCGCATCGTCAACGGCAGCGTCAGCGCGAAGCAGGACGTCGCGCTGCTCCGGCACGACGGCAGCGTGACGCGGACGCGGGCGAGCGGACTCTACGCGTTCGAGGGCCTCGAACGCATCGCCGTCGCCGAAGCGGGACCCGGCGACATCGTCGCGTTGGCGGGGTTCGAGGAAGTGAACATCGGCGAGACGATCGCCGACCCGGACGACGCGCGGGCGCTGCCACCGGTCGTCATCGATGAGCCGACGGTGACGATGGCGTTCTCGGTCAACACGTCGCCGTTCGCCGGCGCCGATGGGCAGTTCGTCACATCCCGGAGCCTCAAGGACCGCCTCGATCGCGAGGTGCTGACCAACGTCAGCCTGCGCGTCGAGCCGGGCTCGTCCGCGGAGACCTTCCAGGTCTCCGGCCGTGGCGAGCTACAGATGGCGATCCTCATCGAGACGATGCGGCGCGAGGGCTACGAGCTGATGGTCAGCAAACCCGAAGTGATCACACGCACCATCGACGGCGCGCGCTGCGAGCCGATGGAGGCGCTGGTCGTCGACTGCGCCGAGGAATACGTCGGCGTCGTCACGCAGATGATCTCGACGCGCCGCGGCCGCATGACCAACATGGTGAACCACGGCAGCGGCCGCGTGCGGCTGGAGTTCCGCATCCCCTCGCGCGGCTTGATCGGCTTCCGCAGCCAGTTCCTCACCGACACGCGCGGCACCGGCCTGCTGAACCACCTCTTCGATGGCTACGAGCCGTGGCAGGGCGAGATCGCCCATCGCCAGACGGGCGCGCTCGTGGCCGACCGGCCGGGCAAGGTGACGTCCTTCGCGATCGAGAACCTGCAGGACCGCGGCGAGATGTTTGTCGAGCCGACCGAGGCCGTGTACGAGGGGATGGTCGTCGGCGAGAACGCGCGTGAAGAGGACATGGACGTCAACATCACCAAAGAGAAGAAGCTGTCGAACATGCGCTCCTCGACGTCGGAGATCGCGATCCAGCTGATGCCGGTGCGCAAGCTGTCGTTGGAGCAGGCGCTCGAGTGGATCCGCGACGACGAAGCGCTTGAAGTGACGCCGAAGAGCCTGCGCCTGCGCAAGCGCGTGCTCGACGCGACCCAGCGCCGGCGCATCGCCCGCGGCTGAACGCACCGCTCCAGCCGTCGGCCCCTTAGCGGTCCGGCAGCTCGCGCAGCCCGCTGCCCAGCTCGGGCCACCACTTCGCCGCCTCGGCGATCACCCGCACGGCCTCCCGCTGCGACGGCCAGACGAAGCGCTGCAGCGTCTCGTCGAGCGAGCACCACTCGTACGCCGTGTGCTCCTCGGACATCGTCGCCGCCGGCGCCTCGGCGACGAAGCCTGCAAACGCCGGCACGAGGTGCACCGCGTCCGTCGCGTCGCTGTAGAACGTCTCCACGTAGTCCGTGCGGAAGAAGCGCGCCGGCGCCAGGCCCGTCTCCTCGGCCATCTCGCGCCGCGCCGCCGCGTACGCCGTCTCGCCGGGCTCGATCATGCCGTGCACGGCCTGCCAGGTGCCGGCGTGCAGGAGATGCGGCGCGCGCAGCAACGTCAGGAAGCACGGCCGGCCATGCCGCACCGTGAAGACGTACGTCGAGATGGAGCCGGTGATGACGTTCATGCGTCGGCGAGCATGATGCGCTCGATCGTGGCGACGGGATACGGGAGCTGCATGAAGGCGTCGTGGAACGCGCGCTGGTCGAACGCGGATCCCTGCCGCTCGCGGAGCTGCGCACGCAGCGAGAGGATCTGGCGCTTCCCCAGCGTGTAGGCGTAGTAGTTCGGCCCGAGGATACCGCGGCGCGTCTCCCGCTCGGCGATCACCCGCGACGTGAACCCTTCGCGCACGAAGAAGTCGATGGCGCGCTGCGGGCTCCATCCCTCGACGTGCATGCCGAAGGCGCAGCGGTAGCGGCACAGGCGGAGCAGCGCCTCGCGGAGCTGCATCAGTTGGAAGCGCCGGTCGCCGCCGCCGTAGCCGGCCTCTGTCATCACCTGCTCGATGTAGTGCGCCCAGCCCTCGACCGTCGTCGTCGTCAGAAGGTAGCGGCCGACGCTGCTCGCGGCGCGGTTCAGGTAGGTCAGGTGGACGTAGTGGCCCGGGTAGGCCTCGTGCGCCGTGACGCCCGGGATGCTCCAGCGATTGAAGAAGCGCATGTACGACTCGATGCGCTCCGCGGGCCAGCCGGCATCCGCCGGCGTGACGTAGTAGTACGCGCTCGTCGCCTTCGTCTCGAACGGCCCCGGGCTGCTGCACGCCGCCTGCGTCGTCACGCGCGAGAAGCCGGGCGTCTCCGTGACGGCGATGCGCACGTCCGTCGGCATCGTGCAGAGCCCGGCGTCGATGCTGAAGCTGCGAAGATCCTCGAGCAGGTCGCGCACCTGGGGGAGCAGATCGTCCGGCGCCGGGTGGTCGCGCGCGACGGCATCGACGACCTCCGCCGGCTCGGCGCTCGCGTCGATCTTCGCCGCGATCTCGCGCAGCAGGTCCTGGTGTGCGCGCAGGTCATCCTCGCCGCGCCGGACCAGCGCGTCGATCGGCTCGTCGACCGCGTCGGCCTGCGAGAGCAGCGTGGCGATGAGCTCGCCGCCCCAGGCGAAGTCCCCGGTCGCCTTCGGAAGCAGGTCGCTCTTCATCCAAGCCACATACGAATCGACCGCGGCGAGCGCCGAGCTGTTGGCCGCCGCGAACTCGTGCTGTAGCGCCGCGTCCGTCGAGAGCGCGGCCGCCGCGGTGAGGTCGCGCTCGAACAGCAGGCGCATGCCGCCGCCGGCCTCGATCGCCGTCTCGACATGGTAGCGGGTGGGGTCGCGCAGATTCGCCTTCGCCTGTTCGAGGAGATCGGGTACGGCGCGCAGACGGCCGACGAGGGCGCGGACGCGCTCGTCGAGCGGCGCGAAGTCGCGGATGACGAGGCTGTTGCAGCCGCCGCCGATCGTCCCGAGGACGCCGCCCGGCGCCCGCTGCCACGAGCGCACCTGCTCGATGTCGGTCAGCTCCCAGGCGATGCGGCGAGCGAGCAGGTCGGCGTCGTACGCCTCATCGCCGTCCAGCGCCGGCGCCGGGAGCGCGCGCAGGCGGTCGGCGAAGCCACGCAAGGCCTGCGCCCGGCGCTCGATCGCGGCGGCGCTCCGGTCGCCGAGCTCGGCGTCGTGGTCGTGAAAGCCGCGGGTGGTGGCACCCACCGGCTGCCAGGCGTTGGTGGCGGCGATGTACTGGTCGGCAAGCTGCTCGAACGGCGAGGGCATGGGCACTCCTTCCGCCGGCATCATATGTGCGTTGGCGGGATGGGGCTATGCGCCCGGCCCCGCGGGCCGCCGATACATCTTCAATTCACGGCGGAGAGCGGGACAGCGCATGCAGGCGGAAGCACCGGCCCCACAGCACGGCATCGACGACGCGGCAATGGGCCGCGCGTTCATCGTGCTGCGCTGGCTGATCACCGCGGCCTACCTGGCGCTCGGCGCGAGCGGTGCGCTGGCCGTCAGCCAGCGCGGGCTGCTCTGGAGCGGCGGCCTGCTGTTCCTGTACACAGCCGCCTTCACCGGCGTGCGGCTGAGCGGCGAACAGCACCCGCGCGTGCTGACGCAGATCCGCTACTCCGACATCGTCATGACGAGCCTCGTGCTCGTCGCGCTGGGTGATATCGAGAGCCCCGTCTGGGCCGTCTACTTCGTCAGCATCGTCGCCGTCGCCCACCTGATGACGCCGCATCAGATGCTGCGGTACGTCGTCTGGACGATCGCCTGCTACGTCGGCGCGGCCGTCGCTGTGACGGCGCTCTCGGGCGACGTCTCCGTCGCGTACGTCGCCGTCGTCTGCGTGCTGCTGCTCTTCATGGGCCTGAACGCCGTGCTCCTCGCCGCCGGCGAGCAGCGGCTGCGCGAGGTCATCGCGAAGGTCGCCATCACCGACTCGCTCACCGGCCTGCCCAACCGGCGCTGCTTCCAGGAGATCTACGCCGCCAGCATCGACGAGGCGATGCGCGACCGGCGTCCGCTGACGCTGATGCTGGTAGACGTCGACCACTTCAAGGAGATCAACGACAGCCGCGGTCATCCCGCCGGCGACGACAAGCTGCGCGAACTCGCGCAGGCGTTCGGCGACGCGACGCGACGCTGCGACGTCGTCGCGCGGTACGGCGGCGACGAGTTCATCGTCATCGCGCCGGATACGAACCGGATCGATGGCCTCGGTCTCGCCGAGCGCCTGCGCACGGCGGCTGCAGGCTGCGAGATCGGCGTCAGCATCGGCCTCGCACTCTTCCCCGACGACGCCGCGACCCACGACGGGCTGATCACGCGGGCAGATCAGGCGCTGTATGCGGCCAAAGAGGCCGGCCGCAACTGTGTGCGGACGGCGGCGTAACCGCTGACTGTCGGCCCTCCTGACCCGGTCATCACTCGATGATGGCGCCTCGCTGCTTCGCCCGGCTGAGCGCCGGTTCGCCCGAGCATCGAGCGCCGTCGTTCCTCCGAAATGCCGAACCCTCCACCAGCCGGAGCCAAGTGTATCGGGAGACGAGGCGGCAGCTTTGAGCGCCCGACCGGTCAGACGATCGATGCCGCAGCGGCGGCTCAACTCGGCCCGCCGGCCGGCCGATACCTACGAAATGCTCGCTTCGGGGACGATGGCACGAGTGATCGTAACGCAGCGTTCGCAGGCCGGGATCAAGGACGCCAAGCTTGGGGCGGCGCTCATCGGCGTCCGCTGGGCGCTGCTCGCCGCCTACGTGCCGCTGGCGTTGATCGGCGCGCTAGCGGTCGGCCACGTCGCCCTCGCTGTGAGCGCGAGCATGCTGGCCGCGTATTTCGGCGTCCTCACCGTCGCGGAGGTGAGCGGTCACGGCAACGACCCCATCGTCACGAAGGTCAGCCGCTACGCCGACGTCGTCGGCACGACGACGGTGCTCGTGGCCATGCACACGGTGACGACGCCGATCTGGGCCGTGTACTTCCTGACGCTCGTCGGCATCGCCCACTTCGTCAGCAAGCGCGAGATGGCGCTCTACGTCGTCTGGGCGGCGGCCAACTTCTTCTTCGCCGCTGTGACGAGCGAACTGATGGGATACGCCGTGCCGTGGGGATACGTCGGCGTGATCGAGCTGATCATCGCCGGCATGGGGGCGAACGCCACGGTGCTCGCGGGCGGCGAACAACGGCTGCGCGACGTCCTCAGCATCGCCGCCCGCACGGACTCGCTGACCGGCATCGCCAACCGCCGTTCGCTCGAAACGGCGTTCGCCGGCTCGCTGCAGGAGGCGCTCGCCCGCCGGCAACCGCTCGCCTTCATGCTGATCGACGTCGACCACTTCAAGGAGATCAACGACCGTGACGGCCACCCGGCCGGTGACGACAAGCTTCGTGACGTGGCAGCGGCGTTGAGCGCGGCCGCCCGCGCCGGCGACGTCGTCGCGCGCTTCGGCGGCGACGAGTTCTCGGTCGTCGCTCCCCACGCCGCGCTTCCGGACGCGCTGCGGCTGGCCGAACGCCTGCGCGGCGCAGCGGCGACGTGCGGCGCCAGCGTCAGCATCGGCCTGGCGATGTTCCCCGAGGACGCCCGGACTCAGGCGGCGCTGGTGGACGCGGCCGACCGCGCCCTCTATGCGGCGAAGGAGGCGGGGCGGAACTGCGTCCGTGCCGCAGCCTGGCCTCGGCGCTCCGGGATACGCCCGTCCCCGCACGACCGCGCAGGAACGCCGAATCCTGTCCTTCCGTCCTGAGACGCGCCCCGCATCCGTAACACCCACGCATCGCCGCTGCAGTAGACGGAGTCCGGGCGGCATCTCGTGAACGCAGCGACGAGCGCACTGATGCGCGCGATCGCTCGCAAGCAACGGATGTAACAAAAGCATTGCAGTTCCCTTCGATGCGTTGCGCTGCCGTTGCGGGGCTGCGCGATCAGCCGGTACCGTGACAACAGACGCTACAGCAACGTTACATTCGCACCAGGAGCATTTCGTCTTGATTTCACGACTCCGGGCACTTCGCCCGCCGCGGTTCCTTGCGGCCTTTTTCGCCGGCGCCGCCCTGCTCACGCCGCTTCTCACCGGCATGGCCCCGGCCGAGGTCTGGGCAGGGCCGACGCCTCTGCTCAGCGACACGCAGATGGTCGTCTATTACGGCAAGCCGAACTCGCCGGGCATGGGCATACTCGGCACGTTCGACTCACCTGCCGCCGCGGCGACCAGCCTGCAGGGCGAGACCGCGCTGGTGGACTCGCTCAACGGCCCCCGCAAGGCGCAGGGAGCGATGGATATCGTCTACGGCATGGTGACCGCAGACCCCGGTCCCGGCGGCATCTACGTCTCCTATCTCGATGACGCGACGACGCGCGCCTACATCGATGCCGCCACGCAGCGGAACCAGGAGGTGATCCTCGACCTCCAGATCGGCCGCAGCACAGTGCTGGACGAGGTGAAGAAGGTCGCGCCGTACCTCACGAACCCGCGCGTGCACGTGGCGATCGACCCGGAGTACGCCGTCGGGCCGGCGGGCGTGCCGATCCAGGACCCGGGGCGCATCACCGGCGATGACCTCAACCGGGCGCAGGCGTACCTGAGCGACCTCGTGCAGCAGCGCAAACTGCCGCCGAAGATGCTCATCGTCCACCAGTACATGGACGCGACGATCGCCGACCCGGCGGCGGCGAAGACGTTCCCCAACGTCACGCTCGTGCTCAACGTCGACGGCATCGGCGCGCCGGCGGACAAGCTCGCGATGTACCAGCACTTCGCCGGCGCGCCGTGGGCGCAGCGCCGGTCGTACACCGTGTTCCTCAGGCAGGACACGCAGCTTCCCACCGAACAGCAACTGCTGGCGATGCAGCCGGCGCCCGACATGATCATGTTTCAGTAGTATCCCGGCGGCGACAGCGCCTCGGCGCTCGACGACGGGCTGCCGCCGCAGATCGCGCCCGCTGCGAGCGCTCGCGGCAGGCCGTCCCGGTCACGAGCGCTCGAAGAACAGGTAGATGCCGTGCGTCGCGGCGACGAGGCCGAGCTCCCTGTGGACGAGCCGAAAGCCTTCGATCCCCACCTTGCTGCAGACCGCCTCGAACTCCCCCCGCAGCTCCTCCGGCGATCCCCGCAGCTCGATGAAGCGGACGCGATATTCCATCCGACCTCGATCCATCGGCCAGGACGGCGTCCGCGTCCCGCGCCGGACGCAGCGATCTTGCCGGCACAGCCGCCGCTGCGGCAATCCCTCGCGCCGTCGTGCCACGCTGGCGCGCCTTGCGGCGCAGCCTCGGCTTGCAGCACCGCTGCCGCTTCCTTGCGGCGCCGCCCTGCCGGCGACAGGCGCGCGTAACCGACCGCCGGCTCCGACGCCGTCTCACGCCCGCCCGCGCGTCGCCAGCACCTGGCGATAGAGTTCGTCGCAGGCGATCGCATGCCCGCGCCACGTGAAGCGCTGGAGCACGCGCGCCCGCCCGGCGCTGCCGTATCGGCGACGCCGGTCCGCGTCGGCCAGCAGCGCCTCGATCCCGGCGGCGAGTGCGGCCGGGTCGGCGGCGGGCACGATCACGCCCGTCTCGCCGTCGGCCACGACCTCCGGCAGCGCCCCCGCGTCCGAGGCGATCACCGGCGTGCCCGACGCCATCGCCTCGGCCGCCGGCAGGCCGAAGCCTTCGTACAGCGACGGCGCCAGCAGGATCTGCGCGCGTCGATACCAGGCCGCCAGCTCGTCGCTGTCCACGCGCCCGACGAGCGAGACGCGGTCACCGATGCCGAGGCGCGCGACCTCGTTCAGCGCGACGTGGGGCACACCGCCGGGGCCGCCGACGAGGTAGAGGCGCGCGCGGCAGTCCGCAGGCAGCAGCGCCAGCGCTCGCAGCGCGAAGACGACGCCCTTGTTGTAGTCCTGTGCGTTGCCGACGAAGAGCAGTGCGCGGTCCTCGCGCGCCGGCTGATCAGCCGGCCGGAAGCGCTCGCTGTCGACGCCGTTGTGGATGACGTGCACGCGCCCGGCGGGCAGCTTCCAGAGCCGCGTCGTCAGTTCGGCGGAGGCGCGTGACGGGAAGA
Organism: Dehalococcoidia bacterium; assembly: GCA_015478665.1. Classification (GTDB taxonomy): domain Bacteria; phylum Chloroflexota; class Dehalococcoidia; order DSTF01; family JACRBR01; genus JADMII01. Next base: position 86,121 of record JADMII010000006.1, read on the forward strand.
CGAGGCCGTCGAGCCGTCGCGCGACGGTCCGTTGCATCTGCCACGGGTACCACGCGATGCGCAGCGCCCGCTCGCGGGCGGAGCCGAGCGCGCGCAGCCCGCTGCGGACGTCGACGTCGAGCGGATGGTGCACCGTCGCGACGACGGCGCGGCCGCGCAGCCGCTGCGCGAGCAGGACGCCGTAGCTCAGTGTCTGGTTGTCATGGATCAGGTCGAACGCACCGTACTCCCGTTCGACTTCGGCCAGACGCGCGAGCGCGCGCAGACTGAATGTGAAGAGCAGCGATGCGAACGTGAAGCGCGTCGTCGCGAACTCGAAGAGGTTCAGCGGCGCCAGGTGCGCGAGCGGATGCGGCGTCTGGAAGAAGCGCCGGCGGTCGAGCATCATCGTCTGGAAGCTGTGCGTGGCGATGCGATGGTGCCGCACGGCGGGGTCGAGCGCGGGGTACGGCGGCCCGGAGATGACGTGGACCTCGTGGCCGAGGCGCGCCAGCTCGCGCGTGACGTGCGCGAGGTAGATCCCCTGGCCGCCGGACTCCATCGAGCCGTGGTACATGAGGAAGCAGATGCGCAGCGGTCGTCCGGTCGGCATTCCGGGCATCGTACATGCGCCGGCACGCGGAGAGCATCCGCCGGACGCCCGGCGCGTAGGCCGCAGCCGGCGCGCTCTACATCGAAGCGCCGCCGCGCGCCGCCAGCACGTCGCCGTACAGCGCTTCGAGGCCGCGCACGTGCTGCTGCCACGTGAAGCGCTCGAGCACGCGCGCGCGGCCCGCCTCGCCGTAGGCACGGCAGCGCGCCGGATCGGCGAGCAGGGTTGCGATCGCGTCGGCGAGCGCGCGCGGGTCGGCGGCGGGGACGATGACGCCCGTCTCGCCGTCGGCGACGACCTCCGGCAGCGCGCCGGCGTCCGTCGCGACCACCGGCGTGCCCGACGCCATCGCCTCGGCCGCGGGCAGGCCGAAGCCTTCGTACAGCGACGGCGACACGAGGACCTGCGCGCGTCGGTACCACGCTGCCAGGTCACCCTCGCTCACGCGGCCGACCACCGTCACCCAGTCTGCCAGACCGAGACGCGCGGCCTCCGATGTTACGAGGCGCGATGCAGCCGCCGGACCGCCGACGACATACAGGCGCGCGAGGCGGATCGCCGGCAGCAGCGCCAGCGCGCGCAGCAGATAGACGATGCCCTTGTTGTGATCCTCGGCGTTGCCGACGAAGAGCAGCGTGCCCCTCTGCCGCTCGTCGGCCGCACCGGGACGGAAGCGCTCGCTGTCGACGCCGTCGTAGATCGTGCGCACGGCGCCCGCCGGCAGGGACCACGTGCGCTCGATCAGCCCCGCCGAGGCGCGTGAGCCGGAGATCAGCGCATCGAGCCGGCGCGCGACGACGCGCTGCATCAGCCACGGGTACCAGACGATGCGCCGCACCTTCTCCGGCAGGCTGTTGACGTGACGCACGGCGTTGCGCGCGTCGACGTCGAGCGGGTGATGGACGTTCGCCACCACGGGCCGGCCGAGCAGCCCGCGCATCAGCAGCAGCCCGTAGCCGAGCGACTGATTGTCGTGGACGAGGTCGAACGGCCCCGACGCCGCCTCGATTGCGGCCAGGCAGCCGAGCGCGCGCAGCGTGAAGACGTTGATCAGCGAAGCGAGGGTGAAGCGCGTGCTCGCGAACTCGAAGAAATCCAGCGGCTGCAGGTGCGCGAGCGGCGGCGCCGCGAGGAAGAAGCGTCGGCGGTCGAGGAGCATCGCCTGGAAGCTGCGCGTGGCGATGCGATGGTGGCGGACGGCGCCGTCCAGCTGCGGGTACGGCGGACCGGAGATCACGTGCACGTCGTGCCCGCGGCGCGCCAACTCGCGGGTGATGTTCGCCAGGTACACCCCCTGCCCGCCCGACTGCATCGACCCGTGGTACATCAGGAAGCAGATCTTGATGACGAACTCCTCGCAGCTGCGGGCAAGGACGGCGGGTAGCTCGCCGCGCTCACGCCGCCTCGGCGGCCGCGCCGGGCGCTGCACTCGCCGCTAGCCGATGCGCGCGCTCTGGCCGCCGTCGACGGCGAGCAGCACGCCGGTGATGAATTTCGCCTCGTCGGACGCGAGGAAGAGCGCCGCAGCGGCGACGTCCCAGGCCGTGCCCATCTTCCCCAGCGGCACCTGCCGGTCGCGCTGCGCAATCAGCTGCTCGCGGTCGACGCCGCGCGCGGCGCTGATGCCCTCGATGGCCATCGGCGTGTTGATCAGCCCGGGCAGGATGGCGTTGGCGCGGATCCCATAGCGCGCGTTGGCCAGCGCCAGCGTCTGGGTGAGCGCGTTGAGCGCCGCCTTCGACGTCTTGTACGCGACCAGCCCCGTCGCCGCCGCGACCGACGCGATCGACGAGACGTTCGTGATCACGCCGCCGCCCTCCGCGCGCATCGCCGGCAGCGCGTGCTTGCAGGTCAGCAGTGGGCCTTCGAGGTTCACCCGGAAGATCCGCTCGAAGTGCTCGACCTCGGTGCCCGTGACGCCGGCGTCGTGGGCGCCGATGCCGACGTTGTTGTGCAGCACATCGATGCGCCCGTAGCGCTCGAGGCAGGTGGCGACGAGGCGCCGGCAGTCGTCCTCGCGCGTTATGTCCACCTCGATGCTGCTCGCACGCCCGCCTTCCCCCTCGATCGCCGCCCGCGTCTCTTCGGCCGAAGCCAGATCACGGTCCGCGAGCAGCACCGTCGCGCCTTCGCGCGCGAAGGTGATCGCCGTCGCGCGGCCGTTGCCCACCGTCGCGCCGGGCGTCTGGCCGGCGCCGACGACGATCGCGATGTTGTTCTGCAGCCGGTGCATGGCCGGAGCGTATCCACTCCCACGCGCCGGCGCACGCCCGAAGCGGCCGGGGCGTCGCGCAACGGTGCCTCCGGAGGCTACGCTCGAACGTCCACGACGCCAGCATCGGGCGCGGAGTGCGGCGGGGAAGGGCCGACGACGGCCCGCCGGTCTTCGTGCCCGCGGTAGCGGACAGCGGACGCAGCGCCGGGGAGGACGCCGGCGGTCGATTCGCCCCAACAGCCAGCGCCGGCGGGCGCCAGCCGGCGTTATGCGGCGGCTGCGTGCCGGAGCGGCTCGAGACCGCGCAGCTCGCAGGTGCGGTCTGCTCCCGGCGCAAAGCTCGTGCCGACGAAGCGCGCGCGCGCGGCACGTCCGTCGTTCAGGCTGAGCATCACCTCGCGGATGCCGCGCGCGAAGTACGCTGTCGCCACCGCGCCGGGCTGGTCGAGGTGCGCGAGCGTCGCCGTCCAGGCCTCCGCGGTGCCGCGGAGGGCGGCGACTCCGTGCGTGATGACGTCACCGTCGAGCGTGCTCATGGTCGCCGCGCGCTGGGCGGCGACGGCGGGCAGCGGATGAGGCGGGCGGCCGTCGATGGCGGGTTGCAGGATCAGGGCCTCGTCGGTTCGGACTGCGGCTTCCGCAGGTGCCACGGCGTTCACCTCCAGCAGGAGGCTCGGCGCATCCGTGCGCCGGCGTCTCCGCTAAGCATCGGCAGCCGCGGCCGCGGAGATGCGTGCGTCCACCTCTAGCGGGCGAACATCGGGGCGCAGCCGCCGCGGAATCGGGGAATCGGCGGACGCAAGCTCGAAGCGCCGCGCGGGCGACCGTCGCAGCGGCGTCACATCGCCAGCTGGAGCTGGCCCACGGTCGCCGCCACCCGGCCGGACGGCATCAGGCCGTACTCGCGGCGCAGCGCATCGATCGTCCGGTGTACCTCCTGGGTGTAGGAGCGGGGAGCGTAGGCGCCGCGATAGTACTGCGCATAGCGTTCGAGGAGGTGCGGATATGCCTCCCGCAGCGCCGGCATGAACCACTCCTTCGTGCCCGGTTTCAGGTAGAGCACGTTGTCGTGCACGTATGATGCGCCATGCTCGCGCGCGGCGGCGACGACCGCCCGCAGGCCATTGGGGTCGTCGGTGAGGCCGGGAAGTACAGGCGCCAGCAGGACGCCGCAGCGGATGCCGCCCTCGCTGAGGAGACGCATCGCCTCAAGACGCTTCTGCGGCTTCGCTGTCGCGGGCTCCGTCCGCTTCCAGACCGTCTCGTCGAGCGTCGCGATGCTGAAGTTGACGTGGACGTCGGCCACGCGCGTCAGCGCCTCGAGCAGGTCCGCGTCGCGGACGACGTGCGGTGACTTCGTCGTGATGCTGACGGGATTGGCGAAGTCGCCGAGCACGCGGAGGATGCGGTGGGTGAGCGAGTACTTCAACTCCGCCTGCTGGTAGGGGTCGCAGGCGGTGCCCACGGCGATCATCTCGCCTCGCCAGCCGGGGCGCGAGAGGTCCTGCCGCAGCGCGTCCGCAGCATTCACCTTGACGATGATCCGCGTCTCGAAGTCGCGCCCGGTGTCGTACCCGAGGTATGCGTGCGTGGCGCGCGCGAAGCAGTAGGTGCAGGCGTGCTGGCAGCCACGATACGGGTTCAGCGTCCAGCGAAAGGGCAGGTTGTGCACATTGACGCGATTGAGCGCCGTCTTGCAGGCGATCTCTTCGAAGATGACGTCTGGCATCGCTCACACTCCCGGCCGGGTTCCCGATACGGCGCAGGATAGGGAGTAGAACATATGTTTGTCAAGTCCCCGCTTCAGCAGTGCATTCGCGGCCGCGATTGCCGCTCCTCCTGCGCGATGGCGCGCCGGATCCCAACCGGCATACTGTACGGAGATGCTCCGCTCGCCCACCCACCTCACGCTGCGCGCCGTCGTCCTCGCCGCCGGCGACGGCGACCGCATGGGCGCGCACACCGCCGCGCTGCCGAAGCCGCTGCTGCCGCTCGCCGGCCGGCCGATCATCGAGTACGTGCTCGGTGGCCTGTTCGCCGCCGGCGTCCACGAGACGACGATCGTCGTCGGCTATCGCGCGGACCAGCTGCGGGATGCGCTGGGAGCGCACTCGCGCGAGGGCTTGAAGCTGCGCTTCGTCGAGAACGAGGCGTACGCGGCGGGGAACGCACGCTCGCTCTGGACGGCGCGGCACGGGATGGAGGACGGCTTCCTGCTGGCGATGGGCGACCATCTCGTCGCGCCCGGCATCACGCGGGCGGTGATCGCTGGAGCCGACGGGCGCTGCCGGCTGGCAGTCGATCGCGCCGGCCCCGGTGACCCGCGCGCCGGGGAGGCGACGCGCGTGCGGGTGCGCGACGGCCGTGTGGTCGAGATCGGCAAGTCCTTGCGCGAGTGGGACGCGCTCGACAGCGGCACGTTCTGGTGTACCCCGGACATCTTCGAGGCGATCGACGCGCGTGGTCGCGACGGCGAGCTCGCCGACGCCTTTGCGACCATCGCGCGTGCCGGCGCGCTCGACGCCGTGGACGTCAGCGGCCAACGCTGGGTCGACATCGACACGCCCGCGGATCTGCGGCGCGCGGAAGCGATGCTGGAAGCAGATGGCCGGTTCGCTTGACGGGCCGGTTTCGCGCCACCTGAACCGGCGCATCTCGCGCCCGCTGGCCGCGGTTCTCCGCCCGATGCCGATCACCCCGAACGAGGTCTCGATCGTGGCGCTGGCGCTGGCGCTCGCCGCCGCCGCGCTGATCGCCGCCGATGCGCCGATCGCCGGTGGCGTCCTCGTCCAGGTGTCGTCGGTCGTCGATGGCGTCGACGGCGATCTGGCGCGCGCCAAGTCGATGACGAGCCGCTTCGGCGCCCTCTTCGACAGCGTGCTCGACCGCTATGCCGATGTCGCGATCGCCGCCGGCATGGCATGGCACGCATACCGGCAGGATTCGCTGCCGCAGCCGCTGCTCGTCGGCATGGCGGCGGCCGTCGGCATGCTGATGGTGTCGTATTCGCGTGCCCGGCTGGAGGCTGCCGGCGGGCGGGACGCGGCGGCGGCGCTGCTCGGGCTCGCCTCGCGCGACGTGCGGCTGCTGCTGCTGGCGATCGGCGCGGCTGTCGGCGAGGCGTATTGGGCCCTGGTGGTGGTCGCCGGCATGAGCTACGTGACGCTCTGCTGGCGCATGTGGGGCTTCTGGCGGCCCTCCGCGTCGGCATGGGGGGTACATCCCCGAAATCGCGCGTGATATCATGCGCGCAACCACACGAGAGGAGCGTCCTGAGCCGTGCTTGACCTTCCGTCGCTGTTGTTCGTCGGCGCCTTTCGCGACTGGGTGATCATCGTCACCGGGATCATCATCGGCGCCTTCTTCTTCGTCCTCCTCATCCTCACGGTGGTGCTGGGGCTGCTCGCGAAGGCGCTGCTCGGCAAGGTGTCGTCCCTGCTCGATGAGAGCGTGAAGCCGCTGATGGGCACGGCCCAGCAGACCGCGGACCGCGTCAAGGGCACGACGAGCTTCCTCTCCGGCGCCGCCGTGACGCCGGTCGTCCGCACGTACGGCGTCGTCGCCGGCGTCCGTCGCGCCGTCGGCGTCATCGCCGGCCTGACCGGCGCCGGCGGTCCGCCGCCGAAGCGCTGAGCCACCATCGCCACGTGCGTGCATCATCCAGGGAGGGTGTCATGAACGAGCAGGAAGCGGACGTCCTCGTCGCCGGGCGCGACGACGCCGACGACGAGAAGCCGAAGCGCGGCTGGTTCGGCCGCGGCCGCAAGAAGCAGCACGACGACGACGATGCCGCCGAGCACGAGATCGAATTCATGACGCCGTTCGGCAAGCTCGAGCTCGAGCTGGAGCCGACGGCGAAGAAGCAGGAACGCGACCGCAAGAAGCGCGAGAAGGCCGAGCGTCAGGCGGCGAAGGCGGAGGCCGAGGCAGCGAGGCGCGCCGAACAGGAGGCCGCGCACGCACGCGCCGGCACGCGCGCGCAGGAGGTCGTCGTCAAGGGCGGTGGTGGCATGGGCAAGCTGCTCGTCATCCTCGCCGTGTTCGGGCTGATCGCCGCCGCCGCCGGAGTCGCCGTCTGGCTGTTCGCGCGCGAGCCCGCGGAGCTCGAGCGCGTGCCGCCGGAGTATCGCGCCGTCGAGCTCGCAGACGAGCCGGAGCCGCAGGGCTTGATGGCGAAGGTGCGCCACCGCCTGCGCCGCGCGCTGCGCGAGGGGCAGCGGGCGTCGCGCGACGCGCAAATCGAGCAGCAGCAGCGGTACGAAGGGCTGACGCGCGGCACCTAGGCGCGCGCCGGCGCAGATACGGATCTTCCGCCTGCCAGCCGCGCCCACGAGACGGCCGGACGCCCGCGTCAGCCCATCTCCACCCTGCAGGAGGAAGGTCGCGACGTGCGACGCGTGGTATCAGACCTGGACGCGCGACGACTGCTCGGCGGCGGGCCGGTCGTCTTGGTGTCGACATCGTGGCATGGCAATCAGGACGTCATGCCGGCGGCGTTTGTGACGCCGCTCAGCATGGATCCGCCGCTGATCGGCGTCGCCGTCCACCCCTCGCGCCACAGCCACGACATGATCAAGTTCAGCGAGGAGTTCGCCCTGAGCGTCCCGACGCGCGCCTTGCTGCACCATGTGCAGTACCTGGGGAGCGTCAGCGGCATCGACCTGGCGAAGCTGGAGTTGACGCGCCTGCCGACGTTCCGCGGCCGGCGCATCGATGCGCCGCTGCTCGAAGGCTGCATCGGCTGGATCGAGTGCGGCGTCCACGACGCCTACACGATCGGCGACCACACGCTGTTCGTCGGCAAGGTCATCGCCGCGCAGGCGGAGGGCGACGCCTTCGACGAGACGTGGCTGCTGCACGACGCCGAAGAGGCGCCGTTGCAGTATCTCGGCCTCAACTTCTACGCCGTCCCCGCCGCGCGGCTGGAAGCGCGCATCCCGCAGCCGGCCGACGTCAAGCGTGACGTCGAGGCCGGCGAGGCACAGGTCGGCGACGCCACGGAGGCCGAGCAGCGCCGAGAGGCGACGGAGCGGGAGCGAGAGGACCGGCAGCGCGGATAAAAGCCGCCCCGGCGCTGGCGCCACCGCTTCCGGACGCCCCGCGAACGCGCATCAGACCCGGCCCTTGTGCCAGTGCTCGCGTCGCAAACGCGGATCGAATTTCCAACATCTGGGCAAGGCTGCGCTCCATCGCTGGACGGGGCCGTCCGGCAGGCGTCACACTGATCGTGAAATCGTGCACGAATGGAAGGATGAGGCGATGAGTATCCAGACGCAGCACGAACGGACGCTTCTCCTCACTGGTGAGCCTGTGACGTCGCTGGCGCAGTACCGCGCGCTCGGCGGCCTCGAGGCCTACGAGCAGGCGAGGCGGATGGATCCCGAAGATGTGATCGAGCTGCTGCGCGTCGCCGGACTGCGCGGCCGCGGCGGCGCCGGATTTCCGACGGCGCTGAAGTGGAAGGGCCTGCGCGACGCCGAGGCCGCTCGCAAGTTCGTCTGCTGCAACGGCGCCGAGGGTGAGCCGGGCACCTTCAAGGACCGCTTCCTTCTGCAGCACAACCCGTACCAGACGCTCGAGGGGCTGGCCATCGCCGCCCATATCATCGGCGCCGAAGCGGCCTTCTTCTGCGTCAAGCGCATCTTCGAGCCGATGCTCCCCGGCCTGCCGCGCGCGCTCGCCGAGTTGCAGGCGGAAACGGACGTGGCGGACAACATCGAGATCGTCTGGGGCCCGGACGAGTATCTCTTCGGCGAGGAGAAGGCATTGTGCTCGGTCGTCGAAGGCGGCCTGCCGCTGCCGCGCGTCCTGCCTCCGTACATGCACGGTCTGTTTGCCGGCGCCTACGGCGGACCGGACGGCAACCCAACAGACGTCAACAACGTCGAGACGCTGTCGCATGTGCCGCACATCATCGCCCAAGGTCCCGGCTGGTTCCGGTCGTACGGCAACGCCGACACGCCGGGCACGATGATCTTCACCGTCCTCGGCGACGTCAGGCGGCCTGTCGTCCGCGAGTTGCCGCTCGGCCTGACGCTGCGCAGCTTGATCGACGACATCGCCGGCGGCGTCGCGCCCGACCGCGGGGTGAAGGCGGTCTTCCCCGGTTTGGCGAACGCCGTCATCACGCCGGACAAGCTCGATTCCGTGCTGGCGTTCGATTCGATGCGGAACGCCGGCTCGGCGCTCGGCTCCGGCGGCTTCATCGTCTACGACGACAGCGTCTGCATGGTGAAGGTCGCCGAGCGCTTCGTGCACTTCCTGTACGTCGAGTCCTGCAACCAGTGCCCACCCTGCAAGCTGGGCTCGCGCAAGATCACGCGCTGGCTCGAGCAGCTGCTGGCGGGGGACGCCACCGAGCACGACGTCGAGGAGATGAAGGAAGTGGCGACCTGGGTGACGAATGGCGGCCGCTGCTACCTGCCGACGTCCACGTCGCTCGTCACGTCGAGCATCCTCGCGTCGTACCCGGACGACTTCCAGGCGCACCTCGACGGCCGCTGTCAGCTCCGCCACGACATCGTGATCCCGAAGATCAAGGACTACGACGAGCGACTGGGGTTCACGCTCGACAGCGACTACGACCGCAAGCAGCCCGACTGGAGCTATCTCTAATCGCGCGGAGTCGACCGCCTGCGTCGGCGCGCCCATCCAACCCTCGTTCGCGTCAATGCCGGCCTGCCGCACGGGCATGCTACTCGCCGCGCTGCTGGCTCTGCACGAGAGCGACAGATCAATCGCGCGCGGCGTTACCGGCTGGCAACGTCCACCATGCCACACTCTTGTAACCAACGCAGAACGCAGGAGGTGACGCGTGGAACGCGAACCAACGACCGGACGCGACAATCCGACAAACGGTGGGAGCTACGGCGGCGATGGCGCCACGGTGCGTGCGGATGAAGCCCGCGAACGTGCGGTGCTTGCCGGCGCGCAGGAGCAGATGCGCAGCGATGCTGCGCCGGCATCGACGCCGCGGCACGAGAGCGCGGGCGAGAGCGGGCAGCATTCGTTCCATGCGCGCGCCGAGCAGGGCAAGGAGAAGGCCGCGAGCAGCATCGAGCGAGCGTCCGAGCAGATCCGCAGCCAGGCCCAGCGCGGGCCGGCGAGCGCCGCAGGCGAGAAGGTCGCCGGCACGCTCGACAAGACGGCGGAGTACCTCCACGAGCATGAGACCGGCGAGATGCTGGACGACTTCCGCGGCTACGTGAAGCGGCATCCGCTGCAGGCCGTGGCCGGCGCCGCCATCGGCGGCTTCCTCCTCGCCCGCTTCCTGCCGTAGCGCGTCGCGCCGAAACGGGAGACGACCGCCGGCCGGCGGTCGTCTCTGCGTCCGTGGCCCGATGCAACCTCAGATCTGGTGACGCGTACCCCGACGCTCGAACGGCTGGCCCGGGTCGTCGTCGCGCCACAGCTCCTGCCGGAGGACGGTGATCTCGCCCGGCGCGCTGATGCCGATCTTGACGCGGTCGCGCTCGACGCCGAGCACACGCACGAGGATATTCCCCGAGATCACGATCCCCTGATCCACTTTCCGCGTCAGAATCAGCATCGCCGCTCTCCTCCGGCTGGCCGAGACATGCCTGTGATGACTGGCAGTACTCCATCCGCCACAGATGTATCGGCAGGCATCGAGCCCTTCTGCTGGAGTCGGAGATGCGGTCGCCAGACAGGGGGGCGGGCACCCATGCCGGAGGCGGAAGGATCGAGTCTGGAGACTGGAAGCGTGGGCCCGGCAGGGTTCGAACCTGCGCGCCACCGGTTATGAGCCGGGTGCTCTGCCGCTGAGCTACGGGCCCGTCGCCTGATTCTAGCGGCTGCGGCCGCCCGGCTGAGGCTTCGGCGCCGCTACCTTGGCCGGCCGAGAGCGCGCCGGGTACGCGCCTCGGCGGCTGGCGAACGAATCAGCGGGACGTGATTCGCGCACCGCCTCCCCGGGCCACCGGCGCCCGGCAGCGTTTCGATAGGCGTGACGATTCGCGTTAACTCTTGCGCTTGTCGAAGTCGTCGAGGTCGAGGCTCTCGATGAAGTCCTTGAAGGCCGACATCCGCTCGAGCTCCGCCGGGTCAATCTTCGCCGTCTGCTCGATGCGCTCGACGGAATCGCCGTCCTTGTCCAGCATCACACCGGCCTTCGAGAGCACGCCCTCGTCGGCGAAGATCGGCACCTTCGCCCGCACCGCGAGCGCGATGGCGTCGCTGGGACGGGAGTCGATCTCCATCGAATCGCCGTTGACGTCGAGGACGATGCGGGCGTAGAAGGTGTCGTTCGACAGGTCGTTGACGAGGATATGGTTGACGTGGGCGCCGAGCGTGTCGATGACGGAGCGCAGCAGGTCGTGGGTGAGCGGGCGGGGGACGGCGACGTCCTGGAGCTGGACGGCGATGGCATCGGCCTCGGCGGGGCCGATCCAGATCGGGAGGTAGCGGTCGGATGACTTTTCCTTCAGAATCACCACCCGTTGGTAATTCATCAGGCTCACTCTGATGCTTTCGATCGTCATCTCAACCAAAGCCACCGTACCTCCGCCAATACGAATTCAGTCTAGCGACGGCTCGCTCCGGGTGTCAACGAACGAGCGCCGCTGCCGTCCGTTAGAGCGTTGTGGCACCTGGCGGGGGCGGCGGCCGTCCCTCGCGTGACCACTTCGCTTCGAAGTAGACACTGGCGCCCGCTACGCTCGCCATACCAACGGCGATTGCGAAGAGCACCGGGCTGACACCGAAGATATCGGCAACCGAACCGGCGACAATCAGGGGCAGGATGCCGACCGCGTTCGCCAGCACCACCTGCGCCGCGAACACCCGCCCACGCATCTCGATCGGCGCGCGCTCGTGGAGCACCGTCTGCGCCGGGGCGTTGACGAGCGCGTAGGTGAAGCCCAGCGGGCCGGCGAAGGCCATCGTCAGCACGACGAGGATCGACAGGCCGCCGGCGCGCGAGCCCTCGAACGGGTTCAGCGACTCGGTGTGCTTCAGGAGGATCGCCAGCGGCTCGATCAGCCCGAGCGCGATCAGGCAGAGGGCGAGGCCGGAGAGCCCGAGAATCACCGTGCGGTTCTTGCCCAGGCGCGCGACGATGAACGGCAGCGCCCGCAGGCCGATGATCGCGCCGACGCCCACGGGCGCGAAGATCGTCACCGCCTTGTCGGGCGCCACCTTCAGGATCGCCTGCATGTAGCGCGGCACGAGCACGGCGAAGAGCAGCACCAGCGCGCTGCCCGTCGCGTAGTGGACGAGCGCAAGCGTCGCGATGGCGTCGTCGCGCAGCGTGCGCAGCGTGTGCACGTAGTCGCCGCCCGCCTCGCGGATCTCGCGCCAGGTCGGCAGCGTCCGTTCGCCGTGGGCAGCGTCCGCTTCGAGCGGCGGCAGCAGCCAGGCGCAGACGACTGACGCCGCGAACATCACCGCCGCCAGGACGAAGACGCCGACGGAGCCGACCGTCGGCAGCAGGATCGGGCCGAGGAAGATCATGCCCAGCAGCTGCGAGCCCGTGACCGCCAGGCTGAACATGCTGTTGGCGGCGATCAGGTCGCTGCGGTCGACGACGAACGGCACCGTCACGGCGTCTGTCGTGCCGAAGAACTGGCTCGCCGTGGAGAAGAAGATGCTGATCAGGATCAGGCCCGTGACGTTGTCCCGCGAGATCAGGAAGAGCACCGCGAGCAGGAGGCGGGCGGCGTTCGTGTAGACCAGCAGCAGGCGCTTGCTCCAGAGGTCGACGACGACGCCGGAGAAGACGCCGAAGAGCACCGACGGGATGACGAACGCCAGGACGAGGATCGACGTGTACGTCGACCTGTGCGTCAGCGACGTCACCAGCACGAGCAGCGTGAAGAGGATGGCGTTCTGCGCCGACTGCGAGATCAACTGCGCCAGCCAGAGCAGCAGGAAGTTGCGGTTGGCGAGCACGGGTCGGGGCTTCGCGGCCGGCAGCCGCCGCAGCGTCACCGGCGAACCGTCGGGCATCTAGTACGCCACCCGCGCCGGCGAGGCGATGTTTCGCGCAGCATAGAAGAGCGCCAGCAGCGCGCAGGCGAAGCCGACGAAGAAGAAGACGACCGTCACGCTCAGCGCATCGGCGAGCAGGCCGGCGAGCAAGATCGGCGGGATCGAAGCGAGGTTGGTGAGCACCGTCTGCGCCGCGAAGACGCGCCCCTGCATCTCCCGCGGGATGCGCTCGTTGACGACGGACCGGCCGACGATGTTGAGGAACGTGTAGGCGAACGCCAGGCCGGCGGCGACGAAGCCCGTGATGACGATCCGCGCGCTGGTCTCGCCGAACGGCCCGGGATCGAAGAGGCCGAGCGGGTTCGCGCCGCTCAGCATCGCCCCCAGCGGCCGGATGAACGCGAGCAGCATGACGCCACCAACGAGCGCGGCGAACGAGAGGCCGATCGTCTTCGACGGCGCGTACCGGCCGGCGACGCGCCGCACGAAGCGCAGCGCCAACCAGATGCCGGCCGCCGCCGGCGTCACGAGGAAGATCGCATTCTCCGAGTTCACGCCGAGGACGCTCGTGCTGTAGCGCGGCAGGAGCGTCACGACGACGAGCGACGTCGTGCTCGCAAGGACCACCATGACGACGGCGATGTACGAGACGGAATCGGCCGCGAGCCGCTCCCACGCCTCCGCGAATCGCTCGCGCGCGTCGTCGATCGAGATCGGGATCTGACCGACGGCGCCGCCAAGTCCCGGGACGAGCAGGAACTCGAACGCGGCGATGAGAAACAGCGCCGCGCAGAGGACGGCCAGCGCCTCCGGACCGACGGTCTTGAGGAAAACCGCGGGCAGGATCATCAGGCCGCCGACCTGCGAGATGAGCCCGCCGAGGTTGTTGAGCGAGTTCGCCGCCGTCAGGTCGCGCGCATCGACGATCGCCGGCAGCGCAGACGATTCGGCCGGGCCGGAGAGCTGCGACGCCACGGCGAAGAGCACGGCGATGATGTAGATCGTCAGCACATTGCCCGTCGAGATCGCAAGCAGCACGCACAGCGCGGCGCGGGCCAGGTTCGAGCCGGCGAGCACGACCCCCTTCGGCATGCGGTCGACGAGGACGCCGGAGACGGTGCCCAGGAGCGCCGTCGGCGCGATGTAGGCGGCCACGAAGAGGCTGCTGAAGAAGCTCTTCCCCGTCTCGTTCACGACGAGGATCAGCATCGTGTAGACGATCGCGTTCACGGGCGTCGCCGAGAGCAGGCGCGCGAGCCAGAGGCGCCGGTAGCCCTCGTTCTCGAACAGCGCGCGCTCGCCGACGAGCGCCGAAAGCCGCATCATCGCCGTGCGCGTGTCGGCCATCAGTCGCGCTCCAGGGCGATGCGCACCTGCTCCGGATCAGGCTCCGGACCTCGGCTGACGAAGTCCTTCAGCCGCCCTTCGACGACGCGCCGCGCCAGCAGCACGCGATGTCCGCAGGTCCGGCAGCGCAGGCCGATGTCCGCGCCCAGCCGCACCACCACCCACTCGAAGCCGCCGCACGGGTGCGGCTTCCGCAGGCGGACGACGTCGCCCATCCGAAAGTCGACGATCTCTCCCATCGCTCAGCCGCTCGCCGACGTCGCGATCGCGCTGCGTTCTGCGTTGATCGCGTCGCGCAGGCGCAGCGCCTCGCGGCGGGCCGCACCCGCGAAGTCAGGGCCGTTCGATGCGTAGATGACGCCGCGCGAGGCGCTGATCAGCATGCCGCAGCCGCGCGCATCGACGCCGGCGCGCACGGATGCCGCGAGGTCGCCGTGCTGCGCGCCGATGCCGGGCACGAGGAACGGCATCGCCGGACACAGCTCCCGCAGGCGGCGCATCTCGCGCGGGTACGTGGCGCCGACGACGAGGCCGACGTTCCCGTGCCGGTCCCACTCCGCCGCCTGCCGCGCGACGGCCTCGTACAGAGGCCGCGCGGCTTCGGCCGAATCCCCGATCCTGAGGTCCTGGAGGTCGCCGGCGCCGGGGTTCGAAGTGCGGCAGACGACGACCGCTCCCTTCTCGGCGCGCGCGAGCCACGGCTCCAGGGCGTCCCTTCCGAGATAGGGGTTCACCGTCGCCGCGTCGAAGCCGAGGTCGTCGAAGATAGCGTGCGCGTAGGCGCGCGCCGTGTGTTCGACGTCGCCCCGCTTGGCATCGGCGAGCGTGATCAGGTGCGGCGGGATGGCCGCCATCGTCTTGCGCAGCGCCGCGTAGCCGCGCTCCGGGCCGAGCGCCTCGTAGAAGGCGAGGTTCGGTTTGTACGCGCAGACCAGGTCGCTCGTCGCCTCGATGATCGCGATGTTGAACGCGGCGACGTCGTCGACCGGCAGGCGCGCCGGATCGGGGTCGAGGCCGATGCAGAGGAGGCTCCCGCTGCGCTCCCAGGCGGCATCCAGCTTCTGGCGAAAGGTCACGGTGCTGATCTCGCCCTTCCCTTCTCCTCCGTCACAGTCCACGGCTCGTCGGCCCCGGCCGGCACGTCGGCGCCCGCCACCACCAGCCGCGCTCGCACGGCGGCGAACGACGTGGCGTCTCCACTCGTAAGGTACAGCACGCGGCCGCCGGACGAGCGCGACGCGTGCAGCCGCCGGGCGTCGAGCACGCGCACCACCTGTCGCGCCACCGCCGCGGACGGCTCGATGACGACGATGCCCTCGCCGGCCTCCTCCTCGATCATCGGGCGCAGGAAGGCGTAGTGGGTGCAGCCGAGCGCCAGCACGTCGGCGCCGCAATCGCGCACCGCGGCGACGTACGACCGCACGAGCGCGCGCGTGCCGGCGGCGTCGAGCTCGCCGGCCTCGACGCGCTCGGCGAGATCGGGCGCCGGGATGGTGCGCACATCGACCTCCGAGCCGAAGCGGTCGATGAGGGCGGCGAGCTTCTGGCCGCGCGCCGTCTGCGGCGTCACCAGCAGCGCGACGCGGCCGGCCAGCGTCCGCTGCGCGGCGGGCTTGAGTGCCGGCTCGGTGCCGACGAACGGCACGTCGAAGCGCTCGCGGAGGTCGGCGACGGCGGCGCTCGTGGCCGTGTTGCAGGCGACGACGATAAGCTTCGCGCCCCGCTCGACGAGCAGCCGCGTGATCGTCGTCGCGCGATCGAGGATCTCGGTGGGCGGGCGGGAGCCGTAGGGAAACCAGGCGGAATCGGCGATGTAGGTGATGTCTTCGCCGGGCAGCAGCCGATGCGTCTCGATCAGCGCCGCGAGGCCGCCGACGCCGGAGTCGAACATGCCGATCGGGGCGGATGCGTCGGACATAGGCATGCTGATCGTACGGGGGCCGCGCCGGCGCGTCCAGCGGGAGAGGCCGGCGGCGCGGCGTTAAACCTTTTCAATCCACGGGCGTTTGATTCGAAGCTCTTCTCCTGACGCGCTATCTTGAAGGAGTTCCGCGACAACGAAGAAGGTGCATCATGCCTGACTTGGGCGTACCTGAACTGCTGATCATCGCCGCCATCGTGCTGCTGCTCTTCGGCCCTGGGAAGGCTGCAGACATTGGCGGCTCGCTGGGCCGCAGCATCCGCGAGTTCCGCAAGGCGACGCAGGAAGACGAGCGGCCGAACGCGACGCCGCCTCCGACGCCGCCGGCGGCCGCCGCCGACGTCATCGCACCCACGGCTGACGTGCCGGCAGCGACGGCGCGCCGCTGCTGCGACGCGTGCGGTGCGGGCATCGGCGAGGCGCAGCGATTCTGCACCACCTGCGGGGCGCCGGTGGCGGCCGCCGCTGGGGCGCCGTAATCGCTCTTGGCCCGCCAGCCGCGCTGAGGGCAGCGGGGAGCGTCGTGCATCCGCACCGTGGTGCGTCTACAGGCGACGCCTCGGGCGCGGTCCGCGCCTATGGCGCCTTCGTCCACGTCGTCCCGCCGTCCGTCGTCGTCCAGGTGCCGGCGGCCGTCGTCACGGCGCCGTCCGTCGCCGACGAGAAGCTGATCGAACGGACGGGCACCGCCGGCGGCACGACGCCCGCGACTTCAGTCCAGTTGACGCCGCCATCCTGCGAGCGGTAGAAGTTCGCGCCGGGGCTGCTCAGCCCCAGCCACCCCTTGCTCGCGTCCTGGAAGAAGAGCGCCGTGACGCCGTTGCCGTTCGGCATCGCGCCGACGCCCGCCTGCGGCGTCGGCGCGCCGAGCGTCGTCTGGCTGATCAACGTCCACGTATCGCCGCCGTCCGTGCTTCGGAAGAGGTACTTCTCGCTGCTGCCGGCCGCCGCGCCGCCGTTGCAGATCTGCCACCTGGTCGACGGATTGAGCGAGAACGAGACGCCCGGCACGAGCGGCGCGCCCTCCAGTGAGGTCCGGCTCGCGCACGGCGCTGCTGTGACACCGGGCGTCCCCGTCGCCGCCGACGCCGGCGTGCCGGCGGCAGCCGCCGCCGTCGGACTGGCGACGCTGCTCGCTCCGGCCGTTGCAGTCGCCGGAGCGACGCTCGCCGCGGGCGTGGCCGTCGATCTGCCGCCGCCGCCACTGCCGCATGCCGCGAGGAGCGCGAGCGCGCCCACCAGCATCGTCATCCCACCGATCCGCGTCGCGCTGAAGGTCATCCCGTCCTCCTGTAGACATGCCTCGCCGCATCGTAAGACGGCGGCAACCGGCCGATTGTTCCGTCGCGACCCTGCGTCTGGGGTGCCCGGACGAGCACGCGCAGACGGGAGCTCTCAGCCCACCCCGAGCGCTTCGATGACTGTGTTGATGTCCTTGTCGCCGCGGCCGGAGAGTCCGAGCAGCAGGATCGCCTCCTTCGGCAACGTCGGCGCGAACTTCGCGACGTAGGCGATCGCGTGCGACGGCTCCAGCGCCGGGATGATCCCTTCGCTCTCGCTCAGCAGGCGGAAGCCGTCGAGCGCCTCGCGGTCGGTGATCGCCACGTATTCGGCGCGCCCGGTGTCCTTGTAGAAGCTGTGCTCCGGCCCGACGCCGGGATAGTCGAGGCCGGCGGAGATGCTGTGGGCCTCTTGTACCTGCCCCCACTCGTCCTGCAGCAGATAGGACTTCGAGCCGTGGAGGACGCCCGGGCGTCCCTTCGAGAGCGTCGCCGCGTGGCGCTCCGTCGACAGCCCTTCGCCAGCGGCCTCGACGCCGATGAACCGCACCTCCTGATCCTCGACGAACGGATGGAAGAGGCCGATGGCGTTGCTGCCGCCGCCCACGCACGCCACGGCGTAGTCCGGAAGACGTCCCGCCGCTTCCAGGATCTGCTGGCGCGCCTCGCGGCCGATGACCGACTGGAAGTCGCGCACGAGCTCCGGGTAGGGATGCGGCCCCGCGGCACTGCCGATGAGGTAGTACGTATCGCGGACGTGCGTCACCCAGCCGCGGATCGCCTCGTTCATCGCGTCCTTCAGCGTGCGCGAGCCGCTCTCGACGACCTCGACCCTGGCGCCGAGCAGCTTCATGCGGAAGACGTTCAGCGACTGCCGGCGGACGTCCTCCGCGCCCATGAACACCGTGCACTCCATCCCGAGCATCGCGCAGACCGTCGCTGTGGCGACGCCGTGCTGGCCGGCGCCCGTCTCGGCGAAGATCTTCCGCTTGCCCATCCTGCGGGCGAGGAGGCCCTGGGCGATGGCGTTGTTGATCTTGTGCGCGCCCGTGTGCGCCAGGTCCTCGCGCTTGAGGTAGATCCGCGCGCCGCCGAGCCGCTCCGTCAGGCGCTCCGCGTAGGAGAGCGCCGTCGGCCGGCCGACGTACGTCCTCAGCAGGTCGTTGAGCTCGATCCGGAACGTCTCGTCGTCGCGCGCCTCGTGGTAGGCCGCGGTCAGCTCATTGAGCGCGACCATCAACGTCTCCGGGACGTAGCGGCCGCCATACGGCCCAAAATGCCCGAGCGCGTCGGGAAGTGTGGTCATGGCGATGACAGTATCGTCTACGATGGCCGGGTAGGGCGAATCCGCGTATGAGGACGAAGACAGGCACGATGGCCCCATATCAGATCGAGATCCAGGCCGACGTTGCCATCGACGGCGTCGACCTGCCGGCGCTGGAGCGGCTCGCCGAGCGCGCGCTGTCGGTCGAGCAGGTCGAGCCGCCGGCGGAATTGAGCGTCGTTTTGACCGGCGACGCCACCGTGCGCGGGCTGAACCGGGCGTATCGCGGCATCGACGAGCCGACCGACGTGCTGTCCTTCGCGCAGGCTGAAGGCGAGGAGTTCGCACGTGCCGAGGGGATGGCGCGCCACGTTGGCGACGTCGTGATCTCCGTCGAGACCGCGCGCCTGCAGGCGATGGAGTCGCAGCAGCCACTCGCGGAGGAACTGGCGCACCTGCTCGCGCATGGCGTGCTGCACCTGCTCGGATACGACCACGAGCGCCCGCAGGACGAGGAGCTGATGCGCGTACGCGAGGACGTAGTCCTGGGGCGTCGCGCCCGCCACCACTGATGTCTCGCGCGGCGGACCCTCACGCCCTGCCGGAGGAAGCGCGGCGAGCGGCACGCCGATGCGCTGCCGGGGGCGCCAGGCGGGCGGCTCGACGCGGAAGGCGGGCTGCGGCGACCGGATACGGAGGGCGAGGCGTCGCGACGCTCAGCGCGCCAGCGCGCGGCGTACCATCTCCCGCACGTCGCGGAGGCGGAAGGGCTTCGCCAGCACGTCGTTTTCGACGGACTGCAGGAAGCCGCGCGTCTCCGCCGCCACGGTGTCGCCGGTGATGAAGATGACGCGACGGGCGAGCGGGCTGCCGGCCTCACGCAACTGCCTGTAGAGGTCGGGCCCGCTCATCACCGGCATCTTGATGTCCGTGATCACCAGGTCGAACGGCTCCCGTGAGAGCCGGTCCAGCGCCTGGCGCCCGTTCGTCGCGATCTGCACCTCGTGGCCGTCCATCTCCAGCACGCCGGTGAGCAGCTTCTGGATGCTCGCCTCGTCATCGACGACGAGGATGCGCCGGCGCTCGAGCGCCGGCGCGGGCGGCTCGTCCCGCGCGATCTCAGGAGCGTGCGAGGCGGCGCCGGCCGTGACGAGCGGCAGCTCGATGGTGAACGTCGTGCCGCGGCCGCGCGCGCTCTCGGCCCAGATGCGGCCCCCGTGTTCTTCGATGATGCCGTAGCTGATCGTCAGTCCCAGCCCCGTGCCCTCTCCGGCTTCCTTCGTCGTGAAGAAGGGGTCGAAGATGCGGCGCAGCGTCTCCGCGCTCATCCCCGGACCGTTATCGGTGAAGGACACGGATACCGTGCGCGCCTCCGACCAGGTGCGGATGCGCAGCGCGCCGCTCGCGCCGTCGCCCGCGGCACGCAGCGCCTGCTCGGCGTTGATGATGATGTTGAGGATCACCTGCTGGATCTGGTTCGCATCGAGCATCGTGTCCGGCAGCGACGCATCGGGCGCGCACTCCACCTCGATGTTGCGGACACGCAAGTCGTAGTTCCGCAGCTCGAGCACGCGCTCGACGAGCGTGTTGAGGTTGGTAAGCTCCTTCTGCGCGCGGCGGCGGCGGGCGAAGGTGAGCAGGTTGGAGACGATCTTCGAAGCCCGCTCGGCCTCCTGATAGATCGTCTCCACCTGACCGCGCGCCGTCTCGTCGAGCGCGCCGAGGAGCAGCAATTGCGCGAACCCGGTGATGCCCGTGAGCGGGTTGTTGAGCTCGTGCGCGACGCCCGACACGAGCTGGCCGATGCTCGACATCTTCTCCGACTGCAGCAGCCGCTCCTGCACGAGGCGCGTCTGCGTGCGCTGCGCATCGAGCCGCTCGATCGCCCTGGAGACGTCGCGCGCCAAGGCGAAGTAGAGGTCGAGCTGCCCGCGCGAGAGGGCGCCGCGGCGTTCGATCCGCAGCATGCCGACGACGCGGCCGCCGACGACGAGCGGCGCGTCCTCGTACGCCTCGGGCTCGCTGACTGCCTGGTCTCCGGGCGTGCCGAGCGGGATCAGCTTCGGGTCCTCGGCCGGCCACGCCGACTGCTCTTCGCCGGCGAGCTCGATGAAGGCGGCCAGAGCCTGCACGTGCACGCCTTCGATCACCGGCGGCGTGAGCGTGCCCGACGTGAACACGGGCACGACGTGGCGTCCGTCATCGCACAGCACGGCGACAGCGATGTCAAAGCCGAGCGACGGGCGCACGGCCTCGAGCACGAGTTGCATCAGATCGGCGGCGCCGAAGAGGCCTTCGCGCGTCGAACTCTCGTTGCGGACCGGCGGCGAGAACACCATCTGGCGGCGATTATACACGCCAGGCGGCAGATCGGACGCGGGTCAGGCGGGTATCGGAACGCGGGCGGCCAGGCGCGGCGTGCCGCGCGCAGGCGGGAACCGCGGGGCTGCCGAGCGCAGGGGCGAAGCCCGGGTGTTCAGGACGGGCGGCGGCCGTCATGACGCCAGCTCGCGCGTCCGGCCGCGTCGCTTCGGCGGCCGTCTGCGGTTTCCGCAGCCGGCCCGCATGCGGCGGCGGGCCGATTCGGCGTATGCTGATGACGAGCGGAGGCCGAGCGTCATGGCGCGTGACAACGACGACTTCGAGGGCATCGACATCGACGGGCCGTGGGGAGGCATCCGGATCGGTTCAGGAGGTGTGCGCATGGGACGCCGCTTCGCCGCCGACAGCGACGACGCCGACTATCGTCAGGCGCGGCGACGCGTGCGAAGGCGGCTCAACTTCTACCGGAACGTCGGCTACTACGTGGCAGTCGTCGGCATCCTGGCGCTCATCGACTGGGCGACGGGCGGCGGCTGGTGGGTGCAGTGGCTGGCGGCGATCTGGGGAGGCGTGCTCCTGCTGCGGTTCCTCACCAACTTCGTCGCGCCGTCGCTGTGGGGACGCGAGGCCGAAGAGCGCATGATCCAGCAGGAGATGAACCGGCAGCGCGGGCGCGTCGACGTCGACTCGTCCGCCGGGCATGACCGACCCTGACGCAGGCAACGAGCGAAGCGGGTGAGCGCCCGGAACGCCCGGCGCCACCTACCTCCCCGCCTCCGACCCTAAATCAAATGCCCCATCTTCGTGCGCTTGGTCTCCAGATAGCGCAGATTGTGCGGGTTCGGCTCGGCGACCACCGGCACGCGCTCGACCATCCGCAGGCCGTACCCCTCGAGTCCGGCGCGCTTCTCCGGGTTGTTCGTGATCAGCCGCAGGTCGTGGAGCCCGAGGTCGACGAGGATCTGCATGCCGATGCCGTAGTCACGCCGGTCGGCGGGGAAGCCGAGCGCCTCGTTGGCTTCGACGGTGTCCATGCCGCCGTCCTGCAGGTTGTAGGCTTTGATCTTGTTGTGCAGGCCGATGCCGCGCCCCTCCTGCCGCATGTAGACGATGACCCCGCAGCCGGCCGCCGTGATCATCTGCTGCGCGAGGTGCAGCTGCTCGCCGCAGTCGCAGCGCAATGAGCCGAAGACGTCGCCCGTGACGCACTGGCTGTGCACGCGCACGAGCACCGGCTCTTCGCCGCTGATGTCGCCGAAGACGAAGGCGACGTGCTCATCCGGGTCGGTGAGCGCCTTGTAGGCGATGCACTTCCAGTCGCCGAACTCCGTCGGCAGCACCGTCTCCGCCACGCGACGGACGAGCTTCTCCTTGTGCAGGCGATATTGGATGAGCTGCGTGACGCTGATGATCTTCAGGTTGTGCCGGCGGGCGAAGCGGCGCAGCTGCGGCAGCCGCGACATTGTGCCGTCGTCATTCATGATCTCGCACAGCACGCCGGCCGGGTAGACGCCGGCGAGCTTGCAGAGGTCGACCGTCGCCTCCGTCTGACCGGCGCGCACCAGCACGCCGCCCTCGCGCGCGCGCAGCGGGAAGATGTGCCCCGGCATCACGAGGTCGTTCGGGCGCGTCTTCGGGTCGATCAGCACTTGCGTCGTGCGGGCGCGGTCGGCGGCGGAGATGCCCGTCGTGACGCCGTGGCGCGCTTCGACGCTGACCGTGAAGGGCGTGCCGAACTGCGAGTCGTTGTGACTCACCATGATCGGGATGTGCAGCTGCTCGAGGCGCTCGGCGGTCATCGGCACGCAGACGAGGCCGCGGCCGTAGCGGGCCATGAAGTTGATCGCCTCTGGCGTGCAGAACTGCGCCGGGATCGTCAGGTCGCCTTCGTTCTCGCGATCTTCGTCGTCGATGATGATCACGAAGCGGCCGTTTCGGTACTCCTCGATCGCCTCCTCGACCGAGGCGAGGCCGCGGGCGCGCTTCGCTTCTTTCTCGCTGATCTTCGGCAGTTCCGGTTGCACGTCCCCCTCCCGGTCCAGACCGGCGCCTCGGCTCACGCCACGCCGCTCTCACGGCGGTCCTCCAGCAGCTGCTCGACGTAGCGGCCGATGATGTCCGTCTCGACGTTGACACGGTCGCCCGGGCGCCGCGCGTGCAGGTTCGTGTGCTCCTGCGTGTACTGGACGAGCGAGACGGCGAACGAGCGCGCGTCCCTGGCGACGACGGTCAGACTGATGCCGTCGATCGCGACCGGGCCCTTGACGATGATGTGCCGCAGGATCTCCGGCGGCGCGTCGAAGCGGGCGATGATCGCCTCCCCCTCGGGCGTGAACGAATCAAGGACGGCCGTCGCCTCGACGACGCCGCGGACGAGGTGGCCGCTGACGCGCCCGGCCAGCTGGAGGGAGCGTTCGAGGTTGACGAGGTCGCCGGGCTTGAGGTCGCCGAGGTTGCTGCGCCGGTAGGTCTCCGGCATCACGTTGGCCTCGAAGCCGTCCTCGTCGAAGTGCTTCGCCGTCAGGTCGACGCCGTTGACCGCGATGCTGTCGCCGAGGTTCGTCCCCCAGAGCACCTTCCTTGCGCCGATCTTCACGTCGCCCTCGCCGGCGCTGCGGACGACGCCCACCTCTTCGATGATCCCGGTGAACATGGCACCTCCGAGTTAGTGTCATGCTAACGCTAAGTCTCGTGCGGCGTCAACGCGTCGCACCGAGGCTGCGGATTGCACCGGGTAGCGACGCCAAATGCTACGAATAGCGCAACCGATTCCGTGACCGCCTCGGGCGGGCGGCGACGCGCCGGCGGCAGGATCGAACGCATCCCGGCCGCGGGGCGGATCGCGCCGGCGTGTGCCGGCGCGCCCCCTGGTGGACGATTCACGAAGTAACGTTGAAGACGCGCGCCATCGGCGGGTGATTGGGACGGTCATCACGAACCTCCTGCTGCTGCGGGACGCCAGCCGTATGTCTCGCTCTCCGCCGTGCGAGGACGCGCACAGAACGTCGCGCACCGGGTCGATGTGAGGGACAGACGCTACACGGGCCGACGTTCCGGCGCGTGTTGATGATGCCAGGCGTATGCATGAGGGCTTGCGCGCGCGCCGGCCGGGCCTCGCCGCCTGTAGCGCGCGCATTTCGCAGTGGCGGCCGATGCGCCCGTCCTGGGGCCGGCATATCACCCGGAAGCGCGATCGCCGCGATGTCCTTGTCGGCAGGCGATCCGCCGCTGCACGCCCGCGCCGCAACGCGGTGCTCGCGTGCAGCGCCGACCCGATGCGGTCGCCGTGGTACCATCGCCCCGTAGCCGGGAGGGCGATAGGTGGCCGACGAGATCACACCGCACATCACGAGCCTGCACGTCGAGCTGTCATGGTTCCCCCAGCCGTACCCGCCGAACGTCTTCCTCGTCCACGATGCCGGCGAGGCGGCGATCGTCGACAGCGGCTTCGGCGACGACCAGTCGTTCGAGCAGCGCACGGCGTCGCTGCGGGAGCGCGGCTTCGAGCGACTGAAGTACATCTTCCTCACCCATCACCACTACGACCACGCGAGCGGCGCCCGCCGGCTGCGAGAGGCGACCGGCGCGCGCATCGTCGTCCATCGCGACGAGGAGAACCTGCTGCTGCATCCGGACGAGGAGAGCGGCGACGTCGAGATCCCGGAGGACCAGCAGGCGGCGCGCGAGCAGGCGAGACAGTGGCGCGAGGAGGCCGCGAAGGCCACGCCCGACATCCGGCTTGCCGACGGCGACGTGCTGACCGTCGGCGCGCTCCACCTGCGGGCCGTACACGCGCCCGGCCATACCGCCGGCCACCTCTGCGTCTTCCTGGAAGAGGAGCGGGCGCTCTTCGCCGGCGACAACGTGCTCGGCGTCGGCACCGGCGTCGTGCGCGACATGGCGGAGTACATCCGCTCGCTGCGCAAGATGCAGGCGCTCGACGCCGCGCTGCTGCTCCCCGGCCACGGCCCCGCCGTGCACGAGCCGCGGCGGAAGATGCAGGAGCTGATCGACCACCGCCAGCAGCGCGAGGAGCAGATCGTCGCGCTCATCGGGCAGGGGAAGGACAGCGTGCCGTCGCTGCTGAAGGCGATCTACCCGGAGCTCGACAAGCGGCTGCGCGGCATGGCGACGAGCCAGATCATCGCGCACCTGCGGAAGCTGGAGTCCGAAGGCAAGCTCGCGCTGCAGGGCGAAGGCGCGCAGATCACCGTCGCGCGCGCGGCGACCGGCGAGTCGTAGGCTGCCGGCGCCAGCCGGCCGCCCGGACGGCGCCGGCCCGGGCAGCCGCTACAATGCAAGCGCCGCTATGGTTGCCACCGAGCACATCCTGCAGGATCTGAACCCGCCGCAGCGCGAGGCCGTGACGGCCGTCGAAGGGCCGCTGCTCATCCTCGCCGGACCCGGCTCCGGCAAGACGCGCGTGATCACGCACCGCATCGCCTACCTCGTCGACCAGGAGGGCGTCGCGCCCTGGCGGATCGTCGCCGTCACCTTCACAAACAAGGCCGCTCGCGAGATGCGCCAGCGAGTCTTCGCGCACCTCGGTGACCGCGCCCTCGACGTCGCGCTCGGCACCTTCCACTCGATTTGCGCCCGGCTGCTGCGGGTCGAAGGCGAGCGCATCGGCCTCCAGCGCTCGTTCAACATCTACGACGACGCCGATCAGATGGCGGTGATCAAGCGCGTCACCGAGGCACTGAACATCGACCCGAAGAAGTTCTCCGACCGGGCGATCCTCTCGACGATCTCCCGCGCCAAGAGCGAGCTCGTCGACGCCCGCACCTATGCCGCCGAGGCGCGCGACTACTTCGCCGAGATCGTCGCCCGCTCGTACGAGCGCTACCAGGCGCTGCTGGCGGAGAACGCCGCGCTCGACTTCGACGACCTGATCCTGAAGGCGGTGACGATGCTGCAGGAGCACGAATCGATCCGCGAGAAGTACGAAGAGCGCTATCTGCACGTCCTCGTCGACGAGTTCCAGGACACAAACCTCGCGCAGTACGAGCTGGCCCGCATCCTCGCCGGCGGCCACGGCAACATCTGCGCCGTCGGCGACCCCGACCAGTCGATCTACTCCTGGCGCTCCGCCGACATCCGCAACATCCTCAACTTCGAGCGCGACTTCCCCGGCGCCCGCATCGTCCTGCTCGAGCAGAACTATCGCTCGACGCAGCACATCCTCGACGCCGCGCACGCCGTCATTTCCGGCAACCGGCAGCGGACGGAGAAGTCGCTCTGGACCGACCGCGGCCACGGCGAGCCGATCGTCGTCTTCGAGGCGTACGACGAGGGCGAAGAGGCGGACTTCATCGCCGGCGAGATCGCCCGCCTGACGGGTGTCGAGGCCGGCCCCGGCGACCCCGGCGAGCCGGCTTGGGCGCTGCGTGACTTCGCCGTCATGTACCGCACGAACGCACAGTCGCGTGCCGTCGAGGAGGCGCTGATCCGCGCCGGCATCCGCTACCAGCTCGTCGGCGGCACGCGGTTCTACGAGCGGCGTGAGGTGAAGGACGTGCTCGCCTACCTGCGGCTCGTGCACAACCCCTACGACATGGTCAGCCTGGCGCGCGTCCTCAACGTGCCCGGCCGCGGCATCGGCACGAAGACCGTGCAGCAGCTCGAGCGTTGGGCGCAGGCGCTCGGCGTGCCGCTGTACACCGCGCTCCAGATCCTGGTCGCGCAGGAGTCGCCGGAGAAGCAGCAGTCCCGGCCACCGCAGGCGCCGCGCCATCCGGCCGCGGCGCGACAGGCGAAGGCCGTCGTCGAGTTCGTCGAGATGCTCGACGAGCTGATGGACGTGGCGGCGAAGAACAACCTCTCGACGCTGCTCGATGGCGTCGTCGAGCGGACGGCGTATCGCCGTTACCTGTACGGCGAGTTCGACGACGGCGAGCAGCGCTGGGAGAACGTCGAAGAGCTACGGAACGTCGCTGCGGAGTACGACGGGCTGGCGCCAGGCAACGGCCTCGTCTCATTCCTCGAGGACGTCGCGCTGATCTCCGACCAGGATACGCTGCAGGAGGCGCCGGACGACGCGCCGGACGCCGGGCGCGTGACGCTGATCACGCTCCACTCGGCAAAAGGCCTCGAGTACCGCGCCGTCTTCATGATTGCCATGGAGGAGGGCGTGCTCCCGCACGTCCGGTCGTTCGACGAGCCGGCGCAGCTCGAGGAGGAGCGTCGCCTGGCCTACGTCGGCATGACGCGCGCGCGAGAGCGGCTCTACCTGCTGCGCGCGTTCAAGCGGTACGCGATGGGCGCATCGCAGCACAACCCGGCGTCACGCTTCCTCAAGGACATCCCGCCGGAGCTGATCGCCCAGAGGTCCGCCTTCGCCGACGGCAGCCCGGCGACGACGGCCGGGCGCTACCGGGAGCCGGCGCGCGTCGATGCGCGGCCGCTCGTCCCGGAGGATGCCGTCTTCAGCGGCGGCGAGAAGGTGCGCCATCCCCGCTTCGGCGAGGGCATCGTCGTCTCTTGCCGGGTGGCGAACGGCGACCAGGAGCTGACCGTCGCGTTCAAGGGCGAGGCGGGGATCAAGCGGCTGCTGCTGTCCCTGGCGCCGCTCGAACGCCTGTAGCCCGTCCCCCGCACCGGGGACCCGCGCCTGCGGCTGCGTCGCTCGGCCGGGCCGTGGCCAACCGACGACGGTCAAGAGGACGCCATCGAAGTGTTCGACGCCGCCTCCGCCGCGCAGAGCTCGAAACGGTCGGGCCGTGAACACAGTTCCAGCGCGCACTCGCTCTCGAATCGCCGGGGAGGAGGGTCCACATGCTAGCCAAAACGAAGTATCGCGCCTAGAATACATCCCACACACCATCTTCGGTGAGCAGGACCGAGGGAGACGTCGATGGCACGCCGGAATGGACGCAACGGCAGCACTCCAGCCGCAACCTACACATTCAGCTTTCAGGCGCAGTACCCCAACAAGCCCGGCATGCTCGCCCGCATCGCCTCCGCCGTCGGGGACTGCGGCGGCAACATCGGCGACATCGACGTCGTGCGATCCACCGGCACGACGATGGTGCGTGAGATCAGCGTGCAGGCGCGCGACAGCCAGCACGCCCAGGAGATCGTCGATCACGTCAAGGCGGCGAAGGGGATCATCGTCCGCAACATCTCGGACCGCGTCTTCCTGACGCACCGTGGCGGCAAGATCGAGATCCGGAACAAGGTGCCGGTGACGAGCCGGCGCGACCTCTCGGTAGTGTACACGCCGGGCGTCGCGCGTGTCTGCCTGGCGATCGACAAGGAGCCGGATTCCGCCTGGTCGCTGACGATCAAGGGCAACACGGTGGCGGTCGTCAGCGACGGCACCGCGATCCTGGGGCTCGGCGATTTGGGGCCGAAGGCGGCGATGCCAGTGATGGAAGGCAAGGCGATGCTCTTCAAGGCGTTCGGCGGCGTCGACGCCTGGCCGATCTGCCTCGATACGAAAGACCCGGAAGAGATCATCAGCGTCGTCAAGAAGATCGCGCCGGGCTTCGGCGGCATCAACCTCGAAGACATCTCCGCTCCGCGCTGCTTCGAGATCGAGGACCGGCTGAAGCAGGAGCTCGACATCCCGGTCTTCCACGACGACCAGCACGGGACGGCCGTCGTCGTCCTGGCGGCGCTCTTCAACGCGCTGAAGCTGGTGAGGAAGGAGCCGCAGGATCTGAAGGTGGTGGTCTGCGGCGTCGGCGCCGCGGGCGTCGCCTGCTCGAAGATCCTGATGTCCGTCGGCGTGAAGAACATCATCGGCTGCGACCGCGCCGGCATCATCTACAAGGGCCGCGGCGTGCACATGAACTACATGAAGGACTGGTTCGCGGAAAACACGAATCTCGAAGGCGTCAGTGGCAGTCTCAGCGACGCGATCGAGGACGCCGACCTCTTCCTCGGCCTCTCCGGCCCGGGCATGCTCAGCGTCGACGACGTGAAGAAGATGAACCGCGACCCAATCGTCTTCGCGATGGCCAATCCGACGCCGGAGATCATGCCCGAAGAATGCAGCGACATCGTGCGCGTGATGGCGACGGGCCGCTCCGATTACCCCAACCAGATCAACAACGTGCTCTGCTTCCCCGGCCTCTTCCGCGGCGTGCTCGATGTGCGTGCGCGCGAGATCAACGAGCCGATGAAGATCGCCGCGGCCGAGGCGATCGCCGCCGCCGTCGGGAAGCACGAACTGAGCGCGGAGTACATCATCCCCAGCGTGTTCCATCCGACCGTCTTCAAGAACGTCGCCCGCGACGTCGCCCATGCGGCGATCGAGACGGGCGCGGCGGAGCAGCCGGAGAAGCGCAAGACGATGGTGTTCGTCTAGGAGCCGTCGCCGACGCCGGCGATCGGCGACGTCACGTCGCCGCGACCGTCGCCCTGCACGCTGTGCTCGTCCCGGCGTGGGCTTCGAGGA
Source organism: Dehalococcoidia bacterium (assembly GCA_015478665.1). Classification (GTDB taxonomy): domain Bacteria; phylum Chloroflexota; class Dehalococcoidia; order DSTF01; family JACRBR01; genus JADMII01. The sequence goes on from JADMII010000006.1 coordinate 115,411, forward strand.
AGCGCAGCGTCCTGCGCAGCATCCATCGCCGCTGCCCGTCCTGGCCGTGGTCGCGGCGGCCGAGGTAGCGGCCGGATCCCGAAGCCGCGCTCGTCGTCGAAGGCGCTGGCGTTCGCTGTTACCGACGCCGCATGGTGAAGTGGCGCGATGCAGCTGCGGTATGTGTCGTCATCGCTTTCGGTGTCGCCGGATTTTTCGCCCGTCGGATCTCACCCGAGCGCGGCCGGGAGGCCGCCCTCATACGCCGCGCTCAGCGCGTCGATGGCGACGTCGAGCGGCCCGAAGCGCAGATGATCGCCGCCCGTCGTGCCCAGCCGGACGAGCGGCAGCGCCTGCGCATCGGCGATCCGCCGGACGCGCCCGGCGTGCGCCGGATCGCAGGAGACGACGACGCGCGATTGCGTCTCGCCGAACAGCGCCGCATCGAGGCGCCGCGCGAGCGGGAGCGCGTCGTCGCCGGCGACGCCAATGCCTCCGAGGCAGCACTCCGCGAGCGCGACGGCGAGGCCGCCCGTCGAGACGTCGTGCGCCGACCGCAGCAGTCCTTCCGACGCGGCGGCGAGCAGCAACCGCTGCAGCCGCTCCGCGACGGCGAGGTCGATGCGCGGCCGGCCGGCGACGCGGCCCTGCGTCAGCCGCAGGTACTCGCTACCGGCGAGGTCGCTCGTCTCCGGCTCGGCGCCGACAGCGAAGACGAGCGCCTCTTCGCAGCAGAAGCGCGACGGCACGGCGCGCGCGGCGTCCTCGAGCAGGCCGACGACGCCGACGACGGGCGTCGGCCAGATCGCCTCGCCGTTCGCTTCGTTGTAGAGGCTGACGTTGCCGCTGATCACCGGCACGGCGAGCGCGCGGGCGGCATCGGCCATGCCGCGGATCGCCTCCTTCAGCTGAAAGTACGCTGCGGGCTTCTCCGGATTGCCGAAGTTGAGGCAGTTCGTCATCGCCAGCGGCCGCGCGCCGCTGCAGGCGACGTTGCGCGCCGCCTCTGCGACGGCGATCGCGCCGCCGGCATAGGGGTCGAGGTACGTGTACGCCGCGTTGCCGTCGGTGCTGGCGGCGATCGCCTTCGCCGTGCCTTTGATCCGGATGACCGCGGCATCGCTGCCCGGCCCGACGACCGTGTTCGTGCCGACCTGATGATCGTACTGGCGCCAGACGCTGCGCTTCGACGCGATCTCCGGCAATGCGAGTAGCGCCAGCAGCACGTCGTCTGGACGCGGGCCCGGGCCGGATTCTGTGCGCCGGACGCCGCCTGCTGGCCCGGACGCTCCTCGAGTCGAGCTTCCAGAATGCGGCTTCGCGCCGTCAACACGGCCGTCTCCTGAACCAAGGTTCCGTAGCGTCGCGAAGTCGAACGCCTGCAAGTCCGACAGCCAGCGCGGCCGTTCGGCGTCGCGCACGTACGCCGGGGCGTCCGTCATCAGCCGCGCTTCGGCGCGGGCGACCTCGACGTCGCCGTCGCGGATGCGGACGAGCCGGTCGTCGGTGACGATGCCGATCGTCGCGCAGTGCAGCTCCCAGTGCTCGAAGTGAGCCCGCACGTCGGCTTCATGCTGCGGCTTGACGATAACGAGCATACGCTCCTGCGACTCGCTCAGCATCACCTCGTACGGCGTCATGCCGGACTCACGCCGCGGCACCTTGGCGACATCGACGATGATGCCGGTGCCCGCCTTGGCGGCACACTCGACGCTCGCGCTCGTCAGTCCCGCCGCGCCGAGATCCTGCAGGCCGACGATCCAGTCGCCATGCTCCCCGGTGAGCTGCACGCACGCCTCCATCAACAGCTTCTCGAGGAACGGATTGCCAACCTGCACCGCGGGCCGCCGCTCCGCCGACGACTCATCGAGCTCGACGCTGGCGAACGTGGCGCCGTGGATGCCATCGCGGCCGGTGTCGGCGCCGACGAGCATCAGCAGATTGCCCGGACCATCGGCGCGCGCCTTGACGAGCCGGTCGATCCGCCCGACGCCGATGCACATCGCGTTCACCAGCGGGTTGCCGGAATACGACGGCGAGAAGCCGACTTCGCCGCCGACCGTGGGAATGCCGATGCAGTTGCCGTAGCCGGCGATGCCCGCGACGACGCCTGTGAAGAGGTGCCGGTTGCGCGCCGCCACCTCCCGCGGCGTCTCGGCATCCGGCTGCAGCGGCCCGAAGCGCAGCGAGTCGAGCAGCGCGATCGGCCGCGCGCCCATCGCGAAGATGTCGCGGACGATGCCGCCGACGCCGGTGGCCGCGCCCTCGTACGGCTCGATCGCCGACGGGTGGTTATGGGACTCGATTTTAAATGCGACGGCGAGCCCGTCGCCGATGTCGACGACGCCGGCGTTCTCCTCGCCGGCCTTGGTCAGTACGGCTGTACCGTCGCCGGGGAAGGTCTTCAGCAGCGGGCGGCTGTTCTTGTATCCGCAGTGCTCGGACCAGAGCGCCCCGAACATGCCCAGCTCGACATCCGTCGGCTCGCGGTCGAGGAGGTCGACGATGCGCGCGTACTCGTCGCGCGAGAGCGAGAGGTGGTCGAGCGTGCGCTGATCGGGGGGCATCGCTGGCAGTGTGACAGGCGGCGGCGATTGCGTCGAACGGGCGGGCTGGCCCGGCAGCTGGAAGGCCCCACTCCGGACGACGATGACGGGACCGGTGCACGGATGCGCGGGCACGTCGGATCCCCGCTCGCCCGACGAGCATCGCGCCGGGCGAGACCGCGTCCGCGACGCGGCAGCGTGCGTACGCCAGAGGCCGCCCTCGCCGGGGCGGCCTCCGTGCTGTTCGAAGCAGCGCTCAGGGCGCGCTCAGCAGGCGCGGTTCCCCTCGAAGATCATCGTGTAGTACACCTTGCCGTCCGCTGCCTTCGCCACGCCCGTGCCGAAGCGCGTGTAGTGGCAGTTCAGGATGTTCTCGAGGTGCGGCGGGCTCGTCCCCCACATCTGTACGGCGACGTCCGCGGTCTGCGCCCAGTCGTAGGTGTTCCAGGCGATGTTCTCACCCGCCCAGGCGCGCGCGACGCCGTTCTGGTCCATCAGGCAGACGTAGTTGCAGCCGTTCGGCGGCACGTGGCCGAAGTAGTTGTTCGCCGCCATGTCGCGGCTGCGGATGCGCGCGACGTTGACGAGCGCGGCATCGGGCGTCAGCGGCGGCAACCCGTTCTTGACCCGGATGGCGTTGATGCCGCTGTAGGTCTTCAGCTCGGCGTTCGCTTCCGGCGTGCAGGCCGTGAAGACAGCCAGACCGCCGAGCAAGAGCAGCGCGAGCAACGGCAGCGCTAATCGGATGCGACGGATGCGGCGGATGCGTGTCATGGCTACCAACTCCCCTCTGTGCTCAGAATCGGCGCCCGCGTGGAAATCTGGCGTCGCAGGCAAGAGATGTCGGGCGCGAGGGACGCGGGCACGAAGGCGGCGCGCGGCGATGTCACGCCGGGTCGTCGCGGGTCCATGCGGGCGTGATGAGGCATCGTTCAGCTTCCTTTGCCAGGGCGCGGCAATTGGCGCCGGCGTCTGCGACGATGATGGCTGGCGGCACCGATGGGAGATGCGCGGCGGGGTAGCGCTGCCGGTGCCTCGAAGGCCGCTCATGGCTGGCCGTCGCCTACCCTACACTGCGCGGCGCCGTGTGAGAACCCCCTGCGCATAACAATTGCGCCGCGACTGGCCGAAAAGTCGGCTGATTATGTGGAGTCCGAATCTGCGGGCCGATCCTCACCTCCGCCGCCGATCCGCGGCGCATCGACGGGCAGCGCCGCTGCCGATACGCTGCCCCTGCGCCACGCCGGCGCCGAACGGGGGTGATGCATCGTGACGCGCGATGAGGTGCGATTGACAAGCCTGGCGTCCTGCGCTGGTTGAGCCGGCAAGGCGAGCATCGCCACGCTGGCGCAGGTCCTGCGTCCGATCACCGATACCTTCGCCGCCTCCGCCTTCCCCGACCTGCTCATCGGGTTGGACGGGCCGGACGATGCGGCCGTGTACCGCCTGAGCGACGATCTGGCCATCGTCCAGACGGTGGACTTCTTCCCGCCTGTCGTCGACGACGCACGGCAGTTCGGCGGCATCGCCGCGGCCAATGCGATGAGCGACGTCTACGCGATGGGCGGCGAGGTGCTGTTGGCGCTCAACATCGCCGCCTTCCCCGAGGAGCTCGACCCGGCGATCCTGGCGCGCATCATCGCCGGTGGCGCGGAGAAGGTGGCCGAGGCCGGCGGCGTCATCGCCGGCGGGCACACGCTCTACGATGCGGAGCCGAAGTACGGGCTTGCCGTCACCGGCAGCGTCCATCCGAACCGCGTCATCGCCAAGGCGGGCGCGCTCCCGGGCGATGCGCTGGTGCTGACCAAGCCGCTCGGCACGGGCATCGTCCTGACGGCAGCGCGCGACGACCGCGACGCCCGCGGCCAGCTCGATGCCGCCGTCGCCAGCATGCTCGCCCTCAACCGGCATCCCTCGCATCTGGCGTGCGAGGCCAACGCGCACGCGATGACGGACGTCACGGGCTTCGGCCTGCTCGGTCATGCGAGCGAGGTGGCCTCGCGGAGCGGCGTGCGCGTGGTGATCGATGCGGGACGGGTGCCGGCGCTGCCGGGCGCGCTCGCGCATGCGGGCGAGGGCATCGTGACCCGCGGCGGCGGGCGGAACCGCGAGGGGCTGGCGGGACGAGTCGCCGTCGCGAAGGCACTGGATCCGGCGCTCGAGCATCTGTTATACGACCCACAGACATCGGGCGGCCTGCTCGTGGCGCTGCCGCCGGCGGCGGCCGTGGCCATGGTGGCGCGCCTCGCGGCAGACGGGCTGCCGGGCGCGGTGATCGGCCGCGTCGAAGAGGGCGGCGGCGTGCTGGTGATGTGACGCGAGGCGCAGCGCATGGCGTCCGTCGCGTCGCGCGCCGGTCGCGGCATCATGCGTTCTGACGACTCCGCGCGCATCGTTCGCTTGCCGCGCCCGGCCCAAATTCGATACACCTAATGACGCATCCGCGTCACGCAGGATCTCGATTTGAAAGCCCTCTTCGCATCGTTTGAGATGAGCCCGCTGGCGAAGGTCGGCGGCCTCGGTGACGTCGCCGGCTCGCTGCCCCGGGCGCTGCGCATGCGCAGCGCCGACGTCCGCGTGGCGATGCCGCTGCATGGCGCGATCGACCGCAAGCGGCTCGATGCGAAGCGCGTGCTAACGGATGTGAAGGTGCCCTGGGCGACGAGCGAGCAGCGCGTCGACCTGTGGTACACGGAGCTGCGCGGCGTGCCCGTGTACCTGATCCAGAACGAGCACTACTTCGAGCGCCCGCAGGTCTACGGCTACGACGACGACCGCGACCGCACGCTCTTCTTCTGTGATGCCCTGCTCGCCTGCGCACCGCACCTCGGCTTCCGGCCGGAGGTCGTGCATGCGCAGGACTGGCACGCGGCGATGCTGCTCTCGCGCCTCGCCGCGGCGCCGCACGTCTGGGACGCCGCCGGCCGCGTCTACACCATCCATAACCTCGCGCTGCGCGGCGACTTCGATCGCGGCTTCGCCGAACACTACGGCATCGGCGCCGGGCAACTGGCGCTGCCGCCGGATATCGACATCGAGACGGCGTACAGCGGCATGGCGCAGGGCATCCTGCACGCGGACAAGATCAACACCGTCAGCGAGACCTATGCGCGCGAGATCCTGACACCGGAGTACGGCGCCGGGCTCGATGCGCTGTTGCGCGCGCGGGCCGATGACCTCTCGGGCATCGTCAACGGCATCGACTACGAGGAATTCAACCCGGCGACAGACCCGGCGATCGCGCGCACGTACGACGTGACATCGCTCGATGCGCGCTCCGGGAACAAGCGCTCGCTCCAGCGCGAGGTGGGGTTGCCGGCGGACGAAGGCGCGCCGCTCTTCGGCGTGGTGACGCGCCTCTTTGCCCAGAAGGGCATCGATCTCGTCGCCGCGGCGTTCCAGTCGCTGTTGGCCGAGCGGGCGGCGCAGCTCGTCGTGCTGGGGACGGGAGATCAGGTCGTCGAAGACATGCTGACGCGGCTGCAGGAGCGCTACCCGGAACGCGTGCGGGTGCGGCTGGACTTCGACCCGCCTCTGGGGCAGCGCATCTACGCCGGCTGCGACATCTTCCTGATGCCGTCGCGCTACGAGCCGTGCGGCCTGGGTCAGCTGATCGCCCTGCGCTACGGCGCCGTGCCGCTCGTGCGGCGGACCGGCGGCCTCGCCGATACGGTCGAGGACGCCGATGCATCGCTGACCCGCGGCACCGGTTTTGTCTTCGAGGACGCGAGCGCCGAAGCACTCCGCAGCTGCTGCGAGCGCGCCATCGCAGCCTACGGCGACGGTGCAGGCTGGCGCGCACTGCAGGAACGCGGGATGCGGCAGGACTGGTCGTGGGACCGCGCCGCCGGTCAGTACCTGGCGCTCTACGACGCAGCGCTCACGGCACGCGCCGACGAGATCGCGCGCGACCGCGAGGCGTCGGCATGAGCGGGCGATACTACGCCGGCGTCGACTTGGGCGGCACGAAGATCCTGGTGCTGGTCGCCGACGCCGAGGGCGTGACCCTCGGCTCGCAGCGCGTCCCGACACTGGCGACCGAAGGCCCGGAAGCGGTCATCGGCCGCATCGCCGGCGCGCTGAAGGCGGCCGCGGCGGACGCCGGCGTCGCGCTCGACCAGATCGCCACCGGCGGCGTCTCGGCGCCGGGTCCGATCGACGTCGGCGCGGGGGAGATCACCGAGCCGCCGAACCTGCCCGGCTGGCACGACGTGCCACTGGCCCGCTTGCTGCGCGAGCGCACCGGCGTGCCGTTCACGCTCGAGAACGACGCCAACTGCGCCTGCGTCGGCGAGCATCGCCTCGGCGCCGGACGCGGGTTCCGGCATCTGCTCTACGTCACGATCAGCACCGGCATCGGCGGCGGCATCATCGTTGACGACCGGCTGTACGCGGGCGCATCGGGCGCGGCGGGCGAGGTCGGGCACATCGGGGTCGCGCGGAAGGGGCCGTCCTGCGGCGCCGGCCATGTCGGCTGCCTGGAGGCGTTTGCATCGGGGACGGCGATCGCCGCCCGCGCCCGGGAGCTGATCGGCGAGGGTGGGCTGCCACGGACGGCGCGGCTGGCCGAGCACAACCCACCGCTGAGCGCGGAGACCGTGTTCATGGCTTCGCAACAGGGGGAGGCGGAGGCATACGGTATCATTCGTGAAGCGGGTCACTATCTCGGCATGGGGCTGGCGAGCATCGTCAACGCCTTTAACCCGCAGGCGATCGTGCTGAGTGGTGGACTGACGAACATGGGCGATGCCCTTTTGGGGCCGGCCCTCGAGACGGCGCGGGCGCGAAGCTTCGCGCAGTCCTATGCGGACGTACGGATCGTCGAAGGCGAGTTGGGGGAGAGAGCGGCCGCGCTCGGCGCGATCGTCGTGGCGCGCAGCCGGCAGGCGGAAGCCGATGCGGCGCCGCACGCTACTGGCGCGTTTCCCGGAAGTCGATAGATCAATCGACGGATATCCGGGGAAGCGGCCGCTCCTAGAGGGGAAGTGGGGATGATGCAGACTCGCAGGATCGCGATGGGCGACGAACGCCGGCGGCTGTTCCAGCTGCTGGCCGTGATGTTCCTCTGGCAGGCGTTCGTCGGCATCTACTTCCTGTCACTGGTGCAGCAATACCTGCCCCAGCAGCTCCATGCCGGGTTGGCCTACAGCGGCTACGCGATGGCGACGTACGGCATCGCGAAGTTCGTCGTGCAGGCGCCCGCGGGCTGGCTCTCGGACCGCGTCGGACGGCGGATCACGATGCTCTTCGGCGTGGCGATCAGCGTGCCGGCGCTCTGGCTGATGATGGCCGTGCCGAACGAGAAGGCCTTCCTCGCGTTCTCTGCGGTGCTCGGCATCGGCGCCGCGACGATGTGGCCGGCGTTCATGGCGCACGTCGGCGAGACGATGCCCGCGAGCGGGCGCAACCGGACGATGACGTTGCTGAACGTCGCGCACATGTCCGGTGTGGGCCTGGGGACCTTCGCGGGCGTCCTTCTGGTGGACTATGTGACGTATGGCGCGGTGTTCTGGCTGTGCATCGGCTTCAACGCGCTCGCGCTGCTGATGGTGGCGCGCGGCGGCTGTTATCGCGCCGGGCCGTGCGTGGAAGCGCCCGCACCGCAGGCGACGGCGGCGCCGGACCACGGCGAGTGGAGGCCGGGGATCGGCGCGCTGGCGATCATCGTCGTCTTCCTGACGCTGGGGAGCAGCCTTCACACACCGATGATCGGCGCCTACGTGAGCGAGTTCCTGCGCGTGAAGATGTCGACCTTGGCGATCTTCTTTCCCGTGCCGGCGGCGCTGGCGGCGTACGTCTTCTGGCGCTATACGCGCGTGGCGGATCGCTTCAAGCGGCACGTGCCGATGATGCTCGGGCTCTTCGTGACGGCGATCTCGATCTTCGGGTTGACGCTGACGCCGAACCCGCTGGTCGTCGTCCCGCTGGTCGTGCTGGCCGGGCTGGGCGCGGCGATCAGTGTGCCGGCGTGGAGCGCCGCCGCGCTCGACGCGACGGACACGGGCGCGCGCGGCGCCTGGCTGGGTGCGTTGACCGCGCTGCAGGGATTGGGGGTCGCCGCCGGCCAGGGCTTGGGCGGCGTCATCGGCGGCATCTGGGGGCCGCTGGCGCCCTTCAAGATCGCCGCGCTGATGTTGTTCGTGGCGCTGCTGCTCATCGTCGCGCACCAGCAGACGCAGGCGCGCCGCGGGCGGCGGCTCGGCCGGTACGCGACCCAGCCGGCGATGCTGCCCGCGGCGGTGCCGGTGCCGGCCGCGGACTAATCGGCGACGCTGCGCCTGCCTCTGCTGCCTGTCGTGGGCTATCCCTGGGCGTCGTCGCAGGCCGGACAGATTGATGAGGCGTCAGCGGACCCGGGCGATATACTGCGCCGTGCCTCGCGCGCTCCGCCTCCTGACCTTCGCGCTCGCTCCGCTCTTCTTCGCCGCCACGATGACCGGCTGCGGCATCGTCGGCGGCGCCTCGGCGACGAAGACGCCGACGAGCACCGCGACGCAGACGTCGACGATGACGCCGACGGTCACCGACACGCCGACTGCCACGCCGACGCCGGTGCCGCCGACGCCCACGCCCACCCCGGAGCCCCCATCGGCGGCGGCGGACAACCCGTACCTGGCCGACAGCATGACGCTGGCGCAGGCGCGCACGCTCATCGTGCGCATTCCCCGCGCCGGCGCGGCGAGCGCCGATGCGACCTTCCTGCGAAAGACGACGACGATGCTGGCGGACGAAGGCGACTTCTGGCTGCCGATCGGCGCCAGCGCCGACACCCCCGTCGGCGCCTACACGCTGACGGTGCGGACGTACGGCGCGAGCGGCGCCGTGGCTGCGACGCGCAGCGCGACGATCAACGTGACGGCGAGCAGCTTCCCGGTCGAGAACATCGACCTGCCAGCCAGCGCGAATCAATTCCTCAACCCGGGTGACGCCGTGAAGGAAGAGAACATCCGCCAGAGCGTCTTTCGCCAGTACATCCCGCAGAAGCTGTGGGAGACGCCGTTCATCCTGCCCGTGAGCGGCGGCGTGACGAGTCCGTTTGGCGGGGCGCGAAGCTATAATGGCGGCCCCGTCGGCAGCCACCACAGCGGCCTCGACATCGCCGTCGATGCCGGCACGGCGGTGCGCGCCGCGGCGTCCGGGCGGGTGGCGTACGCAGCCGACCTCTATGCACGCGGACTGACGGTGATCATCGACCACGGCCTCGGCGTCTTCACGGCCTACAGCCACCTCTCCCGGATCGACGTCGCCGTCGGCCAGGGCGTGCGACAGGGGCAGCAGGTGGGTGCCGCCGGCTCGACCGGCCTCTCGACGGGGCCGCATCTGCACTGGGAATTGGTCGCCGGGGGACAGAACGTCGACCCGAGCTTCTGGACGTACGCCGGTGTTGCGCCGTAGCGCCATGGCCCCGGGAGGCCCGAGAGCAGAGGTCACAGCCCCCGCGGTCCGATCGTGCGAGCGACTGCGCCCGGGCGCCCTTGCGAGCGCGGCAGGCCGCTCGTCATCGGAGCGGCTGCGCACCGTCTTCGAGATGCTGGCGCAGACCTACGACTACGCCGCATGGCACTGGTCGGCGGCGCGCGTGCGGGACCCGTTCGATGTGCCGGTCGGCGCCGTGCTCGTGCAGCACACGACGTGGCGGAACGCGGAGCGCGCGCTGGCGCATCTGCGCGCGGCCGGCGCACTGGACGGCCCCACGCTCGCGTCGATGCCGGAGGCGACGCTCGTCGCGCTCGTGCGGGTCAGCGGGATGCCGACGATCAAGGCGCGGCGGGTGCGCGCGCTGGCGGCGCTGACCGTCGAGGCGGGCGGGCTCGACCGGTTCTACGCGCGGCCGGCGGCCGAGCTGCGCGCACTGCTGTTGGCCACGCACGGCATCGGCCCGGAGACGGCGGATGCCATCGCGCTCTACGGCGCGGGACACCGTGTGTTCCAGGTGGACGCCTACGCACAGCGCCTCTTCAGGCGCCTCGGGTTGGGGCCAGAGGGGGCTGCCTACGCGGTCTGGCAGCGCTGGTTCGAGCAGGCGCTTCCGGCGGAAGACGCATCGTACTTCCGGCGCTACCACGCCTATATCGTCCTGCACGCGAAGGCGCGCTGCCGCGCGGTCCCTTCGTGCGCGCGCTGCCCTCTGCTGGCGCACTGCCCGGAGGGCCAACGTCGGGTTGCGAGCGCCGCCGCAGCGCCGCGCGTGTCCGCGTGATGCGGTTCCTCGCCGTCGCCAGCGTCGCGCTCGGCGTCGTCGCCCTTGCGCTCGGCTTCGGCGGCCCGGCGCTCGACCACGCACGCACCCTGCGCGACGCGATCGTCGGCGAACCGACGGCGACCCCCGGCCCGACCTTCACCCCGACAGCGTCGCCGCTGCCCACAGCGACGCCGACGCCGGAGCTGCCGCCGAACCCGCAGGCGCTGCGTCGATGGGCCCAGCTGCCGGTGCGCTACTGTATCGCGCAGGGCGAGGACGGGTTCGTCGACGTGGCGACGTTTCAGCAGCTGGTCGAGCGCGCGTTCGCGGCGTGGGGCGTGCCGACGGTCGACGACGGCACCTGCACGGACGGCATCGTCGACGGCGATGAGGTGAACGAGATTGGCTTCGGCACGCCGCCGGGGTCGCCGCCGCCGGGGTCGCGCGTGACCGAGGCCGGCCTGACGGAGACCACGTACTCCGAGTGCCGGGCGAACTGCCGGCCGGAGGACCCGGTGAAGCTGGTCGAGGCAGACATCATCATCGAGAAGTCGGCGCCGCGAGAGTTCCGCTCAGAGCGCTGCCTGTACAGCACGCTCCTGCACGAGACGGGGCACTTCCTGGGCCTGAACCATCTGCCCGCGCCGGCGATCATGGAAGCGGAGACATCGAGCTGCCCGCAGCAGCTGACACAGGCGGACATCGCTGCGCTGCGGGCGCGCTACGGCGACCGGGCGCAGCCGGCGGCGTAGCGTCGTCGACGCTACTCCAGCTGTTCGATCCACGCCCGCGCGCGGCCGCGGTCGAGCTCGAGGAAGCCGATCGTGCCGGGGCTGCGATCCATGTTCCGGGGATACGTGGGACTGCCGGGGTTCACGAGCAGGACGCCGCGCAGCTCTTCGACGACCGGTACGTGCGTGTGGCCGTGGACGAAGACATCGACCGGCCCGCCGAACTCATGCTGCATGATCGTCTCGAGCGTGCGGTGCGGCGGCCACTCGGGCAGGGTTCCATCGTGCACCATGCCGATGCGCAGGCCCTCGGCGTCGAGCAGCTGCGCCCGCTTGAGGCGCGGATCTGCGGCGCAGAGCGGACGGCCGCCGCCGCCGTCGTCGCCGTTGCCGCGCACGCCGAGCACCGGCACGCCGCAGCGCTCTTCGAGCCAGTCGAGCACCTCGACGACGTGCAGGTCGCCGGCGTGCAGGACGAGGTCGGACGCGCGAAGGCGCTCATAGGCGTCATCCCAGAGCGGTCCGGCCTCCGGGTAGTGGGTGTCGCTGATGAGGCCAATGCGCATCATCGGCTGGTCGTCTCCTCCGTAGCGATTCGGTAGCCTCAATTGTGACCGATGCGCCGCAGCAGGCGAACGCCACCGGAGCCGTGAAGCAGGCAGCGCTGTACCGGCTGGCGGTCGGGCTCGCCGGAGTCGGCCTTACGACGCTGATCGGCGGCACCGGCGTCGTCGCCGTCTACTATCCGCTGCGGCGCGCGGACTATCCAGTTCAGTGGCTGCTCGTCTTCGGCCTGATGGCCGGGGAGAGCATGGCGATCCACCTGCCCAGCGAGGTGATCCTGCCGGTCGGCGGCTGGCTCGTTGTGCGCGACCATCACCTGGGCGTGCCCGGCGTGCTCGCTCTCAGCGCCATCGCCGCCGCGGGTAACACGCTGGGATCCGGGCTGCTCTACGCCGCCGGGCGGCGCGGCGGCCGGCCGCTGGTACGCCGCTACGGCCGCTATCTGCTGATCGACGAGGCGGACATCGACGCGGCCGAGCGCCGGATGCGCGCGCATCGGACGCTGGCGCTGTTCGTCGCGCGCATGCTGCCGGTCGTGCGGACGTACGTCGGCTTCGTCGCGGGCGTGCTGCGTGTGCCGCCGGCGGAGTTCCTGGCGGTGACCTTCGCCGGGTCGTTCGTGTGGTGCGCCGCCTTCGTGGCGCTGGGCGCCCTGCTGGGATCACACTGGAAGGCCATCCGCGGGCCGGCTGAGCTGGCCGGCATCATCGTGCTGGCGCTGTTCGTCGTGCTGCTGGTGGTGCTGACGCTGGCGCAGCTGTGGCGGCTCCGCTCGGCAGATCCACGGTAGCTGAAGGACGCGCTGCACCGCAGACGGACGCAACTGCGGAGTGATGGAGGTCGGAGGCCGGATGCCGGTCGGGGACGATGGGAGCCGCAGGTCGACTCAGAGGGAGCGTCTGTGCCGTGTCATCCTCACGCGAAGCGAAGGGTCTCTCCCGGCCGACAACGCGGCGCGGCGAAGGTCAGGCCCGGGCTTTGGTCTGACTGCGGAGGCAGCGGGTGCAGATCTTGATGCGGACGGAATCGCCGCCGACATGGACGATCTGCTTGTGGAGGTTCGGGCGGAAGGTGCGGTTGGTGCGGGGCGCCTTGCGCACCCAGCGGCCAGAGTGCTGGTGGCGGATGTTGCGGCCGAACGTTGTGCCTTTGCCGCAGACTGCGCAGATCGCAGGCATGCTGTCGTTACCTCTGTGACGCTATTACGCGTGTTAGAATCGGGCCACGTCACTATAACGGGCGTATCGCAGCAGAGGCAACCCGCTCCCGATGGCGCTTCCCCAACCTCGCTCCGCCCCAGAGGACGCCGGCCCGGCGTCCTCGCGGCCCGTCACCACGATCGATGGCGAGGCACTCGCCGGCGCGCTCGCGCGCGGCGCTGCAGCGCTGGCGGAGCAGGCCGACGCGATCAACGTGATCAACGTCTTTCCGGTGCCAGACGGCGATACCGGCACCAATATGTCGATGACGATGCGCGCCGCCGCCGGCGCTGCCGTCGCCGCGGCCGCCGGCAGCCCTCGCGAGGTCGCGCGGGCGGCTTCGGACGCGGCGCTGATGGGCGCGAAGGGGAACTCCGGCGTCATCCTCTCGCAATTCCTCGCCGGCTTCGCCGCGATGCCCGACGACGAGACGCTCGACGCGGTCGCGCTGGCGGCGGCGTTCGAGCGCGGCCGCGATGGCGCCTATCGCCTGATCTCCGCCCCCAGGGAAGGCACGATCCTGACAGCTATGGCTGAGGCCGCGCGGGCGGCGCGCGGCGCCGCGACCGCCGGCGATGCCACGGTTGCTGCGCTGGCGTCGGCGGCCGAGGCCGCGCGGCAAGCGGTCGCCGACAGCCCGGACCTGCTACCCGTGCTGAAGGAAGCCGGCGTGGTCGACTCCGGCGCTCAGGGCTTCTACGTGCTGCTCGCCGGCATGGCGGCCGCGCTCCACGGCGAACCGGCGGACGTGACCATCGCGCGCGGCCGCATCGATGCCTCGTGGCTGGCGGCGAAGCGGCGCCTGCACGGCGACGGCGGCGCCGGCTTCTGCACCGAATTCGTCCTCACCGCGCCGGTCGTCGACCGTGAGGCGCTGCGTCGCTCGCTCTCCACGATGGGCACCAGCGTGCTCGTGATCGGCGGCGAGACGACCGCGCGCGTCCACATCCACACCGCCGACCCAGCGCCGCTGTTCGCCTACGCGCGCACGCTCGGCGCCGTATCGCACGAGAAGGCGGACGACATGCAGGCGCAGCTCGAGGCGCTCGCCGGGCGCTCGTCGGCGCCGCTGCCCGACGCGCGGTCCGCAGACCGGATCGCCGTCGTCGCGGTCGCCGCCGGCGACGGCATCGAAGCACTGCTGCGCTCGCTCGGCGCCGGCGCCGTCGTCCGCGGCGGCCAGACGATGAACCCCAGCGCCGGTGAGATCGCCGAGGCGATCGTGGCGACGGGTGCGGCGCGCGTGGTGGTGCTGCCGGACAACCCCAACATCGTGCTGGCGGCGCGGCAGGCCGCCGAGGCGGCGGCGCAGCGAGGCGTACGCGCCGACGTGCTGCCGGCGCGGTCCGTGCCGCAGGGCGTCGCCGCGCTCGTCGCGCTCAACGGCGAGGCGCCGGCCGACGCTGCGATCGCGGCGATGATGGAGGCGATCGATGCCGTGAGCAGCGCCGAGGTGACGCGCGCCGTGCGCACAACCAACGTCGACGGTCGCGCCGTTCGCGCGCGCCAGGCGATCGCGCTGGTCGATGGCGTGCTCGCGGCGGTGGAGGACGAGATCGGCGCCGCGGCGCGGGCGGCTGTCGCCCGGATGATCGCCGGTCGCCGCGACGCTCTCGTCACCCTGTACCGGGGCGCCGACGTCGACCAGGCGTCGGCGGAGGCGCTGGCGGCGCAACTGCGCGAGGCGCATGGATGCGAGGTCGAGGTCGTGCGCGGCGGCCAGCCTCAGTATCCGTATCTGATCGGCGTCGAGTAGTGGCGGTGCGGGTCGTCACAGACAGCACGTCGGACATCCCTCGCGAGACCGTTGAGGAGTTGCGAATCGACGTGGTGCCGCTGACGGTCGCCTTTGGCAGCGAGCAGTATCGCGACGGCATCGATCTCAACGCGGACGAGTTCTACGCACGGCTCGGGCAGTCGAAGGTCCTGCCGACGACGTCACAGCCGCCGCCGGCGCTGTTCCGCTACGCCTACGGGCACCTGGCGTCGCGCGGCGATGTCGTCTCGGTGCATCTCTCGCACAAGTTCAGCGGCACGGTGAACACCGCGCGCGCGGCGGCGGCCGAAGTGGCGCCGGAGCGGATCAGCGTCGTCGACAGCGGCTCCGCTTCGATGGGGATGGGATTGTGCGTGCTGGCGGCGGCGCGCGCGGCGGCCGAAGGGAAGTCGCGCGACGAGTGCGTGGCGGCGGCGGAGTCGACAGCGCGGCGGGTGCACGTGGCGGTGGCGTTCGAGACGCTGGACTTCCTCCGACGCGGCGGCCGCATCGGCCGGGCGCAGGCGTTCGTCGGCGGCTTGCTGCGGCTGAAGCCGATCCTCACCGTCCAGGAAGGCGAAGCGCATCCCCTGACGCGCGTGCGGTCGCGGGGGAAGGCGCTCGACGAGCTGGTGGCACTGGCGACGCGCTTCGAGCGGGTGAGCGAGATCGCCATCCTGCACACCACCACGCCCGACGACGCCGCGCAGCTGGCGGAGCGGGCGCAGGAGGCGCGGCCGGACGCGCGGCTGATGACGGGGCGCTTCGGCCCGGTGCTCGGCGTCCACGGCGGCCCCGGGATGCTCGGGATCGCCGTCGTCGAGCAGCAGTGATCCGCCGTCCGCGGTCAAGTGCCGGGCACCGATGGTCGAGCGAAGACTCTCTCCCGGCGCGTCTCCACGTCGTGGGGAGTGGAGACCGTCCGTTCGGGCCGGCGGCAGGACGGCGCGTCACGGAGCTGATCGGGGCACGAGCCCCCGTGCTGGCCTTCGGGCTTCAAGCCAGCCAGCTTCCGCTTCACCTGCCAGGCGGCCGTCGCGACTGTGCGCGCCGCCGGTCACGGCCAGCGTACGCGTCGGCCTACGAAGCAGCCCGGTGCGTGCCGTTCGTCTGGCCGCCGGCCAGCTGGCGGCTATCGCCGTCGCCGAAGAGCTCCTCACGCATGACCTTGACGTGGTCGGGCGCGGTGATGCCGAGCTTGACACGGTCGCGCTCAACGCTGAGCACCTTCACGTAGATGTCGCCCTCGATCCAGATGGATTGTTGGACTTTGCGTACCAAGATGAGCATCCTGCTCGCATTCCTTTCGCGCCCGCAGGCGCGGCCCGCCGCCTTATCGCTCCCCGGGCGCGCAGTACGGCTGCTGCGCGCGATCATCCAAGTTCGTTCTGGTGAGATCCGATGTGGCGCTTGACAGTACGGCCGGATTCGGGCTAACTAGGAACTCGAATGCCGGACGCAGGAAGCTGGAACCAGATCGTAACATCCTCGTTTCCAGAATCGAATTACTAGTATTGTATTTCTATAGTTACCGGCCTGTCAACAACGTCGTTCCCCGCCGGGAGGCGTCGAAGTGACTACACGCTGGGGCCTGCTCACCAATCACGCGCTCGTGCTGATCCACATCACGGAGCATCGCCGGTCGACCCTGCGGGAGATCGCCGGCAACGTCGGCATCACCGAGCGCGCCGCCCTCTCGATCTTACGTGCGCTGGAGGAGGATCGGATTATCTCGCGGCGCAAAGAGGGCCGCCGAAACGTCTACAGCGTCGACGTTTCGGCCCTGCTGGGGCACCGCAGCCACGGTTCGTACAGCATCGAGCAGCTGGCGACGGCGCTCTTCGCGCTCGCCGGGCGCGCGTCGCCGGCGGCGCCGGCGACGGCGACGCCGGTCCTGCCCGGCGTGATCGCCCCGGGCGCCGCGGAGGAGTTCCTCACCCGCTGATTCGCCGACGCTCCGGCCGATCCCCGATCCTCGTCCCGCGACGACGCACAATGAATCCTGGACGCCGGATGGAGACACGGCGCACGCGAGAGACGACGCGCCCCACGGCGAAGTAGCGTCATGCGTCGTGAGAGCACCGGAGGCGGTATCACGCTCCGGCGCCACCGCTCGCGTCAGCCGCGCTCCAGCGGCCAGCCGATGGCGTCGAGGTCGGCCTGCGGGCGCGCCTCCGGCTCGACCTCGAGCGCGTTCAGCGTGCGCGAGACGAGGTTGTAGTAACCGATCAGCATCGTCAGCTCGACGATCTCCTCGTCGTTGAGGAACGACGCCACCGCGCCGTGGGTGGCATCGGACGCCGATGCTTCGGCCGTGAGCTCGCCGGCATAGGCCAGCACGCTGAGCTGCCGGCGGTCGAAGAGGGCGCCGTTGGGCGCGCCGACGCCGCGGATCTGGGCGTCGGTAAGGCCGGCGCGCCGCCCGAGGGCGATGTGCTGCCCGAATTCATACGGGGCGGCGCACTCGTGGCCGACGCGCAGGATCGCGAGCTCGCGCAGAGCGGCGTCGAGCTTCCCCTCTTCGAGGAAGTAGCTGCCGAGGCGCATGAAGTGGCGCATCGCCACCGGGCTATGGGACATCGCCCGAAAGATGTTGAGGACGGGTCCACGCTGCTCCATGCGCTCGAAGAGCCAGCGCTGGTCTTCCGGCAGGTCGTTGGTCTCGTTCAGGCGTACGCGCGCCATCACTGCCTCCCGCTACGGCGAACGCGCCGCGTGCCCGAGCGACCCGGCTCGGCTGCCGCGCGATTCCGTCCGGCGCGAGTGTAGCATCGCGCCCCGAGTGTGTGCCCCTACGTCGGTCGCAGGCGGCGGAAGCAACGGCAGTAGCGTCGCCAGCGCCGCCCGCCGTCCGCGCGGGGGCGGGCTCGGCATCAGCGCTGCAAGTCGATGGCGACGACGAGCGCCTCGCGCTCCCACTCGTCGAGCCCGTCGTGCCCACGCGCGCGGTACTTGCCGGCGACGGCCTGACGCGCCCGCGCCTCTTCGTCGCCGCCGACGTCGGTGCGCGCGCGGGCGTCGAACACCGGTCCGCGCTGACGGTCACCGATGCGCAGCCGCACGCTGGAGTTCGCCCGCGCGTTCTTCACCCAGTCCGACCGCTCACGGCCGCCCGCGAGCACGTAGGCCGAGCCGCCGAGCAGCGCGAACCAGATCTCGATCGTATGCGGCTCGCCGCTCACCCGTCCCGTCGTGGTCAGATAACAGTAGTCGGCGTCGCCGAGCACCGGCTCCAGGGACATGCGCGCACCTCGCGTTCGTGCGAAAATCGAACTTCCGCGGACGCGCCTTCATTCTGCCACGGCCGGGGTAGAAGGCATACGGCACGGAACGGGTTGGAAGAGAACGGCAGATGCCGGCGCCGGCCGCGTGTCACGCCCGCGGCGGCGTTCCGGGTGAGGGGAAGATATGTGGCGTCGATGGGAGCCGCCGGGGCTCGGCCGCTGGGTCATCGCCGCGGCGATGCTGTTGTCTGCCTGTAGCTCGTCGAGCGCGAAGCCGCCCCTCGCCTCTGACCGCCCGACGCCGGGCGCGCCGGTGACCGGCACGCCTGTGAGCACGCAGGCGTTGCCGCCGCTGCCGCCGGGCTGGCCGGCGACGACCGTCCAACTCGGGATGGCGGACTCGCCGGGCGGCGCGGCGGCGCTGAAGGAGCGGGCCGCGTTTGGCTTCCGCTACCAGTACCTGTCGGCCGGCGTGAACACGGGTGAGGGCTGGGCGACGTGGACCCCGGACGGCGCCTTCGTCACGACGTACATCCAGGACTCGCTGAGCAACGGCATCGTGCCGGTGTTCACGTATTACCAGATGCGCCAATCTCTGCCGGGGGCCAAGGAGAGCGAGGCGAAGGGCAACGCCGACAACCTGCAGAATACGGCGACGATGACGGCGTACTTCAACGACCTGAAGCTCTTCTTCCAGCGCGCCGGCGCATTCCCCAACACGACCGTCGTGCTGCACGTCGAGCCCGACCTCTGGGGGTACATCGAGCAGAAGTCGTCGCGCGACGATGCGGCGACGGTGCCGGCGAAGGTCGCAGCGACCGGGCTGAGCGAGCTGTCGGGGCTTCCCGACAACGCCGCCGGCTTCGCACAGGCGATCAAGAAGCTGCGCGACAGCTACGCCCCGAACGTCCTCATCGGCTATCACATGAGCGGCTGGGGCACCGGCAACGACATCACCTACAGCGACCCCGGCAACTCCACGATCGATGCGCTGGCGGCGAGGGCATCCAGGTTCTACCTGTCGCTGGGGACGAGATTCGACATCTCGTTCGCCGAATTCAGCGACCGCGACGCCGCCTTCAAGCAGTTCCAGAACGGCGACGACGGCGCCTCGTGGTTCAATGCGGGTGATTTCGCGCGGCTGGCGCGCTTCCTCGGCGACTTCTCGGCCGGGTCGCGCACGCGCATCGTCATGTGGCAGATCCCCCTCGGCAACACGAAGATGCGCGCGATGAACAACACTTGGGATCACTACCAGGACAATCGCGTCGAGTGGCTGCTCGATGACGCTTCGCGTCGCAATCTACGCGCGTACGTGAACGCCGGCGTCATCGCCTTCCTCTTCGGCCGCGGCGCGGACGGCGCGACCTGTGCCTGCGACGCCGCGGACGACGGGACGACGAACCCGCCGCCGATGAACGGGAACACGGGCACGTCGATCAGCGCCGACGACGACGGCGGCTTCTTCCAGCAGAAGGCGCGGGCGTACTACGCCGCCGGCGCGATGCCGGTCGCCGGCGGCGGCGCCACCAGCACGCCGGCGCCGCCCGCGAACAGCGCGCCGAAGAACCCGACCGTCGACCCGATCCCCGGCACGCCGCGCTGACCGCAAGCTGCATCTGCAGCGATGGCAGCGGTGCCGGCGGGCGACGGACGGCGCGCGCCGTTTCGAGGGACGAAGAGCGGTTCGCCGCACCGGGACGATATCCGCCGCTCCACGGGTGTCTGCGCTGAGCCGCGGGCCCGCTACCGGCCGAGGATGCAGATGAGGTTGGGCTTCTTCTTGAGGTCGACGTTGTCCGTCGGGCACTTCTGGTCGGCCGGGATGTCCTCTTCGAGCGCCGCGTACAGCTTCACGTAGTTGCCATCGGACTGGTACCAGTAGCCGTCCTCGACAGGGTTGCCGAGCGGGTCGGCGGGGGCGCCGCCGGGGATGACGTCCTTCAGCTTGCAGCCGACGTCGAGGTCCTTGAAGGCGCAGAGCGTCTGGATGTTGCCCGTGGTCGAGGGAAACTTGCCATCCCGCTGCTTGAGCTTCTGGAAGCCGTCGAGCGCGATCAGCAGCGAGTTGCGGCGGACGCCGTCGCGCGTCGCCGGCGTGCCGGCGACGGAGCCCGGCACCGTCGGCCGCGGGGCGACGGTCGGGCCGGCGCCGACCGGCGTCGCGGTGGGCGGGACGAGCGTGCCGCGGATGGGCGTGCCGAGAGCGCCGACGAGCGGCGGCGGCTCGGCCTCGCCGCTGTACGCGAGGTCGAAGCCGAGGACGGCGACGAGCGCGAGCGAAATGAGCGCCACCGGCGCGATGATGTTCCACTTGAGCGACCGCAGGCGGGTGAGCATCGCGGGCGTAGTTTACCGGTTACGCGCCGCCGCTCCAATGTGATGATGCATCGCGCCTACTCGGCGTTCAGGTGATACGGCACTTCGACGATGATCGTGTTGGGGCGGTCACGCAGCGCCTTCCCCAACCGGTGCGCCGACTGGTTGTGCAGCCAACGTTGCCACGGCCAGGCGGTGACGAACTCCGGCAGCACCACGGTGACGTACGCCGCCGGATCCGCCCGGTCCAGCGCGTCGATGTACGAGAGCACCGGCGCGATGAATGAACGGTAGGGCGAGTCGATGACGACGAGCTCGACGTCATCGATCGACTCGTCCCACTGCTCGCGCAGCCGGTGCCCCTCGGCGAGGTCGTCGGTGATGTGCAGCGCCGTCACATGCGGCGAGATCGTGCGCGCGTAGTCGAGCGTGCGGAGGACGGCGCGGTTGATCTCGTCGACGGGCACGAGCGCGACCTGGGCGTGGGCGATGTGCGGCAGTACGACGGTGCCGGGCGGCACGTCGAGCTTCTGGCGCACGCCGGCGTAGTGCTTGTGGATCGCCATGAAGGTGAGGCCGAGGATGAGCATCGCCGTCATGCTGATCCAGGCGCCGCCGCTGAACTTCGTCGCGCCGATGATCGCGGCGACGACACCGGTCGTGATCGCGCCGACCGTATTGATGACGATGCTCTGCTTCCAGCCCTGCTCCTTCAGGCGGAGGTGATGGACGACCATGCCGGACTGCGAGAGCGTGAAGGCGACGAAGACGCCGAACGCATACAGCGGGATCAGCCGGTCCACGTTGGCGCTGAAGATCACCAGCAGGATCGAGGCGACGACGCCGAGGACGATGATCCCGTTCGAGAACGCCAGGCGGTCGCCGCGGAAGGTGAACTGGTGCGGCAGGAACTTGTCCTTCGCCAGGATGGAGCCGAGACGCGGGAAGTCGGCGTAGCTGGTGTTGGCGGCGAGGATCAGGATCAGCGCCGTCGACGCCTGGATGTAGTAGAAGACCGGCGTGCGGCCGTAGACGAACCCGGCGACCTGCGCCGGCGCCGATACCTTCTGCGACGGCAGCACGCCGAACTGGTGCGCGAGGATCGTCAGCCCGATGAAGAAGACGCCAAGGATGGCGATCATCCAGCCGAGCGTGACCGCAGCGTTGTGCGATTCCGGCTTCTTGAACGCCGGGATGCCGTTCGAGATCGCCTCCACGCCCGTCAGCGCGGCGCATCCGGAGGCGAAGGCGCGCAGCAGCAGGAAGACCGAGAGCCCGGCGGTGCCGACGACGACGTGGTCGCTGGGCGGCGTCACCTTCCCCGGCGCGATCGCCAGCTTCACGAAGCCGCCGATGAGCAGGATGCTGAAGCCGATGATGAAGGCGTACGTCGGGATGGCGAAGATCGTGCCAGACTCGCGGATGCCGCGCAGGTTCAGCAGCGTGATCAGGGCGACGAAGCCGACCGAAAGCTCGATCGCGATCGGGTGCAGCGATGGTTCGGCTGAGGTGATCGCGAAGACGCCCGCAGCGATCGACACGGAGACGGTGAG
This sequence comes from Dehalococcoidia bacterium, assembly GCA_015478665.1. GTDB lineage: Bacteria > Chloroflexota > Dehalococcoidia > DSTF01 > JACRBR01 > JADMII01. Next base: position 137,464 of record JADMII010000006.1, read on the forward strand.
GATGTAGTCGACGGAGAGCGCCGCGGCGGCGCTCAGCCCGGGGATGTCGCCGAGGTTTTCGCGCGCGACGATGTAGGAGCCGCCGCCGCTGGGGTAGGCCTTGATCGTCTGGCGATAGGAGAAGCCTACGATCAGCAGCAGCAGGCCGATGGCCGCGGCGATCGGGATGGACTTGGTGAGGGCGCCGGTGCCGGCGGTGATCAGCGCGAGCAGGATGGCGTCCGTGGCGTATGCGCTCGACGAGAGGGCGTCGGACGAGAGGACGGCGAGCGCCTTGAGCTTGGATAGCCGCTGGTGCTCGAGTTCCTCCGACGAGATCGGCGAGCCGACGACCACGCGCCGGACGCGGCGCCAGAACTTCTGCGCACCGGTGCGCGGCTCGCTGGCGCGCTCGGTGGCGCGGATCGTGCCGGCCTCGCCCGGCTGGAACCGCCGTTCGCGCTCGCGGACGCGGCGGGCGTACCGCGAGCCGGGCTTCGCACCCTGGACGACAGCGGCCTGCTCGACGCCGGGAAGCGCCGATGCCCGGCGCGGCAGGCGGACGCTGCGATGGTCGTTACCACTGTTCGGCGTGCGGCTCGGCTGGGCCGGATCGTGGTCGTCCTGCGGTTGTCGGTCTGGCATAAGTCCGGCGCTCTGCGGCGTCGTCGGCGCGCGCCGTCTCGCTGCTCCTCTTCCCCGAAGCACGGCCTGGATCTCCTCATCGTAGCGCGCTGTTACATCGAGGGTACAGGCGAAGGCCGAAGCCTACCCGACGTGGTAGGGGACGTCGATGACGACGGTATTTGGCCGCGCCAGGAGGTGTTTCTTCAGTCGGCCGGAGGACTGGTTGTGAAGCACGCGCTGCCACGGCCAGCGCGCGACATACTCCGGCAGCACGATGGTGATCACGTCGTCCGGGTCGCGGCGGTCGAGCGCGTCGACGTAGGCCAGCACAGGGCCGACCAGCGAGCGGTACTCCGACTCGACGATGACGAGCGGCACGTCGACGAGGTGGTGCTCCCACTCGCGGCGGAGATGCGTCGCCTCATCGAGGTCGTCTGTGACGTGGATCGCCGTCACGTTGTCCGAGAGCGAGCGCGCATAGGACACGGCGCGTACCGTCGCGCGATTCAGGTCGTCGATCGGCACGAGCACGAGCTGGCTGTTGCGGCGGGCGCCGATGTCGATGAACAGTTCGTCGCTGGCGATGGCAAGCCGGCGCTTGACGCGTTCGTAGTAGCCGCCGGTGGCGGCGAAGAGCGCCGTCAGCACGGCGATGGCGAGCAAGCTGATCCAGGCGCCGTGCACGAACTTGGTCGAGGCGATGATCACGGCGACGACGCCGGTCGCCACCGCGCCGGAGCCGTTGATGACCATCGCCCGCTTCCAGCCGGCGTCGCGAGAGTGCCGCCAGTGCAGCACCATGCCCGATTGCGAGAGCGTGAAGCCGACGAAGACGCCGACGGCGTACAGCGGGATCAGGCGGGTGGTGTCGGCGCCGTAGAGTACCAACAGGCCGATCGACGCGGCGGCGAGCACCATGATGCCGTTCGAGTAGCCGAGCCGGTCGCCGCGGAAGGCGAAGATGTGCGGAAGGTAGCGGTCGCGCGCCATGACGGAGGCGAGCGCCGGCAGGCCGGCGAAGCTGGTGTTGGCGGCGAGCACGAGGATCATCGCCGTGGCGGCCTGCATGAGGTAGAACAGCGGGCCGCCGCCGAACGATGCATCGGCCACCTGCGCGATGACCGTCTTGCTCGTCGACGGGTAGACGTGCAGCAGGTGGGCGAGGACGGTGAGGCTGACGAAGATCACCGTCAGGATGCCGGCCATCCACGTGAGGGTGGTGGCCGCGTTCTTCGGCGCCGGGTCCTTGAACGCCGGCACCCCGTTCGAGATCGCCTCGATGCCGGTCAGCGCCGTCGCGCCCGATGAGAACGCGCGCAGGATGAGGAAGATGGTGAGCGGCCCGCCACCGAAGGCGATGGCGTCATTTTGCGGCACGGCGCTGATGTCGCCGAGTGCCACCCGCACGAAGCCGACGACGAGCATCACGGCGACCGTGACGAGGAAGATGTACGTCGGGATGGCGAAGATGCTGCCGGATTCACGGACGCCGCGCAGGTTGCCGACGGTGATCAGTGCGACGAAGACGACGGCGAGGATGACGCGCTCGCCATGCAGCTCGGGCACGGCCGATGTCACAGCCGCGACGCCAGCCGCCGTGCTGACGGCGACCGTCAGCGTGTAGTCGACGACGAGCGACGCGCCGGCGATCAGCCCCGGCGTGACGCCGAGGTTCTCCATCGCCACTTTGTAGGCCCCGCCGCCTTGAGGGTAGGCGCGGATCGTCTGACGGTATGAGGTTGCTACGACGACGAGGAGCGCCGCGATGGCGAGGGCGATCGGGATCGAGGCCGTGAGGGCGCCGGTCGTCGCGAGGACCAGCACGAGCAGGATCTCTTCCGTGGCGTAGGCCGTCGATGACAGCGCGTCGGAGGCGAAGATGGCGAGCGCCTTCGTCTTCGCGAGCTTCTCTTCGGCCAGCCGCGACGACGCCAGCGGCCGGCCGACGATCAGCCGTTTGACGTCGCGCAGCAGCCGGCCCGACGCCGTGCGCGGCACATCGGCGACCGGCGTCGCCCGCACCGTCCCCTCGAGGTCACCGCGCTCGAAGGTGCGCTGCCGCGAGCGGGTGAGCCGCGCGTAGCGGGAACCGGGCAGGTGGCCCCGGTGGATCTCGGTCTGGCTGTCCGGCAACGCTCTGCCGGCGCGCTCCGCTTGCCCGTCGCCGCGCCGGGGCGCCGGCTGCTCCGGCGCCGACGCAGGCGGCCCGGGCGCCGGCTGCGCGCCGGGCGACTGCTCGCGTGGCGGCGGCGCCGCGCCGTCACGACCCTCGGCGGCCTCGCCGGCGCCATCGGCGCGGTGAGGTCGCGTGACGCGCGAGAGGCGGATCGCACGATGGCCTTCCGGCGCGTCCGCTGGCGGCAGATGCGTCGGTTCGTCTTCGTCTCGTCCACGGTCGCGCGGCGGACGCGAGTCCACGCTAAGAATCCTCCGATGTCAGTATTACGGGTCGCTCCGCGCCATGCGAGTGCCCGAACGAGCGCGGCGATGGTGCGCGGCGAACGCCGTCGCGCCGGCTCCGGCAGGCGCCGGCAGCGGCCGCAGTCCGCTGCACCAGGCGCGCTGACCGCTGTCGCCGCACGGCGTCGGCTCGACGGGCCCGGCGCTTCACTTGCCCGGACGACGCTCGCGTCGGATGCGGCGAGGCGCCACCATCGCATCGGGCCCGAGCGAACATCTGCCGGTAAGCGCGCGTGCTGCGTATACTCGAACGCCATGCCGTTCGATCCCGCCTTCGCTTCGATCTTCCCGCGCACGGCGAACGTCGCCGCCGGTCGCCTCAGCATCGGCGGCTGCGACGCGCAGGAGCTGACGCGCGAGTTTGGCTCGCCGCTCTACGTCTTCGACGAGACGGAGCTGCGCGAGACCTGCCGCGAATACGTCGCCGCCTTCAGCTCGCGCTACCGCGAGACGACGATCACGTACGCATCGAAGGCGTACCTGAGTCGCTGGATGGCCGCGCTCGCGCGCGAGGAGGGCATCGGGCTCGACGTCGTCTCCGGCGGCGAGCTCTCCGTCGCGATGGCGGCGGGCTTCCCGGCGGAGCGATGTCACTTCCATGGCAACAACAAGGCCGAGGACGAGCTGCACGAGGCCGTCGATGCCGGCATCGGCCGCATCATCGTCGACAACTTCGGCGAGCTCGAGCTCGTGGCCGCCGTCGCCCGCGCGCGCGGCCGCAGGCAGCCGATCATCCTGCGCCTGTCGCCGGGCGTCGATGCCCACACGCACGCCAAGACGACGACGGGGACGCTGGATACGAAGTTCGGCCTGCCGATCTCGACGGGCGCCGCCGGCCAGGCGGTGGTCGACGCCCTGCGGACCGACGGCGTCGAGCTGGTCGGCCTGCACTGTCATCTCGGCTCGCCGCTCTTCTCCCTCGAGCCGTACGACGAGGCCAACGCCGTCATGCTGGCGTTCGCCGCCGAGATGCGCGCGAAGCACGGCTTCGAGTTGCGGGAGTACAGCCCGGGCGGCGGCTTCGCGTCTCAGTACGTGCGGGAGCGGCCGGCGCCGCCCGTCGACGCCTATGCAGAGGCCATCGCCTCGTCGTTCCTGCGCCGCTGCCGTGACCACGATCTGCCGCCGCCGCGACTGTTCGTCGAGCCGGGCCGCTCGCTCGTCGCACGCGCCGGCGTCGCCCTCTACACCGTCGGCGCGCGCAAGGAGGTCGAGGGTCTGCGGACGTGGGTTTCGGTCGATGGCGGCATGGCGGACAACATCCGTCCCGCGATCTACGACGCGAAATACGAGGCGGTCGTCGTCAACCGCGCGGACGACGAGGCATCGGAGACGGTGACCATCGCCGGCAAGTACTGCGAGTCGGGCGACCTGCTGGTGAAGGACGCGCGGCTGCCACGCACACAGCCGGGCGACGTCATCGCGCTGCCCGCCTCCGGCGCCTACAACCTGAGCATGGCCAGCAACTACAACATGGCGCTGAAGCCGGCCGTCGTCGTCGTCCGCGACGGCCGCGGGCGCCTGATCCGGCGGCGCGAGACGTACGCGGACCTCCTCACCACCGACGTCTGGGGCGAGTGAGACGAGACCGGGGAGCGAAGACACGGAGCATGACGGCTGATGCCTGACGACGCGCGCCTCCGCATCCTCATCACCTTCGCCATCGAGCCGGAGCTCGTCGGGCGGATCCGCGCTGTCGACCCGGCGCGCATCGATGTCGATGTGCTGGGCAGCGAGCAGCGGCGCCTGCTGCGCGGCGTGCAGTATCCGAGCGCGAGCGAGCGCGCGAACGTCGCCGCCGGCCTGCACGGCGCGTTCGCGCACGCCGACGTCGTCTTCGGCTTCTGGGGCGCCGAGCTGCATCGCGCCTTCACGGACGCCGGCTCGATCGTCGACGTCGCGCCGCGCCTGCGCTGGATCCAGCTGACGAGCGCGGGCGCCGACCGCCTGCTCAGCAGCGGCTTCATCGAAGGCGGCATCGTCGTCACGACCGTCAGCGGCCTGCACGCGACGCCGATCGGCGAGTACGTGCTCTGTGTGATGCTGATGTTCGCGAAGGGTGCGCCGAACATCCTGCGGGCGCAGCAGCGCCACGAGTGGCTGCGCTCCATGCCGACAGAGCTGCGCGGCAAGACCGTCGGCATCATCGGCATGGGCCACATCGGCGAGGAGGTGGCGCGCCTGGCGAAGGCGTTCGGCTGCCGGATCATCGCCACGCGTCGCTCCGTCGTCGCGCCCGCCGGCGACGGCATCGCGGACGAGCTGTTGCCGCCGTCGGGCCTGCCGCGTCTGCTCGAAACGAGCGACTACGTGGTGCTCGCCGTGCCGCTGACGCCGGAGACTCAGCAGCTCATCGGCGAAGCGGAGCTCGCCCGCATGCGGCCGATGGCCGTGCTCATCAACATCGCCCGCGGCGCCGTCGTCGACGAGCGGGCGCTGGTTCGGGCGCTGCAGGAGAAGCGCATCGGCGGCGCCGCGCTCGATGTCTTCGACCCGGAGCCGCTGTCGGCCGAGAGCCCGCTGTGGGATATGGAGAACGTCATCGTCTCGCCGCACATCTCCGGCGGCACCGAGATCTACAACGAGCGGGCGGTGGAGATCTTCACCGACAACCTTGGCCGTTACCTGAGCGGCGAGCCGTTGCGCAACGTCGTCGACCCCGCGCGCGGCTACTGAGACGGGACGGGACCGCAGTGTCGGATATCGGGGGAAGGATCGCGGAGCCGGATGTCGAGGGCAGCGTCCGTTGTCTGGCGCCGGCGTCCGGCGTGCTCGTTGACACAGGTCGTGGACGCGTCGCTCCTCTCGACTGCCGCGGGAAGAGGCCGGGGGCAAGGATGCTCGCGTCCTCCGAGCCACCATGCCGGGCCGCTATGACGATCGGTGGCATCCGTGGCTGATCGCCGGAGCGACCTTTCGATCGATGCCGCCGCGGACGACACGGCGGTCGCCCTCGCGACGGCCGGCGCCATCACGCGTCAGATGGCATGGGACGCGCACCAGAGGCAGTCGCAAACGCTGCTCCCGAACATCGACCGGCTCCTGACCGAAGCCGGGCTGGCGAAGCACGACGTCGCGGCCGTGTTCGTCGACATCGGTCCGGGCGGCTATGCCGGCCTGCGCGTCGGCGTCAGCATCGCGAAGGCGCTCGCGCACGGGCTCGCCGTCCCGATCGTCGGGCTCGGGCGGCTCGAACTGGATGCGCAGCTCGTCGCCGACGTCGCCGGCGAGCGGCGCATCGTCGCGCTGCATCGAGCCGGCCGCGGCGACATCGCCTGGGCGGCGTACGAGCGCGAGGGGGACGCCCTGCGCGAGACATCGCCGCCGCGCTTCGACACGCCGCACGATCTGCGTGCGGCGCTGGCCGCCGGCGACGTCGTCACCGGCGACGTCGACACGGAGGTCGCCGCGATCGTCGGCGCCGTGGGGGCGGAGGCCGTCGCTGCGAAGGAGCACCGCGTCGTCGCGCTCGCCGCGCTCGCACGCCGGCGGCTCGACGCCGGCGCGGAGGATGATCCAGCGACGCTCGTGCCCCTATACTTGCGCGGGCCGGCCATCGGCCCCCGGCCGGCGGGGTAGGCGGCGGCGGGTGGCCGCGTCGTCGCGACGAGAGCCGGCTCTGATCTCAGCCGTACGCTGTCTGTCGCCTGTCCGTCATCTGTCGTCTGTTGTTGCGAACGAAGGGAGCGCCCGTGGAGCGTACGCTCGTCCTCATAAAACCCGACGCCATGCAGCGCGGACTTGCCGGCGAGGTGATCTCGCGGCTCGAGCGGCGCGGGCTGAAGATCGTCGCCCTGCGCCTGCTGAAGGTGACCAGGGCGCTGGCGAAGCAGCACTACGCCGAACACGAAGGGAAGCCGTTTTTCCCCGGCCTCGTCGACTACATCACGTCGTCGCCGGTGATCGCCGCGGTGTTCGAAGGCAACAACGCCGTCGCCGCCACACGGCAGACGATGGGCGCGACGTCGCCGACGGACGCGGCGCCCGGCAGCATCCGCGCCGACTTCGGCCTCGAGCGCGGGCGGAATCTCACGCACGCGTCGGACTCGACGGCCAGCGCCAGGCGCGAGATCGCGCTCTTCTTCGGCGACATGCCGCCGGTCGGCTGGGCGCGCGACACCGACCGCTGGACGTTCGAATAGGGCCTGCTGACTTATGACCGGGTACCGTTACTGGTTACTGGTTACTGGTACCGGTGTATCGGTGATCGTTGCGGCTTCCGGGAACGGCCCGATGCGATGTGACGTGTCACGCGGCGTGGGAGACCGTCGGGCAGTCGCATGACCACGCAGCAGAACCGTCCGGCCCGCCGAGCAGGCGTCTCGGCAGACCGTCGTGCAATTCAACGGCCGCCCGCTGCCAGTCGCCCAAGACCGAATCGCGATGACCACGCGGTAGCACCGTCCCACGCACCCCGGCTAGCCCACCAGCCCGCGATCCACGATCGTGCGGAGCTTCGCGCGCTCGCCGTCGATGCCCTCCGCGAGACGAGCCGCCGCGTTCACGACGAACCAGCGCTGGAGGACGCCCGCGTCCACTGGGCCGAGGCCGCTCGCGCTCCGGCGCGCCAGGTAAGCGCGACGGTAGCGCCAGGCGAACAGCTTCCGGAAGGAGTCCGTCAGGTATCGCACCAGAAGCGGCGCGCCCGGCGGCGGCTCGCCGAGCGTCAGCAGCAGCAGCGTCCGCGCATGATCCGCGTCCGCGTCGCCGCGCGTGGCGTTCGGCCAGTCGATGATCATCGGCCCGGCGCGGGTGTCGATGATGTTGCCCGGGTGGAAGTCGCCGTGGCAGAGCCGGGCGCCGTCCGGAAGCGCGTCGAGCATGCGCAGGGCGGCCGCGGCGGCTGCCGCCGGCAGGCCGGCGCCGGCGATGCGGCGCCCGATGACCGGGCGCAGGCCGGGCAGTGACGCCGGCGCCGGCACCTCGTGCAGCCGCGCCTGCAGGTCGCCGGTGACGCGCGCCGCCCGCAGCAGCTGCCAGGGACGCGTGCCGATCTCGGTCAGTAGGTCCGGCCCGTCGACGCGATCGATCACCATGCCGTCGCGTCCGAACGCCGTCTCGATGCCATGGACGGCGGGTACCGGCACGCCGCTCTCGCGTGCCGCCTGCATCGCCGCCGCCTCCCGCTCGAGGCGCGCCCGGCCGTCAGGATCGCGCAGCAGGCGGAGCACCGTCCCGTCCCGCCAGGAGAAGATCTCGGCTTCTCGCCCCTCGGCGATCTTGTTGGGACTCGGGCCGGCGGCGGTCATGCGGGCATGGTAGCGGCGATGCGGCATCGGTCGCGACCTGGGTGCCCGCCGACCATCGACGAGCGATCGCTCGCCCGCCGGGCGACCTACGAGCCGCGCGCGTCGACCGGAAGGTCGGCCGCCGTGCGATGCGGGAAGCGCGACGCGGGGATGACGCCCATGCGGCCCGCCTGGAAGTCTTCGACGGCCTGCATGATCTCTTCGCGCGTGTTCATGACGAACGGCCCGTAGCGCGCCACCTGCTCGCGGATCGGCAGCCCGCCGAGCAGCAGGATCTCCCAGCCGCGCGCCGCCGCCGCCGGCTGGCCGTCAGCGGCACGCAGGCTGAGGGCATCGCCGGGCCCGAAGACGGCGAGCTGACCCTCGCCGAGCGGCCGTTCGTCGATGCCGGCGTAGCCCTGGCCGGCGAGCACGTAGGCGAGCGCGTTGAAGTCGCGCGGCCAAGAGAGCTGCAGCCGCGAGCCGGGCGCGACCGTCGCGTGGGCGTAGGCAATGGGCGTGTAGGTGGCGCCGGGGCCGCGGTGGCCAGCCAGCTCGCCGGCGATGATCCGTACCAGCGACGCGCCGTCGGCGCTCGCAAGCAGCGTCACGTCTCGCGCTTCGATGTCCTGATAGCGCGGCGGCACCCACTTCTGCGCCGCCGGCAGGTTGACCCACAACTGCGTGCCGTGGAAGAGCCCGCCCCTCACCACGAGCTGCTCCGGCGGCTGCTCGATGTGCTGGATGCCGGCGCCAGCCGTCATCCACTGCGTCGCGCCGTCGGTGATGAGGCCGCCGCCGCCGGTGGTGTCCTGGTGCTCGAAGGCGCCATCGATGATGTAGGTCACGGTCTCGAAGCCGCGGTGCGGGTGCCACGGCGTGCCCTTCGCCTCGCCCGGCGCGTATTCGACGGCGCCGATGTGGTCGAGCAGCAGGAAGGGGTCGGCGAGCGACAGCGCAGCGCTCGGGAACGGGCGCCGGACGATGAAGCCTTCGCCCTCGGCCTGCGAGTGCGCGGTGACGACGCTGGCGACCGGACGCCACGCCGTCGCCCCTTCGGAAAGCGCTGGGATGCGCGGGAGGGTGAGGGTCTCGGCGGTGATGGCGGGCATGCTGATCTCCGTTTCGTCTTACTTTTTGTTAGTATGTGACTGCATGGTACATCCTGCGGGAAGAGGCTGTCAACCGGGCGACGGAAGACAACGGACGACAGACGGCGGACGACCGTCCGCAGGAGCAGGACGCGGGCTGACGAACAGGGCGATTCGCCCGGGTTCCCTCTCCCAGGTCCGCCCCATGCGGTGGATGGGCGTGCGTGACGAGGCGAATTTCAAGCAGACGACAGACGGCCGCACAGCCGCGCGCGACGCGCGATCGACGGCCAGGCGGCCATTCGCTACGGTGCACTGGCGCCCGGAGGAGAGGCGAAGCATGGCGGACTGGGGGAAGCGGCCGGCGGACGAGCAGGAGCGGCGGCTGCTCTCCGGACCGCGGCGGCGCGGCTCGGAGCTCTGGAGCGCGCTGCGCATCTTCGTCGAGTTCCTCCGCGGCTTCCGCGCGCTGCACTTCGTCGGCCCCTGCGTCACGGTCTTCGGCTCGGCGCGCTTCACCGAGGACCATCCCTACTACACGCTCGCGCGCGAGATGGGCCGGCGGCTCGCCGAGACCGGCTTTACGGTCATGACCGGCGGCGGCCCCGGCATCATGGAGGCGGCGAACCGCGGCGCGAAGGACGCCGGCGGCCGCAGCGTCGGCTGCAACATCGAGCTGCCACGGGAGCAGGCGCCCCAACCGCTACCTCGACGTCTGGGTGACGTTCACACACTTCTTCGTCCGCAAGGTGATGCTCGTCAAGTACTCGTACGCCTTCGTCGCCATGCCCGGCGGCATCGGCACGCTCGACGAGATCTTCGAGACGGCGGTGCTGATCCAGACGGGGAAGATCAAGTACTTCCCGGTCGTGCTCATGGACACCCGCTACTGGACGCCGATGCTGACCTTCCTGCGTGACACCCTGCTCGCCGCCGGGACACTCGACCCCGCCGATGTCAGCGGCTTCCTGCTCACGGACTCCGTCGACGAGGCCGTCGCGCACATCCGCAGCGTCGCGCTCGGCGAGTTCGGGCTGAAGTACGGACCGCGTGCCGTGCGGCGCCGCTGGTGGCTGATCGAGCGCGGCCGCCAGGATGCCGGCGGCGGGAAGTAGGCCCGTTCGAACGCGTCTCCGCGCGCCGGCCGCGGCTGCGCCTACGCCCATGATGGCCTATGATCGGTATGGCACCGGCCCGATGTGCGAGAGGAGACCGCCATGAACGTCCAGCCCATCCCGACGCTCGACGAGCGGATCAATGACATCCGCCTGAAGACGGCGAAGATCGTCAACGAAGACATCTTGCCGAACGAGAACCAGCTCTGGGCCTGGCGCAGCGACGACGCCGCGCAGCGCGAGGAGTCGCGCCGGCTGCGTGAGATGGTGAAGCAGCACGTGAAGCAGGCGGGCCTCTGGGCGCCGCACCTGCCGCAGGAGTACGGCGGCGCCGGCCTGAGCTTCCTCGAGCACGCCTACATGAACGAGGTGCTGGCGTACGCCGTCGGCGCCGCATCGCTCTTTGGCGTCGTCGCGCCGAACTCCGGCAATCAGCAGATCCTCCTGAAATACGGCACGGAAGAGCAGCAGAAGCGGTGGCTGCTCCCGCTCATCGAAGGCACGATGGAGTCCGGCTTCTCGATGACCGAGCCCGACCAGCCCGGCTCCGACCCGCGCTCGCTGCGCACGACCGCGAAGCGCGACGGCGACGAGTGGGTGATCAACGGCCACAAGTGGTTCACCTCCAACGGCAAGCGCGCGGACTTCCTCATCGTCATGTGCCGGACGGACGACCCCGACGGCCCGGCCGACCGCAACGGCAAGATGACGCAGATCATCGTGCCGACGGCCACGCCCGGCGTGAACATCGTCCGTGGCGTCCCGGTCTGGGGACGCGACAGCGACCACTGCGAGATCATCTATGACGACGTGCGCGTGCCCGTCACCAACCAGCTCGGGCAGACCGGCACCGGCCACCAGGCGGCGCAGGACCGTCTCGGCGCCGGCCGCGTCTACCACTGCATGAACTCTGTGGGCCAGATGTGGCGCGCCTTCGACCTGATGGTGCAGCGGGCGATGACGCGCGAGGTGCACGGCGGCTTGCTCGAGACGAAGCAGTTCATCCAGGGCTTCATCGCCGACTCGTACATCGATATCCAGGCGGCCCGGCTGATGACGATCCACTGCGCGGAGCGGATGGAGAGCGAAGCGGACGCCCGCACCGAGATCTCCGCGATCAAGATCTTCGTGCCGGCGGCCTACCATCGCGTCGTCGACCGCGCGATCCAGGTCTGGGGCGCCGCCGGCGTCTCCGGCGACCTGCCGCTGGCCGCCATGTACGAGGGCGCGCGGACGCTGCGCATCGCCGACGGACCGGACGAAGTGCACAAGATCCTCATCGCCAAGAACGTGCTCGGGCGCTACCACGCCGGCGAGTCCTGGGACTTCGGCAATTAATATGCGGGCAGGCCAGCGTCGACCGACAGCGGCGCGACCGCGCACCCGCGCCTGCCCGCCGCGAACGCACGCTTCGCCGCCCGCATGACCGATGAGCTCGTCGTCGCGCATAGCTCCGACCTGCACATCGGCCGCGATGGCGGCGACCGCGGCATCGGCGGCCTGCGGGCGGTGGTCGGCGCCGCTGCCGGGGCCGGAGCGCAGGTGCTGGTGCTCGCCGGCGACATCTTCGACCACAGCCGCGTGCCCGCCGGCGCTCCTCGACACCTTCGCCCGCGTGCTCGACGCGGCGCCCTTCACCACGGTGGTCCTGCCAGGCAACCACGACCCGCTGATCGACGCGTCGCCGTACCGACGTCTGCCGGCGACGGATAACCTGCGCGTGCTCGGCCTGCCGGACGCGATCATCGAGCTGCCGGACGTCGCGCTCGTCGTGCGCGGCAAGGCGCACGAGACGTACGACGACATGCACCCGCTGCCGGCGCCGACGGCAGCGCCGCCGGCGAAGACGGCGGGCGTCCGCGCGGTCGTCGTTGCCCACGGACATTACGTTGCCGGACCCGGCGACCTGCACCGCGCCTGGCTGATCCGCGACGGCGATATCGCCGCGCTCGGTGCGGATTATGTCGCGCTGGGGCACTGGGACAGGCGCGAGCGCGTCGGCGCCCACCCGCACGTCGCGTACTACTCCGGCTCGCCGGACCTGGCGCAGTCGATCAACGTCGTCCGCATGCGCGACGGCGCGCCCGCGGCCGTGTTCGTGCGCACGCTCATCGATGGGCGCGAGACGCCGGGGTGATCTGCGGCGGTACCAGGAACGGACGATGGAGCTGCGACCGGCGCCGTTGTCGTCGGCTGCCGGAGCGCCGTATACTCCGTACACAGGCGACGACGGAGACGAGTACACCGCGACAGGCTGCCGAGCGAATCCGGGCATGGTGTGAGCCGGACGCAGCGCACGCGGCGGAAAATCGCTCCCGAGCCGGCGCGCTGAACGCCGCGGTCGTCCCGCATAGCGGTGCGAACAGACGGCCGGTAAGCGCGCCCGGATGCCCCCGTTAGCAGGGCAGGGCGTGGTTGCGCCCGAAGAGCGGCCGCAAGGCAACAAGGGTGGTACCGCGGGATCGAAGTCGAGCCCGTCCCTGGATTCCAGGGACGGGCTTTTCTCGTGGCGGAGGGTGGCGTCGACGCGGGAGATCCGCTCGATGTCCGAGCACACCCGCACACGCCACCCGCCGCCCTTGTGGGAGAGAGGCGGGGGGATGAGGGTGCACCGTCCGCACTAGGGGCAGCGGGGCTGAGGGCCCGCCGTCCGCACGGGCAGTCACCGAGTGAGAGGGAATCCGCGCATGCGTCCCGTACCGACCCGACCGCACTTCGTCCAACTCGAGCGGCGCACGCTCGACTGGTGGCGTGAGCGCCGCATGATCGAGCGCTACATCCACCGCAACGACGCCTCCAACCGCCGCTGGTCGTTCATCGATGGGCCGATCACGGCGAACAACCCGATGGGCGTGCATCACGCCTGGGGGCGCACGTACAAGGATCTCTACCAGCGCTTCCACACGATGCTCGGCGAACGGCAGCGCTACCAGAACGGCTTCGACGCCCAGGGCCTGTGGATCGAAGTCGAGGTCGAGAAGGCGCACGGATTCACCTCGAAGAAGGACATCCTCGAGTTCGGCATCGGCCGGTTCGTGCAGGAGTGCAAGGAGCGCGTGGCGCACTTCGCCGGCGTGCAGACGGAGCAGTCGGTCCGGCTGGGCTACTGGATGGACTGGGACCACTCGTACTACACGAACTCCGACGAGAACAACTATGCGATCTGGGGCTTCCTCAAGACGTGCCGGGAGAAGGGCTGGCTCTACAAGGGCCACGACGTCATGCCCTGGTGCCCGCGCTGCGCCACCGGCCTCTCCGAGCACGAGATCGTCACCGAGGGCTACAAGGAGATCACCCACACAAGCGTCTACCTGAAATTGCCCATCGTCGAGCGCCCGGGTGAATCCCTGCTCGTCTGGACGACGACGCCGTGGACGCTCGCCGGCAACATCGCCGCGGCGGCTCATCCGGAGCTCGCGTACGTGAAGGTGCGTCAGGGCGACGACGTCCTCTACGTCTCGAAGGGCGCCGCGAAGACGGCGCTGCGCGGCGAGTACGAGGTCGTCGGCGAGGTGACGGGCGCCGACCTCGTCGGCCTGCACTACCGCGGTCCCTTCGACGAGCTGCCGCCGCAGGAGGGCGTCGAGCATCGTGTGATCGCCTGGAGGGACGTCTCGGACGAGGAGGGCACGGGCATCGTGCACATCGCCCCTGGTTGCGGCAAGGAGGACTTCGCGCTCAGCAAGGAGGAGGGGCTCGCCGTCATCGCGCCGACCGACGACGACGGCGTGTACGTCGACGGCTTCGATTGGCTGAGCGGCCGCTCCGTCTCCGACGCGGGCACCCGCGACGCCATCTTCGACAGCCTGCGCGCGAAGGGCGTGCTGTACCGCACGCAGCAGTACCCGCACCGTTACCCCGTCTGCTGGCGCTGCGGCACCGAGCTCATTTTTCGGCTCGTCGACGAATGGTTCATCAGCATGGACGAGCTCCGCCACCAGACCGCCGATGTGACGCGGCAGATCCGCTGGATCCCCGGCTTCGGCCTCGCGCGCGAGCTCGACTGGCTGAAGAACATGGACGACTGGATGATC
>JADMII010000007.1 GCA_015478665.1 Dehalococcoidia bacterium
GCGTCGCCCTGGCCGATGTCCAGGCAGTCGCAGTAGGCGGCGAAGATCGAGCGGTCGAGCAGGCGCAGGCCGGCGTCGTTCAGCTCCTCGAAGTGGTCGCGGCGCAGGCGGAGCAGACGGCGCAGGCGGTTCAAATAGCCATCCTTCAGCTGCTCGGGGCGGGCGCGCGCCACATCGGGCATCATCGCACGGACATCGGCCGCGCGGCGGCGGGGGGTCTGCGTCTTCGCCATCACCCTACCGCCGTCTCTTCCGTGCCCAGCTCCGGACCGCTGTCCAGCCCGACGATGCCCTTGCGGATCGCGTAGCGGATGAGGTCGGTGCGGTTCTGGGCGTGGAGCTTGGACATGATGTGCGCCTTGTGCGCCTCGACCGTCTTGACGCTGATGAACAGCTCGCCAGCGATCTTCTGGTTCGAGTAGCCCTCGGCGATGAGCTGGAGCACCTCGCGCTCGCGGCTGGTGAGCAGGTCGAAGCCGGTCTTGGCCTCGGGCTTCTTCGCCTGCCAGAGGTAATCCTGTACGGCGTCGCCATCGCTGATCGATGAGCTGAAGTACGTGTTGCCGCGGTGCACGGACTGGATGCCGAGCAGCAGCTCCTGGACATCGGACTTCTTGACGACATAGCCGCTGGCGCCGGCGCGCAGGGCGGCGAGGATCTGCTCGTCCTCCATGTAGCCGGTGAGGATCAGTACCTTCGCCTTGGGGGCGCGGCGCCGGATCTGGCGCGTCGCCTCGAGGCCGTTGAGGCCCGGCATCACCATGTCCATCAGCACGACGTCCGGGTGCAGCCGCTCGACGGCGTCGAGCGCCTCGCGCCCGTTGCCGGCATCGCCGACGACATCGACCTCGCTCTGCGCTTCGAGGAGCAGCTTCAGCGCCTGGCGGAGCACCGCGTGGTCATCGACGATGAGCACCTTGATGCGGCCTGCGTGCGCCCGTGGGACAGTTCCACCGATCATCCGGATCCCTCCATCCTCTGCCCGACAGGCGGGGGCCAGCGCCGCCCGTCCGTCGGAGCATCCTTGCCATTGTCCGTCCCTCTCGGGCCCTGGGGCTCGCGGCCGCGGCCCCTGGGTTTCCCAAGGGAGTCTGCCCAATATTACGCGACGGCCAGCGCCGCCAACGGCTCCGGCTCGAAGTCGGGCAGCAGCTTCACCGTCTGCACGATCGAAGCGGCTTCCCGGTCCGATGCGACGCGGGTCGCCTGCTCGACGGAAGCGGGATACTGGCGCATGGCGCCGCAGCGCTTGCAGCGGCCCTCGATCATGTCGTCTCCCGGAGCGCCGAGCAGCCAGTGATGGATGCAGGCGGCCGTCGTCGGTGCGTCTTCCATGTGAGTACCTCCCCCTACCTGAACGACGGGATTATCCGCATATTGCGGGTCATCTCCCATAAGGGATTCCCCTGAGAAGCCGTAGGGGAGAACCCCTAATTTCCGTAGGGAGCGTAGGGGGTGCGTCGGAGTCGGACGGCGAAGGCGGGGTCGCGCCAGCCCGGCAAGTGTGCGCGATGGTGGCGATGGTGGATGGTGGCGGTGCGATGACCGGCTACTACGTCAGGGACGTGCGCGAGGAGGAGGCGAGGCGTGCCTGAATGCGTCGGTTCCGGCGCCTCACCACACTGCCTCACCACACGATGGAGGAGAAGCAGGCGCGTGCGAGCGCCGGGGTGCGACCGCGACCGCCGGACCGAGCTGGACGACCTCACAGCCAGGACCGGCGACCGGCGACCGGCGACCTACGGTCCCAGCGCATCGGCGATCGCTTCGCCCAGGCGCTCGGTGCTGACGGCGACGTCGCCGGGCGCGGCGATGTCCGGCGTGCGGAGGCCGGCGGCGAGGGCGCTGCGGACGGCCGACTCGATGGCGGCGGCCTCCGCTTCAAGCTTGAACGAGAGGCGCAGCATCATCGCGGCGCTGAGGATCATGGCGATCGGGTTCGCTGTCCCCTGACCGGCGACGTCCGGAGCTGAGCCGTGGATCGGCTCGTACATGCCGAAGCCGGCGGCGTTGAGGCTCGCTGAGGCGAGCATGCCGAGTGAGCCGGCGAGCACGCTGGCCTCGTCGCTCAGGATGTCGCCGAACATGTTGTTCGTGAGGATGACGTCGAACTGGCGGGGGTTGGCGATGATCTGCATCGCTGCGTTGTCGACGTGCAGGTAGTCGTGCGTGACGTCCGGGTACTCCGGGGCGATGCGGGACAGCACGTCGCGCCAGAGGACGGAGCTGTCGAGGATGTTCGACTTCGCGACGAGCGTCACGTGCTTCCGTCGCGTGCGGGCAACCTGGAAGGCCCCGTGGGCGATGCGTGCGATCTCGCCCTCACTGTAGGCCTCCGTGTCCCAGACCGTGCGCTCGCCCTCGACGACGCGCTCGCCGCGCTCGCCGAAGTAGATGCCGCTCGTCAGTTCGCGCACGATGAGCATGTCGGCGCCCTCGACAATCTCCGGCCGCAACGGCGAGAGCGCGACGACTTCGGGGTAGACGACGACCGGCCGCAGGTTCATGAAGAGGTCGAAGGCGCGGCGGAGGCCGAGGATCGCCGTCGTTTCAACGCCGCTCCACTTCGGCGAGTGCAACTCGCTGAGCGGACCGCCAAACGGCCCCTTCAGGATGGCGTCGGCGCTGCGGCAGATCTCGAGCGTGGCGGCGGGGAGGTGCTCGCCGAAGCGCTCCCACGCCTCGCCGCCGGCGTACGCCTCGACGGTCTGGAACTCGTGCCCGAAACGGCGCCCGACGGCGTCGAGCGCGCGAAGGGCCTCCTCCGTGATCTCCGGGCCGATGCCGTCGCCGCGCAGGAGCGCGATGGTGAAGTTCACGCCGTGAGCGTACCGACGAAGCGCCCGTGGGGCGAATGATGCGGCAGTGTCGTGAGACGATCGTGGAAGCTCACCGCTCGAACCCGCCGATCCGCACTTGTGCCGGCATCCCGGTGAGTGAGCGGCATGCGCTGCAGGACGAGGAGCGTCCGGCCGCGGCAGGCGTATAGTTCCGCGATGCCGACGGTCTCGGTCACCCGGCTGGACTCGCCGTCCTCCGTCGCCCGTCGCTGTTGTCTCTCGGCTGCCGTTCCCGGATAGTGCTCCCATCGGCGACGCTGGACAAGACCGTCCGAAAGGAGCAGCTGGATGCCCGCTGTCACGATCGCGACGCTGAACCTGTTCAACCGCATGGGCCAATGGGGCCTGCGGGCGCCGCTGCTGATCGACCAGCTCGAGGAGCTGGCGCCGGACGTGCTCGGGCTGCAGGAGGTCGACCTGACGCTCGACCAGGGGATGTGGGTGAGCCGCCAGATCAACAAGCGGCGGGCGGAGCGGCCGCACTATCGCATCAAGCACGCCACCAATCCCGACACGCGCGCCAGCTACCACGCGATCGCGACGCTCTCCTGTATCCCATTCGAGGAGCACGAGGTGCTCGACCTGATGTCGTTCGAGCGCGTCGCGCAGCGGATGGTGTTCCGCTGCGGCGACAGGCCGTTCGTCTTCGTC
Source organism: Dehalococcoidia bacterium (assembly GCA_015478665.1). GTDB lineage: Bacteria > Chloroflexota > Dehalococcoidia > DSTF01 > JACRBR01 > JADMII01. The sequence continues at coordinate 3,492 of JADMII010000007.1, forward strand.
AACACGCACCTGCACCACCCGCCGGAGGCGCAGCAGGAACGTGTGGAGCAACTCGAGCGGCTGATGGCGTGGCTCGGACGCGACACGCGCGGCCTGCCGACGGTGATCGCCGGCGACTTCAACGCCTACGCTGAGCCGCCGGAGCCGGCGGTGCGGCTGATGAAGTCGCGGTTCCGCTCGGCGGTGGAGACGGCGCAGGGGCGGGAGCCGGAGAAGACGTGGACGACGCCCGTGAACACGTACGACGACTCGCCGCACGGCACACTGGACTACATCTTCGTCTCGGGCCAGTGGCAGGTGCTCGCAGCCGGCCTCGCGTTCGACCGGCCATCGCCGCTCGACCCGAACGTCTATCCCTCCGACCACCTGGGCCTGTACGCGCGGCTGGCGCTGTAGGCGACGAACGCGGGCCGACGGCCACGGCGTCGCGCGACGAACGCGCGGCCGTACCTCGGGCCGGCGTCGCTCGCCGCGCGGGGCGGCGGAGCGCGGAAGGTGGTGGTTGACACGCCGGTGCAACGGCTGATCCGGCGCGCCTTCGACCGCTGCAACTTCTTCTGCGTTAGCTTCAGGAGGCAGATGACGGCGCGCGGTCGATCAGCGCGCGGGCGATGAGACAGGAGAAGGCGCGAGATGGTGAACACAGCGACGAAGAAGATCGAGCAGGAAGGGCCGATCACGGATCAATATCTGGCCGATCCGGCGCAAGTGCGCGAGAAGTTGAACGCGCTCCGGAGCACGGAGATCGCCTCCTACTTGCAGTACAAGCAGCACGCCTATATGGCCGTGAGCATGGTCGGGCTGGCGGTCGCGGGCGAATTCATCGAGCACGCGAACGAGGAGCTGCAGCACGCCGACATGCTGGCAAAGCGCGTGCAGGCGCTCGGTGGCGTGCCGATCTTCGACCCGGACGAGATCGCCAAGTGCTTGCGCGGCATGAAGATCACGCCGGAGCAGGGGCCGACGCTGCACGATATGGTGCAGGAAGACCTCGAACTCGAGCGGACGCAGGTGGCGATCTACTCGAAGCTGATCCGGGAGATCGGCGACAAGGACATCGTCACACGCCGGATGCTGGAGGAGATCCTCGAGATGACGGAGAACCACGCATCGGAGATGCACGACCTGCTCCAGTCCCGCTCCGAAACACGCGGCGCCGACGGTCACCGGTAGCGAAGCGGCGGGCGGCTGCCCGTCGGCGGCAGTGCGCGCCGCCTCATCACCGCGCGTTGCGGTGTTGTCGTCGTGCCGTGGTCGCAGCGTGTCGGCGCGATCAGTTCGTCGTCGTGATCGGGCCGCGATCCCGGGGGTACGATGCAGGCGCGCCGCACGCACGCAGGACGAAGCGGAAGAGGGCATCGGCAGTTGCGGGGTAGCCGCGTGACGCGGCGAGTTGCGCGATCTGGCCGGAGACGACGACCGAGCGCAGGACGCCGATGGCGACGTCCGGATCCAGTTGCGGATCGAACGCGCCGCCGGCGACGCCGCGCTCGAAGAGGCCGGGGAGTAATTCAGCGACGTCGTCGTGCTGCGCCGGGAGTGTGGCGCGCATGTGGGCGGCGATGGCGAGCTCCATCAGCGCGCCCAGCCGCGCGTGCGTGCCGACTGCCACATCGATCACCTCTCGCAAGCCGGCGCACGGGTCTTCCGCCGCCGTCGCGGCGCGCATGCGCGTCGTCAACTCGTCGCCCGTCCGGGCGATGATGGCATGGAGCAACTCGTGGCGATTGGCGAAGTGCCGATACAGGGTGCCGACGCCGACGCCGGCGGTTGCGGCGATCTCTTTCATCTCGGCATGCGGCCCCCGCTGGCGGCAGACGTCGCGGGCGGCGGCGATGATGCGCTCCCGGTTGGCGGCGGCGTCGGCGCGTTCGCCCGTCGAGGGGATAGTCATCGTCGGAAGAGTATCACCGCCCGGGCCTTGATGGAAGCGGAATTCCGGTTCATAATGGTCTGATTCAGTTCACCCAGCAGCTCCACGAGGCCCCGCATGCAATCCTCCACGTCCTTCGTCTTCGACCGCTATCCTCGCTTCGCCGTCCGGCGTCCGTGGCACGTGCTCGCCGTCACCGTGCTGCTGTTCGCCGCGATCCTGGCCGCTGCGGTGCTCTTCGGCGGCAGCTACAGCGACGCCTTCAGCATCCCGAACGCCGAATCGCAGCGCGCCCGCGACCTGCTGCAGGCGCGCTTTCCTGAGCAGTCCGGCGATGCGGCGACCGTGGTGGTGAAGGCGCCGGCCGGGATCAACGACCCGCAGGTGCGCGCGCGCGTCGAGGCGCTGGACGCGAAGCTGAGGGCGTTGCCGGACGTCGTCGACGTGGCGTCGCCCTACGCACAGCCGGCGACGATCTCGAAGGACGGCACGATCGCGCGCATCAACGTGCAGTACGACAAGCGGGCGCTGGATGTGCCGCAGTCGAGCAAGAGCGCGCTCGAGGATCTGCGCAAGCAAACGTCGACGAGCACGTTCCAGGTGGAGACGGGCGGCGCCATCTTCGATGCACACGGCCGCCCGGGAAACTCCGAGCTGGTGGGAGTCGCGGCGGCGGTGATCATCCTCCTCATCGCCTTCGGTTCCGTCGTCGCGATGGGGCTGCCGATCGTCACGGCGCTGCTGGCGCTCGGCTCCGGGCTGCTGATCGTCACGATCCTCGCGCGCTCGCTCTCGATGCCGGCATTCACACCACAGTTCGGCGCGATGATCGGCCTCGGCGTCGGCATCGACTACGCGCTGCTCACGGTGACCCGCTTCCGCGAGGGGCTCGCGGCGGGTCATGACGTGGAGACCGCCGTCGTCCAGGCATCGGCGACGGCGGGGCGGTCGGTGCTCTCGCCGGCATGACGGTCGTCATCGCGATGCTCGGACTGTGGGCCGTCGGCATCCCGTTCATCGCCTACGTGGGGTCGGCGGCGGCGCTCGTCGTGGCGCTGGCGGTGGCCGTGACGCTCTTCGTGCAGCCGGCGGTGCTGCGGCTGGTGGGACGGCACATCGATCGCTGGCACGTGCCGCTGGCGGCGCGCGGCGCGGCGTCGGCCGATTCGGGCATCGGCTACAGGTGGAGCCGGATCATCCAGCGCGCGCCGGTGCCCGCGCTCGTCGTGACGCTGGCGCTGCTGCTGACGCTGTCGGTGCCGCTCCTCAGCATCCAGCTCGGCTTCTCCGACGCGGGCAACAGCCCGACGAGCACGACGACGCGAAGGGCGTACGACCTGCTGTCGGAGGGGTTTGGCGCCGGCTTCAACGGTCCCGTCGTCGTCGCGGTGCAGATCGACCGGCCCGCGGCCGTGGCGGCGGTGAACGCATTGCCGGCGGAGCTGCGGCAGATCCAGGGCGTCGCCGAGGTCTCGCCGGTGCTCTTCAACCCTGACCGGACGGCGGCGACGATCATCGTCACGCCGACGACCTCGCCGCAGTCGGCGGAGACACCGCGACTCGTGCATCGTCTCCGCGATGACCTCGGGCCCGACCTCCGGGGCAGCGGCGCGACCGCGCTCGTCGGCGGAGCGACGGCGGCGTTCATCGACGTCGACAACCGGATCACGAGCCGCCTGCCGTACTTCTTCGCGGCCGTCATCGGGCTGAGCTTCCTGCTGCTGATGGCGGTCTTCCGCTCGCTGCTTGTGCCCGTGAAGGCGGCGTTGATGAACCTGCTGTCGATCGGCGCGTCGTACGGCGTGCTGGTCGCCGTATTCCAGTGGGGCTGGGGAGGCGGGCTGCTCGGCATCAAGCCGGGGCCGGTCGAGTCGTTCCTGCCGATGATGCTCTTCGCGGTGCTCTTCGGGCTATCGATGGACTACGAGGTATTCCTCGTGAGCCGGATTCGCGAAGAGTACCTCCTGAGCCACGATTCGACGGCCGCCGTCGCGCGCGGCCTCTCGCTCACGACGCGCGTGATCAGCGCGGCGGCGGCGATCATGGTCGCTGTCTTCGTCAGCTTCGCGTTTGGCAACGAACGCGTGATCAAGGAGTTCGGCATCGGCCTGGCTTCGGCGATCTTCTTCGACGCGACGCTCGTGCGCCTCGTGCTGGTGCCCTCGTTCATGGAGATCGCCGGCGACTGGAACTGGTGGTTCCCGCGCTGGCTGGATCGCATCATGCCGAGGATCAGCATCGAAGGGCATCACCTGGAGCCGGTACCGGCGGCGGCGCCGGCGCCCGCACCCGTGGCGGCGGGCGAGCGGGGGTAATCCGCAGGCCGGCGCCGGCCGCGCCGGTCGCGCTCGCGTCGCCGATTGGCGATACTGTCCGCGCATGGCCATCCCCGCAGACGCTCCCGCCTCGCCCTCGGACCGGTTCGACTCCCAGCGCGTCCCGTGGACCGGGCGCGACGTCGGCGCCGGCATCGCCTGGTTCATTGGCGCGTTCGTCGGCGGGCAGATCCTGGTCGCATTCGCCGCGATCATCATCGGCTCGACGACGAGCCGTTCGACGTATGCCGCGGCGTTCGTCATCGGCGCCGTGGTCGAGGTCTCCTTCGGCGTCATCGCCTGGCAGCTGACCGTCGGCAAGTATCGCGGCGGCCCGCGGCTGATCGGCGTCGGTCCGATGACGGGCCGCACCCTGGCGTGGGGAGGGTTCGCCTTCGTCGCGGCCCTGCTGGTCTCGCTGGTCTACGGCGTGGTCATCCAGGGCCTGCACATCGAGCAGCTGCAGACGCAGTGCGCGGAGCAGATCCCGGACGGCGTGCGGCATAGCCGCTGGCTGCTGGCGCTGGCGAGCCTCGTCGTCATCATCTTCGCGCCGCTGTTCGAGGAGCCATTCTTCCGGGGGTTCCTCTTTCCCGGCCTCGCCCGTCTCTGGGGCGTCGCGCCGGCGATCGTGGTCAGCGGCCTGCTCTTCGCCGGCGCTCACCTCGACTACAAGTCCTTCATCCCGATCGCCGGCGTCGGCATGGTGTTCGCGTTCACGTACTGGAGGTCGGGCGCCATCTTCTCGGCTGTGATCGGCCATCTGGCGTTCAACAGCACGTCGATCGCCCTCATCGCCGCCGGCAGTTGCGAGAGCGTCGCCGGCCGTCCAGGGGCGCTGCTGCTGACGCAGCTGCTGACGGCGCTGCCCGCGGTGCACGCGCTGTGAGCCGCATCTCTGCGGCCTTCACGCGGAGCCGCGATGACGGGCGCGTCGCCGTCTTCCCGTTCTTGACGGTCGGCTACCCGGACTACGACACGCACCTTGCTCTCGTGCGAGCGATGGTCGCCGCCGGCGCCGACGGCATCGAGCTCGGCATCCCCTTCAGCGACCCGCTCGCGGACGGGCCGACGGTCCAGCGGGCTTCGCAGGCGGCGCTGGCAGCGGGCGCGACGCCGGCGATGGCGATTGACGCCGTGCGCGATTTGCGCGCCGCCGGGGTTGAAGTGCCGCTGATTCTTATGGGATACTGCAACACGTTCCTCGCTTATGGCGAGGGACGGATGGTCGCTGACGCGGCAGACGCCGGCGCCGACGGGTTCATCATCGTGGACCTGCCGCCGGAGGAGTCCGACGCGATGCTGGATCGCTGCCGGACGCGGGGTCTCGACCTCGTCTATCTGGTGGCACCGACCTCTGACGATGGGCGCATCGCCGAGATCACGCAGCGGGCGAGCGGCTTCGTGTACTGCGTCGGCGTCGTCGGCGTCACGTCGGCGCGCGATGCGCTCGCCGCCGAGCTGCCGGGTTTCCTGCAGCGGCTGCGGGCGAAGACGGCTCTGCCGCTGGTCGTCGGCTTCGGCATCTCGCGACCGGAGCATGTCCGGGCGCTGCGGGGGATCGCCGATGGGGTCGCCGTCGGCAGCGCGATCATCGATGTCGTGGAGTCATCGCCTCGTTCCGAGCGAGTGAAACGGGTTCAGGACTATGTTGAGGTGCTCACCGGCCGTACGGAGGCCAGCGTCTAGAGCCAGCGCAGGTTGGTTGCCGACCTCCGATGGCCGCACGTATGCCTCCCCGGTCGGCGTCTTTGGACGCCGTCAGTAGCGGCCGCCCGCCCGAGGCGGATGGCCGGCCGCTCCAGGGAGCACTCCAGACGTCCGAAGGCCGGCCGGCCGGGAGTATGGACGAGGCGATGCGCCTGCGCGGGATCCGCGGCGCCACGACGGTGGACGCCAACACCAAAGCGGCGATCCTGGCAGCCACCGATGAACTCCTCGGGGCCATCATCGAAGCCAACGGCGTCGAGCGCGACGACGTCGCAAGCGTGTTCTTCAGCACCACGCCGGACCTCGATGCGGAGTTCCCCGCGGTAGCGGCGCGTAACCTTGGCTGGACGAAGGTCGCCCTGATGTGCGCGCACGAAATGCGCGTCCCCGGCAGCCTGCCGATGTGCCTGCGCATCCTGATGCACGTCAACACATCGAAGGCTGCCGCGGAGATCGAATTCGTGTACCTGCACGGGGCGCGCGCCCTCCGGCCCGATCTGGCCACCGGAGATTGACATTCACCCCGGCACACACCGGGCGGAGGAGTAGAATCGGCATGATGGTCGTGATGAAAGCGGGACACACGAAAGAAGAGTTCGATGGCGTGATGCGCCGTCTGGAAGAGGTCGGTCTCTCCGGTCATCCGATCGAGGGGGCCGAGCGGACCGTGATCGGCGTCGTCGGCATCGTCTACCCGGAGCTTGGCGATGACCTGGAGACGATGCCGGGCGTCGAGAACACGGTGCGGATCAGCAGCCCATACAAACTCTGCAGCCGGGAGTTCAAGCCGGCCGATACGGTCGTCGACATCAACGGGACGCTCATCGGCGCGGGCACGGTGACGGTGATCGCGGGGCCGTGCGCGATCGAGAGCGAAGAGCAGCTGATGACGACGGCACGCGCGGTGAAGGCGCGCGGCGGCTCGATGCTGCGCGGCGGCGCCTTCAAGCCGCGCACGTCGCCGTACAGCTTCCGCGGGCTCGAGGAGCAGGGGCTGAAGCTCTTGGCGCAGGCGCGCGAGGAGACCGGCCTGCCGGTCTGCACGGAAGTGATGTCGGAGGCGACCGTCGAGGTCGTGGCGAAGTACGCCGACGTGCTGCAGATCGGCACGCGCAACGCGCAGAACTTCTTCCTGCTGGAGGAAGTGGCGATCACCGGCAAGCCGGTGCTGCTGAAGCGGGGCATGTCGTCGTCGGTGATGGACTGGCTGCTGGCGGCCGAGTACATCCTGGCGAAGGGCAACCGGAACGTCATCCTCTGCGAACGCGGCATCCGGACGTTCGAGACGGCGACGCGGAACACGATGGACATCAACGCCATCCCGCTCGTGAAGGAGCTGAGCCACCTGCCGATCGTCGCCGACCCGAGCCACGGCACGGGCAAGTGGCACCTGGTCGAGCCGGTGAGCCTGGGCATGGTGGCCGCCGGCGCCGACGGCCTCATCCTCGAGGTGCACCCGAGCCCGGAGCACGCGCTCAGCGATGGCGCGCAGTCGCTGACGTTCGAGTCGCTCGGCAGCCTGATGGAGCACACCGCGACGATCGCCCACGCCATCGGCAAGCGGATGGAGCGCGAGGCGGCGCAGGTGACGGCGTAGCGGCGTCCGCCCGCCCGGCGCCCGATGGGCGTTCGCGCCGCGAGCGAAGGGGCTGCTGCGGCGGCCCCTTCGCCGCGCCCCGGACGCAATCGTGCATCCGGCCGCGGCAGCGCCTGTCGGCGTCTTCCCTCGCCGGTCGGCTCGCGCGAGTGCGCGTTCAATCGCCGGGCTCGACGACTTCGAGCTCGTCCTTGAGCGCGTGGAGGCAGACCTTGTGCGGTTCGATCGACGCGATCTGGGCCCAGCGCACGCGGCGGACCTCCGGTCGCCACGCCGCGAAGCGGAACAGCGCCCCGAGCGCCCGCAAGGCGGGGACGAAGCCGACGCGCTCGAACCAGGCCAGCACGCCCACATGCAGGCCGTCGACGACGTACTGGTCGCCGCGGCGCCTCAGCGGCACTTCACTGACGGCCGCGATCTTTCGGCCGTCCCGGTCGTAGACGCCACGGCCGACGAGCAGGTCGAGTTGGAGCAGCGCCGGCCTCTCGCTCTGCGGCCGCATCTACTTGAGCCCGACGATGAAGCGCGCAAGATGCGCTCGCACCCAGTCCTCGGCGTGGGTGGCGCCGGTGGCGCGCGCCTCGATGCGGAGGCGGACGTCAGGGCCGACGTCCGAGACGTCGGACCAGGGGATGCGGACGGTGCGTCTGCCGCCGGTGATGCGGCGCGCGACGTCGCCGAGCTGCCCGTTGACGCGACGCGCGAGCGGTTCCGGGCCGACGAGGAGGCAGCGGACGACGGGTTCGCCGCCGGCAGCCGGCAGCTCCACCTCGACGCCGGCCACCTTCGTCACGCGTGCGCCGCGCACGTCGAGGATCTGGTTATCGACGATGTCGCGCATCAACAGGATGTGGTCGTTCATCAGCCACCTCCGGCAAGGAACGTCAGCGGCAGGACGATCACGCTCAAGGCGAAGGCCATCAGCGTGATCAGCAGCACGGCGATATTCGCGACCCAGTGGTTCGTCTGATCCTGGAGGTAGGTGGGGTCGTTCATGATGACGAGGAACGGGATGACATCGGCCGGCAGCACGAGGGCGATCAGCACCATTGTGACGAGGGTGAGCTGCAGCGGGTCGATCCCCGACGCGGCGATGAACACCATGCTCGCGATCGGCAAGACGGTGTAGAGCACGGCGAAGATCGGGACGTCCACCGGCCGCGCGTCGACGCCGTAGCTCCATCCCATCATCTGCGTGATTTCGAATGGGAGCGTGAGCGCCAGCTCGATCGCCGCGCCGAACGAGCAGACGAAGAGCGTGATCGCGAAGAGGTAGACGCCAGCACTCCCAAACGCCGCGACCAGCGACAGCCCGACCGTCTGGAGTTGGTTGACTTCGATGCCGCGCGGCTGCAAGGCCACGGCGGCAGTCATCAGGATGGCGATTGTGAGGACGGCGCCGAAGCCCATGCCGCCGGCGGCGACGATGCGGTTCTGGCGGATCATCGAGCGGGTCCAGCCCTCTTCGTGGGCGCCGGAGGAGTAGAACGTGAGGAGATACGGCGAGAGCACAGCGCTCACGAGGCCGGTCGCGATGTAGAAGTACGGCACGGCGCCGCCGCCGCCCGTATCGGGCGTGATGATGCCACGGCCGGCCGCAGTCCAGTCCGTGTTGAGCGTGAAGAGCGCGGCGACGAAGCACAGCGTGACGAGGCCGAGCACGCTCGGTCCGTTCTCGATCAGCCTGAAGCGGGCGTTCGTCAGCAGGACGAGGAGCGCCAGCCCCACGACGACAGCCCAGATGCGGAACGAGACGCCCGTGAGCAGATACAGCGCGAAGCCGGCGCCGCCGATCTCCGCGGCGAGCAGGAGGAAGTTCGTCACCATATCGGCCAGAAGCGGCACGAGCGCGAACTTGATCCCGAACTTCTCGCGGACGATGTCGGCGTAGGCGCGGTCGCTGACCGCCGTGAGGCGGCCGACCATCTCGATGAGGAAGACGACGGCGACGGCGCCGAGCACGATGGCCCAGACGAGGCTGAAGCCGTACTTCGAACCGGCTTCGCTGGCCGTGGCGATGTTCCCCACATCGACGAAGCCGCCAATCGCCGTGAGCAGGCCCAAGGCGATGCCGGAGAGCCGGATCACGTGCCGGACAGCTTCGCGGCGTCGGCGCGCAGCCGGCTGGCGGCGGAGCGCGCGGCGTCCTTCGTGATGCCGGCGGACAGCGCGGCGAGCACCGATCGCGCATCGGCTACCGCCGCCGCCTCCTTCGTGCCGGCTGCCGACCCGCGGAGTGTGGCAGCGCTCGCCCGGAGAGCGGCCGCGTACTGCTGGATGCTCGCCTGGGTAAACGTGCGGGTGCTCGCTCCGTCGGCGTAGCGTTCGAGCGCGAATGCCGACGCCACGATGTCCGAGCGTGCCTGGCCCACCGTCTGGTCCACGCTCTGGGCGCGGCAGCCGACGCCGAACACGAGCGAAAGCGCGAGCAACGGGGCGAGCGGCCGGGTACGCAGTGTGTTCACGCCCGCAGGCTACGCGAGCATGCCCCTGCGCTCATATAATCCGTTCCGCTGAGAGATCCGGGGGCACGCGTCCGGTCGCCGCCCGCCTGCGCCCCGAGGCCGCGTCTCTCGATCTGCCACTGCCCAGTGCCGCGGCGAGTGTCGCATGTTGCCGCAGCGGCTCGGCTGGGGCCACGCCTGGTTCGCCCGGCGTGCCGCGGTGCTGGCGCCGATGTGGCCCTACCGCCTCGACCAGTCGGACGCGAGCAGCGCCGCGAGCAGCAGGATGGCGACGGAGAGGACGAAGACGACAGACGAGAGGACGATCGACCAGCGGCGCGTCGCGGCGAGCTCGGCCTCGCCCGCGCCCTCGCGTTGGAGGCGGAGGAGGCGGCGCCCCAGCACGCCGCCGTGCAGCAGCGTCAGTACGACGACAACGGCGACCAGCGCGAGCTTCAGTTGCAGGACGAATGCGTAGCGGTTGAAGTCAAGCAGCCCCGTATCAGAAGCGTGCATGTAGTTGCCGATGCCGGTCAGGATCAGCACGAGCAGCGCGCCGCCGCCGATCCAGCCGAAGCGCGATGTCACCACCCTTGTCGCCTTCAGGCGCGCCTCGACGTCGTCGATGGTGCGCATGGCGGGAACGGCGGCCATGAACAGGAACGCCTGTGGGCCGACGAAGAGCGTCGCCGCGAGGATGTGCAGCCAGAGGACCAGCGCGGAGCCCATGCGCAAGCATGGTCGCGCGTCGGCGCCTCTGGGGCAACGTGGCCACGCCTGCGTGACCGTCACAACGAATGTAACAATCGGCGGCTCACGCTTGTCCGGACGGCACCGCGTCCGTACCCTGAACCGTCGTCAGCCCGGACGAAAGGTTGCATCTTCCTGCGACGCGCACTCCCCGCCTGTCTGGTTCTGGCTTTCGTCGTGTTGCTCGCCGCCTGCAGCGGCGGCGGGTCGTCGCCGACCGGCACGCGCACGCGCGAGCCGGCAGCGACGCAGCGCACGGCGACGCCGGCGCCGCCTGACCTCACCAAATTTCGCGGCTTCATCTACCCCGTGAAGGGGGCCTGTCTGCCATCCAGCGACAACCTGATGCCCAATGCCCCGCGCGCGTATCGCAATGGCATCCACGAGGGGATCGACTTTTACGAAGTCGACAGCTGCACGACGATTCGGCTCGGGACGCCGGTACTGGCGGCGAAGGACGGCACGGTGATCCGGGCCGATACGGGCTACCAGGACCTGACGCAGCCGCAACTCGATGCGCTCAACACGCGGATCGCGAACGGGGAAGCCAACGCTCCGGATATCATCGACACGCTGCGTGGCCGGCAGGTCTGGGTAGACCACGGAGGGGGCATCGTGACGCGATACGACCACCTGTCGGCGGTCGCGTCCGGCATCCGCGCGGGCTCGAAGGTGATTCAGGGGCAGACGATCGCGATGGTCGGCAACTCCGGGACGCCGGAGTCAATCGCGGACAAGAAGACGGTCGAGATGCACCTGCAGTTCGAATTGCGCATGGGCGATCGGTACCTGGGGCAGGGGCTGCCGCCGGCCGAGGTGCGCGCGCTCTACGCGGCGCTCTTCACGCCGCTGGCGCCGTGAGTGCGTCGCCAGTACACAGATATGCGCGGCCGTGCGTTGGAGCATAGGCAGGCGAAGCTGTCAGAATAGACCCGGCCGGGATCCGGGTGGTACGCGGTCGTGGCGGCGGCCCGCAGGAACGCGGCGGATCTGCCGGCGACGGGCCGTCGCCGCCGGCATCGATGACCCGGAAGGGTGCCCGGGGAGGGCGGCGGTGGCGCATGATCAGCAGAGGCTTGCCAGCACCGGGCGAGGAACGGGCACGAGCGTGAAGACCGATGGCGACCGCTAGGCCTCTCGCGGCCCGGGCGCGCCGGCCGTCGCTCGACATCTTCCAGCCGATCTACCGGCTGCTCACATCCGTCCGCGTCGCTGTGCTGTTCATCGCCGTGCTCGCCCTGCTCGGGCTCCTGGGCGTCGCCATCCCGCAGGTGCCGGCAGCGGTGCGCGGGAACCCGGTGGCGACGCAGCAGTGGCTGGACGGCGAGCGCAGCATGTTCGGCCCGCTGACCGACCCCATGCAACGACTGGGCCTGTTCGACGTCTTCCGCGCCAAGTGGTTCCTCTTCGCCCTCGGATGGCTCGTGGTGAACGTCACCACCTGCACGTTCAACCGCTGGTCGCCGACGTTCCGTAACGTGTTCAAGCCGCCGGAGCGCGTGCCGGACACGTTCTTCGAACGCGCACACAACCGGACGACGTTCGCGCCGGTTCCCGTGGCCACAGCCGAGTCAACGCTCCGCCGTGCCCGATTCAAGGTGCGGCGGCGCGAAGAGAACGGCGCCATGTACCTCTTCGCCGACCGCTACCCGTGGGCGCAATTGGGTACGTTCGTCAGTCATCTCGCCCTCGTCCTGTTCATCTCGGGCGGGCTGATCACCCGTCTGACGGCGTTTGAGGCGCCACTGTTCGCCGGGGAGGGCACTACCTCGCCGGTCTTCGCTGTCAGCAACCCGAACCAGCTGCAGGTGCGCATCGACGAAGCGATCGGCCGGTTCAGCAGCCAGGGCGGTCCCATCGACTACCGGACGCGTCTGACGATCTTCAAGAATGGGAAGCAGGTGGCGAGCGGCGTGACGACCGTGAACAAGCCCCTGAAGTACGGCGGCTATCGCTTCCACCAGGTGGCCTATCAGCCGTGGGGCGCCGAACTGAAGATCCGCGACCTGACGACGGGCAACACCGTCTTCCGAGAGACCTTCGCGCTCCAGGACACCACGGCCGCGCCGTCGGTCACCGTCAGCGGCGCCTCCGGTCAGACGCTGCTTGCGGACGTGATCCCGCCGACGGACTTCTTGCCGACGGCGAGCGGTGCGTTGGTGACGGTACCAGGCAGCGGCAGGACGATCTGGGTGGGCATCACACCGAAGGGCGCCAAAGCGTGGCAGCTCGTCGCGTTCGATCCGCAGGCGGGCGCGCAGGGGGGCGAGCTGCGGGTGGACGAAGGTGCGAGCGGCTCCCTGAGCGGCTTGCGGGTGCGCTTCGACAAGGTGACACTGCTGCCTTCGTCGCTCGGCTTCGGTGTCGGCGGCGACCAGGAGCTGGCGGAGCTGACGACCGGGCCCGACGGGCAGCCGGCGCTGACGCTCATCGCCCGCAATCAGCCGGCGATCGCGCTGGCGGCGGGCCAGCCGACGACGGTCGGGGGGTACGAGTACACGTTCGCGGGCATCCGGCACTTCTCCGGGATCGCCGTGAAGAAGGACTACGGCGCGACGTTCATCTGGGTGGCGACGGCTATGCTCCTCTCCGGGCTTGCGCTAACCTTCTACGTGCCACGGCGACGGCTCTGGTTGAAACTCACAGACGAGCGGACGCAGATTGCGGCTCTCACCGAGAAGAGCGGCGGATTTGAGAAGGATATGAGGAACCTCGCGACCCGGCTTGGCGTCCCGGTGCCGAGGGAGTTCGAGGAGGAACGCTAGTGCCTGCGTTGCTGCACGTGTTGACCATCACGATCGGCTGGGATCCAAACATCGCCAAGTTCGGCAGTCTGCAGCTGACGTGGCATGGCATCTTTACCGCCGTCGGCATCGCGCTCGGCGTCTATCTCGGCGTCTGGCTGGGGCGCCGCCAGGGGTTCACGGAGGACGACGGATACAGCATCGCCCTCGTCGGCGTGCCGGCCGGCATCATCGGCGCGCGGGCAATGTTCGTGCTCGAGAACCGCGCCCAGTTCGCGGGCCGCTGGGTCGACGTGCTGCGGATCAATGAGGGCGGGATTACGCTGTACGGCGCCATCGTCGGCGGCGTCCTGGCGGCGGTGATCTACGGCCTCATGCGCAAGCTGCCGGTTCGGCGCGGGCTCGACGCCGCCGGCTTCGGGCTGCTGCTTGGGATGGCGGTTGGCCGCATCGGCGACCTGATCAACGGCGAGCACATCTCCAAGGTCTCGCACCTGCCCTGGGCGGTGCTGTACTCGAACCCCAACAGCACTGCCTGGCAGCTGGGGCCGATGCACCCGGCGACGACGTACGAACTGATCGGCGACCTCCTGATCATCGGTCTCATGGCGGCGTTGTTCGCGAAGTTCTGGCGCTCTCGGCCGGGCGTCGCATTCTTCTCCGGCGTCGTGCTGTATTCGGCGATGCGCTTCGGCGTCAGCTACCTGCGGGTCGACTCGACGTTCGTGGTGAAGGACTGGATCACGTTCCCGCAGGCGGTGTCGATGGGCACGTGGCTGATCGGGATGGTCGGGTTGGGCTGGACGCTCTTGCGCCGGCCTGAGCGCTCGGAACCGGCGCAGACGGCCGGCATCTCGCCGCCGGCGAAGGCGCGCACGGCGACGCGAAGCGCGTGAGTCGCGACGTCACGCTGTACACGCGCACGCACTGCGGGCTCTGCGAAGAGGCCGAGGATGAGCTTCGCCGCCTGGAACCGGAGTTCGGCTTCACCCTGACGACCTGCGATGTCGATGCCGACCCCACGCTGCGGCTCGAGTACAACGCCCGCGTCCCGGTGATCTGCGTCGACGGGCGCGAGGTCGCGGCGGCGCCGATCGACCCCGGCAGGCTGGCGACGGTGCTGAGGACGACGCTGCGGTAGGGCGCCTGATCGCGTCACTGATTCGTCGGGATGCGTTCGGCCGCGCCGGAACGTCCGCGGTGCAACGTCAACAGAACAGATGCGGCGGGTTCCTGTACCACTGTTCGCAGTTGCGTCTCATGCGGCCGACGGCGAGAAGAATCGACGAACCCTCACGACGGACGGTGGGGATTCGCGTCGCGAAGGTGTGCAGAACGGCGCAGCGCGACCCGGACCTCGAGCCGTCCAGGACGCGACGATGCGGTTGAAACACGCCGGTGGATCTCGTCATCCGAGGAGATCGGACGGTCGGAACCCGCGCCGTCAACCCGCGACGCCGTGCCGGTCACCAGCGCACTCCTGACGTGGAAGCGCGGTATACTGCCCCTGCCAGCGGGCCGGGTGGCCGCTCCCGGCGACGGGAGAGGAAAGTCCGAACTCCACAGGGCAGGATGCCGGCTAACGGCCGGGCGCTGCGAGGCGACGGAAAGTGCCACAGAGACATACCGCCCGCTTCGGCGGGTAAGGGTGAAATGGTGCGGTAAGAGCGCACCGGCGTCGTGGAGACACGGCGGCCGGGCAAACCCCATCCGGAGCAAGGCCACGTAGGGGACCATGTCCGCCGCGGCGGAATCAGGACGGCCCGTCCGAGCGTCCCGGGTACGCCGCACGAGCTGCCGGGCAACCGGCAGCCCAGATAGATGGCCACCGCCCGGCAACGGGTACAGAATTCGGCTTACAGGCCCGCTGGCATGCCTCCCGCCGACGCACCGGGCCGGCGCGCCCCGCCGCCATGGACGCCTGGTATGCGCGGCGGCACGTGCGCCCGCAGATATGTTGGGAAGTTCGGCCGTGCTGTCGCAGGCCGGTGGCACGCAGATCCAGACGACCACGGCGCGCGTCCAGCAGCGGAACCCGGCCTTCTCCAACGAGCCACGCACCGGGTGAGCTTCGACGACGGCAGCGGCATCACCGCCTATCTCAGAGCGATGAAGGCTGGAGCTTCCGCGTGCGGCCTCCAACCGCCGTCCGCCGAGGCCATGCCCGCGCTGCATACAGCGCTCCATCGCCGCTGTACACTGCCTGAGATGAGTGATCGGCCGATCGGCGTCGCGGTGCTCGGTTCGACCGGATCGATCGGACGCCAGACGCTCGATGTCATCCGCGGCCTGCCGGGGCGCTTCCGCGTCGTGGCGCTGGCCGGCGGCTCGAACCACACCCTGCTCGAAGATCAGGCGCGCGAGTTCCGCCCGGAGCTGATCTGGTGCCAGGCGTCCGAGCGCCACATGGACCTGAAGAACGCAGCCGGCCGCAGGACGCGCTGGGCGCCGATGGAGGAGATGGCGGCGCACGACGACGTCGAGCTCGTGCTGACCGGCACCAGCGGCCGCGCCGGCCTCGCGCCGACGCTCGCCGCCCTGCGGCGCGGCAAGTCCGTCGCGCTGGCGAACAAGGAGGTGCTGGTGATGGCCGGCGCCGTCGTGACGCGCGCGGCCGAGGAGCACGGCGCCGAGCTGCGGCCCGTCGACAGCGAGCACAGCGCGATCTGGCAGTGCCTCTGGGGCGAGGACGCCTCGGCCATCTCGAAGCTCGTGCTGACGGCCTCCGGCGGCGCCTTCCGCGATCTGCCGGCGCGCGACCTCGAGCGCGTGACGCCGCAGCAGGCGCTGCGTCATCCCACATGGGACATGGGTCGCAAGATCACCGTCGATTCGGCGACGCTGATGAACAAGGGCTTCGAAGCGATCGAGGCGCGCTGGCTCTTCGACGTGCCGATGGAGCGCATCGAGATCGTCATGCACCGGGAGAGCATCGTGCACTCGCTCGTCGAGTTCTGCGACGGCAGCGTGAAGGCGCAGCTCGGCGAGCCGGACATGCGCCTGCCGATCCGCTGTGCCCTCTGTTACCCTGAGCGTGTTGCATCCGAATCGCCGCCCCGCCTGAACCTCGCCCGGATGCAGGCGCTGAACTTCGGCGAGCCCGACCTCGGCCGCTATCCGTGCCTGCGGCTGGCGCTCGAAGCGGGGACGAAGGGCGGCACCTGGCCGGCGGTGCTCGCGGCGGCCGACGAGGTGGCCGTCGAGCAGTTCATGCGCGGCGAGATCCGCTTCACCGACATCGCGCGGGCGGTCGACGCGGCGCTGTCGGCGCACACGGGGACGGCTGACCCTTCACTCGACGAGATCCTCGATGCGGACGCCTGGGCTCGGGAATTCACCATCCGTCCGGCCTCAGCCGGCCGGGTGTGGGCGGCCGCCGTGGACCGCTCGTGACCGGGGCGGCGGCGCGCGGGACGGACAGCGGCGCTGAGGCGACATGGACGTACTGACTCGCTCCATCCTGCCCTTCGCGGTGATCCTGCTCGGGCTCGTCGTGATCCACGAGGCGGGCCACTATGTCACGGCGAAACTCTTCGGCGTGAAGGTGCTCGAAGCCGGCATCGGCATTCCGCCGAAGATCTGGGGCGTGCGTTGGCGGGGCACCGAGTACTCGATCAACGCGCTGCCGCTGGGCGCCTTCGTGCGCATGCTCGGCGAGGAAGACCCGTCGGACCCGGAGAGCCTGGCGGCGCAGCCGAAGTGGAAGCGGACGATCATCATCGGCTCGGGCGCCTTCCTGAACGTCCTGGTGGCGGTGATCCTGTTCTCCGTGGCGCTGATGATCCCGCACACCGTGTCGGTCGGCGGTGCGAAGATCGCCTCCGTGGCGCCGGACAGCCCCGCGGCGCGCGCCGGGCTGCAGGCGGGCGACCAGATCACGCAGGTCAACGGCCGGGCCGTGAAGAGCTTCGAGGACGCTTCGTACCTGATTCGGCTCTATCAGGGCTCCCGCATCGACTTCGCGGTGATGCGGCCGAACCCGCAGACCGGCGCCGCACAGAGGACGGAGATCGACAACGTCTACGCGCGGTGGAACCCGCAGCCGTACACCGATGCCTGCGGCGTCAAGCAGAAGGAAGGCCCGACCGGCATCACCATCGGCTACGGCGCGGTCGTGCCCGTGGGTCGCACCGCCACCGAGACCGCGCAGCTGTTCAACCAGTCGAAGCAGGATTACCAGGCGTACACGCGGGACGCGGCGGCGAGCGCCCCGCCCGGCTGCGGCGCCTCGAAGTTCGGCTTCGACGCGCTGACGGCGGCGCGCTGCAGCGGCCTGGGACCGCAGCAGCAGGCGGAGGCGCGGGCGCTGAAGGCGGAACTGTTCGCCGGCACACCGAACCCCTGCTGGGTGTTCAATCCGCCGCAGGCGTTCGAAGCCCGGACGACATCCGTCCGGCAAGCGCCGCTCCCGGCGTTCAAGACCGGCGCGCGGATGACGCTCGAGACCGTGATCCTCGGGCGGAACCAGGTGTGGGGCCTCGTGCGCGGCTTCACCGGAGCGCAACCGCTCACGGGGCCGGTGGGCATCGCGCAGGCGACGGGCGAGGTCGTGAATCAGGCCGGCTGGCAGTCGCTGATCCTGCTGGCGGCGAGCATCAGCATCAGCCTCGGCATCCTGAACTTCCTGCCCATCCCCATGCTCGACGGCGGCCGCCTGTTCTTCATCTTTATCGAGTTCCTGCGCGGCGGCCGGCGTATCGCGCCGGAGAAGGAAGCCTTTGTACACTTGGTGGGACTGGTAGCCATGCTGACGCTGTTCGTGGTCGTCACGTACTTCGACATCGTCCGCATCGTGAGTGGAGGGAGCCTGCTGCGATGACGCATCGAAGGGAATCCCGGCCGGTGTTCGTCGGCGACGTGCAGATCGGCGGCGGCGCGCCGGTTGCCGTGCAGTCGATGTGCTCGACGAACACGGGAGACGTGAAGGCGACGGTCGAGCAGCTGCACCGGCTCAAGGACGCCGGCTGCGACGTGGTGCGGATCGCCGTGCCCGACAAGGAAGCGGCGGAGGCGCTGCCCGAGATCGTCCGTCAGAAGCCGCTGCCGATCATCGCCGACATCCACTTCGACTATCGCTGGGCGCTGGCGGCGATCCGCGCGGGCTTCGACGCGCTGCGCCTGAACCCCGGGAACATCCGCGACGCCGACAAGGTGAAGCTGGTGGCGAAGGAGGCGAAGGAGCACGGCATGCCGATCCGCATCGGCGTCAACGCCGGCTCGCTGCCGCCGATTCGCGCGCTCGGGGAGGGAGAGCTGCCGCCGTCGCTGCCGGAGCGCATGGTGGACGCCGCGCAGTGGGAGGTCAAGCACCTCAACGACGCCGGCTTCAACGACATCAAGATCTCCATGAAGGCGTTCGACGTGCCGACGATGGTCGAGGCCTACCGCCGCATCGCGCCGCTGGTACCGTACCCGCTGCACCTCGGCGTCACCGAGGCGGGGACGCCGCGCGCCGGCTCCGTGAGGAGCGCCATCGGCATCGGCATCCTGCTCGCCGAGGGCATCGGCGACACGATCCGCGTGTCGCTCGCCGCCGATCCGGTGGAAGAGGTGCCGGTCTGCTGGGACATCCTCAACACGCTCAATCTCCGCAAGCGTGGCGCCACGCTCGTCGCCTGCCCGACCTGCGGCCGCATCGAGATCGACCTCATCCCGCTGGCGAACAAGGTCGAGGAGCACTTCACGAAGCGCGGCAAGATCCTCACCGTCGCGGTCATGGGCTGCGTCGTCAACGGGCCGGGCGAGGCGAAGGCGGCTGACCTCGGCATCGCCGGAGGCAAGGGGCGCGGCGTCATCTTCCGGAAGGGCGAGATCGTGAAAACCGTCGACGAGCCGCAGTTCATGAGCGCGCTGATCGAAGAGGGCGAGAAGATCATCGCGGAGATGGAGGCGGGGACATACACCTCCGTCAGTCACAACGACGATAACGTGATCCCGCTGATGGAAGTGCCGGCCCGCTAGGATGGCGGCGGGCTGCGAGATCTGCGAACGCATCGCCCGCTTCACGCCCGACACTCCGTACCTGATCGCCGAGCTCGCGAGCGGTTATGCCGTGCTGTGCGACAACAGCTCTATCGCGGCTACACGATCTTCCTGGCGAAGCGCTGCGTGCCGGAACTGCACGAGCTGCCGGCCCCGGAGCGCTCGCTGTTCCTCGATGAGATGGCGACGGTCGGGGAGGCGGTTCATCGCGCCTTCACGCCGCGAAAGCTGAACTACGAGTTGCTCGGCAACGGCGTGCCGCACCTGCACTGGCACCTCGTGCCCCGCTACGCCGACGATCCGAAGCCGCAATGGCCGATCTGGAGCAATCCGGCATTCCTCGACGCGCCACCGGTGACGCCGATCGACGCAGCGGCGCTCGCGGATCTGCGGACGCGCGCGCGGGCGGCGCTGACCGCCGTGCGTTCCAGACGCTGATGGCGGCGTCCGAGCGAGCAACTCATCGCCGGCGCCTCCACTTCAGTGGACGGGAGCCTGTAGCGCGGCAGCGTCGGCGTGGCGTCGTTCGGGCGTACCGCGCGCCCGCAACACGGGAGACGGGCAGCATCCAACGCGGACGCGGCGCCCCTGCTCGCTCTCGACGGGCGCCGGAACGCGTGACGAGGCGTCCGGCGTCGCCTTCCGGGCGCGGGCGCGCTAATCACGCCGGTGGATGCCGGGGCGGAAGGGCTGGTAGCCGCGCTCGGCGCGCTGCTCGTAGCCGCGGCCGCGGCGACGCGGGGCAAAGCCGGTTCGCGGCTCGTAGCCCGCCTCGTAGGTTTCGTATTCCGCTTCCTGGCCCTCCTGCTCATCGAGCGGCACGACCGCCAGGTGGTGCTTGTACACCATCTCGCCACCGAGCCAGCCGGAGATGCCGAGCATGATGACGCCCACACCCTGCAGCGTGCCGACGGCGATCAGCTTCGCGCCACCGGTCGCGCTGTCATTGAGCATTAGCAGCACGGCCGTGAAGAAGAGCGCCAGCAGGCTCAGATTGAGCACCATGTGCGTGACGCCGATGCGGTATGCGGCACTTCGCGCGCCGATCGTCCGCAGGTCGCCGAAGCCCGGGAGGGCGGCGATCAGCGCTGCCGAGAGCGCTGCGATGCCCGTCCAGAACGACATGCTGTACCAGAAGTGGGTCGTCGTCGTGAGGAAGATCAGCTGCGATGCGAACGCCCAGACGAAGAGGCCGATCGGCGCCTCGACGAGCGTCGGGTGCATCGGATGACCGAGAACTGAGTATCGGCTGCGCATGGTAAGCCTCCGTGTCGTCTCGCGCGAGCGTCCTGTCGCCCACCATCGTGGTACCGCGCGCCGCGACCCCGTGACCATCGCCCGTGCGGTCGCCGCCGCGCCCGCCGCGGCGTGGATGAGAGCGTCCGAATCTCTGAATCCCAACGTTCGGCGTCACCGGGCGACTGCAACGCGAATGCCAGCCGCGTCGCGGCTTCCGCAAGCATGGGTTGGCACCGCCTGTCGCATGATGAGCACATCATCGCTGCGAGGCAGCCCGCGCGCGGACGGCGCGGGATCGCCGTGGCGGCGGTCGCCCCCGGCGACCCGGCGCCGGCGCGACACAGGAAGGAGCACGGCGTGAACGTCAGCGACTACATGGTGCAGCGCCTGTCCGAATGGGGAGTGCGGCGGATCTACGGCTATCCCGGCGACGGCATCAACGGCATCCTCGGCGGCCTCGACCGCGCGGACGGCGCGATCGATTTCGTGCAGACGCGCCACGAAGAGTTGGCCGCGTTCATGGCCTGCGCGCACGCGAAGTTCACCGGCGATGTCGGCGTCTGTCTCGCGACGTCCGGACCGGGCGCCATCCACCTGCTGAACGGGCTCTACGATGCGAAGATGGACCACCAGCCCGTCGTGGCGATCGTCGGCCAGGCCGCCACATTCTCGATGGGCGGCGAGTTCCAGCAGGAAGTCGACCTGACGACGCTGTTCAAGGACGTCGCCCACGAATATGTCGAGGTGGTGATGACGCCGGAAGCCGTCCGTCACACCATCGACCGCGCCTTCCGCATCGCGCTCTCGCAGCGGACGGTGACGTGCATCATCGTGCCGAAGGACATCCAGGAGAAGCCGGCGGTGCCGAAGCCGCCGCACGAGCACGGCACCGTGCATTCGGGCGTCGGCTACACGCCGCCGCGCGTGATCCCGGCCGAATACGACCTGCAGCGGGCTGCCGACGTGCTCAACGCCGGCAGCAAGGTGGCGATGCTGATCGGCGCCGGCGCCTTGGGCGCGCAGAACGAAGTCATCGAGACGGCGGACGTCCTCCAGGCGGGGATCGCGAAGGCGCTGCTCGGGAAGGCGGCGCTTCCTGACGACCTGCCGTTCGTCACCGGCTCGATCGGCCTGCTGGGCACGCGGCCGAGCTGGGACATGATGACGGACTGCGACACGCTGCTGATGGTCGGCTCGAGCTTCCCCTACGCCGAGTTCCTGCCGAAGGAGGGCCAGGCGCGCGGCGTGCAGATCGACATCGATGCGAGGATGATCGGCATTCGCTTCCCGATGGAGGTGAACCTCGTCGGTGACACGCGCGAGACGCTGCGCGCGCTGCTCCCGCTGCTTCGGCCGAAGCAGGATCGCTCGTGGCGCGAAGGCATCGCCGGGAAGCTGCGCGACTGGTGGTCGGAACTGGAGGCGCGGGCGATGATGAGCGCCGACCCGATCAACCCGCAGCGGGTGTTCTGGGAGGCGTCGCCGCGGCTGCCGGACAACTGCATCCTCACCTCGGATTCCGGATCCGCCGCGAACTGGTTCGCGCGCGACATCCGGATCCGCGAGGGCATGATGTCCTCGCTCTCCGGCAACCTGGCGACGATGGGTCCCGGCGTGCCGTACGCGATCGCGGCCAAGTTCGCGTTTCCTGACCGCGCCGTCGTCGCCATGGTCGGCGACGGCGCCATGCAGATGAACGGCAACAACGGACTGATCACGGTCGCCAAGTACTGGCGTGAGTGGAGCGACCCGCGCCTCGTCGTGCTCGTGCTGAACAACCGCGACCTCAACCAGGTGACGTGGGAGATGCGCGCGATGGAGGGCGACCCCAAGTACGAGGCCTCGCAGGAGCTGCCCGACTTCCCCTACGCCCACTACGGCGAGATGCTCGGGCTGCGCGGCATCCGCGTCGACCGCCCGGAGATGATCGCCTCGGCGTGGGACGAGGCCTTCGCCTCCGATCGCCCCGTGGTGCTGGAGGCGTACACCGACCCGAACGTGCCGCCGCTGCCGCCGCACATCACGCTCAAGCAGGCGAAGTCCTTCGGGTCGGCGGTGCTCCACGGCGACGAAGACCGCGTGGGCTTCGTGAAGGAGAGCGTGAAGGAACTGGTCGCGGGCGTGCTGCCGGGCCGGGGGTCGTAGACGTGGCGGCACGCACGTTCGCTCCGACGAGGGTGCGGCTCGAGTCGCTGCGGCCCTCCGTCTACCGCATCCCGACGGACGCGCCGGAGTCCGACGGCACATTCGAGTGGGAGGCGACGACGCTCGTGCTCGTCGAAGCGCGCGCCGGCGGCGTCCTCGGCGCCGGCTACACGTACGCCGACACGGCGACTGCGACCCTGATCCACGGACTCCTGGCGCCGCGCCTCGCGGATCACGACCCCATGGACGTGCCAGGCGCCTGGTCGCTGATGCTGCACGCCATCCGCAATCTCGGGCGGCCCGGCATCTGCTCGATGGCGATCGCCGCCGTCGACGCCGCGCTCTGGGACCTGAAGGCGCGTCTGCTCGGGCTGCCGCTGGTGACGTTGCTCGGAGCCGCCCGCCCGTCGATCGCGGTCTACGGCAGCGGCGGCTTCACCTCCTACTCCATCGAGCGGCTGCAGGCGCAGCTCGGAGGCTGGGCGGCCGACGGGATCGGTGCCGTGAAGATGAAGATCGGACGCGACGCCGCCGCGGACGTGGCGCGGGTGCATGCCGCGCGCGAGGCGATCGGCACGAACGTCACGCTGATGGTCGATGCGAACGGCGCCTACACGCGCACGCAAGCGCTGGCGCAGGCGGAACGCTTCGCGGCAGACGGCGTGCGCTGGTTCGAGGAGCCGGTGTCGTCCGACGACCTCGACGGCCTGCGCCTGATGCGCGACCGGGCGCCCGCCGGGATGGAGATCGCGGCCGGCGAGTACGGCTACGACTCGTGGTACTTCCGGCGCATGCTCGATGCGGGCGCCGTCGACGTGCTCCAGGCCGATGCCTCGCGCTGCGCGGGGATCACGGGCTTCATGCGGGCGGAGGCGCTGTGCGAAGCGCGCAGCATGCCACTGTCGGCGCACTGCTGCCCGTCCCTGCATGCCCACGTCGCCTGCGCGCTGCCGAACGTCCGCAACATCGAGTACTTCCACGACCACGCGCGCATCGAGCACCTGCTGTTCGAAGGCGCGCTCTCGCCCGTCAACGGATCGCTGCATCCGGATCTCTCGCGCCCGGGCATGGGGCTCGAGTTCCGCAGCAGCGACGCCGCGCGCTACGCCGTCGATGCGAGCGCGATGTGAGCCGCACGGACATCCCGGGGTGTCACCCACCGCCCGCAGCACATGGGGGAGTCTGAGATGGCGCGGACGCCGGCACGATCGAAGCCGGACGACGCCGGCGACGCATCGACCCCGCAGCGGCATCAACCGAAGACGCGAGCACGTGGGCAGACGGCGCTCGCCCAGAGCATCGCCAGCGCCGTCGTGATGAAGGACGAGGAGCTGTCCTTCCTGTGCAAGGACGACGGCTCCGTGCCGGCGCGCGGCGTCCACGGGCTCGGCCTCTACTACCACGACACGCGATACCTCAGCGCGTACGAGATCTCGCTCGCCGAGACGCGCTTCAACTCGCTCGCCGCGAACTCACGCGCGGGATATCGCGCCGTGATCGAGGTGACGAACCCTGAGATGAAGCCCAGGGGCGGCGCTCAGATCAAGAAGGAGACGATCGGCGTCAAGCTGACGCGCATCATCGACCACGAGCGGCTGGCGTTGCACGACCTGTACCGGTTCGAGAACTACGGCACGGAAGCTGTATCGCTGCCGCTGTCGTTCACCTGGGCGTCGGACTTCGCCGACATCTTCGAGGTGCGCAACGGGAGGCCCGAGCCACCGGGACAGGCGGAGCCCGCAGCCTGGGCCGACGGCACGTTGAGCTTCCTCTACCGCGGCAAGGACGGCGTGCAGCGCAGCATCGCCATCGCAGTGACGCCCCCGTTGCGGGAACGCGCATCCGACGGCGGCACGCTCCTCGTCCAGGTCGATGCGGGCGCCACCCGGGAGATCCGCGTCTCGATCGCCGTGCACGAGTCGCGCGACGAGCAGACGGCGCGCGCGGCGCACCGGTCGAAGCCCGACCTCGAGCAGATCGAGCGGCGGCTGGCGCGCAACGCGCAGCAGTTCATCGATGAACGCGCCCAGGTGACGAGCGACGACCGCCGGCTGGCGCACACGATCGAGCGGTCGCTGGGCGACCTGCGTATGCTGCGCACCGACCTCGATGGACAACGGTACTTCGCGGCGGGGGTGCCGTGGTACGTGACGCTCTTCGGGCGCGACAGCATCATCGCCTGCCTGCAGACGCTCGCCTTCGATGCGGCGCCGGCGGAGCACACGCTGCGGCTGCTGGCGAAGTATCAGGGCGCCAAGGTCGATGACTGGCGCGACGAGCAGCCCGGCAAGATCATGCACGAGCTCCGCGTCGGCGAGCTGGCGAACCTCAACGAGATCCCCCAGACGCCGTACTACGGCACCGTCGACGCGACGCCCCTCTTCCTCATCCTGCTCGCCCGGCACGCGGCCTGGACCGGCAGCACGTCGCTGTTCGAGGAGCTGCACGAGCACGCCGAGCGCGCGCTGCGCTGGATCGCCGACTACGGCGACCCGGCGGGCGACGGCTACACGGCGTACGAGAGCAAGTCGCAGCACGGCCTGACCAACCACGGCTGGAAGGACTCCGGAGACGCCATCGTCAACGCCGATGGCAGCCTCGCCCGGCCGCCGATCGCGCTCATCGAGGTGCAGGGGTACGTGTACGCCGCGAAGATGGAGACCGCCGCGCTCTTCCGGCGCTGCGGCGACGACACGCGCGCCCGGCAGCTCGAGCGCGAGGCGGCGGTACTCCGGGAGCGCGTCAACCGCGACTTCTGGATGGACGACGAGGGCACGTTTGCGCTCGCGCTGCAGCAGGGCGGCGAGCAGGTGCGCGTCGTCGCCTCGAACGCCGGCCAGGCGCTCTGGAGCGGCATCGCGGACGACGAGAAGGCAGCGCGCGTCTGCGAGCGCCTGATGCGCGACGACATGTTCTCGGGCTGGGGCGTGCGCACGCTGTCGCAGGATGCCCGGCGCTACAACCCCATCGGCTACCACATCGGCACCGTCTGGCCGCACGACAACTCGCTCATCGGGGGCGGGTTCCGCCGCTACGGCCTTGACGACGCTGCGCACCGCATCTTCGCCGGCATCGTCGACGCCAGTGCGTACTTCAACGAGCACCGCCTGCCGGAGGTGTTCTCCGGCTTCACGCGCGCCGACTACGAGCGACCGGTGAACTATCCCGTCGCGTGTCATCCGCAGGCCTGGGCGTCGGGCGCGGTGCCGTACCTGCTGACGTCCTGTCTCGGGCTCGACGCAGACGGTTTCGAAGGCCGGCTGCGCGTGGTCGAGCCGCTGCTGCCGGACTCATGCGGGTATCTCGAACTGCGCAACCTGCGCGTCGGCAGCAGGACAGTAGACCTGCGCTTCGAGCGAGTCGGCGGCGGCGTCCACACGCAGGTCTTGCGGACGGACGGGGGATTGCGCGTGACCTGCGAGGAGCGCTCGGGAGCATCGGGCCGCTCAAAGGACGCGAACGGGTGATGCCGACTCGCGGCCGATCCTGCTATGTCTGAGAAGCGATTCGGCGAAGCGGAGCGCCGAGCCTGTGACGGTGAGGATCGCCGATTGTGATCGTGCTGTTGTACCGCGAGTGGTTTCCGACGCAGCCATGGGACACGCTCCTCGCCATCGGCATCATCATCATTGTCGCCGGCGTGCCGACGGCGCTCGGCATCGGCGGCATGATCCTGAAGCAGCGGTCGGATGCCAGCCGCCGACTGCCGTGGCTGGCATCGCGCGCCCGCGAGGCGGAGAGACGGCGGCGCGCGGAAGAGGCATCGCGCCGCTAGGCAGAGCTCGCGAAGGGATGCGCATGCGACAGGGGGAAGGCTGCTCTCGCAGCGGGCGGCGGTGGCGGCGCGCCGCCGCCCTGCTCTCGCCGGCGCTCTTCGCCACGCTGACCGGCGCCTGCGGCAAGGGCGCGCTCGATGCCCACAGCAGCGACGCGATGCGCATCGCGCAGCTCTGGTGGGTCGTCTTCAGCATCGCCGGCCTGCTGTTTATCATCATCATGGGGATCCTCGCGTACGCGCTGTTCCACCGGCGCGGGCCGCGCGCCTCCACGTTTGAGCGGGAACCGGCGAAGGCGACGGCGTTCGTCCTCATCGCCGGCGGCCTCATCCCGCTGCTCATCCTCATCGGCGTCTTCGCGTATTCGCTGCAGGTGACGCGCGCCAACACCGCGCCGCTGCGCGAGCCGCTGCGGGTCACCGTCGTCGCGCACGACTGGTGGTGGGAGTTCAAGTACCCGGATCTCGGCCTGCGCACGGTCAACTCGATCCACATCCCCGCCGGACGACCGGTGGAGTTCACGCTCACCGCCGACGAAGTGATCCACAGCTTCTGGGTGGCGCAGCTCAACGGGAAGAGCGATGCGATCCCCGGCATCAACAACCGGCTGACGATCACGGCCGCGGACCCGGGCACCTACCGTGGCGTGTGCGCCGAGTTCTGCGGCGTCGGCCACCTGTGCATGCAGTTCGACCTCGTCGTCGATGAGCCGACGAACTTCAGCGCCTGGGTGACCCAGGTGAAGGCGATCCCCTACCAACAGCCCACACAGGCCGATGAGCAATACATGCTGAACGTCTGCGTGAACAAGAACCTGGTGCCCGTCTGCACGCCCTCCGGCTGCCCCGACCCGCTCCCGCCGGTCGCCGGCATCACGCCGACGATCCCGCAGTTCCAGCCGGCGCCGGGCAGTCCCGGCAACGACAACGGCCGTCCATAGGTTCGAGGAGGAGGGAGCGTGGCAACTGCCGCCGGGCGCCTGCGACGCGCGTGGGAAGCGCCGAACATCCTCGCGCACATCTTCGCGACGGTCGACCACAAGCAGATCGGCATGCGCTACATGGTGACGGCGGCCGTCTTCTTTGCCGAAGGCGGCATCAACGCCATCGTCATGCGGTCGCAGCTGGCCGTGCCGGAGAACACGCTGGTGTCGCCCAACCGCTACAACCAGATGTTCACGCTCCATGGCACGGTGCTGATCTTCTTCTTCGCGACACCGATGGTCGTCGGCGGCTTTGGCAACTACCTCGTGCCGATGATGATCGGCGCGCGCGACATGGCGTTCCCGCGCCTCAACGCGTTCAGCTACTGGGTCTTTCTCTTCGCCGGCATGATGATGTACTCGAGCTTCTTCGTCGGGAAGGCGCCGGACGGCGGCTGGTTCGCCTACGTGCCGCTGACCGGGCCGAAGTACACGCCGGGGCTGAACCTCGACGTCTGGGCCTTGAGCCTGATCTTCCTCGGCATCTCGACCACGGCGGCGGCCGTCAACTTCATCGTGACGATCTTCCGCCTGCGCGCGCCGGGCATGTCGATCAACCGCATGCCCCTCTTCGTCTGGGGGATCCTGGCGACGTCCGGCGCCATCATCTTCGCGCTGCCGCCGCTCACGGTCGGCGCCGCCCTGCTCGAGTTCGACCGGAAGTTCGGGACGCAGTTCTTCAATCCCAACGGCGGCGGCAGCGTGCTGCTCTGGCAGCACCTGTTCTGGATCTTCGGCCACCCGGAGGTGTACATCCTCTTCCTGCCGGCCGTCGGCATCGTCTCGACGATCATCCCGACGTTCGCGCGCACACGGCTGGTCGGATACATGTTCCTGGCGCTGGCGACGGTCTCCATCGCCTTCATCAGCTTCGGCGTCTGGGTGCACCACATGTTCGCGACGGGGCTCAACCCGATCGCCCTGAACTTCTTCGGGGCCGCCGGCATGTCGATCACGATCCCCAGCGGGATCCAGATCTTCGCCTGGATCGCGACGATCTGGAAAGGCAACGTCGTCTGGCGCACGCCGTTCCTCTTCATCTTCGGCTTCATCATCCTGATCATCATGGGCGGCTTTACCGGCGTCATGATCTCGCTTGTGCCGCTCGACTGGCAGCTCACCGACAGCTATTTCATCGTCGCGCACCTCCACTACGTGCTGTTTGGCGGCGTCGTCTTCCCCATCTTCGCCGGCTTCTACTACTGGATCCCGAAGATGACGGGGCGGATGATGAACGAGAAGCTGGGGAAGATCCACTTCTGGCTGCTGTTCGCCGCCGTCAACATCACCTTCTTCCCGATGCACATCGCCGGCTTGCTCGGCATGCAGCGGCGCATCTACACCTACCCGTCGAGCCTGGGCGTGAGCGACCTGAACATGATCTCGACCGTCGGCGCCTGGCTGACCGCGATCGCCACGATCATCTTCCTGATCAACTTCGTGCACAGCGTGATCTGGGGCGAGGTCGCCGGCGACAATCCCTGGCACGCCAGCACGCTGGAGTGGGCGACGACGTCGCCGCCGGAGCCCTACAACTTCCGCCACATCCCGATCGTGGAGAGCGCAGATCCGCTCTGGGACGCGCCGCCGAACACGGGCTGGGACACGCGCCTCGAGGAGCCGGCAGGAGACCGGCGCGAGTTGTACGCGACGAGCGTGCTCGAGCCGGAGCCGCAGATCCTCATGGTGATGCCCGAGGACACCTACCTGCCGTTGCTTGTCGCGCTGTCGATGGCGCTGGTCTTCGTCGGCATCCTTCTCGACAGCATGGTGATGATCGGCTTCGGCGGCGCCTTCGGACTGCTCTTCGCCGCCTGGTGGTTCTGGCCGCAGGAGGGAATGGCATGACGCTGCCAGAGGCGCGACAGGCGCCGTTGCCGTCGTACGTGTCCGGGCCGCTGCAGCCGGCCTCGCTCGGCATGCTCGTGCTGATCATGACAGAAGGGATCTTCTTCGCGCTGCTCTTCACCACCTACTTCTACATCCGCTCCGGGACGCAGGCGTGGCCGCAGGGGGCCATCGAGCCGCAGGAGCTGGCGTTGCCCAGCGTCGGCACGTTCCTGCTCCTCTCCAGCAGCTTCCCGCTGATCCTCGCCGAAGCAGCGATCAAGCGCGGCGACCAGCTCGGCCTGCGCATCGGTCTGGCGGCGACGTTCACCCTCGGCGTGGCCTTTCTCGGCCTGCAGATGTACGAGTACGCAAACGCCAAGTTCTTCGCCGATGAGAACGCCTACGCATCGCTGTTCTTCGTCATCACCGGCTTCCACAGCGTGCACGTGTTCGTCGGCCTGATCATGAATCTCTTCGTGCAGGCCCGCGCCTGGCGTGGCCACTTCAACGAGAAGCGGCACCTCGCCGTACAGAACGTGAGCTGGTACTGGCACTTCGTCGACGCCGTCTGGGTCTTCATCTTCCTCATCGTCTACCTCTCGCCGCACTGGTACCGGTTCGGACAGAGGTGAGCGCATGACGATGCCTCCACTGCTCCGGCGCCGTGAGCCCGTGCGGCTCGTGCGCATCTGGATGGCCTACCTCACGCCGCCGATCGCCTGGAGCGGCCACCTCCTCATCATCTACCTCTTCGCCTCGTTCACCTGCGCCTACGGCGGCACCGCGACCGTCCGCGTGCTGATCGCCCTGACGACGGCGATCGCGCTCGGCCTGATCATCGCCGCCGGCCGGATCGCCTACACCGAGGCGCAGGAGCTGGGCGCCCTGAGCTGGACGCACGAGGAGGGGCGGATCCGCAGCCGCGGCTTCCTCGTGCGGAGCGCGATCTACTCGTCGGTGCTGTTCGCCATCGCCACGTTGTTCGAGGCGGCGCCGGCATTCGCGCTGCAAGGGTGCCGCTGACCGTCCGGCAACTGGCGGGCGAGCGCCGGCGCGGAGCATCGTCGCCTCGGCGAACCCGTGCGCTACGGCGGCCCGCCGAAGCGACGGGCTGCCGCGAGCGCAAGCCCGCCCAGCAGATCGCCCGCCGGGCGCGCGACCGCACTCATCCCACCGGACTGCCGGAGCCTGTGGCGTCAGTCCCGGCCCTGAAGACGTCTACCAGTCAGCGGATTTCTGACCCGGGACCGGCAGAGCCGGCCAGCGGTTCTCGACGGACACCTGCTGATCCAACACCAACGACTTCACCGGCACGAACCCCGATCCGTGCCCCGGGGTCCTGTAGGTCACACAGGTCACTCACGACCCGCCACCGCACGGCGGCGCCCACGCCTCCGACGCGCGCCCACGCCGCACGCCAGCAGGCCGAGCGTCGCCGCGCCGGCGGCGACTGCGAGCGGCAGCCGACCGAGGCCGCTTCCGCCAGCGCTTCCCGACCCCGTGTCCGGCAGCGTGCGGCGCGGCGCCGGCGGCGCCACTGCGACACCACCGACGCCGACGAAGGCCAGCAGGCGCTGCTGGACTACCGCAAACAACCCGCCCCCGGTGCCCACCAGCGCGAACGCCCGCTCCGGCGCGACGAATAGGATCGAGACGTCCGGAGGGTAGCCTTCCGATGCTGCGCCGGCCGGCTGCGCCAACCACGTCGCGCCGCCGTCCGCGCTGCGCCAGATCGTCGGCGTGCACTGCGACGCGCTGCACTGGTACCCGCCGGCGCGGCCCGTCTGTCCGTCGAAGAAGCGCAGGCCGAAGAGGGCCGCGCCGGGGATGCGGCCCGCCCGCCACGTCCTGCCGCCGTCGGATGTGCGCCACACCGTCGCCGCGCCGCTGCAATTCCGGCTGACCCAGGCACGCAGCGCATCGATCGCCGCGACCGGGTTGCTGCGGATGCATGAATCCGAGGGCGGGATGTCGGCGAGCCGCAGCCACGTATCGCCGCCGTCGGCGGAGCGGTAGGTGCGGGCCGGGCAGGTGCTGGCGCCGGGCGGGCAGGCGGCGGCGAAGGCCCAGAGCGTCCGCGCATCGACGAACGCGAGCTGCGCGTCCGGCTCGGGCGGCCGCTGCTGACGCCACGTCGCGCCGCCGTCGCTCGTGCGGAACAGCGCATTGTCGGGCGCAGCCGGCGAGGCGAGCCAGCCGTTACGGGAATCGACGAAGTGCACCGTCGGGACGTCGCCGAGCTGCGTGTCGAACTGCCTCGACCAGGTCACGCCGCCGTCCGTCGAATGCAAGACGGTGATATTCGAGCAGTCAGGCTGACACGCGCGCGTCACAGCCCAGCCCTCGCTCGCCGAAATGAAGTCCAGCGAGACCGGAACGAAATCGCTGATCGGCGTCCACGTCAGCCCCGCGTCCTCGCTGCGCAGCAGGCGCGACGCCGCGAGCCAGCCGCGCGATGCGTCGACGAAGTCGAATGCGCCGGAGCCGACGGTCATCGGGAAGTTCGCCAGCCCCCACGTCGTCCCGTCCGCCGTCCATTGCGGCGTCGCCGTGCCGAGCCAGACGCCGCGCTGCCGGCCGGCGAAAGCAACCGTGCGCAAGACGCCATCCGACGCGCCGATCTGCCTCCAGGTCTCGCCGCCATCGCTCGTCTCGAAGAGGCGCGAGGCGCAGCTGTTGCCGCAGACTTCGTCCGAGACGAGCAGATCGCTGGCGCCCAGCGCCTGCAGCGCGACCGCGCCGTCTCGCGTCGTCCGCACCGTCTTCCAGGTGCTGCCGCCGTCCGTCGTGCGCAGCACCTGCTCGTCACACGGATTGCCCGAACTACAGCTGGTCGCCGCCGCCCAACCTGTATTCGCTCCCGTGAACGCCAGGCGGTCGATGAGCGAAGGCACCGGCGTCGTCTGCCACGAGGCGCCGCCGTCGTCGCTCCGCAGCAGCGCGTACTCGAGCGCCTGGCAGCCGACGCCGCCATGCGGGTTCGTCACCGACGCGCAGCGCTGGCCGGCCATCCAGATCCGTGCGCCGTCCGCAAGCGCGCTGATCGCGCCGATGGCGTAGTCGCCCGCGATCCGCAGCTCCCGCCACGAGGCGCCGGCGTCGTCCGTGCGGAGGATGACGCGCGGCGACGGATCGAGCATGACGACATCGCTGAAGCCGGCGCGAAAGCCGGCGGCGATTGCGCGATCGCCGCCGAGTGACGCGACCGCGAGGAGGTTCACCTGCGTGCCGGAAGTCTGGCGGCGCCACGTCATGCCACCATCGGCGGTGCCGAAGACGACGCCGTTCGGGCCGACAGCCCAGCCGTGCATGCCGTCCGGCGCGGCCGCGAGGCTGCTGTAGCCGCCGAAGTCCTCGGCGGTCTCCGCCAGCGACCAGCCACGTCCGCCGTCGGCCGAGCGGAAGATACCGCCGAAGCCCGTCGCCCAGACGACATCGGGCGACGCGAAGACGGCGTCATAGATCTCGCCCGATGGCAGCGTCAGGCGTGTCTGCCACCCCGGCTCCTGCCCTGCCTGGTCCGCCGATGCCCCGCCGGAGAGCGCGAGGAACAGCACCGCCGCCGCCAGCACGATCACCACCACGCGTCGCATCGCATCCACCTTTCAGCGCAGCCCTGCGTCCGTTAGAACGCCTCAATGCCGGCAAAGGTGAACGCCGGATGCGCTGAAATCGGCCGAATTGACGGCTCACGCAGACGCCGCGTCGCAGTCGCGGCGGCGGCGCGGCTGGAGAGCGAGCGCGCAAAGGCGCCGAAGCGTGCGGCGGCTGTGCGGTCGAAGGTCAACGATCGTCGTCGCCGCCGTTCGTCATGCCGCTCGCGTGCTGGCGCATCTGCGGTTGAAACGTCGGGCTTGGCGGGTCGATCCCGTCGCATCGAGCATTCCCTGCGCCAGAGCCGGTCACTCATCCCGGAACTTCACGAGCCGTCGCGGCGGGCACGTGCTTCGCCGCTCATACGCCCGAACGCCAGCCGCACGGGGCTTCGGGCCAGATGATCAGGCCGCTGCCGGCGCGGGGCGTCACAGGAATGCGCCGAGGCCAGTGCCCGCCGGGGTCAGGCGACCGGGACGGGCAGAACGACGCCGGCATCATCGAGCAGCGCGACGATGCGCTCGAGCTTGCCTTCGCCATCGAAGCGGCTCTGCCCGTAGAGCGGCTCGATCACCGCCATCGTCTCGACCGTCGAGCCGGCGGTGGCGAAGACGGCCACCTCCTCGCGGCGGCCGACCACGCGGTCGAGCAGGTAGGGGCTGGGCTCGCCGCCGCCGGTGATCACCATGCAGCGCAGGTCGGTGAGCAAGGCGGCCAGCTGAATGTCCGTCTTGTCGAAGCGCGTGATGACGCAGATCCGCTCGCGGTTGGCGAAGTAGGGCGACGCGGCATCCGACGCGACCGTGCCGATCATGATCCGGTCGAAGGCGACCGGTTCCCCGGTACGATGCAGCCAGCGGGCATCGAGGGCGCCGGCGATGTCGTCCAGCGAGGGGACGGCGAGGATGCGGTCTTCCGGCAGCGCGGCGAGGATGCCCGCCCGCGCAGCGACGGTGGCGAGATCGGCAGCGGGCACGCGCGTGACGATCCGCCCGAGCAGCGCCGCTGCCGGCAGGTCGACGTCCGGCGATTTCGCGCCGCCCACGACGACGACGCGCGCGTCGAGTGTGCTCGCGGCGTCTCTGACCGCGCCCGCCGGCGCCTCGATGACGGCGTCGCCGGACAGCGACGCCGCCTCCTCTGCCGAGAGCGGTCGATCCGGGGCCGAAAGATAGGGCAGCGCCGCGAAGGCCGCCGCGTCGGCGACCGCGCCGTCGTCGCCGGCGAGCCGCGCGAGCGTCACCGGCGCGCCGTCGCGCGCGAGACGGTAGGCGAGGCCGGCGGCGACGAGACTGCGGCCGACGCGCGGCTCTGCGGATGCGACGAGCAGTGTGGTCATCGAAGCCTCACGCTGGGTTCATGCCAGTATAGCAGCGGCCTTTCGTTGACAGCAGCGAGCGATGCCGCTGCAGCAGGCACGCGCAGGCCCGGCCGATCACGAGCTCCGCGCACGATGCGCTCGTGGCGCTCGACGCCGACGGCGTCGCGCTGCGAGTGCGTCGGCAAGACGGTTCGGCGAGTCGTCTCTCGGTGCTGTTCATGTGATGCGGTGTCTGTGACGGAATCACTTCCCCCCTACGGCGTGCCAGAACAGTGACCATCTACACAACGAGCCGTTCGCTTGCCCGCTCTCGCGGCCCGTCGATACACTCAGGCTCCAGCCGAGGTAGCTCAGGTGGTAGAGCACACGACTGAAAATCGTGGTGTCGCCAGTTCGACTCTGGCCCTCGGCACCATCACACACGAACGCGCCAAGGCGGCGGCGGGAGCACATCCCGGCCGCCGCCTTCGCACGCACGCTACAGCCCGATCGGCGTGCGACGACACACGCGGCGGACGCGGCATCAGCGTGACACGTTGGAATGCGACTCCAGGGACCGCTCCGACGAAACGCGCGCGTGCTGTACCCGGCAGGATCGCAGGCAACTCGTCAGCCGGCGGCGAGCGCGCGGCGCAGGAAGGCGCCTGTGCGCTCGCTGGCATCGGTGATGGCGGCGAGCGCCGGGAAGAGCATGAAGTCGTGCGGCATGCCGTCGTACTCGTGCAGCTCGACGGCGCGCCCGGCGGTCCGCAGCCGCTCGGCGAACTGCACGCCGTCGTCGTACAGCGGGTCGATGCCGCCGACGACCACGCAGGCCGGCGGGAACGACGACAGGTCGCCTCGCAGTGGGCTGACGAGCGGCTGCGCCCACTGCTCGCTGTCCGGCGCGTAGCACGAGCGCCAGTGGCGCATCGTCGCGTCATCGATCAGCAGGTCGTCCGGACCGAAGGCCGCGAACGAGCGCGTTGCCATCGCCAGGTCGGTCCAGGCGCAGGTGAGGCCGACGGCGGCCGGCGGCTCGTCACCTTCCGCGAGCAGGCGCAGGCTGAGCGCCGCCGCGAGGTTGCCGCCCGCGGAGTCGCCGGCGACAGCGATCCTCGACGGGTCGCCGCCGAGCGACGCCGCACGATCCTTCAGCCAGCGGTACGCCGCCGCGCAGTCATCGAGCGGCGCAGGATACGGGTGCTCCGGCGCCCGCCGATAGTCGATGCTGAAGACGAGCGCGCCCGCTTCGAGCGCCAGCTGCTTCGTAATGCGCGCCGTCGTCTCCGGCGACATGATGACGAAACCGCCGCCGTGCATGTAGAGGAGGACTGGCAGCGCGCGTCCGCCCGCGGGCTCGCCGGCGAACACCAGCGCCCGCATCTCACCGGCGGGCGTCGGGATGCGGATCTCCTCCTCGCGGGCGACGGTGGGCGCGCCGGCGTTGAACATCATCGCCAGCAGGGGGTCAGCGGCGCGCATCGCGGCAGCGGCCAGCTCGCGCTGCGGCGGCCGCGCGGCCACGATGGAGTCGAAGAGCGCGCGCACTTCAGGCCGCAGCCCCTCGCGCGTGTACGACGTCGTCATCGGCGTCTCCTTCGTCGCAGCTTCCGGTCATCCTCCGGCGCTCTCGGCCGCCGGTGCGTCATGCCGGCGCGACGTCGCTCCACTGCCTGAAGCCGTACGGCTCGTAGGCGCCGAGCAGCAGGAATTCGATGATGCCGTGCCCGGTGCCCAGGCCGTCGATGCCCTCGACCGTGTAGTCGCAGATCGTCTCGCTCTGGCCCTGCACCCGCTGCAGGAGCGCCCTGTCGCGCAGGTCCCACGCCTCCCCCTCGACGACGAGCGGGCCCTGGTACTGGCCGTGGCGCCAGCCGCCGCTGTACGAGTAGCCGGCGCCCGCCATGTGCAACGTCGTGCGCGGCGTCATCCGCACGAGCGCCTGCGTGCCGTCGCGGCGGGCGACGGTGAGCGTGCCCCGCTCGAAGGTGCGCGTGCCGGGACGCAGGACGATGTCGTGCGCCACGACGGTCAGCTGCTCCGGCGGGCGCTCCTGCCCGTACGGGAAGAGCAACTCCGAAGCGGCGTGCCAGCGCGTGCCGTCGGCCGTCTCGCTGCAGGTGTACATGAAGCAGGCGTCGTCGAACTGCACCGGCGTCCACACCCAGAAGAAGCCGACGGGACCGCCGTCCGGCGGTGGCGCAGACGGCGGCTCCGGCCCGCCCACGCCGCGGATGCCCCACGAGTGGTCGCGCGCGCCCCACCACGTCGAAGGTTCGACGTCGAAGCGGCGGCCGGCGACGGTGAGGGCGCCCGACCAGCGCCCGTTCTGCGTGAGGCGCGTGTAGTCCATGACGGTGCGGTTTCCGGAGCGGCGGAAGAAGTGCGGCTCCTCGTAGGGAAAGGTGACGCCTTCGAAGGTCATGTCGCAGGCGATGTCGTGCTCGTTCGGCGCGACGACGACGCGCAGGCGGCGCAGGCCTTCGAGCACCTCGACCCGGATCGGGCCGGCGCTCGTATCCATGCGCTCACTGCCCAGCGCCCGCGATGCGCGGACGATGTACTGCGTCGAGCCGTCGAGGACGCAGGTGACGAAGGCGTCGATGACGCCGATGTTCGGGTACATCCCCATGGCGACGACGAGGAAGACGCCGCCATCGAGCGTGTGGGCGTTGAAGTAGTAGCGGTCGTAGAAGTTGCGGTCGCCCGTCGCCACATGGTCGACAGTGTCGGACGTCTGATGGACCAGGTAATCGTCGAGCCGGGTGAGCATCACGCCTCCGCCGCTGCCTGGCGGCCTGCCACTCCGCGGCATTGTAGGCGTGCGCGCCGGGAGTGGGAAGCGGGAACTGCGCGTCGCGGGCGGTAGGATGCGCCGGTCGTCTGCCCCTGTCGGCCGTCGTCCGTCGGCTGTCGTTCAGCGGGCGTTGCCCTTTGCTGGAGCCGGTGCTATCTTCGATTCGCCGTCAACTCTGACGCGCACGTGAGACTTCGCACCAACCTGAGGTAGCCGATGGCACAGGCATCCTCCGTCGTCACCGACGACATGCGCGCCCTCGTCGGCGTCGAAGGCGCCCCCATGACGCTCGAGGTGGAGAAGACGAACTGCCGCATGTTCGCGCGCTCGGTCGGCCACACCGACGCGATCTACTACGACGAGGCGGCGGCGAAGGCGCGCGGCCACCGCAGCATCGTCGCGCCACCGGGCTTCATGGGCACGCCGGTGTTTCACCCCGGCCAGGCGCCGACGGGGCCGGCGCAGAGCCGCGGCTACAGCATCCCGTACAAGCGGGTGCTGAACGGCGGCACGGAGTATGAGTACTTCCCGGAGAACGGCGTCATCTGCGCCGGCGACACGATCACCGCGCGCAGCAAGATCAGCGCCTTCGAGGAGACGGAGGGCAGCCTCGGACCGATGCTGATCACGACCCGCGAGACGACGTACACGAACCAGGACGGCAAGGTCGTCGCGAAGATGTACGGGACGACGATCCAGTACTGATCCCCGGTCACTGGAGTCGGGGACGCGCCAGAGCCGCGGCGCGGGCGGAGGTGAGAGCATGGGCGAGCAGGTGTACTTCGAGGACGTCCGCGAGGGCGAGGAGATCCCGCAGCTCAAGAAGAACTGCTCGACGCAGCAACTCGTGCTGTGGGCCGCGGGCTCCGGCGACTTCTACCAGATCCACTACGACAAGGACTTCGCACAGCGCACCGGCCTGAAGGGGCTGATCGTGCACGGCGCGCTGAAGAACGCCTTCCTCGGCCAGCTGCTGCACGACTGGGTCGGCGAGCAGGGCCAGATCCGGCGCTTCGGCTGCTCGTATCGCGGCATGGATGAGCCAGACCAGGACATCCTCTGCCGCGGCATCGTGACGAAGAAGCGCAGCGAGGATGGCCGGCACTACGTCGAATTGGACGTCTGGACGGAGAACCCGGACGGCAAGAAGACATCGCCGGGCACGGCGATCGTGACGCTGCCGTCGCGGGCATGACGTACCCGGCCTCCGCCTGCGCCGGCGGGCGAACGGTCGACGATCGAACGTGGGCGACGACATCGGACGCGCCGCGACGCTGCGATCGGCGCGAGCGCCGGGGGCAGACGGCGAACTGACAGCGCACGCGCGATCGAAGGAGCGCGGGGCGGGACGACAGATGCAGGACGAAGGAGGAACCATGCCGGATACCGAGACGAAGTTCGAGATCACGGACGAGATGCGCGCGCAGTACGGCGTCGACAGCGCCCCGTGGACGTACGAGGTGACGACGACGAGCGTGCGCATGTACGCCCGCGGCATCGGCTCCGACGATCCGATCCACTACGACGTCGAGTTCGCGAAGGCACAGGGCTTCCGCAGTATCGTTGCGCCGCTCGGCTACATCGGCACACCCGTCTACCTGCCGGGCAAGAACGACCCGACGTTCGGCTTCCCGCGACGCGAGGGCGGGCCGCGGCTGAACATCCCGTTCCGCGGACTGCTCGACGGAGGCACGGAGACGGAGTACTTCGACTACATCTGCGCCGGCGACGTGCTGGCCGAGACGTCACACCTGGCGGACCTGAAATACCGCGAGACCGGGCGGCCGATGCTCTTCGTCACGAACGAGTCGGTGTACACGAACGTCGCGACGGGCAAGGTCGTGGTGAAGCAGCGATTGACCTCGATCCACATGTAGAGCAGTCGCCGAGGAGCGTCGCAGCCGGCGGCCGATGGAACGTGAGGTGTGAGATGGCGGATCAGAATTACTTCGAGGACGTGGCGGTCGGGCAGAAGCTGCCGCCGCTGACGATCGCGCCCGACAAGCAGCAGCTGGTGAAGTTCGCGGCGGGCAGCGGCGACTTCAACCCGCTGCACTTCGACGAGAACTTCCCGATGCTGAAGCCCATGGGCCTGAGCGAGAACATCGTCCACGGGCGCTTCAAGTACGCGCAGGTGGGGCGCGCGGTATTCGCCTTCGCCGGCTACAAGGGGCGCGTGCAGCGCTTCGGCGTCAGCTATCGCGGCATGGACCCGCTGAACAAGGAGATCACCGTCAACGGCGTCGTCACGGCGAAGCGGCAGGAGGGTGGCGAGCACATCGTCGAGCTGGACGTCTGGACGGAGAACGCCGACGGTCAGAAGACGACGCCGGGGACGGCGGTGGTGGTGCTGCCGTCGCGGGAGTGACCCGCGGATGCGCAGAAGGGGCAGCTTGCCACGGCTGCGCGATCGGTGGATGTGTAGCAAGCTGCCACGGGCGGGCTCGCGTCGGCCGGCTGGCGCTCGGCGTGGGAGCAATAGAGCGAGGTAGGACATGGGAGCGCTGGACGGAAAGACCGCCGTGGTGACGGGTGCGGGGCGTGGCATCGGACGCGGGATCGCGCTGCTCTTCGCGCGCGAGGGCGCGAAGGTCGTGGTGGTCGACCCGGGCGTTAACACAGACGGCACCGGCAACGACAATGGCCCCGCGGACCAGGTCGTCGCCGAGATCAGGGGCGAGGGCGGCGAGGCCGTCGCGAGCTATGAGTCCGTCGCCACGGTCGAGGGCGGCGAGGCGATCGTCAGGAAGGCCGTCGACACCTGGGGCCGCATCGATGTCCTCGTCAACAACGCCGGCATCCTGCGCGACCGGATGATCTTCAACATGAGCGAGGAGGAGTGGGACGCCGTCATCGCCGTCCACCTCAAGGGCCACTTCTGCTGCACGAAGCCGGCAGCGATCCTCATGCGGCAGCAGCGGTACGGCCGCATCGTCAACTTCAGCTCCGGCTCGGGGATCATCGGCAACCCCGGGCAGGCGAACTACGGCGCCGCGAAGTCCGGCATCGCCGGCTTCACGCGCGTCGTGGCGAAGGACCTCGGCCGCTACGGCGTCACCTGCAACGCCATCGCGCCGGGCGCGGCGACGCGCATGACGCAGTCGGTCAGCGACGAGTCGCGGCAGCTGCGGGCGCGCGCCGGCATCGGCGGACCGGGCGGCGCTGCCCGGCCGGCGGCGGCGCGGCTGCCGCAGCTGCGGGATCCGGAATACGTCGCGCCGATGGTCGCCTATCTGTGCAGCGACGACGCCTGGAACATCAACGGTCAGATCTTCCACGTCGCCGGCGGCAGCGTCGGCATCGCCCACCAGCCGACGCCGATGCGGACGCTGTGGAAGGAGGCGATGTGGACGCTCGACGAGCTGGCGGCTTCGGTGCCGCAGCAGTTGATGGCGGGCATCGGCAACCCGGCGCCGCCACCGCCGGACCTCGACGTCCGCGGGCGCGTCGTCGAGCAGCCGGCGAGCGGAGGTGCGGCGTAATGGCGCGGCTCGAAGGACGCACGGCGATCGTGACGGGCGCGGGTCGCGGCATCGGCCGCGGCGTCGCCATGCTGCTGGCGCAGGAGGGCGCGCACGTCGTCGTCAACGACTTCGGCGTCAACGTCGACGGCTCGGCGCCGAGCAGCGGGCCGGCGGCGGAGGTGGTGGACGAGATCAAGGCGGCGGGCGGCAGGGCGGTGGCGAACTTCGACACCGTCGCGACGGTCGAAGGCGGCGAGGCGCTCGTGAAGAGCGCGCTCGACAAC
Organism: Dehalococcoidia bacterium; assembly: GCA_015478665.1. GTDB lineage: Bacteria > Chloroflexota > Dehalococcoidia > DSTF01 > JACRBR01 > JADMII01. Next base: position 44,321 of record JADMII010000007.1, read on the forward strand.
TTCGGGCGGCTCGACATCCTGATCAACGTCGCCGGCATCCTCCGCGACCGGATGATCTTCAACATGAGCGAGCAGGAGTGGGACGACGTCATCGCCGTGCACCTCAAGGGGCACTTCTGCACGACGAAGCCGGCGTCGATCCTGATGCGCCAGCAGCGGTCCGGTCGCATCATCAACTTCTCGTCGATCTCCGGCCTTGGCGGTCTGCCGGGCCAAGCGAACTACGGCGCGGCGAAGGCGGGCATCGCCGGCTTCACGCGCGTCGTCGCCCGCGACCTCGGCCGCTACGGCGTCACCTGCAACGCGATCGCTCCGGGCGCCGCGACGCGCATGACGGCGACGGTGCCGCAGAACACCGGCCAGCTGCGGGCGCGGGCGGGCGTCTCGTCGCCCGTGCAGGCGCCGCGCGCTTCGAGCGTGCCGCCGATGCGCGAGCCGGAGTACGTCGCGCCGATGACCGTGTTCCTCGCCTGCGATGAAGCGTGGAACATCAACGGCAAGGTCTTCTACGTCGCCGGCGGGCGGATCTCGCTGGCGCACGAAGAGACGCCGATGCGGCAGCTGATCAAGAACGGCATGTGGACCGTCGACGAGCTGCGCGAGCTCGTGCCGTCACAGCTGCTGTACGGCACGCAGAACCCCGCACCGCCGCCACCTGACCTCGACCTTCCAGGCCGTCGCGTCGCCGTCGCGGACTGAGCGGCGGCCGACCCGATGCTGTCGGCCCGCTGCCGCTTCCGCTTGACCAGCCGAGCGCGGCGGTCGATCGCGTCCGCTACTCTGGGTATATGGTGCCGAGGCCGACGATCTACTACGGCGGGCAGGCCGTCGTCGAAGGGGTGATGATTCGCGGCCCGCGGGAGATGGCGATCGCCGTGCGCGCGCCGGACGGGCGCATCGTGACGCGGTCGGAGCCGCTTTCTGGCGTCCACACGCAACTGGCCCGCCGCATCCCGATCGTGCGCGGCGTCATCGTCCTGTACGAGACCCTGGCGCTCGGCATTCGTGCCCTGACGTGGTCCACGCAGGTGGCGACAGGCCGCGATGAGGAGGACGTCAGCCGGATCCAGCTCTTCTTCACGCTGGGGCTGATGCTCGCCTTCGTGGGCGCGATCTTCTTCGCCGGGCCGTTGCTGCTGACCGGCTGGATCGATCGGTACACCGGTTCGCATTATGTCGCGTTGCTCGCCGAGGGCATCATCCGCCTGGCGATGCTCGTCGGCTACGTCTGGCTCATCGGCCGCATGCCGGAGATCCAGCGGCTATTCGAGTATCACGGCGCCGAGCACCGCGCCATCCATGCGTATGAGCACGGGCCGGCACTCACCGCGGCCAGCGTGCTCGACTACCCGAACGAGCACCCGCGCTGCGGCACGGCGTTCCTACTGACCGTGATGCTGATCTCGCTCGTCGTGTTCCTCGTGCTCGGCACGCCGCCGCTCTGGGTGCGACTCGTCGAGCGGGTCGTGCTGATCCCGGTCGTCGCCGCGCTGGCGTACGAGGTGCTGCGGCTCGGGCAGCAGTATGGCGAACTGCCGATCGTCCGGCGGCTGTACGCGCCCAACCTCTGGCTGCAGAAGCTGACGACGCGCGACCCGGACGAGCAGCAGGTCGAGGTGGCGATCGCGGCGGTGGAGGCGGCGCTCGCCGTCGAAGCGTCGTTCGGCGTCCAGACGCGCGCGCCCGCGCTGCAGCCCGACGAACCGCCGCTCGCGTAGCCGGCCGCGCTACGTCGACGACGCGCCCTTGCCCGGCCGCACGAGGACCTGCGCCGGCACCTCGAGCGTCCTGTCGCCCCAACGGAAGCTGATCGTTCCCGTCGGACGGACGCTGCGCTCGACCGCGAACGAGGCGGCCGCGCGCTCGATGATCGGTTGCCAGACGACGGCGAATTCGACGCGCACAGGCGTGTTCGTCGCGACCACGATGTCATCGCTGCGCGCGCGTCCGCTGCCGTCGACGCGGCGCAGCCACGCCGGCGGCGTCACGGACACGACGGCGGGAGCGCTGCTGATCAGCGCCAGCGCGCCGCGGGCGGGCGGTTGCGCCGGCTCGCCCACGAAGCGGCGGGAGGGCGCGACGACTGTGCCGAGGTCGAGCGACTGCGGGCTGACGCTGACGATTGCCGGGTAGAGGGCGACGCCGTGGATGGGGATCCTCGCCTCGCCGCCGCCGGCCCAGCGGACGACGAGGGGACCGTCGAGAGTGTGCCCGCGCAGGCTCGGCTCGTGCGTGAACGCGTCATGCTGCCAGTCCACGTGCAACTCGATGGCGAATCGGCCGGGCATCGCCTTCGATGATGCCACCCGCGCACGGAGCGGCGCCGGCGCATCGACGCTGATCTCGTACGGCTGATGCCGCCGCCACGTGAGGCGGAAGCGACGCGCGTCGGCGGCGCCCCAGCCCAGGGTGCCGAAGTCGACGCGCGCCGGCAGGCCTTCGGGCATGCCGGGCGTGGCGGGCATGCGGGGAGCAGCCGGCATCGCGCGCGGGGGGCGCGGCGGCGGCGTCACGCGCACGCGCGGCGCGGCGCCGGGCGACGGCGTCACCGGCTTGCCGAAGTTCGCCACGGCCCAGGCGACGCGGTCCGCCAGCCGGCGATGCGTCTCGAGCGTCGCCGCCAGCTGCGCGCCGACCCGCCGCGCCAGCTCCGGCTCGGCCCCGCGCGTCACGCCGAGGACGAGCCACGGCTGCGATTCGTAGTGCCTGGCGACGTACTCGTTGGCCTTCGAGCCGCGGCCGCGCAGCGCGTCTCGCGCGACGTTGACGGCGCGGGCGATCTCGGCGTCACCGCCCCGGTCGGGATGATGCCGGGCGATCTGCCAGCGCCACGCCGTCTCGATCACGCATTCGGGCGCGCCGTCGAGGAGCCCGAGACGGCTCCAATGCGGCGACGGGCGGGCGGGTACGGCCATCGGTGTCGGGGCTCTCCGTCGTCTGCAACGAACTGTCGGTCGCGGTGCCGGAAGAGTGTAGCGGACCGGGGCCCGGGGGCTCGTCCCTGCGGATTGGGACGCTGGTGATCGGTGCGGTGGGCGGATGTCGGCATCTCAGCCCTGGGAGGGCTTCGAGCTTTGGGCGATCTGGAAGACGTCACGCGGGCGCAGGCGCATCGCCCGGACGGCGAGCAGGCCGAGGATGACGTTGAAGACGATGCCGAACACGTGCGTGCCGATGGCATAGGCGAGGGCCGAAGCGCTGCCGGCGCCATAGAGCGCGAGCACGCCCGTCACCAGAAACTCGTAGGCGCCGATGTTGCCGACCGTGACCGGGAACGTCGTGATCAAGGCCACGGCGACGGCGACAGAAACGTACGCCCCGAACGGCAGCGCAAGGTGAAACGCGAGCGCGTAGAGCCAGATCATCAGGACGTCTTCGCCCCAGCCGACGAGGTTCAGCAGCAGAGTGACGCCGAGCAGCCGCGGCCGGCGAATGAGCTCGAGGCCGGCGTGGAAGCGCGGCCAGTGGAAGCGCAGCCATGCCACAGAGCGCTCCGGCAGCGGCCGGAGGATGCGCCAGTGCGGCAGCTGCTCGGGTAGCAGCAGACTCGCGGCTTCGGCGACAAGGAAGAGCGTGATCGTGGCCGCGACCATCAGCCAGAGAAGGACGCGCGGCGCGACGCTCGCGCCCGGGAGCGCGAACGCCAGCGCGACGAAGACGAGCATCATGATGGCGTTGACGACGGCTTCGGCGCCACGCGTCGCGACGAGACCGGCGCGCGGCAGGTTGTAGCGGTTGGCGGCGATCTGCACCTTGGCGACGTCGCCGGCGCTGGCAGGCACCACCGTGTTGACCAGCGTGCCGATGAGCAGCACGCCGAACAGCCCGAGCAGCGGCGCCCGGCCGACCTTCGTGAGCGCGATCCGCCACTCGATGGCGTGCAAGATGCGGGAGAAGACATAGACGGCGAAGACGGCGATCAGGAACTCGTATCGCGCGGTCTTGAAGGCGATGGCGACCTGGTGGAGGTCGATCTCGAAGTACGCGAGCGCGAGAAGGCCAACAAGCAGCAGGCCCTCGAACAGCCACGGGCTGGCGACGACGCGCAGCAGCCGACGCTTCCCGCGGCCGAGCGCCGGCCGGCGCGCGCCACGGCCGCCCGCTTCCGGGTCCGGCTGCTTCCTCACGACGCACCTTCGCACGCGGCCGGCACGTCCCGGGCGTACGGCATCAGCATAGGTGATGGCCATCGCATTCCCGCGCCAACAAGCGGCGACGCGCCCGAACGCATGATGCCAGGGTCACGCGCCCGACGGCGCCGTTTGCGCACGCGCGGTATCCTGCTGCGACCGGCGGAGGTGACCCGAAGTGCCGGTGGCGAGAGAAGGAAGACGACAATGGACGCCGACGATGCCGCAGTCGGACGGCTTCTGAGCCGGCGCGAAGTTCTCGGTCTCCTCGGGGCGGCGACCGGCGTCGTCGCAGCGGTGGCCTGCAGCGGCGGCGGCGACGCGAAGCCGGCGTCGACGCCCGATGGCGTGACGGCTGTGCCATCGACGGCTGCCACGTCGGCAGCGGCCGCTGCGTCCGTCCGCCGGGCGCATCCGCGACGCCATCGTGCGTGGTCGTGCCGGCACTGACGCAGGGACCGTACTTTGTCGACGAGCGGCTGAACCGCTCCGACATTCGGGCGGACACGGCGACGGGCGCGGTCGCCGAAGGCGCGCCGTTGGCGCTGACGTTCGTCGTGTCGGCCGTCGGCAACCCGTGCGTGCCGCTCGCGGGCGCCAGCGTCGATGTCTGGCAGTGCAACGCGCTCGGGGTGTACTCGGACGCCCAGGATCCGGGCTTCGACACGCGGGGGCAAAACTTCCTGCGCGGCTATCAGAACACCGACGCCCAGGGCCGCGCGGCGTTCAAGACGATCTATCCCGGCTGGTACCAGGGACGCGCCGTCCACATCCACTTCAAGGTGCGCACGGCCTCGGGGCGGCAGCAGACGAGCGAGTTTACGTCGCAGGTGTTCTTCGAGGACGCGCTGAGCGAGCGCATCTTCGCCTCGGCGCCATACGCGCAGAAGGGGCCGGGCCGGCTGCCGAACAGTGCCGACGCGATCTTTCAGCAGAGCAACGGACAGCTGACACTCCAGCCAACGCGCGTCGGCGACGGCTACGCCGCCGTCTTTTCCCTCGGACTGCAGTTGTAAGGTCGCCGGCCGGCGACCGAGGCCGCCGCTGGCGCACCAGGGCGCGCTTCGGCAGAACTGACAGCCTTCGGCGCACGACCCTCCCGCTAACGTGCAGGTGAAGGTAGGATGCGAGCGCTGCCGGCGCCGCGGAGTCTGCCCGCACATGCCCGCCGCGCGTTGTGAGGACGATGCCCGAATATACGAAGCCGCTGCCGATCCCGAGCCCCGAAACGCAGCCGTTCTGGGACGCCTGCAAGCGGCACGAGCTGTCGCTGCCCTACTGCGCCGCATGCGACGCCTTCTTCTTCTACCCGCGGCAGTTCTGTCCGACGTGCTTCTCGTGGGACATCGAGTGGCGGCGCTGCAGCGGCAAGGGGACGCTGTACACGTTCGCCATCCAATATCGGCCACAGATGCCGGGCTTCACGCCGCCGTACGTGACGGCGATCGTCCAGCTCGACGAGGGGCCGCGGCTGCTGACGAACCTCGTCGGCATCGACCCATCGCCAGAGACGCTGCGCTGCGATATGCCGGTCGAGGTGACGTGGGAGGACGCAACGGACGAGATCACGCTGCCGCTCTTCCGGCCGGCGTCGTAATCCGATGACGAAGGACGCACGATGAGCTTGAAGCAGCGGGTGGCGATCGTCGGAGCCGACGAGACGGACGAGATCGGCATCGTCCCGAACAAGACGCCGATCATGCTCCACGCCGAGGCCGCGCGCAACGCGCTGCGCGACGCCGGCATCGACAAGTCGGAGGTCGATGCGGTGTTCACCTGCGGCGTCGGCTTCATGGCGAGCACGCAGCTGGCGGAGTACCTCGGCATCATTCCGAAGTACACCGACAGCACGGCGACCGGCGGGTCGTCGTTCGAGATCTACGTCGAGCACGCGGCGGCGGCGATCCACGCCGGCCTCTGCAGCGTGGCGCTGATCACGCACGGCGAGACGGGGCACTCTGGCCGCATGCGGCGCGGCGGTGGTGGGCGCGGCGCCTTCGATGCATCGCTGCCGGCGGCGCAGTTCGAGATGCCATACGGCGTCGGCGGCGCTCCGAGCGCGTACTGCATGGCGGCGATGCGGCACATGCACCAGTACGGCACGACGAGCGAGCAGCTGGCGGAGATCGCGGTCGCGACGCGGAAGTGGGCGCAGCTCAACCCGCGGGCGATGATGCGCGAAGACCTGACGATCGAGGACGTTCTGGCGTCGCGGTGGATCGCTTACCCCTTCCACATCTACGACTGCTGCCTCGTGACGGACGCCGGCGGCGCGGTGGTCGTCGTCGGCGCCGACCGCGCGCGCGACTTCAGGAAGAAGCCGGTGTGGGTCCTGGGCACGGGCGAGGCGAGCGACCATCAGTCGCTGCTCGGCATGGCGGACATCACGACGACGCCCGCCCGCTACTCCGGCAAAGCGGCGTTCGAGATGGCCGGCGTCAGCCACGATGACATCGACGTCTGCGAGATCTACGACTCGTTCACGTACACGGCGCTCGTCACGCTGGAGGAGCTGGGCTTCTGCGCGAAGGGCGAGGGCGGCGCCTTCGTCAGCAACCAGCGGACGGCGCCGGGCGGCGACTTCCCGATGAACACGAACGGCGGCGGCCTCTCGTACACGCACCCCGGCATGTACGGCATGTTCATCCTCATCGAGGCCGTGCGGCAGCTGCGGGGCGAATGCGGCGCGCGGCAGGTGCCGGGCGCGAAGCTGGCGCTCGTCAACGGCACGGGCGGCACGCTGAGCGCCACGGGCACGCTGATCCTCGGGGCGGATTAGCCGGCCCACGCGCCCGTCGCGAGCTGCCGTCGCCTGGCCGGCGCGCGGCGACGGCGCGCCGGGCGCGCCATCAGCCGGCCTCCGCGCCCGCGCCCGTCGGCGTCAAGCTCGCCAGCACCGTCGATGCGCCTCAAGCGAGCGAGACGCGAGCGTCCCTGGACGCCAGCGTGAATCTGAATTTGGCCGTCGCGTCGCGGACAGCTGGATGGCGGAGAGCGTCTTACAACGCGTCAACATGGCCGAGAACGGCAGCGGACGGGAGATGCAAGGAGTTTGAAACTCCACCGCCTACCCCGTTCCGCCGCTGTAACGACGCTTCCGGCATAGTCGGGACATACCACGTCGCGCGCTTCGTCAGAAGGCCACGCCGCACGCAGCGCCACCCGTGAAGGGGAGTGGGCGCCCGGCGGCGAGGGGTGAGCGCGGCCTTGCGGAGCGCGGGCGCTGCACGGTGAGGAGGGCGAGCGCCCAGGCGATCGCCGCGAGCAGGTTCGACCCGCAGGGGTTGAGGCAGGGAGACAGCATGGAGAACGGCACGAACGGCAGGTACGCGGGCCCGATCGATGCGCCGATCCGCCTCCTCCTCGTCGACGAACAAAAGCTCTACCGGGAAGGCTTGACCGCCGTGTTCTCACGCTCCGGCAACATCCGCGTCGTCGGACAGGCGCGTACGGGGCTCGAAGCGTGCGAGAAGGCGCGGCGCGTACGGCCGGATGTCGTGCTGATGGACACGCGCATCCCCGAGATGGATGGGGTGACGGCGGCGCGGTCGATCCTCAACGAGTTGCCGCTGACGCGCATCGCGATGCTGACGGAGTCTCATTCCGCGAACGACCTGCTGGATAGCATCAAGGCGGGCGCGCGCGGCTACATCACGAAGGACGTGAGCATCAGCAACCTCGTCGACGCCGTGAAGCGCATCGCCCAGGGCGAGGCGGTGATCACACCGGAGCTGGCGTCGCGCGTGCTCGACGAGTTCGCGGCGATGGCGCGTGTGCGCGACCACGAAGCGGCGGCGATGGAAAGCGACACGGCGAAGGTGACCGACCGCGAGCGCGACGTGCTGGAGCTGCTGGTGCAGGGCGCGACGAACCGCGACATCGCGCGGCAGCTGCTGATCACGGAGAACACCGTGAAGGTGCACCTCCGCAACATCCTCGAGAAGCTCCACCTGCGGAACCGGCAGCAGGCGGCGGCGTTTGCGATCAGTTCGGGGCTCGTGCGCCTCTCGCGCGAGGAGGCGGGCGTGCGGCAGCATGCCTGAGGTGACGAGCCGGCAGCAGAGGGACACGACGTGACACATGCACATCGATACCGGCGCCTGCGCCGGGGTCGCCGCGGCGCGCCCGCGGTCAGTTCGAAGCCGCTGTTCGTCGCGCTCATCGTGCCGCTCCTGCTGGTCATGGTGGCCGTCGGATCGGGCCTCACCGTCGGCGCCGTCAGCTACTACCGCGATGTGACGACCGGCGTCCTGCCGCCGCAGCAAGCGATCGACGCGCGCGGCGGCGGGGCGAAGATCTACGACCGGAATGGCACGTTGCTCTATCAGTTCCTCGACCCCAACTACGGCTACCAGACGACCGTCACGCTCGACCAGATCTCGCCGCTGATCCAGCAGGCGACGATCGCTGCCGAGGACGCCAGCTTCTATTCGAACCCGGGCGTCAACGTCAAAGGGCTGACCCGGGCGGCGATCGAGAACCTGCAGCCGGGCGACAAGTTCCTGCAGGGCACCGGCGGCAGCTCGATCACCCAGCAGCTGGTGAAACAACTGTACTTCAGCCCGAAGCAGCGACAGGAACGCTCGCTCTCGCGGAAGCTGAAGGAGGCCGTGCTGGCGGTGAAGCTGACGCAGGACTACGACAAGAACCAGATCCTGACGTGGTACCTCAACGAGGTGCCGTACGGCGGCGTCCTCACCGGCATCGAGGCCGCGTCCGAGGGCTACTTCGGCATCCCGGCGAAGGACGTCAACCTCGCGCAGGCGGCGTTCCTGGCCGGCCTGCCGCAGTCGCCGACGGACTACGACCCCTTCCAGCACATGGAGCGGGCGAAGCAGCGCCAGAGCGAAGTCCTCGACCTGATGGTCAAGCACGGCTACATCGACCAGACGACGGCGAACTTCGCCCGCCTCTACCAGATCAAGCTCAACCCGAAGCCGCAGCCGTTCCTCGCCCAGCACTTCGTCCTCTACGTCGCCGACTACATCAGGCGGACGCTGGGCGAGGACGCGCTGATGCGCGGCGGCCTCAGCGTCCTGACGACGCTCGACCTCAACCTCAACACCCAGGCCAACCTCCTGCTCGAGAACAACCTCCGGAAGTACGAACAGTCGAGCGGCGGCCACAACGGGGCCGTCGTCGTCATCAATCCGCCGACAGGACAGATCCTGGCGATGGTGGGCAGCCGCGACTACAACCGGGCGGACATCGACGGCACCGTCAACGCCGCGCTCGCCCTGCGCTCGCCGGGCTCGACGCTGAAGCCGTTCACCTACGTGACGGCCTTCGAACAGGGCTGGGGGCCGGAGTGGCCGATCGTCGACACGCCGATCACGTACACGTCGCCCGGGAGCCCGCCGTTCTCGCCCAGGAACCCGGACGGGCGGACGCGCGGCGTCATCCCGCTGCGCGTCGCGCTCGGCAACTCGTTCAATATCCCTGCGTTCAAGACGATCTTGTGGGCGGGCGTCCAGAACGTGATCAATACGGCAAAGTCGATGGGCATCACGACGCTCGACGGCCGCGGTCTCGGCCCGGCGCTGACGCTCGGCGGCAGCGACGTGAAGCTGCTGGACATGGTGTTCGGCTACGCGACGTTCGCCAACGGCGGCGTGCAGGCTGGCGTGCGAGAGACGCAGAGCCTGCCCGCCGGCAACCGGCAGCTGGAGCCCAACCCGATCCTGGTCGTCCGGAACCGCGCCGGCGACATCCTGATGAACAACACCAAGCCGCAGACGCAGCAGATCATCAAGCCGGAGTACGCCTGGCTGATCACGAACGTGCTCTCGAACGACGTCAACCGCCAGATCACGTACGGCGTCGGCAGCAGCCTGAACATCCCCGGCTACCAGGTCGCGGCGAAGACCGGGACGAGCGAGCCGTTCCCGAACAGCAAGGCGATCGGCGACACGTGGACGTACGGCTACACGCCCGATGTCGCCGTCGGCGTGTGGGTGGGCAACAGCGACTACAAGCCGATGATCAACATCCTCAGCACAACGATCGCCGGCGCGACGTGGCACAGCGTGATGGTGGCTGCCCTGAACGCGGCGCCAGAACGCCGTCCCTTCGTGCAGCCGCCGGGCATCGTCACGGCGACGGTGTGCGTGCCGAGCGGCATCGTCAAGCCGCCGAACAGCACCTGCCCCAGCGTGACCGGCCTGTTCGCCGCCGACGCGCTGGCGAAGCAGGCCAACAACGATGCATGGTGGGGCGGACAGCAACTGCCCGGCGCGGTGCCGATCACCGCCCGCCTCTCGGGCATCCCCGCGGGCATCACAGGCTGGAAGCTGTACCTGGCGCAGGAGTACCTGCGCACCCTCGGCACGTCGCGGCAGCCGACACCGCCGCCACAGGCCCGCCGCGGCCCGGCGCCGATCGTACCCGTCGCACCGGTGCCCCAGTTGCAGCACCAGGTGGCACCGGTGCCGCAAACCGACGATCGTGGCCGTACGCCGCCGCGGCAGCAGCGTCGCGGCCGCTGAGCCGGCCAGTTCCGCGCCTCGTGTGACCTGGCGTCCGTACACGTGCGCGCCGGGCTCCGCTTCGGGATCCCGCCATCGCCGGGTAGCGCAACCTCGCGCTGCGGCGGCCGCCGCGCGCAGCGACTTGCGACCTGCAACCCGCATCGTAGACTGCGGCCAACACCAACAGCGGAGAGCAGGCGATGTCATCGAAGTGGGCACTGGTGCTCGGCGCGTCGAGCGGCTTCGGCGCCGCGACGTCAATTGCGTTGGCGCAGGCAGGCTACGGCGTCTTCGGCGTGCACTTCGACCTGCGCTCCACGCTGCCAAACGCCGTGCGCGTGCAGGACGCGGTGAAGGCGGCCGGGCAGGAGGCGCTGTTCTTCAATGTCAACGCCGCCGACGAGAAGAAGCGCGCGACGACCCTCGACACCTTGCGCGAGAAGCTGGGCGGCGGCTACGTGCATGTGCTGCTGCACTCGCTCGCCTTCGGGACGCTGCTGCCGTTCGTCGCCGATGATCCGAAGGCCCGCATCAGCCGTATGCAGATGGACATGACGCTCGACGTCATGGCCCACAGCCTCGTCTACTGGACGCAGGACATGGCGCAGCGGCGCCTCCTCGGCCGCAACAGCCGCATCTTCGCGATGACCAGTTCCGGCTCGACGCGCGTCATCGCCGCCTACGGCGCCGTCTCGGCGGCGAAGGCCGCGCTCGAGTCGCACATCCGGCAGCTGGCGTTCGAGCTGGCGCCGCTCGGCGTCACGGCCAACGCCATCCGGGCGGGCGTCACCGACACGCCGGCGCTGCGCCGCATCCCCGGCGGACCGGAGCTGCACGAGCGGGCGATGGAGCGCAATCCGTCGGGCCGGGCGACGACCCCCGAAGATGTCGCGCGGGCGATCGTCGTGCTCTCGAGCGAGGATCTGTACTGGATGACGGGGAACGTGATCGGCGTCGACGGTGGCGAGGAGCTCTCGGCATAAGCCGCGGGAACGCGACGAGCGCCGACGCAGCAGCCACGGGCTGGCTCGCAGAGCATCCCGGCAGGCGAGGGTTGCGGTCCAGTTGCACACACGGCGCCCGTACGCTGCCGAACACATCGCGCGCTTGACGGCGTGAGGTGACGGGCGTAGCCTGAATCGTACGCACCACCGTTCTGCGGGAGCTGGGATCGCGCCCGGCTGAGAGGCCCACGAGGGCGACCGCCGAACCTGATCCGGGTAATGCCGGCGCAGGGAATGAGCAGCCTCACCGCCTCCCTCCCGGACGCCGGCATCCGCCCTTCGAGGCCGCCATGGAGCAGCGCGACCGGGACTCCGACGACAACAAGGCGCCGCGTGCGCTGACCATCGCCGGCAGCGATTCGGGGGGCGGCGCCGGCATCCAGGCGGACCTCAAGACCTTCGCGGCGCTCGGCGTCTATGGCGCCGCCGCCGTCACCGCCGTGACCGCGCAGAACACGCTGGAAATCGCGGCGGTCGCGCCGCTGCCGGCATCGATCGTCGGGCAGCAGATCGATGCCGTGCTCTCCGACATCGGCGCCACTGCGGTGAAGACCGGCATGCTGGCGAACGCCGCTGTCGTCGAAGCGACGGCCGCGGCCCTGCGCCGGCACGGCTCGAGCGCTCTCGTCGTCGACCCGGTGATGCGCGCGACGAGCGGCCGGCCGCTGCTCGATGATGCAGGCGTCGAAGCGCTCGTGCGCGAGCTGCTGCCGCTGGCGGCGGTGGTGACGCCGAACGTCGCCGAAGCGGAGGTGCTGTCCGGCCGCGAGGTCCGCAGCTGGGACGACGCCCGGGCGGCAGCGATGGCGATCGTCGAGCGCGGCGCCCGCGCCGTCGTGATCACGGGCGGGGACTTCGGCGACGGGGCGGCGGCGACAGACGTGTACTACGACGGGCAGACGTTCCGCGACTACACATCGGTCCGCGTGCGGACGCGGCAGACGCACGGCACCGGCTGCACGTTCTCGGCGGCGATCGTGGCCGGTCTCGCCCGCGGGATGGAGCTGCCGGGCGCGATTTCGCTCGCGAAGTCGTACGTGACGCTGGCGCTCGAATACGCGTATCCGCTGGGGCGCGGCCATGGGCCCGTGCATCACTTCTATCGGTACTGGCAGCCCGTCGGGCCGCGGTACGTCTCGGGGGTGAAGGTGCGATGAACGCATGCGCATCGGTGGCCTTCCGTGGTATGCGCCTGGGCTTCATCTCGTCCCGGGCCGGCGACCGGTCGCTTCCGGCGATGCACCGGTCCGCAACCTGCCCATCGAGGCGATGCCGGCCGACCGCCGCGGCCACGCAGAACTGCCGGGCGAGGCGGGTGGGGATCGTCAGCCAGGCCGAGCGCCTGATGGAGGGGTGAGATGCAGTTCCTCTGGCAGCGCTACACGCGCTCCGGCTACACGCCGCCGTGGTTCTACGCGCTGATCGCGCTGGGGTTCCTCGCGCTGGCGGCATGGGGCGCCTTCAAGCGCGACTGGACGATCATGGCGATCGCACTCGTCATGGTCGGCGTCACCGCCGTCGGCTCGCGCGTCATGCGACGGCTCAGTGCAGCCGCGGAGGCATCGCGGCGACAGGTGGAAGCGGACGGAAAGGATGAGCACGATGGATGACACGCCGCTGGTGATCGCCGGCAAGACGCTCCGGTCTCGGCTCTTCGTCGGCACGGGCAAGTACACGGGCCCGGAGCAGACGCTTGCGGCGCTCGACGCGTCCGGCGCGGAGCTGGTGACCGTCGCGATCCGCCGCCTGAACCTCGACGACCCGAAGGCGCGCACGGAGTTGGACTACATCGACTGGTCTCGCTTCGCCGTGCTGCCGAACACCGCCGGCTGCAGGACCGTCGATGAAGCGCTGCTGACAGCGAGGCTCGGGCGCTCTGTCACAGGCTCGCGCTGGGTGAAGCTGGAAGTGATCCCGGACCCCAAGTATCTGCTGCCCGACCCGATCGGCACACTGCGGGCCGCCGAGGCGCTGCTCGCCGAAGGATTCGTCGTGCTCCCGTACATCCACGCCGACCCGATCCTCGCCAGGCATCTCGAGGAGGCCGGCTGCGCGACGGTGATGCCGCTCGGCTCGGCGATCGGCTCCGGGCAGGGGATCCTGACGCTCGACGAGATCAAGATCATCATCGAGAACGCGCGCGTGCCGGTCGTCGTCGACGCCGGCATAGGCGCCCCGTCCGACGCGGCATTGGCGATGGAGATCGGCGCCGACGCGGTGCTGGTGAACACGGCGATCGCGAAGGCGTCCGACCCAACGCTGATGGCGCAGGCGATGCGCCAGGGCGTCGAAGCGGGGCGCGCGGCGTACCTGGCCGGCCGGATCGCCGCGCGGCCGTACGCCTCGGCGAGCAGTCCGGCTGAGGGCGTCCCTGCGCCGGCCGCACAGCCGCCACAGGCGATCGCTTCAGGCGCCGCGCAGAGTTCGCCGCGCTGATGCGGCGCGCCGGAGGTTCCGCGCTGACGCCGAAGACGAACGCCCACCGCGGAGGACGCGCCGCGTGAGCGCGGAGCTCGTGCTCGTCAGCGACCGTACACGCCTGCGCGGGCGTGCGCTCGACGACATCGTCCGCGCCGCGGTCGAGGGCGGTGTGACGATGGTGCAGTTGCGCGACAAGGCGGCGTCGCACGCAGACCTGCTGCTCACCGGCGCGCGCCTGCGCAACGCGATCGCCGGCCGCGCGCGCTTCTTCGTGAACGGCGACGTCGACGCCGCGGTCGCGCTTCGTGCCGACGGCGTCCACCTGCCCGAGGACGGCGCCGCGGTCGCCGACGTGCGGGCGCGCGCCGGGCGCTCGATGCTGGTCTCGCGGGCGGTGCACGGCGTCGATGCAGCGCTGCGCGCCGAACGGGAGGGCGCAGACCTCGTGCAGGCGGGGACGCTGTTCCCGACGACCTCGAAGCCCGGCGCGGCGCCACTCGGCCTTGAAGGCCTGCGCGCGATCTGCGCCGCCGTGCGACTGCCGGTGGTCGCCATCGGCGGCATCACGCGCGGGAACGCCGCGGCCGCGCTCGCTGCGGGCGCCGCCGGCGTCGCCGTGATCGGCGCCATCTTCGACGCGACGGACGCAGGCGCGGCGGCAGCGGCGCTTCGCGCGACGCTCGACGAGGCGCCGGCAGCCGGGCGGCGGCGGATCGAGGCGCAGTGATCCGGATCATCGTGAACGGCAAGCCGCGCGAGATCGACGGTGAGACCGACCTCCCGGCGTTCCTGCGCGCCTTCGAGATCGACCCGCGGCTCGTCGCGGTCGCCATCAACGGCGACGTCGTGCCGAAGCATGCCTACGCGGAGGCGCGGGTGCGCGACGGCGATACGGTCGAGATCGTGCGGATGGTCGGCGGCGGCGCTCGATGAGCCGTGGCGCCGACGTCGTCATCGCCGGCGCGGGGATCGCCGGCGCTGCCTGCGCGTACGAGCTGGCGAAGCGGGGGGCGAGCGTCGTGCTGCTCGATTACGGGAAGGCCGGCATGCAGGCGACCAACGCCGCCGCCGGCATGCTGGCGCCGCTCACCGAGACGCAGGCGCGCGGGCCGATGCTCGACTTCGGCGTGGAGGCGCTCCGCGCGTACCCGGCGCTGGTCGACGAGCTGCAGGCGGCCGTCGGCTTCGACCTCGAGCTGCGCCTCAACGGCGTACTGAAGGTCGCATTCGATGAGGCGCTGGCGGACGCGCTGCGACGTCGCTGCGCCTGGCAGCGCGAGCTCGGATTCGACCTGCGCTGGCTCAATGATGCCGAGTGCCGCGAGCTGGAGCCGCGGCTGAGCGAGCATGCGATCTGCGGCGTCTTCTCGCCCGAAGAGGGGAACATCAGCAACCAGCGGCTCGCGCTCGCCCTCGTGCGCGCGGCAGTGGCGCGCGGGGCGACGATACACGAGCGCGCCGGCGTCCGCGGCTTCGCTCGCACACGGGGGCGGATCGTCGCCGTGAAGACGGCAGACGCCACGTACGCCTGCGAGGCGGTGATCATCGCCGCCGGCGCCCGCTCGGGGCAGCTCGCGGCGCGGCTCGGCGTGCGCCTCCCCGTCCGGCCGGTACGCGGGCAGATGCTGGCGCTCGGCGGCATGCGCGCGCCGGTCCGGCACATCGTCTGGGGGCCGGACGGCTACCTGGTGCCGCGCGCCAACGGACTCGTGTTCGCGGGATCCACGGTCGAGGACGTGGGATTTCGCCGCCGCACCACGCGCGCCGGCGAACGCCGGCTGCGGGCCGCGGCCTCGAGGCTCGTACCGCAACTGGCGGCGGCGACGGTGCACTTCGCCTGGGCGGGGCTGCGGCCGGGGACGCCCGACGATCTGCCGGCGATCGGCCGCTTGCCCGGATATGAGAACGCCTACGCCGCGACCGGACACTATCGCAATGGCATCCTGCTGGGGCCGCTCAGCGGCCGGCTCGTCGCGGAAGCGATGACGAGCGGCGACTGGAGCGCGATCCCGGCGGCGTTCGGACCGGCGCGCTTCGGGACGCATTGACGTGCGGTACCCCAGGGAGATCACCAGCGATGCGCCGGGATGCGCTCGTCGGCTGGCTCGCGGCCGTGGGTGGCTCGCCGCGGACACCCGCGTTCTGCCACACCTTCTGGATATGCGCTCGTCGGCTGGCTCGCGGCCGTGGGTGCCTCCTCTGCCAGGCGCGGGCGACGACGCCCGCACGATCGTGCGCTCCGCTCGATCCTCGCGGTTCTTGCCGGCGCGGGTCCCGTGCGTTGCCATCCCGCGCGATGCGTGCGATGATCCCCGGCAAGCCAGGGCGAGCGCGCCGGGGACGTGAGGTGAGATGCAGGTTGCGCCGGAACGAGACGCGACGACGGCCGGCCGGGACGGCGACGTCGTCCTGCGCACGCGCGGCCTGAGCAAGCGGTTCGGACCTCGTCTGGCGGTCGACGGGTTGGATCTCGGCGTCCGCCGCGGCCGCGTCTACGGGTTCCTCGGCCCCAACGGTTCGGGCAAGACGACGACGATCGGCATGATCTTCGGCCTCGTCCGCCCGGACGCCGGCGAGGTGTCGCTGTTCGGCGCGGACGCGCTGGAGCCGGCGCGCATCCTGCGGCGCGTCGGTGCTGTGCTCGAAGGGCCGTCGTACCTGCCGCACCTGTCCGCGCGGGATAACCTGCGCGTCTTCGGGCTGCTCTCCGGCGGCATGCCGCCCGCCCGGCTCGACGCCGTGCTGGAGCTCGTCGGGCTGACGGCGCGTGCCGGCGACAAGGTCCGCACGTACTCGCTCGGCATGAAGCAGCGGCTGGCCGTCGCCGGGGCGCTGCTCCATGACCCGGAGCTCCTGATCCTCGACGAGCCGACGAACGGCCTCGATCCCGCCGGCATGCGGGAGTTCCGCGACCTGATCCGGGAGCTGCCACGCGCCGGCAAGACCGTGTTCGTCTCGAGCCATCTGCTCGGCGAGGTCGAGCAGATGTGCGACGACGTCGGCATCCTCAAGGCGGGACGCCTGCTCACGCAGGGCCCGGTCGAGCAGCTGCTCGCCGCCGCCGGCGTGCTCGAGCTGCGCGTCACCGACGCCGACGCCGCCGTGCACGTGCTCGACGCGCTGCCTTGGGCCGGCGCCGTGACGCGCGACGGCGACCGCCTGACCGTCGAGGCGCCGCCGGAGCGCGCGGCCGACGTGAGCAGGGCGCTCGCGGAGCGCGGCATCTATCTCCGGGAGCTGCGGGCGCAGGAGAACCGGCTCGAAGACGTCTTCCTCCACGTCACCGGCGAGGCGGCCGATGCGTGAGATGGTGCAGGCCGAGCTGATGAAGGTGCGCACGCGCTGGCTGC
The DNA here is from genome assembly GCA_015478665.1 of Dehalococcoidia bacterium. Lineage (GTDB taxonomy): Bacteria > Chloroflexota > Dehalococcoidia > DSTF01 > JACRBR01 > JADMII01. The sequence continues at coordinate 61,693 of JADMII010000007.1, forward strand.
CGTACGTGCTCGTCATCATCGCGCTGATCGGCGTCCTGCTGCAGGTGTGGCTCGGGGGTTACGTCACCTACGTCAATGCGCAGTACAGCGAGGACCAGCGGACGGCGCTGCAGCTGATGGCGCTGCCCTGGTCGTTGCCCTCGCTGCTCGAGTCCGGACAGTACTGGGGCTCGATCCTCATCGGCGTGCTCACCGCATCGTTCATCGCGACGGACTTCAACTGGGGGACGGTGCGCCAGTCGCTCATCCGCGGCCACACGCGCGGCGAGTACCTGGTCTCGAAGCTGCTGGCACTCCTGCTGCTCGCGACGGTCGGGCTGGCGGTCGCGCTCACCGCCGGCATCCTGTCGTCCGTGCTGGCGACGGCGGCCGCCGGCGCGCCGGTGACGCTGCACGTCGCCGGCGGACCGTCCGTGCCACAACTGGGCGCGATGATCCTGCGCGCCGGCTATGGCGTCCTGCCGTACGCACTGCTGGCCTTCGCGATCAGCGTCGTCACACGGTCGACCGCGGCCGGCACGACGGCCGTGGTCCTGTACGTGTTCATCGAATCGGCGGTGCTGGGCATCTTCGGCCAACTTGGCGGCACCTGGTCCGATCTGCGCGTGCTGTTCCTCGGCCACAACGTCTCGGCGGTGCTCGCCGCGAACCGCATCGCCGGCGCCGACTCCTTCCCGTCGCTGGCGTTCCGGCCGCAGCCGTCGCCCGGCGACCTGCCGAACGCGATGACGGGAGCGCTGGTGGTGGCACTCTACTGCCTGGCCTTCGCGCTGATCTCCTACCGGGCGTTCGCGCGCCGCGATATCCGCGCGACCGAGGGCGGTTAACGCCGCCGCCCGCCGCAGGCATCAGCGACCAGCCCGCGCATCACCGCCGCGCACGCTGTGTTCTGCCGCCAGCCATCGCCGCTGCCGGTGCCCGACACCTTGCTACACTGCGTCGGTGCGCGACGTGCCGTCGCGTCGTTCGGCGCGGAGGGACACCGGGTTGAAGTACTACATTTGGACCGTCGGCTGTCAGATGAACGTCGCCGACTCGCGCAAGCTCGCCGCCGGGCTCGACCGTGCGGGCTGCACCGCGACCGATGCCGCCGCCGACGCCGACCTCGTCGTGCTGAACACGTGCGCCGTTCGCGCGCACGCGGAGGACCGGGCGATCGGCCAGCTGGGGCGCCTGAAGAGGCTGCGCGAGCGCGGGAAGGACCTGCGCATCGCCGTCATGGGCTGCATGGTCGGCGCACGCAGCGACGACCTGCGCCGTCGCTTCCCGTACGTCGATGTGTTCGCGCGGCCGCAAGACTTCGCGCCGATCCTGCGCGTGGCAGGCATCGACGACGGCGGCGGCGAGTTCTGGCCGTCCACCTTCGCGGAGCCGGACGCGCCGACGGCGTTCGTCCCTGTGATCCACGGGTGCGACAAGTTCTGCACCTACTGCATCGTGCCCTACCGGCGCGGGCGCGAGAAGAGCCGGACGATCGCCGAGATCAAGTTGGAGGTCGAGCACTACTGCGGGCGCGGCGTGAAAGAGATCACGCTGCTCGGCCAGACCGTCGAGGCGTTCGGCCGGGATCTCGGCGCAGGACGGTTCGTCGGCGCTGACTGGTGCGAGGAGCGGGGCGCTTCGGCCGCGCGGCCGCCGGATCTCGGCGACCTGATGCGCGCCGTACACGACATCGACGGCCTGGAGCGCATCCGCTTCCTGACGTCGTACCCGAAGGACATGACGCCGCGCATCATCGATGCGGTCGCCGAGCTGCCGAAGGTGTGCGAGAACTTCAACATCCCGGTGCAGGCCGGCGACGACGGCGTGCTGGCGCGGATGCGACGCGGCTACACGCTCGCCGAGTACATCGACACGTTCGAGATGGTGAAGGCGCGCATCCCGGCGGCGGCGATGGTGACGGACGTCATCGTCGGCTTCTGCGGCGAGACTGACGCCGAGTTCGCGCGCACGTGCGAGTTGCTCGAGCGGCTGCGCTTCGACAAGGTGCACGTCGCCGCGTACTCGCCACGCCCGGGAACGATCGCGCATCGCACGCTGGCGGACGACGTGCCGGCGGAGGTCAAGCAGGAGCGCGTGCAGGCGGTCGAGCGCATCGAAGCGCGGATCTCGGCCGAGATCAACGCCGGCTTGCTTGACAGCGAGCAGGACGTACTTGTCGAACAGCGGCGCGAGGGGCGCTGGTCGGGGCGGAACCGGCTCGGCAAGCTGGTACACTTCGGGGGCGAGGCGGGCATCGGACAGATCGCCCGCGTGCGCATCGAGAGGGCAACCGCCTGGTCACTGCAAGGAAGAGCGCTCCCCGCGTCCGTACCCGCATAACCATGGTCTCGTTCAACGTGCTTCTGTTGCCGCTGCTGGCCGGCGTCGGTGTGTTCGCGCTCGTCGGGCTGATCTGGAACCTCACCGAGGGCTACTTCGAGGAGCGGCGCAAGGATCAGCGATAAGGCCTCTCCGTGGCGACGCACAGCATTCCCGCCCCGCCACCGCTGACGGCCGTCGTCGTCGTGATCTTCACTGTGGTCGAAGACGACCTGCACGTCCTGCTGGTCCACCGAAGCGAGGCGCACTACGCGGGCTACTGGGCGCTGCCGGGCGGCCTGCTCGCCGACGGAGAGACACTGGACCGGGCGGCGGCGCGCAAGCTGCTCGACGAGACCGGCGTGCACGATGTCTACCTCGAGCAGCTGTACACCTTCGGCGAACTGTCGCGCGGCGACGGCGCGCAGCGCGCTGTCGCCGTGACTTACTTCGCGCTCGTGCAGCACGAACAGGTGCGCCTGGCCGTGCGCACGTCATGGCAGCCCGGCTGGCACAGCGTCTACAAGCTGCCGGAGCTCGCGTTCGACAACAACGCCGTCGTCGATTATGCGCTGCGCCGCCTGCGCTCGAAGCTCGAGTACACGAACGTCGCCTACAGCCTGCTGCCACGGCAGTTCACGCTGAGCGAGCTGCAGCAGGTGTACGAGGCGATCCTCGACCGGGAGATGGACAAGCGGAACTTCCGCCGGCGCATGCTCTCGCTCGGCGTGATCAAGCCCGCGGGCGGCCAGCGCATGGCCGGCGCGCACCGGCCGGCGCAGCTGTACACCTTCACCAAGCGCGAGCCGGCTGTGGTGTGATGCGGGGCGGCGCGGCGCAGGCGCGGCGGCCGGCCACGCGCGCGACGAGCGGTGGAGCGGCTCCGCGATCGGCTGTACGTCACGCCGGCGCGGTGCGTCGCGCCGCGTTCGCACGGCGATGCAGCTACACTGTGCCAGGCCCCGTGAACGCGCGCGGGCAACGCTCTACGCGCCTGCGTAGCTCAGCGGTGAGCAGTTGTTTCGTACGCCTCCCCATGCCCAGCGCTGTGCTCCAGACGTGAATCCCGCACGATAAAACCGAGCAGTTATCTGGTCTACGCGCGCCACTTCGAACCATACACCTAGTGTAGTGCTTCTAACGCTTCTTTAGCTCTGCCGATCTTGTCGAGGATCGTTTGGACGGATGCGGTCCAGACGAACGGCTTGGGGTGCTCGTTGCGCTGAGTGAGGTACGCATCGATTGCTGCCTCCAACTCCTTCACGGTACGGAAGACGCCACGGCGCAACCGCTTCTGCGTGAGCTTGCCGAAGAAGCGCTCGACGAGGTTCAACCACGACGCGGACGTGGGCGTGAAGTGCATGTGGATACGGGGATGTCGGATGAGCCAGCGCTCCACCGCCGGATGTTTGTGCGTCGCATAGTTGTCGACGATGAGATGGAGGTCCAGGTCGGCCGGTGTCGAGCGATCGATCAGCCGAAGGAAGGCGAGGAACTCGTCATGCCGGTGGCGCGGCATGCAGGTGCCGATCACGTCGCCGGTGAGCACGTTGAGGCCTGCGAAGAGCGTCGTCGTCCCGTTGCGCTTGTAATCGTGCGTCATCGTCCCGGCGCGGCCGCGCTTCATCGGTAACCCGGGCTGCGTGCGGTCGAGCGCCTGGATCTGGCTCTTCTCATCGACAGAGAACACGAGCGCCTTCTTCGGCGGATCGATGTAGAGGCCGACCACGTCGTGCAACTTCTCGATGAATTGAGGGTCTCGCGACAGCTTGAACGTCTCGACCCGGTGCGGCTGGAGCCCGTGCGCCTTCCAGATGCGCAGCACGCTCGTGTCGCTGATCCCGGCCACCGCTGCCATGCTGCGCGTGCTCCAGTGCGTCGCATCGGCCGGCTTCTCGCGCAGCGTCAGCTCAACGACACCAGCGATCGTCGCCACACTCAGCTGCGGTTTGCGCCCGGGCCGAGGCGCGTCCTTCAGCAAACCGGGAACACCCGCAGATGCGTACCGGTTGCGCCACAAGCTAATCGTTGGCGTCGTCGTGTCGAGTCGCTGCATGATCTCGCCCGTCGGTGTACCGTCTCCACTGAGCAGGACGATCTTCGCCCGCAAGGCGACCTTCTGCGGCGTGTTGCGCCCCTGCGCGAGCCGCTCGAGCTCTGTCCGATTCGCTGCCGAAACGTCGACGTGCTTGCTGCGTCTCATGCCCAGCATGATATCATAACTGAAGATATATCGGAAGCGCTACACTAGTGAGCTTGTCCAGCGCCTTGGCAACCTCCAGTTCGTCAGGCCGGAAGGACTTCGTGTCGTAGCAGGGGTGGCCGGCGTTCTCGAATTCTTTGGTCACCGACCCGGACGGCTGGTAAGGACCAACCGTGTACATAACTTCGACTGGATCCGCCAGTTCGTGCAGTTGGACGTGCATTTCGTATGCCGCTACCACCTCCACGGCGACGGTTTGCATTCCGCGCGGGCCGGCCCGAGGCGTGCGACTGGTACATCGAGACGGAACTGATCGCAGTCGCGGGCGGCGAATGGCGCGTGCGCGACGGCTACGTCGATGTCTACGTGCACGACGGCGCGCGGTACGACGTCGAAGACGTGTGCGAGCTGGCCGCCGGTCTCGTCACCGGCCAGATTACGCAGGCCGAGCTCATCGATGTGCTGCGCGCGCTCGACCGGCTGTGCGAGGCGCTGCGCGCGCACGGCTGCTCGGGGCATGAGTTGCCGCGCGCGTTCGCGCCGTCGTTACCGGCGCCGCGCATCGCCCGCGGCGCCGACGGCGGTTCTCGGTGCGAGGCTACGTGTGAACTCGCGAAGGCGCGAGAACCACAGGCTCGCTCTCGGTTGGAGGCGCGCCGGCGGTTCGCGGCGCGCCGGCGTCCGCTCACTCCTTCTCGACGGGGTACTGCACTTCGGTGACGCTGTCGCCCGGGCGCGCGGCATCGTGCCGGACGTAGATCTCCCGCGACGGGCCGGTGATGCGATAGCCGTTCGCGTCGATCCAGCGCAGCAGCGCGGGGTGCAGTTTCGTGAAGCCGGCGAAGTCGCCGTGGTGCACGGCTGACGCGAAGGTGCCGCCCGCGAGCTCGTAGACCTTCACGCGATCGCTCTCCGGCACGGCTCGATTGATCGGCACGACGGCCTCGGCGTCTTCGTCCGTGTAGGTGTCTGCCGTCGTATGCCAGAGCGCCAGGCACGGCTCCAGGTCCTTGCCGCCGTGCGTGCTGACGTGCGCGGACGTCTCGCTGTACGCCGTGCGGAGCAGCGCCGGCACCATGTCGTTCTTCGGGATGTGGATGCGGCAGGCGGCGACCAGCATCGGCTGCACGGTCTTCAGTGCGACGTCGTATTCGGGCATGTTGTCCTCCTGTTCGATATCCCGCAATCGGGCTTCAATACGGGCCATCCGCCCCTGATCCTCGTGCAATCGATGCTCCGCCTCCGCCCGCGCGAGCATCAGCATCCCGCGCAGTTGCTCGTGCGTGACGCCGTCGTTCAGGACGCGCGCGATCTGCTCGAGAGAGAAGCCAAGATCCCGCAGGGCGAGCAGCCTGTTGAGGCGCGGGAGCTGCTCGACGGCGTAGTAGCGGTAGCCGGTGAATGCATCGACGCGCGCCGGCGTGATCAGCCCCAGCTCGTCGTAGTAGCGCAACGTCTTCACGGGCAGCTGGCAGAGGCGGGCGAAGTCACCGATCTTGAGCATGGCGGCACTGTAGGCCCTCCCGCCGGGGGAGAGTCAAGGGGGCTGTGCGATCTGGTATGCCACCGTCGCTTTCAGCGGCTGTCCGAAGTTACTCCCCATGCGTTGAACCGCCCGGTGCGCCCTGGAGGATGTGACGGAGGCGCTGCTTTTCGTTGCGGCAGATCCGTGTGTGTCCGAATTCGCCGCAGAGGGCGTAACATCCCCCGGGGGGAGTAGGATACGCTCCTCAGGGAGAGGTAACGAGTATGCAACATGCGAAGATGGGTGGATCAGGCCGGTGACAGCGGACGGCTTCGCACAGCCGGCGACGGTGCTGTTCCCGGAGAAATTCGGGCTCACGTCTATCGATACCTTCAACGTACCGCAGCCCGGCCTGCTCGCCATTGCTGAGCGCGTCGCCATGGCCAGCGGAGCGGGAAACTGCGCGTACTCGTCGCCGCCGCGGTCGTCGCTGGGCTTCTCGCCGGGATCGCATCGCCCCAACGCGTCAGGGGTTCAGCTACAGGCAACGCCATGGAGAATGATGCGCCGGTCACTGGTAACAGCACGACGCGCAACACGGGGCTGTACCCGACGGGCTACTGCAGCGGGGTCTGCGCCTACTACCAGAACAATTTTGCGAACAACTACACCCGCAAGCTCGTGTGGTCCGAGGGCAGCAGAATCCTGGGGAATGCGGCGATCTGTACAGGCCCGCGGGCTGTGCATGCAACCGGCGGCCCCTTCGGTCGTGCAAGGATGTGCGCTTCGCTATACTGCCGCCGCCACGCGCGAGCGCTGTGCTCTGCGCGATTCCACAGTTATCTGGTCTAGCCAGATTCAGACCGATGCCGGCGTAGCTCAGCGGTAGAGCAGCTGTTTCGTAAACAGCAGGTCACGGGTTCGAATCCCATCGCCGGCTCCATCCAGCATCACGCGACACGGCGCCCGAAGCCTCGGGCGCCGTGTTGGCGTTCCGGGGATGCCCGGCGTCACGACCGTCGGAGCCCGACGATCTCCCGATCGCGGCGGCGCCACGCTCAGTGCTTGCGACGGGCGCGGTACTCCTGGGCGTACTCGCGGCGCGCTTCCTTCGCCTTCGTGCGCGCCTGCGCAGCCGTCTTCGCCACCTTGCCGCCGGCTGTCGGCGCCCGCGGCTCTTCCGTCGATGTGTGGCGGGTCGTCGGGCCGCGCGCGGCCTGCGGGTCCGAGGGGCCGCGTTCCGCCTTCTCCTGCCAACGGTCGCCGCTCTTCTCGTACTCGTGCTTCAACGCAGCGAACGCGACGCGATGCGCGCGGCCGCCCTCGCCGTAGGTCTTCACCGCGCTGTCGTGCGCCTTCGCCCATAGCTGCCGGGCGTGCTTCGGCGAGCGTTCGAGGGTGCGCGGCAGTTCCTTCCGTCCAGGCATCTTCGTCACCTCCCGCGTACAGTGTGCCGCCGCAATCGTTGCGCACGCGTGACGCGACGGACGCTGCGCGCTGCGATCGGGATTCAGGCTCGCCGTTCGCGGGCGATCACGCCGTCAGCCGGCCCACGTGACGTCGCCATGAAGGTCGGCCGGATGCTCACGCGCGTCGAAGCCGGCGACCTCGCGGCGGGCATCGCCGATCGTCGTGTTATCACCGTGGCCCGGGTAGACGACAGTCTCATCGGGCAGCGGCAGCAGGCGCGCCTTGATCGAACTGACCATCTGGCGCAGGGACGCGGCGCTGTCCGAGCGCCCCGGGCCGCCGGGGAAGAGCGTGTCGCCGGCGATCAGCGCCGGGCCGTCGGCCGTCTCGACGAAGAGGCAGATGCTGCCCGGCGTGTGACCCGGCGTGTGCACGACGCGGACGATGCTCTCGCCGAAGCGCACGTCCTCGCGGTCGGCGACAGTGCCGTCGACCTTCGCGGCGTACGGCGCGCGGTCGTCCTCGTGGCAGTAGGCGGGCGCGCCCGTCGCCGCCTTCACCTGGTCGATGTTGCCCCAGTGATCACCATGACGATGTGTGATGATGATGCGCCGCACATCGGTGCCCTTCGCAGCATCGATCGCGCGCCCGCTGTCGAGCGGCGCGTCGACGAAGATCGACTGCCGCGTGGCGCCGTCGATGATGACGTAGGCGTTGTTGTCGTACGGGCCGAGCGGGCCGACCTTGATGATGCTGACTGGCATGCGCGTTCCTCCACGGGGTGCTCACGTTGCGGCGTGGCCTGGCGCCCGGCGTTCGGTGCGCCGCCTCGAGATCAGTCTTCCGGTAACGATACCGCGGGCGGCACCGCTTCCGGGCGGAGGACGGCGAGCCCGTCGCGGACGAGCGACGCGACGATGGCGCGCATCTGCCGCAGCGAAGGCTTCGGATGCCGCCCGCCCAGCAGCGGCGGCAGCGCGTCGACGTCGATGCACCCGCCCGGCGCGAGGCCGCGCAGGAGGTCGATCGTCCGGCCGCGGTAGTATCGCCGCGCCGCGTCGTCCGCCGGAACGCGTCGGCGCTGCTGCATGCGTTTCGGCGTCGTGTCGATTTCGTACGTCGCGCGCTCCTCCGCGACGCGCCTGCCGTCCGACGGCAGCTCATCTTTGGTCCCGCGCGTCTTCGACGCCCGGGACGCGCACCACTCCGCGACGACGCATGCATCGCACTTCGGACGCGGCGTGCAGATGCGGGCGCCGTAGTCCATCAGCGCCTGGTTCCAGCGCGCGGGCTTGCGCACGACCAACGCTTCACCGGCGAGGCGCCGGAGCGCGGCCGGCGTGATGCGCTCCTCGCCGGCCAGGCGGCCGAGGACGCGACGCACGTTGGTATCGATGCAGGCGGCCGGCCGGCCGAACGCGAACGAGGCGACGACGGCCGCTGTGAAGGGGCCGATGCCGTCGATGGTCGAGAGCGCCTCCATCTCGCGGGGCCATCCGTCGACCACCACAATGCGGGCGGCGGCACGCAGCCGCAGCGCCCGCTGGTTGTAGCCCATGCCCGACCAGGCGCGGATCACATCGGCCGTCGTGGCGCCGGCGAGCGCCTCGGCCGTCGGGAACGCCGCGAGAAAACGCTCGTACGCCGGGAGCACGCGCGCCATCTGCGTCTGCTGCGCCATCACGGCGGCGACCAGCGCGTGGTAGGGGTCGCGCGACGTACGCCACGGCGCCCCCATGCCGTGCCGCCGATGCCAGGCGAGGAGCGCGCGTTGGACCTCAGCCAGTCCGGCGATCCGCGGCGCCGTGGCGCCGGCGATCGCAGATTCGGCGCGAACGTCCGAAGCCCGCATCGCGGCGCTCGCCGGACTCGTCATCGCCGAGCATCGTCGTCGCGCGGAGCGCTGGACGCGCCATGCAGCGCGTAGAACTCGTCGCGCAGGATCCCCATGACGAGCTGGTCGCGATATTCGCCGCGGGCGTACCGTTCCTGCCGCAGCCGCGCCTCCTCCACCAGGCCGCAGGCGCGGTAGCAGGCGCGCGCCCGGTCGTTGTCGGCGTCGACGGTGAGGTCGATGCGATGGAGGTTCATCTCGTCGAACCCGAACCGAAGCAGCGTCAGCATGGCGTCGGTCCCATATCCCTTCGACCACTGAGCCTTGTCGCCGATAGCGATGCCGAGACGCGCGCTGCGGTCCTCCGGCGACGTCAGATGGAAGTTGATGTTGCCGATGTGCGTGCCGTCCTTCGTCTCGATGGCGAACGCGACGTGAGCGTAGTCGACCGGCGCTTCGATCCCGGCACGCATCCAACTCTCTTCGGCGGCGAGCGAGATCGGATAGCGCATGTTGAGGTAGCGCGTCACCTCACGGTCGTTGATCCGGCGGTAGTTCCGATCGATGTCGGACATCTCGCGGGCGCGCAGATTGATCAGCCTGCCCTCGATCATGCTCTCACCTCGCGTCGGCGTGTTCGGCGCCCGCGGCGTTTTGCGGCGCCCCCGCGGCGCGCCATTCGTCGCGGAGCACCGACATGATCATGCGATCATGGTAAGCGCCTTCGAAGTAGCGCGCCTCGCGCATGCGGCCCTCCTCGATGAAGCCGCACCTTCGGTAGCACGCAAGCGCCCGCGCGTTGCCTTCGAACACCGTCAGCGCGACCTTGTTAGGTTCATCTCGTCGAAGGCGAAGCGAAGCAGCGTCGTGACCGCGTCGGTGCCGTACCCGCGCGACCAGAGATCACGCTCGCCGATGATGATGTCGAGCGTCGCCTTGCGGTCCTCCGGAAGCGCGTCGAGGCCGCAGTTGCCGATATGCCGTCCGTCCTTCGTCTCAATGGCGAAGAAGACATGCGCGAACGACATCGGGCTCGACACGAGGTTGCGCAGCCATGCTTCCTCGGCCAGGCCGGATACCGGGTAGCGGCCAGCGAGGTAGCGGGTGGCCTCGCGGTCGTTGATCCAGCGTTGGTTGCGGTCGAGGTCAATGAACTCCGGCGCCCGTAGGTTGATGCGCGTGCCCCCGATCATCGTCGTCCTCCATCGTCGTCCTCCGTCGCGTCGACGCCCGCCCGATGGCCCGTCCCATTCGTGCGGACGAGGCGCCGGCCGGCAGCTGCGGGTGACGCCTGCGCCCGTCATGCGCTGGCGGTCGGCCCGGCCGCCAGCCAGGGTGAGCTTCGACGGCGGCGCGCGGGTGCCCCTCGGCGCTCCAACACCGACCGAAGGCGGGTTCGTCTTCGTGCCCTCATCACGCGATGACGCTCGAGATCGCCGCCTCTGAGGCCAGGCGATGGCGTCGTCCGCCGGTTCGCCGCCGCGTGCGCGAATCCCGCGCGGGTTATCGGTGCGGCATCGGTGCCCGGCTCGCCAATCGGCGGGTCGCAACGCGCCGCGCTGACGAGGTCTTCCGCGGGCATCGACGCGGTCGTCACCAAGGGCGCAGTATCGCCGTCCGGCGCATCCGCGCCGGTGCGGCCCTCACATGCGGCAGAACAAGCCCGCGATGCTCGAAGTGCGTCGAACGGGCAGAGCTTCGATGCGATGGCCCCGCGGGGGCCGGTTGCGGATTCAGCGAGCTGGCAGGAGTGGAGGGACTCGAACCCCCGACCGGCGGTTTTGGAGACCGCTGCTCTTCCAGCTGAGCTACACTCCTGCGCGCAGCCAGTATAGAAAAGGCGCCTCCTCCACGCCAAAACCGCCGCGCCGCCCGTAACGCTGCCGCACGTCCGCGCGCGTGGCCGCCGGACGCACTCAACCTCAGCGGCGCGTTGGCGCCTGTCACGCAGCAGCTGACGCGCCGCTCCCCGAGCACGGGCGCCTGCGACCCGATCCGCTGAGCGTCGCGCCTGCTACCCCTTCCCGTTCGCCGATGCCGGCCTCTCTTCCGCCGGCGCCAGCATCCCCGTCACGGATACGCGCCTGCGCGCGAGCAGACGCGACGGCACGACGCCCGCCGTCGCAACCGACGGCCACGCAGCATCCTGATGCTCGCTGCGCGCGCACGAGCGCCACCCGGACGTCGCCGTGTCGCAACCGACGGTCAGCCCAGCATCCTGATGCTCATCTGCGCGCCCCGGCGCTACACGAGCGCCCGGGCACGTCCGAAGCGAAGGGCGCCTCGCCATCTACATGCTGACGCGATCTCGACCGCTGATCACCGGGGAGGATGCCGCAGCAGCGTGCACCCGCCGCCTCGCGCCGCGATCCGACATCGCCACAGCGAGCGCGAGCGACGCGACGCGTGATACGGTGGCGCATGCCGAAGAAGCGCCGCACCGACGCGGATGCCGCGCGGCTGACGGTGCTTGCCGCCGCGGGCGACGCCGATGCCTTCGAGCGCCACGCGATCGCCCTGCTCGAAGACGGCGGCCGGCTGGCGCGCGAGGCGGCGCTCGACGGGCTCATCGCGCGCCCGCCGGCGGCGGCGCGGCCGGCCCTGCGCGCGCTCTACCACGAGCTGTCCGAAGCCGGCGCCCAGCGCGACCAGGGATGCACCATGCGCGTCGGGATCCTGCGCGTCCTGCGCGCGCTCGCCGACATCCGCGATGCGGACATCGCCGCGCACGCGACGGACGTCCGCGAGATGGCGTTAGGCGAAGACGTCTCGTGGTCGCTTGCGCGCGCACGGATTGATGCTGCTTGCCGACCTGGACGCGCCTGCCTTCGCGTACTACGCGGTGGAGCATCTCGACGACCGCGCCCGCGGCGGCGAGCCGGCGAACACGGCGTTTCAGCTGCTCGCCGCCACCGGCGGCCATCTCCCGCTGTACCAGTGGCTGCTGCGCGCCGATCCGGCCGACCCGCTGATCGGCGGCGTCTTCGAGCTGTTCGCGGCCGGCCCGCGTCCGATCGTCGAGCGCTACGCGCGGCAGGCGCTCGAGCGGACGGGCGCGGGACGCGGCGAAGAGCTGGCGATGGTGATCGCCGAAGCGATCGTACGGCTCGAGCTCGATGGCGCCTATCCCGCGCTGGCGGCGACGATGGCGAACAAGCCTTCGGACGAGTTGTACCAGTACCTCGCCGTGCTGCTCGCCGCGACGAACCGGCCCGCGCTCCTCGCGATCCTCGAACACGAATTGCACGGCGGCCGGCGGCCCCGGCTCATCGAAGCGGCGCTTCGTGTGCGGCCGACAGCGGAGCAAGACGCGATCCTCGAGCGATGGCAGTCCGGCGAGGAGGGATGACGCGTCGATGCGCCGCGGCGGGGAGCGGCGTGCTGCCGGGCACCGTCGTCGCCTCTTCGCCGATGGGCGCCAGGTCAGCCGACGGCGCGCCAGGCATCGAATGTGCGACGGGCGCCGCCGGACGCCAGCGCGTCGCGCGCGTGGTCGAGCGCTTCGACGAGGTTGGCGGCGCGACCGGCGACGAGGATGCGCAGCGCCGCGTTCGCCAGCACGAGGTCGCGCTGACCATCGCCCGCGCTGCCGTCGAGCACGGCGAGCGTCATCCGGGCGGAGTCGGCGGCGTCGCCGGGCGCCAGATCCTCGTCGCTCGCCGCCGTCAGGCCGAAGTCGGCGCCATCGAAGCGCCATTCGTGCTGCTCGCCGGCGGCGTCGATCTCGACGACGCGGGTGCCGCGCGATGTCGTCACGTCTTCGTGCCCTTCGATCCCCTGCACGACCATCGCCCGCTGCCATCCGAGCGCCGCCGCCACCGGCGCGATCACGCGGATGTACGGGATGTGGGCGACGCCGAGCAGGTGATACGGCGCCGCGGCGAGGTCGGCGAGCTTATCGACGACGTGCAGCGGCGTGCGCAGGCCCAGCTCCTGCCGGAGCGGCTTCACAGCGGCCAGCGCCGGCGCCGCCTCCGCCTGGCGCACGTAGCCGATGCCGCACCCCTCGATGCCGCGCGCGACCGCTTCGCGACGGAGGTCCGTGGCGACGCCGAGGGCGCCGATGACATCACCCACGGTCACCCCCGGCTTTGGGCCGAGGTTCGGCTCGCCGTGCATCAGCACCGGGACACCGGCCGCGGCGGCGACGATGCTCGCCGCCGGGCTGACCACGACGTGCGCCGTGCGGCCGTCGTAGGGGCTGCCGACATCGAGCAGCCCTTCGACGCGCGTCGCCAGCGCCACGGAGCGCGCGCGGACGGCGTCGACGTAGCCGAGAAGCTCGTCGGCGGTCTCGCCCCGGTAGCGCTGCAGGAGCAGGAGCGCACCCGCCTGCGCCTGAGTCGCCGCGCCGGAGAAGATCGCTTCGAGCGCGATAGATGCCTCCCCGCGCGTCAGGCTGCGGCCGTGCGTCGGCCCCTGCCCGACGGCGGCGAGGAGCGCGCGCATGGCGATGGACGGCTGCGATTCGATCGTCACGGATGAAGTGTAGCCCTCCCGTTCGCCCGGCGTCAGCGAGCGGCAGCGCTACGCCACCCGATGGACGAAGAAGGTGGCGAGCGCGTCGAAGTCGGCGCGGTGCCGCGGCGTCAGCTCGACGTCACGGAGCGCGCCGAGCGCCGCCTCCGCCCAGCGCGCGGCGGCAGCGGCGCTCGCCCCGCGCGCGTCGACGATATCGAGCAGGCGCAGCACTTCCGCGACGTCGGCGGCGAGGAGAGGCCGGCGCGAGTAAATCGCGACCAGCCGCTCGCGGTCGTCCGGCGAGAGGCGGTCGAGAGCGAAGACGACCGGGAACGACTTCTTGCGCGACCGGATGTCGTCGGCGACGGGCTTGCCCGTAGCGGCGGCATCGCCCCAGATGCCGAGCACGTCGTCCTGCACCTGGAACGCCATCCCGAGCATGCGCCCGCAGGCGGCGAACGCCTCGGCCGCCCGCGTCTCGGCGCCCGCGGCGATCGCGCCGATGGCGGCGGACGCGCCGAGGAGCGCCGCCGTCTTGCCGGCGATCATCGACTCGTATTCGCTCGGCGAGACGACCGGCGCCCGCTCGAAGCCGATGTCTGCGTACTGGCCGTCGCAGAGCGCGACGCAGGCGTCGTCGAGCGCGCGCGCCGCTGCGAGCACGTGGTTCGCCGCCACGCCGGCATCGGCGAGGCGCAGCAGGGTGCGCTGGCCGAGCACGAACATGCCGTCGCCGGTGTTGATCGCCTGGGGCACGCCCGCCGCCTTCCAGAGCGTCAGGCGGCCGTGGCGCGTCTCGCTGCCATCCTCGATGTCGTCGTGGATCAGGGTGAAGTTGTGGACGAGCTCGAGCGCCGCGGCCGCCGGCACGGCGCGGGCGACGTCGCCGCCGGCGGCTTCGCAGCAAAGCAGGCAGAGCGCCGGCCGCAGCATCTTTCCGGCGGCTTCGGCGAGCGGGCGGCCGTCAAGGTCAGCCCATCCGAAGTGATAGCGCAGGTAGCCGGCGTACCCGACGTCCGCGCCGTCGATGCTGCGACGCAGCCCGGCCAGCACCGGAGCGCGATAGCGGCCGAGTATGGCATCGACCCGCGCGGCGGCATCGGCGACGGACGCGGTCACGGCGCCATCCGGTCGCTGGTCGCCGGCGGATCGTCGATGGTCGGGGAGAATCGCCCGCTTCCTGGGGGAGACGAGCGGAGGTCGACCCGACCGGATGGGGGAGCGCTCATGTGCCGTCGCCCTCGGTCATGATCTCGATGCGGTTGTTGAAGGGGTCGCGGATGTCTAAGCGGCGCCGCTTGTAGATCGTCGGCTGGTCCCTGACCTCGACGCCGTGCCGGACGAAGCGCGCGCGCCAGGCGTCGATGTCGTCGACGACGAGCGCCGGATGGTAGTCGGTGGGCTCGTGCGGCACGTCATCGCGCGCCTGAATGTGCAGCTCCGTCGAGCCGAAGGAGTACCAGATGCCGGGCCGCGACTGGATCTCGGCCGGACGCGGCACCTCGCGCAGCCCGAGCACGTCGGAGTAGAAGGCGCGAGCGCGGTCGAGGCCGTCGGTCGGAACCGTGACGGCGACATGCTGGAGGCGGATGACCGTGGCCATACGGTCAGTGTAGCGCGGTCGCAGCCAGCGACCTCGCCCCCGTCGGTGCCTTCTCCCCGGCCCTCTCCCAAAGGGAGAGCGGCGGTGCGCGATCGTCGGGCGAGAGACCTCTCCCCGTCTTGGTGGGATGGAAGACAACGGCCTCGCCGGCTGCATCGCCATCCCGTCGGAAACGCGCACGCCGGCGCGCATTCGTCGTCACTCTGGCCGCCCGCGAAGAGTCTCTCCGGAAGCTCGACAGCCGGGATGTGGACGCGGTTGCCGTTTCGGCGCACCACTAGCCGATCTCCGCGACACCCACCAGCGCGCGCGCCAGCTCGTCGCGGGCGACGGCGCCCTCGCGGAGGATGCGAACGGTTCGCTCGCCGCTGCAGTCGACGACGGTGGAGGCGACGCCGGTCGCCGGCAGCGGCGCATCGACGATCAGGTCGACGTCGTCGCCGAGCTGCGCACGCGCGTCAGCTGCGCTATGCGTCTCCGGCCGGCCGTGGCGGTTGGCGCTGGTGCCGGTGAGCGGACCAAGCTCCGCCGCCAGCTCGCGCAGCACCGGGTCGGCCGGCGCACGCACCCCGACCGTCGCACCGGCGGCGGCGAGCGTGCGGAACGACGGCCGGCGCGGCAGTACGAGCGTCAGCGCTCCCGGCCAGAAACGGGCGGCGAGCACACGCGCCGGCGTCGTCAGCTCGACGATCAGCGCTGCCTGGTCGATGCCGGCGACGAAGAGAGGCAGCGCCTGGCCGGCAGGACGCCGCTTTATGTCGAGCAGACGCTGCACCGCCCCGTCGTCGGCGGCGCGGGCGCAGAGCCCGTACACCGTGTCCGTCGGCAGGGCGACGACGCCGCCCTCGCGCAGGACATCGAGGGCGTCGCGATACTGATCCTTCAGGCTATGCGTCGTCTCCGTCCTCGCCGTATCTGATTTCGCCCTCGCCTCGTCCTGGTAGTACTGACCGAATCCGAGGCGATCAGTCCTTCTTCAGATTCGTCCACCCGCGCATCGGCTCCACGATCACGGCGCTTCGCCAGGAGGGCCGACGTGTACCGCCAGTCTCAAGCTCTTTGACAGCGTAGATGCCGCGCGCGGCCGTAGTCTCAAGTCCGCTCGGCCTGCCCATATGACCAAAGCCCCCCGCTTAAACGCTTATGTCGATGAGCAGAAGATGTTGACCCGGCGAGGCCAGGCTGGCTACACTTGAACCACCGCACTCCAGATTCCCACAGGATAGCCGATGCCTGAGCCGTCCACCTCCCACAGGACCGACAGCAGCGAGGGCCGCCGCGCCGCCACGGCCCTGCCGGCCACTCCCGAAGCTGTCGTCGTCATCGACTTCGGGTCGCAGTACTCGATGCTCATCGCCCGCCGCGTCCGGGAGTGCCGCGTCTACTGCGAGCTCGTGCCGCACACGGCGACCTGGGACGACGTGCGGGCGCTGCGGCCGCGCGGCGTCGTGCTGTCCGGCGGCCCGGCGAGCGTCTACGACGCCGGCGCGCCGACGATCCCGGCCTGGGTGTTCGAGCAGCAGCTGCCGGTGCTCGGCATCTGCTACGGCATGCATCTGCTGGCGCACCAGCTCGGCGGCACGGTCTCGCCGGCGACGGAGCGCGAGTACGGTAGCGCGACGATCGCGCACGACGCCGCGACGGCGCTCTTCGCCGACCTGCCGGCGTCGCTGCCGGTATGGATGTCGCACGGCGACCACGTCGTCGAGCTGCCGGCGGGGTTCCGGGCGGTCGCGTCATCGGACAACGCGCCCGTCGCCGCCATGGCGAACGACGCCGGCATCGTCGGCATCCAGTTTCATCCGGAGGTCGTGCACACGCCGCAGGGCACACGGATCATCGAGAACTTCCTGTACCGCCTCTGCGGCTGCAACGGCGACTGGACCGCCGGCAACTTCGTCGTCGACGCGGTCGAGCGTATCCGCGCCCAGGTCGGCGACGGCCGGGTGATCTGCGCGCTGTCCGGCGGCGTCGACTCCGCCGTCGCGGCGGCGCTCGTGCATCGCGCGGTCGGCGACCAGCTCACCTGCATCTTCGTCGACAACGGGCTGATGCGACGGCAGGAGCCGCAGCGCGTCGTCGCGACGTTCGGCCGGCATATGCGGATGGACCTCGTCCACGCCGACGCGGCCGACCGCTTCCTCGCGAACCTGGCCGGCATCATCGACCCGGAGGAGAAGCGTCGCGTGGTCGGTGAGACGTTCATTCGCGTCTTCGAGGCGGAGGCCGACAAGATCGGCGCAGTCGACTTCATCGTGCAGGGGACGACGTATCCCGACGTCATCGAAAGCGCGCCCGGCGCCGGCGCCGCGGTGAAGATCAAGTCGCACCACAACGTCGGCGGGCTGCCGAAGGAGCTGACGTTCGAGCTGGTGGAGCCGCTCCGCTTCCTGTTCAAGGACGAGGTCCGGCAGGTCGGCGCGGCGCTCGGCCTGCCGGACGAGATGGTGTACCGGCAGCCGTTCCCCGGCCCCGGGCTGGCGATCCGGATCATCGGCGAGGTGACGAACGAGCGGGTGGCCGTGCTGCAGGCGGCCGACTGGATCGTGATGGACGAGGTGAAGAAGGCGGGGCTGTACTACGACCTCTGGCAGTCGTTCGCAGTGCTCACGGACACGCGCTCCGTCGGCGTCATGGGCGACTATCGCACGTACGGTCACGTCGTCGCGCTGCGCGCGGTGAACGCGGAGGACGCGATGACGGCCGACTGGGCGCGGCTCCCCTACGACGTGCTGGCGCGGATCAGCAGCCGCATCGTGAATGAGGTTCCGGGCGTCAACCGCGTCGTCTACGACATCACGTCGAAGCCTCCGGGGACGATCGAATGGGAGTAGCGTCGCCGCTCGATACTGTATGCGCACTGAGACAACAGCCGGGCGGCTGCCAGGAGGCTGGGGTCTGGCGGCTGGATCTCCCCTTGATCCGGCCTCCAGCGTTCGGCGTCCAGTAGTGATGTACAGCACCGCAGGAGAGCGCCGGCCGGCGCGCGGCGAAGACCGGATCGGAGGAGGCGCCATCTCGTGAACGTGTTGGTGATCGGCTCCGGCGCACGCGAGCACGCGATCGCCTGGAAGCTGCGCCAGTCGCCGCGGCTGTCGGCGTTGTACGCTGCGCCGGGGAACGCCGGCATCGCCGCCCTCGCGGAGACCGCGCCGGTGGCCGTGCCGAGGGCTGATGCGGCGCCAGACGTCATCGACGGCTACGCCGCGGGTATCGTCGAGTTCGCACGCCGGCACGCGGTCGAGCTCGTCGTCGTGGCGCCGGAGGACCCGCTCGCCTTCGGGCTCGCCGACCGGCTGCATGCGGCGGGCGTCCGCGCCTTCGGGCCGATGCAGGCGGCCGCGCGCATCGAATCGTCTAAGGGGTTCGCGAAGGACGTGATGGAGCGCTACGGCGTGCCGATGAGCGCGTCGGCGCGGTTCGACGACTTCGCGTCGGCGCGCGCGTACGTCGAGTCGCGCCGCGGCAACGTCGTGGTGAAGGCGGATGGGCTGGCGGCGGGCAAGGGCGCCATCGTCACGGCGTCGCACGCCGCGGCGGTGGATGCGCTCCACCAGCTGATGGTCGACGGCGCGCTCGGGCTCGCCGGCCGCTCGGTCGTCGTCGAGGACCGGCTCGCCGGGCGCGAAGTGAGCGCGCACGCGTTCAGCGACGGCCGCAGCGTCGCGCACATGCCGTTCGCCTGCGACCACAAGGCCATCTTCGACGACGACCAGGGGCCGAACACCGGCGGCATGGGCGCCTACAGCCCCGTCGCCTGGCTCACGGACGACGACGCCGATCGCATCCGGCGCGATGTCACAGAACACACGGTCGCGGCGTTGGCGGCGGAAGGTGCGCCGTTTCGCGGCGTGCTCTATCCCGGGCTCTTCGTCACCGAAGACGGGCCGCGCGTCATCGAGTTCAACTGTCGCTTCGGGGACCCCGAGGCCGAGGTGCTGCTGCCGCGGCTCGAGAGCGACCTGCTCGAGCTCATGCTGGCCTGCGCCGACGGCCGGCTCGCCGGCGTCGATGTGCGCTGGCGCGACGACGCGGCGGTGACGGTGATGCTTGCGTCCGGCGGCTATCCCGGCGCCTACGAGACGGACAAGGTGATCTACGGGCTCGGAGACGTGGACAGCGACGTGCTCGTGTTCCATGCCGGCACGAACTTCGACGGCCGCGGACGCGTCGTCAGCAACGGCGGCCGCGTGCTCGCCGTCACGGCGCTGGCAGCGACGGCCGCCGAGGCGCGCGCGAAGGTGTACCGCAACGTCGAGCGCATCGGATTCGCAGGCATGCACTACCGGCGCGACATCGGGGCGAAGTCGGCGATGGCGGCGAGCGCATGAGCGTACCCATTGTCGGCATCGTGGGGGCGGGACAACTGGCGCGCATGCTGTACCAGGCAGCCATCCCGCTGGCGATCCCGATCCGGCTCCTCGCCGCAAGCGAAACGGACAGCGCGGCGCGTGTCGCGCACGATGCGGCGACCGGCGCGCCGGACTCCATCGAAGCGCTGCGAGGATTCGCGGCGACGTGCGACGTGGTCACGTTCGAGACGGAGCTCGTCGAACCGGATCAGCTGCACGCGCTCGAGGCTGCGGGCGTGGTGCTTCGACCGAGCGCCGCGACGCTCACCGTGGCCGTCGACAAGCGCGAGCAACGGGCGGCGATGCGGCGCGTGGGCGCCCCGGTGCCGCTGCACCAGGAGGCACGTACGATGCGCGCCGTCACGGAATTCGCTGCATCGTCCGGGTGGCCGGTCGTGCTCAAGACGACGCGCGGCGGCTACGACGGACGTGGCGTGTGGATCGTCGGCGACGAGGACGAGGCGCGGGCGGTGGTGGAGGGACTGACGGGGCGCCCGTTGCTCGTCGAGGAATACTGCGACATCGATGCCGAGTTCGCCGTGCAGGTGGCACGGCGGCCCGGTGGCGAGATGGTCATCTATCCGGCGGTCGATACAGTCCAGCGTGACGGCGTGTTCCGCGAAAGCCTGGCGCCGTCGTCGCTCGATGCGAGCCGCACATCTCATGCGGCTCGCATCGCGACGGCGATCGCGAGCGAGATCGATTGCGTAGGCATGATGGCCGTCGAGTTTTTCGTCGCCGGCGGCCGGCTGCTGACGAACGAGCTGGCGGTGCGGCCCCACAACACCGCGCACTACACCATCGAGGGATGCGTAACGTCGCAGTTCGAGAACCATCTGCGGGCTGTCTGCGACCTGCCTCTCGGCTCCACCGCCCTGACCGCGCCGGCCGTTGCCACAGTCAATGTCATCGGCCCGGACGACGGGAGCGACCCGGCCACGAGTCTCGCAGGCATGCTGGGCGTCGAAAGCGCGCACGTGCACCTCTACGGGAAGGCCGCGCGCCCCGGGCGCAAGCTGGGCCACGTGACGGTCTGCGCGGACAGCGGGGACGAGGCGATGGCGCGCGCGCGCTCGGCAGCGGAGAGGGTCGCCACGGGCGCTCGCGGCGGCGGCCGATGAGCCCGTCACGCGGCGCAGCGAAGCCGCTCGTCGGCATCATCATGGGAAGCGACTCCGACCTGTCGGTCATGCAGGCTGCGGCCGATATCCTGGCCGAGTTCGGGGTGCCGGCAGAAATCCGCGTCATCTCCGCGCACCGCACGCCGTCCGAGATGCTCGACTATGCCCGAACCGGCGCAAAACGTGGCCTGCGGGTGATCATCGCCGGCGCCGGCGGTGCGGCGCACTTGCCCGGCATGGTGGCTTCCGCGACGACGCTGCCGGTGATCGGCGTGCCCGTGCCGCTGCAGCACCTCTCGGGGCTGGACTCGCTGCTGTCGATGGTGCAGATGCCCGCCGGCATCCCGGTCGCCACGATGTCGATCGGCGGCGCGCGCAACGCCGGCATCCTCGCGGCGCGGATCCTGGCGCTCGGTGACCGCGCGCTCGCGAGAAAGCTCGATGCGTACGCACGACGCTTGTCGGATGAAACGCACGCGAAGGACGCGGGGCTGGCGAGGTGAGCAGGCTGCGCCGCGTGACGGTGCGCGGCGTACCCGAGGGCTACCGGCATGATGCTGGCAACGAACGACGATCGAAGCTGGAAGACCAACCGGAGGGCCGAAGGCGGCGTTCATCCCCCGTGTTCGATCGCGGACGTACTGCCCGACGGCACGCCTGTGTGGGACTTCGACGAGAACGCGCCGGAGGCGTAGCGTGATCGAGCGATACACGCGCCCGGAGATGGGCGCCATCTGGACCGACGAAGGCAAGTACGACCGCTGGCTGCAGGTCGAGGTGGCCGTCGTCGACGCCTGGGCGGAGGCTGGCCGCGTGCCGCCGGAGGATGCCGGGAGGGTGCGGCGCGCGCGCTACGACATCGGCGACCTCAACCGCTACCAGGCGGAGACCCACCACGAGGTGACGGCATTCCTGCGCTCCGTCAGCGACAGCCTCGGCCCCGAGGGCCGCTGGGTGCACTTGGGACTGACCTCGTCGGACGTCTGGGACACGGCGACGGCGCTGCAGCTGCGTGACTCCGCCGAGATCCTCGAACGCGACCTCGCGGAGCTGCTCGAGGTCGTCGGGCGGCGCGCGGTCGAGTTCAAAGACACGCTCACCATCGGCCGCTCGCACGGCGTGCACGCGGAACCGACGACATTCGGGCTGAAGCTCGCGGGCTGGGTGGCGGAGATGCGACGCGACCAGCGACGGCTCGCCGAGGCCAAAGCCGAAGTCGCCGTCGGCGCCATCAGCGGCGCCGTCGGCACCCACGCGACGGTGCCGCCGGAGATCGAAGAGCGCGTCTGCGCGCGGCTCGGGCTCGGCGTCGAGCCGATCAGCACGCAGGTCATCGGCCGCGACCGGCACGCGGCGTTCGTGCAGACGCTGGCGGTGATTGGGGCCTCGCTCGAACGCTTCGCGCTGGAGCTGCGGCACCTGCAGCGGACCGAGGTGCTCGAGGCGGAGGAGCCGTTCAGCGAAGGGCAGACCGGTTCCAGCGCGATGCCGCACAAGCGCAACCCGGAGTTGAGCGAGCGCGTGTGCGGCCTGGCGCGCGTGCTGCGCGGCAACGCCGTCGTCGCGACGGAGAACGTGGCGCTCTGGCACGAGCGCGACATCTCGCACTCATCCGCCGAACGGATCATCTTGCCCGACTGCTGCGTCCTGCTCGACTACATGCTGTCGCTGTTCACCGGGGTCATGCGCGGGCTGCAGGTGTACCCGGAGAACATGCGCCAGAACCTCGAGCTCACCCAGGGGCTGGTGTTCTCGCAGCGGGTGCTGCTGGCGCTGATCGATGCCGGCATGTCGCGGCAGGACGCGTACAACATCGTGCAGTCGAACGCCATGCGGGCATGGAAGGAACGCGTCCCGTTCCGCTCGCTCCTCGAAGCGGACGCCAGCGTGACTTCGCGGCTCGACGCATCGACGCTGGAGGCGATCTTCGACTACGGCTACTACACGCGGCACGTCGACGACGGCTTCCGCCGGCTCGGGCTGTCATGAAGCCAGCCGATCTGCGCGGGAAGCAGGACGTAGGCTCGATCGTCGGGCTGGCGTACCAGATCTACGCGCAGAACTTCCTGACGCTGTTCGCGATCGCCCTGATCGTGGCGCCGGTCGAGCTGCTGACCGGCGTCCTCCAGGCGCGCTTCACGTCGCCACCCGCACAGCAGGCGATCTCGCTGCTGACGGTGCCCGGCGCGCTGCTGACGCTGCTGGCGACGGCGGCGCTCATCGCCGCGCTGCACGAGTTCACCGCCGGCACGAAGCCCGCGTTTTCGCGCGCGCTCGATGTCGCGTTCCAGCGCTTCGGCACGATGCTCTCGACGCTGCTGCTGGCAGCGGCTCTCGCCGTCGCCGCGCTGCTCGCCGTGCCGTTCCTGACGCTCTGGTGGCTCAGGCATCCCCGAGCCAGCATCGATGGCGAGCGCAACTGGTGGCTGGCGCTGATACCCGGGGCGCTGACGTTGTACCTGCTCGTTCGCTGGGCGGTCCAGCAGCAAGCGGTGATCATCGAAGGGCGCGCGAACTGGAGCGCGCTGGACAGCAGCGCCGCCGCCGTGCGCGGCTGGTGGTGGCGGACGCTCGGCATCATCATCGTCATCGGCCTCATCCAGGCGGGGCCGCTGCTGCTGTCGCAGGCGGCGAAGGCGGGGCCGCCGATCATCGCCGGCGGCGTGACGAGCATCGTCTCCGCGCTCGTGCTACCATTCGCTGTGAGCGCCCACACCCTTCTCTACTACGATCTGAAAGCGAGGCAGCATGACGCCGTCAGTGCTGATCGACTCACCCCTGCCGAACCGGACCTACCGGGGTAAGGTCCGCGACACCTACGACCTCGGCGACGGCCGCATGCTGATCGTCGCCATGGATCGCATCTCTGCCTTCGATGTCGTGCTGCCGACGGGCATCCCCGACAAGGGGAAGGTGCTGAGCCAGATGTCCGCGTGGTGGTTCGAGCACACGGAGGACGTCGTGCCGAACCACTTCATCCGCATCGCCGATGGCACGCCGGCCGACGATCTGCCCTTCGCATTGCCGCGCGAGCTCGCTGGCCGCTCGACGACCGCGAAGAAGGCCGAGCGCATCGACGTCGAGTGCATCGTCCGCGGCTACCTTGCAGGCAGCGCGTGGGCCGAGTACCGGCAATACGGCACGGTCAACGGCGTGCGCATGGAGAAGGGGATGGTCGAAAGCGAGCAGCTCATCGAGCCGATGTTCACGCCGACAACCAAGGCCGAAGCGGGGCATGACGAGCCGATGACACTCTCGGACCTGATCCAGGAGGTGGGGCCGGAGCAGGCGCAGGTGCTGAAGCTGCGCAGCCTCGCCCTGTACAACTTCGCAGCCGCCTACGCACGCGAGCGCGGCATCATCATTGCCGACACGAAGTTCGAGTTCGGCCGCCACGAGGGCGAGCTTATCGTCATCGACGAGATGCTGACGCCGGATTCGAGCCGCTTCTGGGATCTCGCCGACTACAAGGCCGGACAGCCGCAGGCGAGCTTCGACAAGCAGTACGTGCGCGACTGGCTAAGCGCTACCGGATGGGACAAGGAGCCGCCGGCGCCGCAACTGCCGGCCGACGTCGTCGAGGGGACGGCGGCCCGCTACGCCGAGGCGTACCGCCGCCTTACCGGGGAGGAGGTCCGATGACGAGCGGCGGCTGGCATACGCCGGCGCACGACACGACCTGGCTTCCTCATCCCGCGCGAGGTTAGCTGTTGGATGTTCGATCCTGGCGGCGTCGCTTCGTGTCCGAACGCGGGCATGCCGGCTCGACGCTGTCGGGGCTCGCAGCGGTTATAGCGACGATCGTCACCGCAGTGGCGATCGGCGGCGGCTGGACGGCGCTTGAGATCGCCGGTGTCATCCTCTTCGGGCTGGCGCTGCTCGGCGCCACGCAGGTGCCGCATCTCTGGCTGCGCAAGGTCTACCGGCGCCTCGACCGCATCACCGACGAGAGCGACCCGGATCGCCACGAGGAGTTCCGCATCGAGGTGTAAGCGCGCGCCTGCCGATCGGAGGCGCCCTCGGCGCGCCGGTACGTCGCCGATGGAGCCGGCTCGCGCAGTCGTCAGGCCGTCAGGTTGCGCTGACGGCGGTGAGCATTCGGTGAAAGGCGAACGGGGCGATCAGCCGAGCGTGGCGCGTGGCGCGGCGACGTGACTGCACACGCATGAGCGTGCGCCTGGAGTGAGGCGATGAGCACGATCGAGGCGCGGCTGGCAGAGATGGGGCTGGTGCTGCCGCCGGAGTTGCGCGCGCCCGATGGCTCGGCGTTGCCGTTCCGCTTCGTGCGCGTCACCGGCGAGCGCGCGCTGATCTCCGGGCACGGCCCGCAGGACACCGACGGCTCGGTGGCGCGGCCGCTCGGCAAGCTGGGACGCGACCTCACCGTCGAACAGGGGTACGGAGCGGCGCGGCTGACGGCGCTCGCCATCCTCGGCAGCTTGCAGCGCGCCCTCGGTGACCTCGACCGCATCGTCGCCTGGACCCGCCTGTTCGGGATGGTGAACTCAGCGCCGGGCTTCAGTCAGCAGCCGAGCGTGATCAACGGCTGTTCGGACCTGATCCTTGAGCTGTACGGTGCGGACGCCGGCGCGCACGCACGCAGCGCGGTCGGCATGGCGGAGCTGCCGTTCAACATTCCAGTGGAGATCGAGGGCGAGGTACAGATCCGCCCGTAGCGGACGCCGCCGCGGCGGCTCGGCGCTCCCGTGCGAGTGCGCTGCAAGCAGGGTCGTCGCGCGCCGACAGGGCGGCGGGAGCGGCACCAGCGCCCGCCCGCATCTTCCAGCGCGTGGGGGAAGATCGAGGCTGTACCGTCGACGCGGCTCCCGTGCGCATCAGCTGAGGAATCTGCGCAGCAGCTCGCGCGCGTCGTCGACGGAGCGGATGCGGTAGCGGGCGAGCGACATGCCCCGGCCCACATGGACTGTGGGCGCCTCGTCGGGCAGGGCGGCGAACAGATCCTCATCGGTGCGGTCATCCCCCATCGCGAAGACGACGGCATCGTCTTCGACCGTCGCCAGCAGCAGCGGCACCACCATTCCCTTGTGCACGCCCTGCGGCCGTACCTCGACGACCTTCTGCCCGGCGAGCACCTGCACCGGCGCGTTGCTCAGCATCTCGCCGAGCAGCATCCGCAGCTCCTTCGCCTGGAACTCGCCGAAGTCGTTCTCGTGCGTGAAGTCTGCCGTCGCCAGACGGTAGTGCCACGCCAGCGACCCTGTCTTCTCTTCGATGAACGTGCCGCGCGTGGTGACGACGAAGTGCTCCATGATCGGCCGCACCGCCTCCTTCCACTGCTGCGTCACCGGCCGCAGGATGCGCCAGGGGCTATCAGGCGTGATGCGCGACCAGAGCCCGTGCTCAGCATGCAGGCCGATCGGCACTCCGCCCAGCCAGCGGTCGAGCGAGGCCCGCGTGCGACCGCTGATCACGTGGACGCGCGTGTCGTCGCGCGCCGCGAGCGCCTGCAGGAGGTCGAGCAGCTCGGGGTCCGGCGCGGCCTCGTCGGGCGTCGGCGCGAAGGTCACCAGCGTGCCGTCGTAGTCCAGGATCAGCAGCCGCTCCGGGGCGCGCCGCACCTGCTCGACGACGGCGTCGATCGCGGCCGGCGGCGAGAGCCGTCGCGAGCCGCGGTCTTCCGGCGTCGTCTTGCCGAGCGCGGCGATGAACGCCTCAGCCCAGCGGTGCACGTCGTGCATCAGCACGCGCGACCGTAGTGCCTCCATGCGCGCGTGGCGTTCGGCCTCCGGCATCGCCAGCGCCTGGGAGATGCGGTTCGCGAAGCGCTCGACGTCGTAGGGGTTGATATGCAGCGCCTCGCCGAGCTCGGTCGCCGCGCCGGCGAACTCGCTCAGGATCAGCACGCCGTCATCGTCCGTCCGCGATGCGACGAACTCCTTCGCGACGAGGTTCATGCCATCGCGCACGGGCGTCACCAGCATCACGTCGGCGGCGCGATAGAGCGCGCACACCTCCGCCTGGGAGATCGAGCGGTAGAGGTGATGGATCGGCATCCAGCCGGCCGTCGCGTGGGCGCTGTTGATGCGGCCGACCATCTCGTCGATGCGGCGTTTGAACTCGGCATACTGCTCGACGTGCTCGCGCGACGGCACCGTCACCTGGATGACGCGCACGCGCTCGCAGAGCTCCGGATGATCGGTGAAGAGACGGTCGATGGCGAGCAGCCGGCGGGGGATGCCCTTCGTGTAGTCGAGGCGGTCGATGCCGACGATGATCTTGCGATCGCCGGCCTCCTGGCGCAGGTCGGACACCTGCTTCGTGACATCGTCGCTGTCGCCGCAGCCCGCCCAGCGAGCGGCGTCGACGCCCATCGGGAAGACGCCGACGCGCACCTGGCGGTCATCCTGCCAGAGGCGGTCGACCTCGACGTCGATGCCCAGCACCCGGCGCAACGACGTCGTGAAGTGCCGCATGTAGCCCGGCGTGTGGAAGCCGATGAGGTCGGCGCCCAGCAGTCCTTCCAGGATCTCGGCCCGCCACGGCAGCACGGTGAAGACCTCAGATGATGGGAACGGCACGTGCAGAAAGAAGCCGATGCGGGCATCGGGCAGGGCGCGGCGGAGCATCGCCGGGACGAGGACGAGATGGTAGTCCTGCACCCAGATCAGGTCGCCGGGGCGATAGTTGTCGATCACCGCCTGCGCGAACTTCTGGTTGACGCTGCGAAAGACATTCCAGTCGCCGAGGTCGTCCGGCAGCTGGTCGATCAGATAGTGAAACAGCGGCCAGAGGACGCCGTTCGCCATGTTCTCGTAGTACTCGTTGATCTCATCCTGCGTCAGGTAGACGGGGAGGGCGCGCAGGTTCGCGAGCCGCTCGTCGAGGTCGCGCTTCTGCCCATCGCTCAGCTGGAGCTCGCCGGGCCAGCCGATCCAGAGGCCGCCGGAGCGCTGGTGTGGACCCCAGAGCCCCGTCGCCAGGCCGCCGCTTGATGGTTCGGCGACGAAGTGCCCATCGTCGTCGAGCCGCACCGTGATCGGCAGGCGGTTGGCGACGAGGATCAGGCGGCCGATCGGTGGCGGTTCGGAGGAGGCGCCGGGCTGGGCGGGCGGCTGCGCATCGGGGACGAGCGTGCTCAAATCGCGGGCCTTCTTTCGCCGTCGCTGCCAGCGTCCGGGGTACGACGGTTCAGCGGGTCACGAAGGCAACAACATGAAACAGGGTACGACCCTGCCCGAATCGCGGCGTCGTCCCCTCTCACGTGCCTGCGGGGTTAGCTGTCGGGTTCGGTCTGAGAAGGTTGACCTACTCGCCCTGCGGCGAGATGCACCCCTGTGTCGGTTCCCCCGCTCCGCTCACGCGGATTCGGCCCCATCACATGCCGGGCAGTGTACCATCGCCCAGCCCGCCGGTCGTGCTTGAGTTCACGTGTCGCCCTCGAGATCATCGAGTCGCTATGGTTCCGTCATCTCGCATTGCGCGGCTGTATGCACGGCGTTTATGCAGCGCTGAACATACTTGCACATCGGCCAGTAGTGCTCGCGCGAAGCGAACGCGGAAGGAGCCCAGGATGCCGGACAAGGCGGAGAACCAGAAGACGCGCGGCCGGATGACGCAGGCGAAGGGCAAGGCACGCGAGCTTGGCGCCAAGATTACGGGCGACCGCAAGGCGGAAGCGCGCGGCAAGGCGGAGCAGATGAAGGGCAAGGGCCAGGCGGCGATGGGCAAGGCGCGCGACAAGATGCGCTGAGCGAGTCACGGTGGGGCGTCCGGGCGCAGGCGCGCGCACGCGATCGCCCATCATCACGACGTCCCATGTGCTGCTCTCGGAGGGAGTCATGACGCTCCGGGTCGATGTCCCGCGTCCGCCGATTATCCCGCCGGTGCCGCCGCAGCCGCCGGGACCGACGCCCGAGGCGCCTCCGCGTCCGCCGACCATCCCACCCGGCACCCCGCCGGGTCCTCGGCCGCGTTGAACCGCAGCCAACGCAGACGCGCGATGCGTTGGCGTCCTGTCTGACGCAGGCGAACGACCTCTCGAAGGATCTCTCCGCCGCGATGTTGGGTTCGCGCCAATCTCTCCCCGGGGCCTTCTCCACACTCTTGAGGCGGGGAGCCTCGCGGTGGCATGTGGTCGAGCGAGAGCCGCGCTGGCCGGGTGGCATCCCGAGCGAAGCGAAGGATATCCCCGTCGCACGATGCTGCACGCAGGGCGACCCACAAGCTGCACACAGATGGAAACTGATGCGGGGTGATGGAGGTCGCCTGTCGGGAGGCCGTGCCGAGACCGGGGCGACCGGCAGGTGGGCCAGAGGGAAGAAGATGACAAGGGTGCGTGTGCAATGTCATCCTGATGAGCGAAGGGTCTCGGCGCAGGACGACGCAGCCAGGCGACGGCAGCTGCAACGTTGTACAAGGATGATCGAGCGATGCCACCCGACTGGGAGATACCACCGCCCGGGGAGGACGCCGATGCGGACGACGATGACGAGTTCGGGCCGGACAGCCCGGACTGGGATCTGTCGGAGGAGCACGGGTACCTCTGGGAGCCGAAGCGCGAGCACTGGCCCCTGCCGCCCTGGCTGCTGGCGCTCGTCTCTCTGCTCGTGATCGTCGCGTTGTTGCTGCCCGGGGTGCTGTTGGTGCTCCGCTGACGATAGCCGCCGGGCGCGCTCCTGCGCGTCATCGGCGGCGCCGGGCGCGCGCTGACGGCCGCGCGCCGACGGCGGGCAGACGCCAACGGACGGAGGACGGTGCGTGTCCGGCGCTCAGGCGCGGCGGGCTTCGATCGCGTGCTGCGCGGCCCGCAGATCCAGGCGCCCGTCGTAGAGCGCGCGTCCGATGATCACGCCTTCGATGTCGAAGTCCGCGGCGAGCCTCGCGACGTCTTCGATCGACGTGATGCCGCCGCCGAAGATGACGGGCGCGGCGACGCTGCCGCGCCCGTGCGAAGCGGCGCCGGCCGGTGACGGCTCGCTTGGCCGCGCGTCGACATCGCGGGCCGTGGAGGCGCCGGATGACGCGTCGTCCATCGCATCTGCCGGCGTTTCCTGCGCGGGTCGTCGGCGCGCCGGCAACGCGGCGCTTTCGAGCACGCGCGCGAAGGCGTCGAAGTCCGGGTGTTGCATCGTGCCGTCGCGGCGGATGTCGGTGTAGATGAAGTGCTCGATGCCGCGCGCGGCCATGTCGCGCATGACG
Organism: Dehalococcoidia bacterium; assembly: GCA_015478665.1. GTDB lineage: Bacteria > Chloroflexota > Dehalococcoidia > DSTF01 > JACRBR01 > JADMII01. The sequence goes on from JADMII010000007.1 coordinate 91,602, forward strand.
GCGGCGACGGTGCGGTCGCTCGTCTCGACCCATCCCCTGACGGCGACGCGGCCATCGCGCGCGTCAATGGCGACGGCGATCCTGCCGGGATAACGGCGCGCCGCCGCCTCGACGACGTCCGGCTGCTCCACGGCGAGCGTGCCGGTGACGATGCGGTCGGCGCCGGCGTCGGCCCAGCGGTCGAAGTCGGCGGCGCCGCGCGGGCCGCCCGCGACCTCTACCGGCACGCCGGTCTCGGCGATGATGCGGGCGACGATCGCCGCGTTCACCGGCCGGCCTTCGCGAGCGGCATCGAGGTCGACGACGTGCAGGCGCGTCGCGCCTTCGCCGGCCCAGCGTTGGGCCAGTGCGAGGGGGTCGTCGCCGAAGACGGTCTCGCGCGCGAAATCGCCCTGCACGAGGCGCACGCAACGGCCGCCGCGGATGTCGATCGCGGGGATGAGCTCCATGACGGGAGGGTATCGGCGGCAGGGCGCACGGGGTAGTCGCGGGAGCGGAATTGGAGATGGGCGGTGATGCGGGCGTCCTGAAAAGACAGCACCGCCGGGCGCGAGATGATGGCGTCGCGTTGCTTCCGGCGTTTGTCATGGATGTGATAGAATCAGAGCGAAGCCGGACCGGTAGAGATGCCCAGGCCCACGGCCGAAGCAACTCGTCCCGGGCGGCTTAACTTGTCATAGGGAGGAAGCAGCACGTTGACCGACATCAGTAGTGGTGGCATCGCGGAGAGCGGGGTGGCGACGAAGACCGAGGATGATGCCTCCTTCACCATGCAAGACTGGCTCGACGGCACGTCCGACTTCAAGACATTGCGTCGCGGCGAGGTCGTCGAAGGCACCATCATGGCGATCCAGCGCGATGGCGTCCTTGTCGATCTGGGATCGAAGTCGGAGGGCATCATCCCTCCGCACGAAATGCACTCGATGGGCGCCGAGCCGCTGAGCAAGGTGACGGTCGGCGAGACGATCCTCGTGTACGTCATGCAGCCGGAGGCGGACCAGGGGCAGATCCTGCTCTCGGTCGACCGCGCGCGCGGCGAGCGCGGCTGGCGCGTGCTGCAGCAGCGCTTCGAAGAGGGTGAAGCGTTCGAGGGCGAGGTCACCGGCTACAACAAGGGCGGCCTGCTCGTGAACGTCGAGGGCGTGCACGCCTTCGTGCCGCTGTCGCAGGTCGTCGGCGTGCGCCCGGACCGCGAGGAGAGTGACGGCGGCCTCGGACAGGCCGTCGGCAAGAAGCTGCGGCTGAAGGTGATCGAGATCAACCGCCGTCGCAACCGCGTCATCCTCTCCGAGCGCGCGGCGCTGCAAGAGTGGCGCTCGCAGCAGAAGGATCGGCTGCTCTCCGAGTTGAAGGAGGGCGAGGTGCGCAAGGGCCGCGTCTCGAGCGTGCGCGGCTTCGGCGTCTTTATCGACCTCGGTGGCGCCGATGGCTTGGCGCACCTGAGCGAGGTTTCGTGGGACCGCAATAAGTCGCCCGAGGACATGTACAAGGTCGGCGACGAGGTCGACGTGTACGTGATGAAGGTGGATCCGGAGACCAAAAAGATCGCGCTGAGCCTGCGGCGAGCGCAGCCGGAGCAGTGGGATCTGATCGTCGACAAGTACCAGGTCGGGCGGGTGGTGCCCGGCATGGTGACGAAACTCGTCACGTTCGGCGCCTTCGCCCGCATCGAAGGGCCGGTCGAGGGCCTGATCCATGTCTCCGAGCTCGTCGACCGCCGCATCGCGCATCCCAAGGAAGTGGTGCGCGAGGGCGACCTGCTGCCGCTGAAGATCGTCCGCATCGAGCGCGACCGGCACCGCCTCGGGCTCAGCCTGCGCGAGGCGCGGGAAGAGGGCGAGCGCATGGGCTTCCGCTTCACCGACGCCGGCGAGGTGATGGAGGTCCCGGAGGACCTCCGCAAGGAGTTCGAAGAGCGCGAGGGCGTGACGGTGCCCGAGCGCGCGCCGACGGCGACCGACGCCATCGCGACGCCGCCGGCCAGCGACGACAGCAGCGACGACTCCGCCGCGGCGACGGTCGCGCGCCCCGCGCCAGTGCCGGCGCCCGAACGAGAGCCCGAGGAGCCGCCCCGCAGCGCGCTCGCCGATGCGCTGCATGCATCCGGCGCGGCGGCGGCGTTCCGCGACGAGCCGGCGCGCGTCGACGACGATACGTCATCCTCGCCCGCGGCCGTAGCCGACGCCGGCGATGCGGCGGATGCGTCCGACGTCGTGGCAGCGGCGGATGCGATGGCGACGCCGGACCACGTCTCGGCGGTGAGCGAGCCGCCGGCCGACGCGGCGACGGCGGACGAGCCGTCGAGCGCGAACGGCAACGGCGCTCACGTCGATGCGGCGCCCGCGGCCGAAGAAGCCGGCACCGAATAAGTACGCGACACCCGTTAACCGCAGGGATGCGGCGAGCGTTCTACGATCGGCGGGTCCGGTCCGGAGACCGACGTCAAGCTGAAGATCGGGGGTTCACCCGTCGCGGCGCGAAGGCGTGCGTCCGACATGAATGATAGGCCTGCGAGCGCGGCCGCAAGGCGCTGGGACTGGACTTCGAAGCCCCCGTTGTGATAATCTGGTTAAGAAGAGTTAGCAATTAACGCGGGAGCGCTGAGATGGCTGACAGGTTCGACAAGTTTACAGAGCGCGCACGCAGGGTTCTGACGCTGGCGCAGGAAGAGGCCCAGCGCTTCAACCACAACTACATCGGCACGGAGCACCTGCTCTTGGGCCTCGTGCGCGAGGGCGATGGCGTCGCGGCGAAGGTCCTGGCGAATCTGGGCGTCGAGCTCAACAAAGTGCGCTCGGCGGTCGAATTCATCATCGGCCGGGGCGACCGTGCGGTGCTCGGCGAGATCGGTCTGACGCCGCGCGCGAAAAAGGTCATCGAGCTGGCCGTCGACGAGGCGCGCAGGCTGAACCACCACTACATCGGCACAGAGCACCTGCTGCTGGGCCTCGTCCGCGAGGGCGAAGGCATCGCTGCGGGCGTCCTGGAGAGCCTGGGCGTGAACCTGGAGCGCGTGCGTGCGGAGACGACGCGCATCCTCTCGCAGAGCATGCCGCAGAGCGCCGGCGCCGGCGCTCGCTCGTCGACGCGCACGCCGACGGTCGACCAGCTCGGCATGGATCTCACGGCCGCCGCGCGCGCGAACAAGCTCGACCCCGTCATCGGCCGCTCGAAGGAGATCGAACGCGTCATCCAGATCCTCTCGCGCCGGACGAAGAACAACCCGGTGCTGATCGGCGAGCCGGGCGTCGGCAAGACGGCGATCGCCGAGGGGTTGGCGCACCGCATCGTCGCCGGCGACGTGCCGGAGACGCTGCAGGGGAAGCGGCTGCTGACGCTCGACATCGGCTCGCTGGTCGCCGGCACGAAGTACCGCGGCGAGTTCGAAGAGCGCCTGAAGAAGGTGATCGAAGAGATCAAGTCGAGCGGCAACTGCGTGCTGTTCGTCGATGAGTTGCACATGCTCGTCGGCGCCGGCGCGGCCGAGGGCGCCGTCGACGCCGCGAACATCCTCAAGCCGTCGCTCGCACGCGGCGAGCTTCAGTGCATCGGCGCCACCACACTCGACGAGTACCGCAAGCACATCGAACGCGACGCCGCGCTCGAGCGCCGCTTCCAGCCGGTGCTGGTCGAAGAGCCGAGCGTCGAAGAGACGATCGAGATCCTCAAGGGGATCAAGGAGCGCTACGAGGAGCACCACAAGCTGATCATCGCCGACGAGGCGCTGAAGGCCTCGGCGGAGCTGGCGTCGCGCTACGTCTCCGACCGCTTCCTGCCGGACAAGGCGATCGACCTCGTCGACGAGGCGTCGAGCCGCGTGCGGATCCGTCGCTCGACCACTCCGCCGTCACTCAAGGAAGCGACACGCGGGCTCGAGTCGCTGCGCAAGGAGAAGGACGCCGCGATCAGCTCGCAGCAGTACGAGTACGCCGCCGAGTTGCGCGACCGCGAGGTCAAGCTGCAAGAGAAGATCGAGCAGATGGAAGAGGGCCTCGAGGTCGCCCGCGAAGACAACAAGCCGATCGTCACGGAGGACGACATCGCCGAAGTGGTGAGCATGTGGACGGGCATTCCCGTCGCGCGCATCGCCAGCGAGGAGTCGCAGCGGCTGCTCCAGATGGAGGATGCCCTGCACGGCCGCGTCATCGGCCAGGACGAGGCGATCACGGCGATCGCGAAGTCGGTGCGCCGCTCGCGCGCCGGCCTGAAGGACCCGAAGCGGCCGATCGGCGTCTTCATGTTCCTCGGGCCGACGGGCGTCGGCAAGACGTACCTGCCGCGCGTGCTGTCGGAGTTCATGTTCGGCAGCGAAGACAACATGATCAAGCTCGACATGAGCGAGTTCATGGAGAAGCACAACGTGTCGCGGCTGGTCGGGGCGCCTCCCGGCTACATCGGCTACGACGACGGTGGGCAGCTGACGGACACCGTGCGGCGCAAGTCGTACTGCCTGATCCTGCTCGACGAGATCGAGAAGGCGCACCCGGACGTCTTCAACATGCTGCTGCAGATCTTCGATGACGGTCACCTGACCGACGCGAAGGGCCGCCGGGTGGACTTCCGCAACACGATCATCATCATGACGAGCAACGTCGGCTCCGACCTGATCCGCCGCGACTCCGCCATCGGCTTCCAGGTGACGAAGGACGAAGCGAAGACCGCGGAGCAGCGGCACGGCAAGATGAAGGACAAGGTGCTCGAGGAGTTGAAGCGCGTCTTCCGGCCCGAGTTCCTTAACCGCATCGACAGCCAGGTGGTCTTCCACACGCTGTCCAAGCCGGACATCCGAAAGATCGTCGACCTGCAGCTGCGCGACCTCGAGAAGCAGCTGCTGCTCAAGGGCGTGTCACTGGAGATGACCGACGCCGCGAAGGACTGGCTCGGCGAGAAGGGCTACGACCATGTCTTCGGCGCCCGGCCGCTGCGCCGCGTGATCCAGAACGAGCTCGAAGATCGCCTGTCGGAGGCGCTGCTCCAGGAGCGCTTCGGCATCGGCGACACGGTGCTCATCGAGGTCCAGGGCGACGATCTGGTGCTCGACCTCAAGGCGGCCGAGCCGGCCGAGCCGGCGCTCACATAGTGGCGCCGCCACACCAAACGATGGTTCGCCAAGAAGCCCCGCGAGTGTTCGCGGGGCTTCTTCGTACTGGCGGAGGCGTGGGCAACCACACATAGGCACAGGGTGCTGATGGAGGTCGGGGGCCGGAGGCGGCAGGGCGTGCCGGGGCGCCGGCGACGCTGCCGGAGCTACACGTTCGGCGGCGGATGTTACGGTCGCGTGAAATTCCTTTGGCAGCGACCAATGAAACCTTGCGGCCAGACTATATAATGATTTATATATAGATGCCGATACCTACAGGCGACCAGACGAACGGGGTCGGCGCGACAGGAGGAACCCATGTTGGACTACGCGATCGCCATGGCACCGGAATGGCACGACGCCCTGCAGACCGCCCGCACGCAGGAAGCGGAGAGGAAGGGCTGGCTCCGCAAGCTCCGCGCGATCGAGAAGGTCGAGCGCCGCGACCGCCGCCGTCGCACCCGCACGGTGATCATCAGCAAGCCGGCGCACCTCGCTGGCCCGTACAAGACGTGGATCTAGCCGGCGTGCCGTCGCCGACCGGGCCATCAGTTCTCGCCGCCCGCCACCGTGGCGACGGCGTCGATCAAGCCGGCCTGCCGCCGACCGGGGCATCAGCGCAGCTCGCGCCCACAGCGCCGGGATCCCGCGCGCTGCGGCGTCCGATCATGGCACGCCCGGCGCTGCCCCTGCGCGGCCACCAGCCGCATGATGCGTGGCGGGCGCTGCACGCCGCCGACGGCGACCGCGTCCGCAACGGGACGACCGCGGCGCGCGCTCTCCCGGCGGCGATCGCATGAGCCTCAAGCACGCGCTGCTCGGCATCCTTCACTACGGCCCGATGACCGGCTACGAGCTGAAGCAGTTCTTCGACTCCTCCGTCCAGCACTTCTGGAACGCCGAGCTGAGCCAGATCTACCCGACGCTCAAGCAGATGGAGGAACTCGGGTACGTCGACAAGCGGGTCGAGGTGCAGGAGAACCGGCCGAATCGCAAGATCTACGAGATCACCGCCGGCGGCCGCGCGGAGTTCGCCCGCTGGGTGCGCGAGCCGATGCCGCCGGCGGCGCTGCGCGACCCGTTCCTCATCAAGATTTTCTTCGGATCGGAGCTGCCCATCGATGACATGCTCATCCTCCTGCGACGGCAGCAGGAGGAAGAACAGAAGCTGCTCGCGTTCTCGGAGATCGTGCTCAGCGCGCGCATCGACCATGCCCACAAGGAGCACCACGACATCGCCGGCGCGGCGACGTTCTGGCGCCTGACGCTCGAGATGGCGATCGCCCATCGCCGCGCCTACATCGCCTGGTGCGACGCGGCGATGCACGCGCTCGAGTCGATGCGCGATGAGTCATCGGCCGCAGGCGAAGCGTCCGGAGGCGAGTGAGCGGCGGCGGGCGGCTCCTTCGCCGTCGCGGCCGCCTACGCCGGCGGCATCGGTCCGCGCTTCGGCCCGCTGTCGCCGTTGCCCGAAGACCTCGCCCGATCCATAGTTCCAACACTGCGCGCCGCCGATGCGCGCGATAGGAAAGGATCGTCATGCCATCGTTTGCCCTGCGCGTCGAGACCGTATTCGGGGACGGCAGCATCGCCGAATTGGGGCGCCGCGCCAAGGCCGCCGGCTACAAGCACGCCTTCGTTGTCACCGACCCTGGCATCAAGGCCGCCGGCATCCTCGATTCCGTACTGGCCTCGCTCGACGAAGCCGAGGTCGCGCACACGGTCTACGACAACGTGACGCCGAATCCGACGATCCCGGAGGTCGATGGCGGCGCCGCGGCGATGCACGATGCCGGCGCGGATCTCGTCGTCGCCGTGGGCGGCGGCAGCGCGATCGATGCGGCGAAGGGCATCGCCGTCGCCGCGGAGCTGGGCGGCGGCGCCAAGGACTACCTCTTCGGCGTCGGCGGTACGCCGTTCCCCGCTTCGATGAAGCCGCTCTTCGCCATCCCGACGACGTGCGGCACGGGCTCGGAGATCTCGAACGCGGCCGTGATCACCGACCCGGATTCGCACTACAAGCACCTGCTGCTGAACTGCACACCCGCCGTCGCCATCCTCGACCCGCAACTCGTCGCCGGCATGCCGGCGCCGATCACCGCGGCGACCGGGATGGACGCGCTCACACACGCCATCGAGGCGTACGTGAACCCCGGCAACACGCCGTTCACGCGGATGTTCGCCACGCGCGCCATCCAGCAGATCAGCAAGAACCTGCGGCAGGCGGTCAACGGCCCCGGTCGGCCCGATGCGATCCGCCAGATGCTCTACGCCGCCGACATCGCCGGTCAGTCGATGGCCGTGGGCCTTGGGCAGGTGCACGGGCTCTCGCACGTCGTCAGCGGCCGCCTTGGCACGCCGCACGGCGTCGCCAACGCGATCCTGCTGTCGCACGTGCTCGACTACCACAAGGACTTCCTGGCGGAAGACCTGCACGAGATCGCGCCGCTGATGGGCATCAACGCCGCCGGCGTGCCGGCCGCGAAGGCCGCGAGCGACGTCGTGGCGACGGTCCGCTCGCTGCGCGATGACATCAACATCCCGTCGAAGCTCAGTGACGTCGGCATGACGGAGTCGGACGTCGCACAATTCGTCGACGACGCGCAGAAGTCTCAGGGCATCTTCATCGCCGCGCCGAAGCCGGCGACCGCAGAGGACCTGAGCGCGATCTACCGCAGCGCACTCTAGCGGCGGACGCCGACCTCGGGAACGTCAACCGCGCAACGACGAACGGCGCCGTTCTCGGCTGTCTCGCCGCGTGACCGCCAGCGCGTGTGACGCGGATGGGCGCCCATCCCGGGCGCCCATCGTCGCGTCGCTGCGGCTAGCGTCGACGCAGGCTATAGCCGATCGATGAGATGCCGGCGACGGCCAGAGCCAGCGCGACGACCGTCAGCCACCGGCTGTTGGCGGCGCCCGCGCCGCCGCCGCTGCCGGTGTTCGGACCGGTCACGGCACCGAGGCGTCCGCCGGTCGGCGACGTCGCCGCCGGCGCCGGCGGCGCCGGTGTCATCGTCGATGCCGGCGCCATGGTGGCGGACGGCTGCGGGGTGTTCGTCGCTGCTGCGGTTGCCGATGCCCGGGGCGTGGCGGTGCGCACGACGCTCGCCGGCGTGCAGGTGCCCGCCGCTTGCAGGGCGGTCAGTTGCTGTCCTCCGCACACCGTCGGTGTCGACGCTACGGTGCTCGTGGTACTCACCTGAGCGCCCACCTGCGGCGTCGCGGTGCCGAGGTTCATGCCGAACAACGCCAGCGCCGCGACGAGGGCGGCGATTCCCGCGATCATGCTTCGGTGCTTCATCTGTTGTCCCCCTGGTTGCTCCCGCCGGTTCCGTCCGGCGGCTGTGGCAGCATCCGCCTGCCTGCGGTGCCCGGCGCACCAGCGCCGCCCATGCTGCCGCCCACACGGACGGCGACGCGCCTGCGGCACGAACGGCTGAGGATAGCGATATCGACTGGCGACTTCAACAACAATTGGTCAAAGTGACGCGCCGCGGGCGGCGGCTCAGTCGCAGGCGGGAACCGCGGACCGGCATCGACTGACCGAACATGCGCGCCTGCTGCGCCGGCGTTCCATCACCGCGTGGCCCACGCCACCACGGCGTCGACGACGCGACGCTGCACCGCCGGCGCGTCGTCGAGCGTCTTGTGGCTGACGAGCGCCGAGCCGCCGCCGCCGTCGCTCGGCGCGACGGGCGCCATCGCCATTGATGCGTCAACGTTTGTCACGTTTGCCTGGTCGATGGCTTCGCCGTGCCAGCCCTCGTTGGCCTGGTAGATGTTGAGCAGCGGCGTTTGCCGCGGCATCTCCTTCGCCTGGCGATCGTAGAGCACGGTCGTGCGGTCGAGCAGCACGCCGAACATGCGCCGGCCGAAGCGCGCGTCGAGCGCTGCTGTCACCGAGGTGACAGTAACGCCGCCGTGGCTGTGACCGATGATCGCGGTGCGCAGGCACGGCATGGCGATCAGGCGCAGGCCGATCTGCTGCGTCAGCCACTGCTCCATGCTTGTCTGCGGCGGCCGGGCGCCGAACACCGCCGACGCGGCGAGGATCGGCAGCGAGCTTGTGCCGGCGGCGCGCACCTGCGCCTGGATAGCGTTGACCATGTCCAGCTCGCCGATGCTCTCGCCCTCCTTTGGCGCCAGCAGGTCGCTGCCGGCGCTGGCGACGGCGACGATCAGCAGCGGCGGCCGCTTCGCGGAGCACGAGAAGCCGGCGGCATCCGACGGCGTGCCGGCGTAGAAGTCGGCATGCTGCTGCGGGTCGCGGCACGCCTCGCCGGGGACGAGCGCGATGTCGAGGCCGGCGAGCTGCGCGTCGTCGCGGCCGTCGAGCCGGCCGTCGCCGTTACGGTCGCGGCAGGAGATCAGCTCAGGCGCGCCGGCCGATGGGAGCCGCAGGCCGGCCTGCCACGTCCGCGGCAGCGGCGTCGGCGCGGGCGTCGGCGCCGGCGCGCGCGTGGCGATCGCTTCGACGCCCGCCGTACGCGACGTGCCGCTGCTGAACGTGAGGACGATGATGGTGACGGCGGCGACGCACACGACGCCGAGGAGCGCGAAGGCCGCGAGCTTCATCCGGCGCGGCGTCGCCCGGCGTCGAAGCGCGCCGGCGCGGGCCGCAGCGAGGCCAGCGCGGCGATCTCGCGGAGCCACGGCTGCGCACGGTCGCGTGGCGCCAGCATCGACCCGACGAGTGCGAACGACGCGCTGCCGCTGTCCGCCGTCACGTGCAGGCGATGCCGCCCGGTGCGGGCGACGCGGGCGACCTCATCGATCCAGAACGCGGCGCCGGCGATGAGCGGATTCGTCACCTGCGGCAGGAAGAAGAGGCGCTCGCTCGTCAGCACGAGTGCGCCGTCCCATCGGTACGGCTCGAAGTGCAGGAGCAACTCGGCGCGGGCCTCGCGCAGCAGGCGCTCGCCCGGAAGCAACTGCTTGGTGTCGAACCGGCTCAGCCTCCCCGTCATGACCCAAGTATACGCTCATGCAGGGATGACGACGGCATGCGTGCGGGGATCGCGCCGCTTGCATCCGCACGACAACACCCGTCGTCGCCGGCGCGCGCCAGCGGGCGTGCGGCTGCCTGGCGCCGGCTCACGGAGCATCGGCGGGGAGCGCGTAGGTCTGCGGCTCGCGCTGCACGAACGACGTCGCGCTTGCGTAGCCGGCGCGCCGCGCCCACGCAGCGAGCGCAGCGAAGTCCTCGCCGACGCGCGCCGGCGTATGCGCGTCGGATGCCAGGGTGACCGGCAAACCGAGGTCGTGCGCACGCTGGAGCAGCGGCAGCGCCGGGTAGATCTCGCCGCACTTTCGCAGCCCGTTGCTGTTCAGCTCGATCGCCGTCCCCGCGCCTGAAGCCCCCGTCAGAATGGCATCGTGCAGCGGCGTCTCGCTCTGCGGCCGATGACCGAACACCTTCGGCAGGTCCGGATGCGACAGGACGTCGGCGAGGCCGCTCGCCGCCAGCTCGCCGACGAGCACGCCGTAGTCGTGCCAGACGGTCGATGTCTGGCGGCGGTCCCATTCGGCGCGGAAGCGCTCGTCGTCGAACCCGAAGGAGCCGATGTAGTGGACGGAGCCGAGTACGATGTCCCAGTCGTAGGGCGCCAGGAAGCGCGCGAGGTCGTCGGCGCGGCCGTGGATCCAGTCCATCTCGAGCCCGAGCAGCACCGGCAGCCCGTCGCGCTTCGCCGCCTCGACCTCGCGCACGTAGTCCGCAACGCTGCCCGAGACGTGGTCCTGCCAGTACGCGCAGGCCAGCTTCGCCAGCGCCGGGTCGGGGTCGTCGTCCCACCATCCGTAGAGCAGCTCGAACGCCTCGCGAAAGCGGAACAGGTGCTCGGTGAAGGCGACGTGCGTGACGCCGCGCGCGCGCGCGGCCTCGACGTACGCCATGATGCGCGCGCGGTCCATCGGCGGCTGGTCGCCGTGCGGCTGCAGGTGTGTGTGACAGTCGACGAGCAGCCGGCGCCTCGCTTCTACTGCGCCGCCTGCGCGTTGCGCCGGACGGCGTACTGGCGATAGTCCACGAACGGCGGCTCCTGCCCGAGCTGGTACAGCAGGGTGCTCAGGTCGCCGTGGTGCCCGCGCTCGTGCAGCAGCAGGTTGCCCAGGATGTCGGCGAGGCTCTGCGTCTCCGGCGCGGCTCCCGGGTCGTAGACGCCGGCGAACGTCGCAGCGAGCCCGTCGTCCGAGACGGCAGCGAGCGTGCGACGGAACGTCGCGCGCGTGCGACGCCGGTAGTCTTCGATGCCGTCCCACGTGCCGAGCCGCTCGGGCGGCGGATTGATCAACTCGCCACGCTTCAGGCTGTAGTGCAACCAGCCATCGTAGGCGCCGACGACGTGGCGGTAGCAGTCGCGCAACGATGGCCAGCCGGAGCCGGGCGCGGCCTGCGTCAGCATGCCGGGAGGCAGGCCGCGCATCGTCTCGGCGAAGACATCCCAGGCGTACTCGGTGTAGCGGTAGAGCTCGTCGAGCGCGTCGCGCGTCAGCATCACCGCCTCCTCGCCGCTCCGTGCGCTCTCGCCGGCGCGCGCGCGGGCCGCAACGCGGCGGCGAGGCGGCGCAGATCCATCTGGTCGATGATCGGCTCCATGCCGCGGATCAACGCACACAGCCGGTCGGCGGCATCGTCGGCCAGCGCCGGCGTCAGCGACGGAGCCTCCGACGAGCGGTGCAGCCGCGTCCAGGACTTCGTCCACTCCTCGAACTCGTACGCCGTGCCGATGCGCTCCTGGACGTCGGGCGCGCGCAGCGCCAGCGCTTCGAGCGCCTCGTAGTTGCGCTCACGCTCGCCCTCGAAGTGCAGGCCGATCTCGACGCGCCCGGTCTTGCGCTGCGCCCACACCTCGTAGTGCATTTCGGCCGAGCCGGCGCGAAAATACTGCACGAAGCTGAACCGCTGCCGCATCTCCAGGCCGTCGAGCCCGGCGCCGAGGCGCCCGCGCACACCCTCATGCACGAGCGCGAGGAAGTCGCGGACGCGCAGCGGCGGCTCGCCGCGGGGGTTGCCGGCTGGCGTTCGCACGATCTTGCGTGCCACGGTTGAGTGTACGACGCCCCGCCGACTCGCGCTCGCGGCGTGTCGCGCGCCGTCGTGAGCCTGCACCGGGCGCTTCCAGACTGCCGCCTCGCGCGCAGGCCGCGGGACCGGCCGCCACGCGCGGCGACGCCCGGCCGATTGCCTGCAGGGCAGTCGTACACTGCATGGGTGCTGATCGGCATCATCGCCGATACCCACGGCTACATCGACCCGCGGCTGCCGGCGGCGTTCGCAGGCGTCGACGCGATCGTGCACGGCGGCGACGTCGGCGGCGAGGCGGTGCTGGCAGCGCTGCGGGCGATGGCGGCGCTGCACGCCGTCCGCGGCAACAACGAGGAGAAGCTCGGCGGGCTGGGACTGCCCCTGCGGGCGGACTTCGTGCTCGCGGGCGTTCGGTTTCACCTGGTGCATCAGCTGCCGCAGGCGCAGCCGAAGCGGACGACGCAGGTCGTCGTGTTCGGGCACAGCCACAAGGCGCTGATCGAGCCGCGCGCCGACAAGCTCTACGTCAACCCCGGCGCCGCCGGCCGGGCCGGCTTCCATCGCCGCCAGACGGTGGTGCTGATGCGCGCCGGCGACGGAGTGATCGAGGACGCCGCCATCGTCGAGCTTGGCGCGCGGGAGCCGCGGCAGCGTAGCGGCGAAGCGAGCGCGCGGCGCCGTCAGGAGTCGCGGTAGCACGAGGCGCCCGACGACATGGCGCCACTGGAACGGGTGCGGGTCGAAGGTCGGCATGACGACGCTGATGCACGGCGTCGCGACGGAGGAGCGCACGAAGACAGGACGAGCCCTGCCACTGCTGCGAGCGTCGGAGCGCGGCGGGCGGTTCGCCGCGACGCCAGGAGGGGACGTGGAGGGGGCCGGGCGTATGCCGCCACGACCGCACGAGGGGAAGACAGGGCTCGCCAGACACATTGACAGTTGAGCAATCTTGCAACTATACTGCCGCAGATGATCGAACAAGACGCCTGTGACACTCGCTACATCGACCATGAGGCGGTCGCGGCGGTACTCTGCTCGCTCCTCGATCGCACCGCGGCCGAGGACATCGCGTACGTCTTCCGCCTCCTCGCAGATCCCCGGCGCGTGCTGATCATCCACGCGCTGTCTCTGGCGGAGCTGTGCAACTGCGACCTCGCGGCGATTTTGGGCGTGTCCGAATCGGCCGTATCGCATCAGATGCGAGAGTTGCGGCTGATGAAGCTCGTGACGGCGGAGAAGCGCGGCCGCATGGTGTATTACCGCCTCGCCGACACACACATCCGCCACATCTTCGAGGACACACTGCGCCACGTGAGGGAAGACGCGCATGTCCACTGATCAAGGCAGCGCCGGGCTGAAGCACCGGCGGCGACTCTTCGCCGCGCTAGGCCTGACGGCGACCTACATGGTCGTCGAGGCGACCGCCGGCTTCCTGGCGAATAGCCTCGTGCTGATCGCCGATGCCGGGCATATGCTGAGCGATGTCGCCGGCCTGTCGCTCGCGCTCACGGCCATCTGGTTCGCACAACGCCCGCCGACGCCGCGCAAGACGTTCGGCTATTACCGCGCGGAGATCCTCGCCGCCGTCGTCAATGCGATGCTCCTGTTCGCGATCTCCGGCTACATCCTCTACGAGGCGTACACGCGTCTCGTCGCGCCGCCGGAGGTAGCGAGCGTTCCGCTCCTCGTCGTCGCCAGCATGGGGCTCGTCGTGAACCTGGCAAGCGCGAGGCTGCTCATGTCGGGAGCGGGCGAGAGCATGAACGTGCGCGGCGCCTTCCTCGAAGTGGTGAGCGATCTGCTCGGCTCGGTCGGCGCGATCGCAGCCGGAGTGATTCTGCTTACGACCGGCTGGAAGTATGCGGACCCGCTGTTCGCGGGCTTCGTCGGGCTCTTCATCCTGCCGCGCACGTGGCTCCTGCTCAGGGGCGCACTCGACGTCCTGTTCGAGGGCACACCGGCGCACATTGACATCAACGCCGTCCGGGAGGCGATCATCGCCCAGCAGGGTGTGGAAGCGGTGCACGACCTCCACGTCTGGAGCGTGACGAGCGGGTTCATCGCCTTGAGCGGCCATGTGCAGGTCGGAGACGCCGCAGACCGCGACGCCCTCTTGGTATCCCTACGACGAGAATTGCGGTCGCGGTTCCAGATCGAACATGTCACGATCCAGGTAGAAAACGACCAGCTCTCCGCGGAGCTCGGACAGGATTGCTTTCCCGAGACGTCGCCGTGGGACGGCAGGCGTCCATCGTCGAAGCGAGCCGGAACATGATCGAAGCGGGCGGCATCCAGACGGACACGATCCTCCTGCTGCGCGCCGCCGTCGCCGCGGCCCTCGGCTTCGTCGTCGGCTGGGCGCGCGAGCGGCGCGGCTCGGCGGCCGGCGATCGCACGTACGCGATGGTCGCGCTCGGCGCGGCCGCCTTCACCGCGGTCGCCGTCGATGACTTCGGGCCAAACGCCGACCGGCTGATCGCCGGCATCGTCACCGGCGTCGGGTTCCTTGGCGCCGGCGTCATCCTCCGCCAGGGCACCGGCGAGGTGAAGGGACTGACGACGGCCGCCAGCATCTGGGCCGTCGCGGCGGTGGGCGTCATCGTCGGCACCGGCGATTACCTGATGGGCGCGGCGGTGTGCGCTCTCGTGCTGATCATTCTGGAGTGGGACCACATCCCGCTGCTGCAACACCTCGGCCAGCATCACACGCCGCCGCTGGCGCCCGACGATCGCGAGCGGGAGGAGCCCTGACCGGCAGGGTCGCCGGGCCCGTATCCCGCGCAGTGAGCGCGCCATCTCACCGCTCGCCGGTAGCGGCGCTCGCCATCGCGCTCCGAACCACCAACGAAGGCGTCGAGGCGCGGCGCGGCGTGCGGAGGGGCGTGGCAGGGGGCAGACGGCAGTAGCCCGAGCCGTCAGCCCATGATCTTTTTGATGTCGTCGGCGATCGTCTGCGCGGACATCGGCCCGAAGAAGCGGGCGCGCACGACGCCTTGGCGGTCGATGAAGTATGACGACGGGATGCCCTTGATCGGGCCGCCGATCCGCCAGGTCTGTCCCACCTCGCCCGTGCGGTCGATGACGATGGGGAACTTCATGCCGAACTCACTGGCGAACGAGTTCGTGGCGCCGGCGTTCTCCTGGAGGTCGACGCCAACGACGACGAAGCCGGCGGCCTGGTTGGCGGTGTATGCCTTGACGATCTCCGGCACCTCCTTGCGGCAGGGCGGGCACCAGGTGGCCCAGAAGTTGACGAGCACCGGCCTGCCGCGCAGATCGCTCAGCCGCAGCGTGCCGCCGTCCGCCCGCTCGAGCAGAAAGTCCGGCGCGACGCGACCGACCTCGCTCGATGGAGACGTGCCGGCCGGATACAGGGCGGCGGGCAAGGCGACGGTGCCGAAGCCGCCGGGGTTCGCCGCCGGTGCGGCGCCGCCGCGGTTCTGGAGGTAGTACACGCCGCCGACGATCACCGCGACGATGAGCAGCGGCAGCGCGAGGCTACGGAGCGGCCCCTGCCACTCGCGCCGCCCCTGGGGACGCTCCTCGACCTCCGGATCGAGGTCGGGCGGGCGGTCGGCGGCCGGCTCGGACGGCCGCTCATCGACGACGGGTAGGTCACTCATCGCGTCGCCCTCTGCTCTGCGGCGACGAGGACGGGGCTGGGCACCGGCAAGCGAACCATCGCAGTCTCCTACTCGCTGTAGTAGAGCCGCGACAGTATACGCAGGCCGGGCCGTTGCGACGAGCGCGCGAAAGCCGAGATTCGCGCAGGATTGCGGGAATCCCGGCTTCGCCGCCCGTGGGCGCGTCAGGTCAGGCCGCGCGCGCCATCGACGCCATCTTCCGGCACGACTCGGCGCAGGAGCGGCAGGCCTGTGCGCACGCCTTCATCATGTCGTCGTCGCCGAAGCGCTCGCAACTCTTGGCGCAGCGCTCGCAGACCTCGGCACAGATCGCACAGACCTTGGGATGGGCCTCGGCCCCCATGAGCATGAAGTCGGCGCTCGTCCGGCAGATCTCGGCGCACTCGAGGAGCACCTGAATGTGCCGCTGACTGGCGTGCTCACCGCCCTGGCCGAGGCAATACTGCACGGTCTGCACGCAGACGTCGTGGCAGTTCTGGCACTCGTCGATACACGTCTGCATCTCGCTGCTCATGTGCGTCGCGGTGTGTGGCATGGTCATTCCTCCGTGAAATGGTCGTCGCTGAAGCCGTCATCACGGATCCTAACGGAGCCCGCCGGGCCCGTCTCTACTACCGCTGGTCGTAGTGCGCGTACGGCGCTGTGCGCTACGCTATGCGCGTGATGCCGAAGAAAGCCGCGGGAGCACAGCGCGACGACGCGATCGCCGGCCTCGGATCGCTCGAATCGCGGATCATGGAGGCGATGTGGCGCCTCGGCGAGGCGTCGGTGCGGGAAATCACCGACGAGATCGCCCAAGCCGGGTCGCCGGCCTACACGACCGTGATGACCGTGATGACGCGCCTGACCGACAAAGGGCTGCTCAGCCGCGCGCTCGCCGACCGCGCCTACGCCTACCGGCCGGCGACGAGCCGGGAGGAGTACGCCCGAAGCGTCGCCGTCGCGCGCGTTCGAAGCTTGATCGCCGAGTTCGGCGACCTGGCGGTCGCGCAGTTTGCCGACGAATTGCAGGAAGTCGACCCGGTCCGCGCCCGGCGGCTCGGTGAACTGCTGCGGAGACGCCGATGATGAGGCTCGCCGCCGTCGCCCTCGCGGCCGTGCCGCCCGCGCTGCTGGCGGCGGTCGGGGCGCGTGAGAGCGTGCTCGCCGCCGTTTCTCCGCTCTATCTCTCCTGCATGAACCTCGGTGCCGCGATGATCGGCCACACGAGGAGCGTCCTGGGAGGCGCCGTCGTCGTCGCCATGCTGATGGCCGCCATCGGACTGATGTCTGCCTGGCGACAGCTCCGCCGGACAGACGCCGCGCTGCATCGGTACCGGCTGCGGGCGCCGGTCGACGCGCGGGTGCGTCGCATCGCCGGCCCGCTCGGCCTCGAAGGCCGCGTCGATGTCGCGGAGAGCGACGCGCTGTTCGCGTGTTGCTACGGGTTCACCCGGCCGCGCGTGATGCTGTCTGCCGGCATCGCCGGCGCCCTGGGCGACGACGAGCTGGAGGCGGTGCTGCGCCACGAGGCGGCCCACCTGCGAAGGCACGACCCGCTGCGCATCCTCCTCGCGCGGTCGCTCGCGCGGGCCTGCGCGCTCATCCCTATGGCGCCACTGATGCTCGATGCCTACCTCTGCCAGCGGGAGATCGACGCCGACCGCGACACCGTGCGTGCGATGGGCGATGCCAAGCCGCTTGCCGGCGCGCTCTATCGCATGCTGCGTTCGGTGCAGCCGCCGCAGCTCGCTTCGTTGGCCGTCGGAGCGCTGGTGGCGACCGACGTGCGGATCGACCGCTTGCTCGGGGAACCGACGTCGCCGCTCCGTGCCGGCAGGGTCGGCAGGGTCCACGGTCTCGCGTTCACCGCCGCGGCCGCCGCGCTGGCGTGCAACGCCGTCGCCGTTCTGGCCGCGCTGTAAGCCGCCCGCAGATTCGGCCGCCGTCGTTGCGCACGACGGGCGATTTGCCTGCTACTACACGCGATAGTAGACTCTCGATCGGTCTCGTCCGGCGCGACTGGAGGTTGCATGCCGTACCTTCCGCTCATCCTCGCGGCGCTTGCCTGCCCGGTCGGCATGGCCCTGATCGTGCTCTTTATGATGCGTACGGGCATGCTGGACCTGGGGCATGGCGACGAAGAGAGCCGAACTGCGTGCCACGACTCGCCCCGACACATGGCGCCGGACGCCGGGAAGCAGCTCGCGATCCTCCGTGCCCAACGGCACGTGGCGGCGATGGAGGATCCGGCGACGACCGCGCGGCCGTCCTCGCTGCAGGCAGCGCGATGAGCGGCGTGGCGAGCGGCGCGGAGCGCGGCCAGCCGGCATCGCCGCGACGGGGCCGGCGGCATCGCCGGCGGCTCGCGCTCGCTGGCGCGCTGGTGGCGATCGCAGCCGTCGCTGTGGGGATCATCTGGTACGGAAATCGGCCAGGCGGCGTGGCGCCAGGCGGCATGGCGGCGGATACCCCGATCCAGATGGGCAAGCAGGTGCAGCCCGTGTCGCTCGAGGACAGCCGCAGCGGCCAGATGTTCGACCTCAGCCAGGACCTCGGCAAGAGGGACGTCGTCGTCGTCGCCTACATGGGCGACTTCTGTCTTGGCTGCCGGGAGTTGCTGGTCGCACTCCAGACGCGCGCGGCTGAGTTCGCGGCGGCGAACGCGAGCCTCGTCGCGCTGGGACCGGAGACGGGGCAGGCGGGCCGCGCGACGGCCGCGAGCCGCGGCATCACGGCGTATCCCCTGCTCCAGGAAGGCGGCTCGCGCAGCTTCACGCGGAGCATCGGCATGTGGAGCGATATGATGCAGATGCCCTTCATGGGCTATGTAATCATCGGCAGGGACGGGACGATCATGGCCGGTGAGCAGAGTTCGCTCAGCGAGGCGGAGGGCGCCGCCTCGTCGAACGTGGACAGCATCCTGGCGGCGCTGCAGGCTGCGCGCGACAGGGCGGGCGGCACGGGCGCGACCGCTCGCTGATTCGGCGACGCCTCGCCGGCGGCATCGCCCTCGTCTGCCCGCGGACGAAGTTTGGCCCGGCGCTGCCGCGCTGTGACGCGTGAAGCGCGTCGGCCCGGAGGAAGCGTGCCTGATGGCCGTTCGAAGCCGGCGCCGACCGCGGATGGAAGCGATGCGTGAGCGGCGACGCCGAGGCGAGGTGCGCGCACGAGAGGCATGAGCGGGGAGGCGTCGAGCGGAGGCAGCACCTCCCTCGCGCGGCAGGGGTGGAGGGCGAAGCATTCGTGTCAGACCGCACGTGGAAGGTGCTGCGTTACATCGTGTTGCCGCTCAACACGATCGCGCTGATCGTCCTAGTGATCTGGGCGATCGAGGGCGGACGCGTTCCGTTCATCGCCGGCGGCGGTCCAGGCGCGGCGGCGCCGGGCGGAGCCAGCGCCTCTGCGAGCACGCAGTTCTACGCACTCGACGGCGCGCTGATCGGCGCGGCGAAGGGGAGCGGGCCGAGGATCGGCGAGCCGGCGCCCGAGTTCACGCTGCAAGACATCAATGGCAAGGTGGTCCGGCTGAGCGATTTCCGCGGCAGGCCGGTGCTGATCAACTTCTGGGCGACGTGGTGCCCGCCGTGCAGGAAGGAGTTCCCGCAGCTCGTGCGCAGCTATGATCAGGGCAACGGCAGCTTCGTCGTCCTCGGCGTGGACATCCGCGAGAGCCTGAACGACGTGCGGCCGTTCGTGAAGCAGTACAAGGCGACCTACCCGATCCTGATGGACGACACGGGCGAAGTGGTGCGCGCGTACCGGCTGACCGGCGTGCCGAGCTCGTACTTCATTGATGCGCAGGGCATCTTGCGGGACGAATACTTCGGGCCGCTCAGCGGCAGCAAGATCGACAGCAGGATCGCCGCGCTTCGGGCGGGCGGGAGCGGCTGAGGACGATGCAGGTCACGCTGTTCACGCCGCTGCTCGCCTTCGCCGCCGGACTGCTGTCGTGCCTGTCGCCCTGCGTCGTGCCATTGCTGCCGGCATACATCGGGAACCTCTCGGGCGTGGCCGCCGGCACGCCCGGCGAGCGGCCGCGGCGCGTGGTGTTCTCGCACGCCGTCGCCTTCGTCGTGGGGTTCACACTGGTCTTCGTCGTGCTCGGCGCGAGCGTCGGCCTTGTCGGCTACGCGGTGCGCGACCAGCAGGACGTGCTCCGCAAGATCGGCGGCATCTTCATGATTGTCATGGGGCTGCAGATCGCGGAGATCATCCGCATACCGGTGCTCAGCCGGACGTTCCAGCCGGTCGGCGCCTCGGCGGGTGTCACGGGGCAGCGCGTGGGCTACGCGCGCTCCGTCGGCCTCGGCTCGGCGATGGCGAT
This sequence comes from Dehalococcoidia bacterium, assembly GCA_015478665.1. Lineage (GTDB taxonomy): Bacteria > Chloroflexota > Dehalococcoidia > DSTF01 > JACRBR01 > JADMII01. The sequence continues at coordinate 111,659 of JADMII010000007.1, forward strand.
CGGCTGGACGCCGTGCATCGGGCCGACGCTGGGCGGCATCCTGACGCTGGCGGCGACCTCCGGCTCGACGGCGCAGGCCAGCGGCCTGCTGCTCGCGTACTCGGCCGGGCTGGCGGTGCCGTTCCTCGCCGCCGGCCTCTTCGTCGGCCAGATCTCTCGTTGGAGCCGCCGGCTGCAGCCGATGATGCCGGCGATCACGCTGCTCAGCGGCGTCATCCTGATCATCGCCGGCATGCTCGTCTACACGAACGCGCTGGCGCAGTTCAACTCCTACTTCTCGGCATCCGGGATCGGGACGAGCATATGAGGCGGCGGCGCTGGCACGCCGCCGTCGCCTTCGTCCTGCTGGCGGGAGCCGGCGTGCTCGCCGCTTCCTGCGGCGGCAGCACGAGCGGGGCGGTGTCGTTTCCGACGGTGCTCACACTTGGTGGACGAGACATCTATCCCAACATCGAGTCGACCTCGCTCGCCGTCGGCCCGAACCGCTTTCTCGTCGGACTGACCGACAACGCGTCGAACATCATCTCCGACGCGCAGATGTCGTTGCGGTTCTACGACCTGACGGGTCCGAAGCCGGTCTTCAGCGCGGCGGCCACGACGGAGCTCGTGAAGACCGACCTCACGCTCGAGGTACCGGGCGGAGGCAAGAAGCCGGCCGGGACGGACGCCGTCTACGTCGCACAGGACGTGCGGTTCAACAAGCCCGGACAGTGGGGCGTGCAGATCGACCTGACACGAAACGGCAAGAAGCTGAAGCCGATCCCGTACACGTTCAACGTGCTCGAACGCACACCGGAGCCGGCGATCGGCGCCCCGGCGCCGGCCAGCGTGCAACAGGTGCTGTCCGACGTCGGCGGCGACGCAGCGCGGATCGACTCGTCCGACCCGCCGCGACCGCAGATGCACGGCGTGACAGTGGCCGATGCCCTCAAGACGGGTAAGCCGATCGTGCTGGCGTTCGCGACGCCGGGATACTGCGCGTCGCGGACGTGCGGGCCGATGATGGAGAACGTGATGGATCCGCTGTACGCGAGGTACAAGGATCAGGCCATCTTCATCCAGATTGAGCCGTACGACCTCAAGACCCTGTTCGACACCGGCAAGCAGGTGCCGGTGCCGGCCTTCCGCCAGTGGAATCTGCAGAGCGAGCCGTGGATCTTCGTCATCGACCGGCAGGGCAAGGTGGCGGGGAAGTTCGAGGGCATCGCCACGGCGGGGGAAGTGGAGGCCGTGCTGACGCGGGCGCTGGGCCGCGGCGCGCCTTCGGGAACGGCGACATCCGGGTGACAGGTAACAAGTGTTACCACGATGACGCCTTGTCCCTACTACGCTGAGTCGTATAGTGCGAGTGATGGTTCCGGCAACGCGCCTCTCGCAGCGGTCCGTCTCCTGGCTCCTCCTCGTGGTCGGAGTCGCCCTCATTCTCGCCGCAGGCTCCCTGTTCGTCCTCATCTCGACCGGCTTTGTCGGCGGCGGCAGCGGATCGAGCGGACCGGGGACGGTCACCGGCTTCGGCTCGGTGCTCTCCGCCCAAACGCCGGCGGCGCCGCCGACGGTAGCGGCGCCGCTCACGACGGCGCCGCTCGCCCGCGTGATCATCCCGGCGGCCAAGGTCGACGCGCCGATCGTGACGAAGGGCGTCGACGCGAACGGCGTCATGCAGGCGCCGGACAACGCGTACGACGTCGCCTGGTACGGGTTCTCGGCGCGGCCGGGCAGCGGCAGTAACGCGGTCTTCTCGGGCCACCTGGATTACGTCAAGGTCGGGCCGGCCGTCTTCTGGAACCTGAAGGACGTGAAGGCGGGCGACAGCGTCCAGATCCGGTACGCCGACGGCACGACGCTCAACTACGCGGTCACCGCGGTGAACACGTTCGATGCGGCGACGGCGCCGATCCCGCAGATCGTCGGGCCGACGCCGAAGGACTCACTGACGTTCATCACCTGCGCCGGCACGTTCAACCGGATCACGCGGCAGTACGACAAGCGGCTCATCGTGCGTGCGGAGAAAGTCTAGGAGCATGGAACACCTCTCGTACTCCCTCTTCATTGTGTCGATCTTCGGTGCCGCGCTGGCATTCGGGCTCTACACATTGAACCTCGTCGGCGTGCGCATCGCGCTGCGCCAGGCGGCGACCGGCGCGGGCAACATCAGCATGCTGACAGCCGAACCGGCTTCGGGCGCCGCCGGACGCGCCGCTACCGTCGCGCTCGTCGGCACGGTGATGACGCTTGCGGCGACGATCGCGACGCGCGCGGTCGCGGCTGGCCGGCCGCCGCTTGGGAACATGTACGAGTACAACATCGCCCTCGCATGGGGGGTGCTGCTGTTCTCCGCGCTCTTCGAGCTCAAGTACCGGCAGCGGGCGAGCGGGATGATCGCCGCCGCGTTGGCGCTCGCGATCCTGGTGATCAACCTGAAGTTCTTTCCGAGCACGCTCGTCACGCTGGTGCCGGCGCTGCAGGCGAACCGCATCCTCGGCATCCATGTGGCGACGATGACAGTGTCCTACGCGGCGCTATCGGTCTCGTTCGCGGCCGCAGTGCTCTACCTCGTGCAGGGAGACGCGCGCCGCTTCGCCGGGATCCCACCGCGGCGAGCACTGGATCAGATCGCGGAAGCCTCCGTCATGATCGGCTTTCCGCTGCTCGCCCTCGGCATCGCCCTCGGCGCCTGGTGGGCGAATTCGGCGTGGGGCCGCTACTGGGGCTGGGATCCGAAGGAGACGTCGGCGCTCGTCACCTGGCTGATCTACGCCGTCTACCTCCACGCGCATCATCTCAAGTCCTGGCGGAACGAGCGGTCCGCCTGGCTCCTCGTCCTGGGGTACGCCGCTGTCATGTACACGTACTTCATCGTGAACCTCTGGGTTCCCGGGTTGCACAGTTATGCCGGAGTCTAATCGCCGCACCCCGCGCCGGGTCGAGATCCGGCAACCGCTGAGCCCGGTACCCGCCATCGTCGGCTTCGTGGTCGTCGCCGTCGGCATGTACCTGTTCGCCGAGTCGAAGTTCGCAAGCAACCCGCACCCGGTGCACTGGGCGATCACACTGGGAGGCGGCGCCGTCGGCTACGGCTTCGGAACCGCCGTGGCCTGGGTGATGTCCCGCGGGGCGTGACGGAGGTTCGGCATGGCTGCACGGCGGGTCGAGGCGACGGCCCTGGACCTCCGGCTGCTGGGGTCGATGCTCCGCGGGTTCAGCCCGCGCTCCTGGCTGGTGGCGCTCGTCGCATCAGCGGCGACCGCGCTCGCCATAGGCCTGCCGACGCGGCTGATCGCGAATGACTGGTTCGTGCGGATGACGCCGACGCGTCCGCAAGACTATGCGGTGTGGGCGGCGACCTCGCTCCTGGCAGGCGTCATCGCGGCGAGCTATCTCGGCGGCGGCTCGACGTCGTCGCAGTACCGGGTGATGTCCGGCGGCTTGGCGTCGTATCTCGCCGTCGGCTGTCCGATCTGCAACAAGATCGTCGTCCTGCTGCTCGGCCTATCGGGAGCGATGACGTACTTCGCGCCGCTACAACTCTACATCGGCATCGCCTCCGTCCTCCTGCTTGCCTGGACGCTGATCCTGCGGGCGCGCGCGCTCCAGCTCGCCTGCCCGGTCGCGCCGGTGCCGGTCCAGCCATGAACGAGCGGCGGCGACGACGACGTCACCGTGGACTCCAGGGTCTGCCGGGGCGGGAAGCGGCCTGGACGGCCGCCCGACGGCGCGGCGAGGCTGCCGGATGAGCGTCAACGAGCATCCCGATCCGGGTCAGAGCCCGCCGCCCGATCCAGAGACATTACCGGCGGGCTGGAGGAGAGCGCTCGGCAGTCCCCTGATGGCCGAATTCCGCGCGGCTCTTCGCCTTCGCGACGACATGTCGCTCCGCGCGTCCGTCATCGATGACCTGAGCACGTACTATCACTGCAGCGAAGCGGAGTGCATCGAGCGGTCGGTGCACTGGGGCCGTTATTTCGACGAGGAGTGGGCCGCGGCCGTCTCACCGGAGGCGTTCCACCGCACGACGACGTCTTCGTCGTTTTCGCTCCTCTGGTACGCCTACTGCCAGGCCGAAGGCTACGTGTGGCCCGGTGTCGTCGGCATCGCGGAATCTGTGCTCACGGCCGCGCCGGCGGCCGGCGAGCACCTCGACTTTGCCGCTGCGGTCGGCGTGACGAGCCAGCTCTTCGCCCGCATGGGCTTCCGCACCACGCTCGCCGACATCTCGACCACGATGCTGGACTTCGCGCGGTTTCGCCTCGAACGGCGGGGCACGGCCGCCAGCTTCATCGACCTCAATGAATCAGCGCTGCCAGTCGGCGCCTTCGACGTCATCACCGCGAGCGACGTCCTCTGGCTTGTGCCGGACTTCGATGCCACGATGCGCGAGCTGTACGGCGCGCTGAAGCCCGGCGGCGTGCTCGCGGCGAACATCGCTCCCGGCGGCGCCTCGACCGCACCCTGGGAGCTGCAGCACGACGAGATGTCGCTGCGGCGCCGCCTGCAGGCCGTGGGCTTCGAGCCGGTCGGGCGCGTGACGGGCGTCTACCGGAAGGTGCACGCGGAGGGAGCCATGCGCTCGTATCGGCGCGTCCGCGACCTGATGCTGCTGAATCAATGGCGGTACGCGTATCGGTCGGCACGGTCGAAGCTGCGCGGGTTGCGGCGATGATGCGGCCGGGCGACGCGGCGTTCGTCGTCGGCCGGTGCGGAAAGCTGGGGCCGCTGTCGACCTGCGGATGACGCGCCGCGTCCACGTGCGATCTTGCAGCCGCCGCCAGTCGCTGGCCGCCTCTCTGCCGAAGGCTCGTCGAACTGTGGAGCGACGAGACGCTTTGAGCCGTCGCTGGATCCACCGGAACTGGAGCGCGCGTGCGACCAGCGCCCTGCGACCCTGTCACTTCCCCCCGCCTCGCGACGGCCGCACGACCGGGTACCCCAGTGCATACCCGACGCCGTGAAAGTCGATGATCTTCGACCCACCGATCGCGCCGTCTATCCTGATCCGCAGCCGCTCGATGCACGCCTGCAGCAGCTCTGTATCGAGCGCGTGCCGGCGGCCGAGCGCCTGCACCAGCAGCTCACGGTGCAGCACCGCCGCACCGTCGTGCGCGGTCAGCGTCTGCAGCAGCGTCCAGTCCGTCACGCTCAGCCGCAGCATCGCATGGTCGCGGAACACCGCCTGCCGCTCCATGTCGACGCTCAGGTCGCCGAGGCGCATGGCATCGCCCGGGTCTGACGGCGACTCATCGTGCCGCAGCAGGAAACGCAGTCGTCGCTCGAGCTCGTCCGGGTTGAATGGCTTCTCGATAAAGTCGTCCGCGCCACGTCGGGTGCACTCGATGCGCGTCTCCGCGCGGGAGTCGCCGGACACGACGATGACGGGCACGTCGGCCTGCAGCTTCAGCGCTCCGACCAACTCCGGGCCGCTGATCCCCGGCGGGAGCCGCACATCGACGAGGATCGCGTCGGGCTGCTGCGCGGTCGCCGCACGGAGCGCGCTCGCGCCCTCGGCGGCCGTGATGATCCGAAATCCGACCGTCGAGAGTGTGAGCCGGATCATCCGCGTCAGCGCCTTGTCATCCTCCACCACGAGGATCAGCGGCCCGCCTTCCCCGGCCGGCCGCATCGCGCGATCGTCTCCGAGATGTTCTTCGCCAGTCATTTCAGCTCGCTGGATCTCTCTTCCTTCGGTTCATGGAACACATCGCCGATCGCGATCCGCGGTGGCTCGATGATGTACTCGCGCACCGCCTTGTCGTGTCCGCTCCCGCGCATCTTCAGCACCGTCAGCGTCCGGCGCAGCTCGCCGTCACGCGTCGTCAGTTTCGTGTTGATGATCGAGTCGGCGATGAAGGAGATGTGGTTCACGCCGGCCTCCGGCAGCTCGGTCTGCGCCGCGGACTCGTAGGTCATCGCCACCGTCACGCCCACCCGCTTGAAGTAGTCGACGATCGCCCAGAGATAGCTCTGGTACTTCCCCGGCTGATGTGCAGAAGCCTCCATCGCGGTGATCGTGTCGATGACGACGCAGCGCGCCCCGATCGCCTCCGCCCGCTCCTTGAAGATGATCGCGTGGCGGTCGAGGTCGAGCTCCGACGGCGAGACGTGGTACGCCTCGACCAGACCCTGCTCCTTCAGCCGATCCAGGTTCCAGCCGAACGCCAGCGAGTTGCGGGCGAGCTGGGACGCGTCTTCTTCGAAGCTCACGAAGAGGCTCGGCCGGCCCCGCTGCGCCTCCCCGATCACGAGGCTCAGCGCCGCCAGCGTCTTGCCTGAGCCGGCACCGCCGATGATCAGCAGCGCCGTGCCCATCGGCAGCCCGCCGCCCATCATGGCCGCCAGGCCGTCGATCGCGCTGCCGATGCGCCCCTCCGGCTCTTCGTACGCGCCGATGACGTTGGGGTTCATCCGCGGGTAGAGTGTGACGCCGTCGCGCGAGATATCGAAGAAATGCTCACCCGAGAAGTACCCCGTGCCGCGCATCTTCATCACCCGCAGGAAGCGCTTCTGCGCGTGCGGCTCCTCCGTCCCGTACAGGTAGAGGATGCCGTCGGCGATGGCGAACTCCGGCTGATCCCAGATGTCCTCGTGCGAGTACTCGCCGACGAAGAACGCCGTCACCTCCCACGCCGAAAGCCGCACCATCAGCTCCGAGGTGAACTCGCGGAACTCGCGCTCAGTCGGGAAGTGCTCGCGGATCACCTTGTAGCTATCGATCACCAGGAAGTCCGGCCGGTGTTCCTTCACGAGCGCGTCCAGCACCGCCAGCACGCCCGGTCCGCCGTCGCGCATAAGGGCCGTGCCGAGGTCGCCGTAGACGACATCGTTGCCGACGAAGTTCGCGTTGAAGAACGAAAACTCCTGCACGTACCGCACCATCTTGAACACCGGCTCGGAGAGCGTGGCGAGATACAGCGACGTGCCGTTCGCGCGCGCGTTGGCGAAGAGCGCCTGCTGGCAGAGCACCGTCTTTCCGGTGCCCGGCGGGCCGGCGATGAAGACGATCGCGTACTGCGGGACACCGCCTTCGAGCACCTGATCGAGGGCGTCGACGCCCGTCGTGATGCGGCGCAAGTGGCCGTTCTTGCCGTCGTTAACCTGCACCACGTGGCTGCCCTCCTCTGGTACCGCCGTTATGCACGAGACGTGTGGCGACCTCCTTGCCGAGGAGTCGCGCCAGAATCAGCATCACGACGCCAGAGAGGGCATCGAACGCCGCACGGATCTGGGCGTCCGTCTTGCCTTCCATCGCCACTTCAAACGCCTCGAGATCGATCGCGTGATCGGCGATGCGCAGCAACTTCATCTCCGGGTACACGCCGTCGATCTCAACCGCCGCCCGCTCGATGATCAGGTCCACCGTCGTCGCGCCGAGGATCGGCACGAGTTGCGCGCGCAGCTCCCGAAAGCGAGCGGCGTAGGATTCGATGCTGCCGGAGGTGTCAGCCATGGCGTCACTCTACGACGGCACCCCCCCCCCCCGCAAATTTGGGCGCCATCGAGCACCGCCAGATCCGGCAGCGACGCGTCGTTATGTAATGACCGTGCCGAACGCGCGGCTGCGGCTGGTGCCGTTTCGTCCGCACCCACGCAGCGTGACGATCCTTGCCTGCGCGTCGCCGGCGCTCACGTTCGCCTCGTGCCGAAGCGCCGCCGCCGGCAAGCCCTGCGATGAGCGCCGCCACGCTGCCCGCCGGCCGCGGCGCACCGGAACCGGCGCTGCCGCGCCCGCTGCGGCGACGTTCGTCGGCACCCACTGCGGCAACGTTCGGCCCACCCAGCGGCGCGATCCCCGCGTCGGTCGTCGCCTACAAGGAGGCCGACCGCTCGCGCATCGACGTCTCGCCGGCTCGGCTCCTGCCGCGTACTCGGCCTACCGCATGGCCGAGGGCGAAGAATTCTGCGCCGCCCCCCGCCAACCAGACGCCGCCGGTCGTCGCGCAGACGATCGCCGGTTCCACGAAGGTTGCCGCCGGACGGGGCTCGCGCTCTACCCGCGCGAGCGGCGGGACAACGCTCTGGGTGATGATGCGACCCAGACCGTCCGACGGTTCACGCCCACGCGCGTGGGGCCAACGTCCATCCCCGCATCGACCTATACCGGCGCACTCGGGTTCACCCCCACGCGCGCGGGGACAACGTTAGCGGCGCATTGACCCTCGGTGGTGGGATGCGGTTCACCCCCACGCGCGTGGGGACAACGGACAAGGCCGACAGTTCGAGCGCGCGTCTGCGTGGTTCACCCCCAGGCGCGTGTGACCTGACCCCCGAAAACTAAACCAAGGTTGGTGTGCATCCGCTCGCGATCGTAGCATCGGGCAAGGAGGATGCATGCGGAAGTCAAAGTACACGGAGGAGCAGATCGTCGGCGTGCTGAAGGAGCACGAGGCGGGCGCGCAGACGGCGGAACTCTGCCGCCGCCGGGGCATCTCGCAGCAGACGCTGTACCGCTGGAAGGCGAAGTATGGTGGGTTAGGCGTCGGCGATGCCCAACGGCTGAAGGCGCTGGAGGACGAGAACCGGCGGCTGAAGAAGCTCGTCGCCTACCAGCGCTCGACATCGACGCCCTGAAGGACGTTCTCAGGCGCCGCCACATCGATACAATGACGGGACATGACGCGCGTGTGCCGGATGGGCAGCGCGGCTGCACGGCGCGTCAACGGCGCGGACGCCACGATCGCCAGGCCGGGAACGGCAGCCTGGTGGACGAGATGTCTGGTTCGGATCTACCCGCTTCCGTGGCCGGCGCCGCGGCGGTGGAGAATGGAAGTGTGCGGCGAACCGGGGCGACGTGATGGCGCCCGCGGGCGACGAAGCACGACGAGCTTGACACGGGAGACAGGACGATGATCGACGACCAGAAGAGCTTTGTGATGCAAGCTTGCAAGGACCGCGACATCAAGTTCATCCGGCTCTGGTTCACGGACATTCTCGGCTCGCTGAAGAGCTTCGCGATCACGGTTGAAGAGCTCGAACAAGCGATGGACGAGGGCCAGGGGTTCGACGGCTCGAGCATCGAGGGCTTCGCGCGCGTCGACGAGTCGGACATGGTGGCGATGCCGGACCCGGCGAGCTTCCAGGTGCTGCCATGGCGCCCGCGTGAGCGCGGCGTCGCGCGCATGTTCTGCGACGTGCAGCTACCCGACGGCGCGCCGTTCGAAGGCGACCCGCGGTTCGTGCTGAAGCGCCAGCTGAAGCGCGCGGCGGATCTCGGCTACACCTTCTACGTCGGGCCGGAGTTGGAGTTCTTCTACTTCAAGACGTCGGAGCGGCCGGAGGGGCTGGACAAGGGCGGCTACTTCGATCTGACGCCGCTCGACGTCGCCAGCGACCTGCGCCGCCAGACGGTGCTCACGCTCGAAGAGATGGGGATCGGCGTCGAGTACAGCCACCACGAGGCGGCGCCGAGCCAGCACGAGATCGACCTGCGTTACACCGATGCGCTGACGATGGCCGACAACGCGATGACGTATCGGCTCGTCGTGAAGGAGGTTGCGCTGGCGTCCGGCGCCTATGCCACGTTCATGCCGAAGCCGCTCGAAGACGAGAACGGCTCCGGCATGCATACCCACCAATCGCTGTTCAAGGGCGACCGCAACGCCTTCTTCGATGCGTCGGATCAGTACCACCTGTCGGCGCTGGCGAAGTCGTACCTGGCCGGCCTGCTGCGCCACGCGCCGGAGTTCACGCTGGTGACGAACCAGTGGGTGAACAGCTACAAACGGCTGATGCCCGGCTACGAGGCGCCGGTGTACATCACGTGGGCGCGCCGGAACCGCTCGGACCTCGTGCGGGTGCCGGAGTACAAACCGGGGAAGGAGGTGGCGACGCGCCTCGAGTACCGGGCGCCCGACGCCGCCTGCAACCCCTACCTGGCGTTCGCCGTGATGCTCGCCGCCGGCCTCAAGGGCATCGAGAACGAGTACCCGCTCGTCGAGCCCACCGAGGAGAATGCGTTCGAGCTGACGGAGCACGAGCGCCGCGAGCGCGGCATCGCATCGCTGCCGGGCAGCCTCAAGGAGGCGATCCAGGCGTTCGCCGACAGCGACTTCTGCCGGCAGGCGCTCGGCGACCACGTGTTCGAGAGCTTGATCCAGAACAAGACGATCGAGTGGGACGCCTACCGCAAGCACGTCAGCGACTTCGAGCTCGACCGCTACCTGGCTGTGCTCTAGCGGCCGGTCGCAGGCAGCGGAGCGCACCGCCACCGACATCTCCGCCGAGGGCGGCCTGCGGCGTTACGTCGCGAGCGCCGTCCTGCGAAGCATGAAGGCATCGGCATCGTAGCGGCGGAGGTCGTTGAACCGCTCGACGACGATGTCCGGCGTGTAGTCGACCGCGTGCTTCGGGTCGAGCGCATACTTCCCCTGCAGCACGTGCACCGTCGTCAGCCGCTCGCCGAGTAGCCCCTTCGATCGCATGAGGATGCCCGGCTTGTCGTCGATGAGGACGTAGTGCTCGGCCTGGAAGTAGCGCTCGACGGCCGGCAGGTGCCGCTCCTTGTGCACGAAGATCAGCACCCGCCCATCGACGGCAGCGGTGATGCCGCACTGGAGGATCTTCGACGGCTGGAAGACGGGGTCGCCATCGGACACGATCACCGGCAGGCCCAGCGACTTGATGTGCGCGATGGTCTCGAGCGCGTACGGGTAGAGCCGCGTGCAGAAGTCCCAGGTGGCGAGCGCCGTCGTCGCCCGGTCGATGGCATCAGCGGCCTCCGGCTGCTCGTCGCCGAGGCGGCGCATCGTCTCGATGAAGTCGACGACTTCCGTCTCGCCGCGGACGACCTCGTAGAGTTCCCAGAAGCGCGCCGCAAGCGGCGGCCCCAGGATGCCGAGCATCACCCGCTCCATGTCGGACTTCACGCCGTCGTTGTCAAGGATAGTGTTGTCGACATCGATCATGAACACGAGTTGGCGCACGTTCATTCCCTCGAACTCTTCGCGCTCGCCCCGCGGCGGATTCGCTCCTGTATACGCACCAATATAAGCGCGAGGCAGCGTAGAGGCATTACAGCACCGTCAACTTTCGGTGGAGTTGGCTGCTCGAATCATCAAGCGCAGTCGCATGCAGTGGGCATTCCCGCCGCGATGCATCGTGCTTCGACCACGCTCCGCACTCAGATCATCGGCTGCCTGCCGCCAGTACCGATGCTGGCGGCAGGCGGCCGCGACCCGCGCATGATGCCGTGACGCCAGCGGTGCCGGTCGTCGCCGGGCGGCAGCGATGCGGGCGACGCCACGGGCGCCGGGCACTCGTGTTCGGGTCCGCAGCCCGTGCCTCGCCGGTTGATCGCACGACCGGGGGAGCGATAATCAGGCGTCCCGGGGCTCGAAAGGAACGGCGATGACCAGCGAGTTTCTCGTCCACCCCATCACGCGCTTCGCGCCCGACCCCGATGCGTCGCTCCGCTCGTTCGTCGAGGCGCTTGGCCGCACCGGCGGCCAGCCGCGACGCCTGGCGTCCGCGCTCGCCTTGTGGGATGCGATGATCGCCCGCGACCGGGTGATCTTCTGCTCCGTCGCTGGCGCGCCGGTGCCGCTCGGCTTCGGGCCGGCGATCGCCTCGCTCGTGGAGCGCGGGCAGATCGACGTGCTCGACATCACCGGCGCCCAACTCACGCACGACATGCTGGAGATCATCGGCAGCAAGCACTACCAGGGCCAGGTGAACGCGGATGACGCCGAGCTGGTGAAGCACGACGTGAACCGCTTCTGGGACACATTCGGCGACGAGGCGGACTACCGGCGCGTCGAGCCAATGATCTTCGAGTTCGCCGCGGCGCTGCCCGACCGCCCGCTGACGACGCGCGAGTACATCTACCGGATGGGGCGCTACTTCTCGAAGATCGGCTCCCAGCGGGGCATCCTGACGGCGGCCGCCGCGCGCCGGACGCCGGTCTACTGCCCGGCGATCGGCGATTCCGTGCTCGGCATGGACCTCGGGTTCTTCCGCGCGGAGCACGGCAAGCGCATCGTCTTCGACGTCGTTCAGGACGTGCTCGAGATGTCGGCGATCGTCCTGCTGGCCGAGGAGCTCGGGCTGCGGACGGCCACGACGATCTTCGGCGGCGGCGCGCCGCGGAACCACATCCAGCAGTCGCAGATCGGCTCCTACATGTTCGTGACGAAGAGCAAAGGCCACGCCGAGGCGGTGCGCTTCAGCATCGAGCCGGCGGAGACGGGCGGGCTGTCCGGGTCGACGATCTCGGAAGGGATCAGCTGGAAGAAGTTCGACCCGCACGTAGAGTCGGCCGAAGTCTTCCTCGACTCGAACCTTTCGCTCGCGCTGGCGTCGTCGCTGGTGCAGGCGCGTGACGTCAGGCGCTGCTTCGACTACCGGCACGAGGACGACGGCAGCCTGAGTGTGCTGTACGCCGGCGCTGCCTACAACCTGTCCGACAAGTACCACTTCTAGCCCGGCGCGCTCGTCCTCTCATCCGCGTAGAGCTACAAGCCGGCAATCCACGCACGCCCGGACGCGCCCTCGGGGTGGTGATGGTCGCCGCCGGCGTCGTCACGAAGCCGTCACGCCGGCATCCGCGCGGGTAATGCCGCCGGCCGCGGTCCGCGATTACGATCGAGCCATGATTCCCGAATCGGCGTTGCGAACGCGTTCGGTTGCATCGGTGACGCGCCCAAGGGCGCTGGCAGCGCTTGCGATGGTGGCGGCGCTCCTGGCGACGGCGTGTCTGGGACGCGGCAACACCAACAGCACTTCCTCCGCGGAAAACAGAGGCACCGTTGCCGCCGCCGCCCGCTCGGCGAATACGCCCGTGAGCGCCGGGTCGTGTCGCGGAGGCATCACGCCGGAGGCCGCGACGCAGCGGCTGAACCAGGAGGTCACGGTGATCGGGCCAGTCGTCGCGACAGGTCAGGACACCAACGGGCAGGATACGCCGACGTACCTCGAGATGGGGGCGCCGTTCCCGGATCCGAAGAGCCTGTCGATCGTCATCCTCGGCGCCAACCGCAACAAGTTCCCGGCGCCGCCGGAAACACTGTACAAGGGCAAGACGATCTGTGTCGTCGGCGTCGTGCAGGACTACAGGCAGCGCAAGGCGATCATCGTCGGCACGGCGGAGGGCATCACGACGGTGGCCACCGGGCCGTCGCCGGTCGCAACGCCGTAGCCGCCGTCCTTGCGGACCCACGCCCGTCTGTCATCATGACGAGAGACGGGGGGGGCGAAGGTGGCGAAGCAACTGCTGGAGCGCCGGCCTGCGCTGCGGCGGCTCGTCCTGCAGCCGCTGCAGGCGTTTCTCGAGACCGAGGCCGCCGGTGGCATCGTGCTGCTGACGGCGGCGGTGGCGGCGCTGGTCTGGGCGAACGTCGCCGACGGCTCGACCTACGCCAGCATCTGGGGCACGCCGTTGCGCCTCGGAGCGGGCCGCTTCGCGATCGACGAGCCGCTGCAGCGCTGGGTGAACGACGCGCTGATGGCGGTCTTCTTCTACGTCGTCGGGCTCGAGGTCAAGCGCGAGGCGCTGCAGGGGGAGCTCGCCGACCGCCGCCGGATGGCGCTGCCCATCGCTGCCGCGGGCGGCGGCATGCTGGTGCCGGCGCTCATCTACCTGGCGGTGAACGCCGGCGGCGCCGCTGCGGACGGTTGGGGCATCCCGATGGCGACCGACATCGCCTTCGCCGTCGGCATCGTGGCGCTGGTCGGCGCGCGCGTGCCGCCTGCGCTCAAGGTCTTCCTGCTGGCGCTGGCGATCATCGACGACATCGGCGCGATCGTCGTCATCGCCATCTTCTACAGCGGCGGCGTAGCGTGGGGCTGGCTGGCCGGCGCCGCGGCGCTGCTCGCGCTCGTCGCGCTGCTCGTCCGCTCCGGGGTGCGCGCCTGGCCTGCCTACGCGCTGGCGGCGGTCGTCGTGTGGATCGCCGTGTTCGAATCCGGCGTCCATGCGACGATCGCCGGCGTCGCGCTGGGCGTCCTGACACCGCTGGCACCGCTGCCGGGGCGCCGGCTCCAGCCAGACACCGCGACAGGTCGTCCGGCATCCGGCGTCGACGTGTCGCGCGCGGCCGAATCGACCGCGTTCGTCGATGACCGCGCGGCGGCGCCGTCCCCGCTCGAGCGGCTGGAGCGGACGCTGCATCCCTGGACGAGCTACCTGATTATCCCCGTCTTCGCACTCGCCAACGCCGGCGTGAAGGTGGATGCCGACGCGCTCGGCGATGCGCTGCAGTCGCGGGTGGCCGTCGGCGTCGCGCTCGGCCTCATCTTCGGCAAGCCGGGCGGGATCCTCGTGTTCTCGATGGTCGCCGTGAAGACGGGGCTGGCGGCGCTGCCGGCGGAAGTCGACTGGCCGCGGATGGCGGCGGTGGCGACGATCGCCGGCGTGGGGTTCACGGTGTCGCTCTTCATCAGCGCGCTGGCCTTCGGCGGTCAGCAGCTGGTCGATGACGCGAAGCTCGGCATCCTCGGCGGCTCCGTCGTGATGGGGATCATCGGCTACGCCGCGTTGCGCTGGACGACCCGCACGCCGGACGAAGCCTCGCCTCCGCGGGCCGGGGACGCACCCGCGACGCACCGCTCGGGCCGATGACGCCGCCGCTCGGCGGCGGCCGGCACCGCGCTCCGCCGCATGCGACGACGGCCACGCTGTTCGCGGCCGCGTCGGGAGCGTACGGATGCGGACGCGCGCGGATCAGCTGGCGCGCTCGGCGTCGCCGGCGCCTTCGCTGCCGCGCACCTTCGTGTAGCAGGCGCTGCAGTAGACGGGGCGGTCGCCGCGCGGCTGGAACGGCACCTCCGTCATCATGCCGCATTCGGCGCACGTCGCGGGATGCATCTGCCGCGGCGTGCGGCCGCCGAAGCTGGCGAAGACGCCGTAGCGCACGTAGCCCTCATCGGGCTCGCTGGTGCGCGTGGACTTGCGCGCGGAACGGCAGGATGGGCAGCGGACGGGCTCGTTCTGCAGGCCCTTGTTGGCGTAGAACTCCTGCTCACCGCCGGTGAACGTGAAGTTCTGCTTGCAGTCGCGGCATACCAAGGTCTTGTCTGCGAAGCTCAACGATACAACCTCCCCTTGGGGACACGAATGTGCGGCCCTTGAGGCCGCACTGTCGAGGATGCCAGGCCCGGAACCACCGATACAAGTATATCGGTCGCGGCGGAGGCCTCACAAGCCGGGAAGACCCCTATCTTCCCGCCAGCGCCAGCGCCCGCAGCCTCGCCGGCAGCGGCAGGCGCTCCACCACCGTCGCGGCCTCGCTGCTCCCGAGCAGGCGCGTCGCATAGAAGAAGACCACGGCGCCACCGGCGACGCCGCCCAGCAGCGCCAAGCCTGCCTCCGGCTTCCTACCGAGGTCGAGCAGCCCCGCCAGCGCGAGCAGGGCGAGCCAGAGGGCGATCGCCTCCGCCATCAGCACCGTCGCGACGACGGTCGTCACGACCGAGCGCACGGTGCGCTCCGTATCGAGGCCGCCGAGCCGCCGGTCGAGCGTGCGCGCGAGCAGCGTGAATTCGGCGATCGTCGCCAGGGAGAGCGACAGCGCCAGGCCGCCGACGCCGAACGGCCAGACGAGGATGAGCGACAGGACGAGATTGATCACCATCGACAGCACGGCGAAGGTCACCGGCGTGCGCGTGTCGCTCAGCGCGTAGAAGCCGCGGCTCAGGATCTCGATGCCGCTGTGGGCGAAGAGCGCGACCGCATAGAAGACGAGCGCAGAGACGACGAGGTCGGTTGAGGACTTGTTGAAGGCGCCGCTGCGCAGCAGGAACGCCGTCAGCGGCTTGGCGAGGATCATCAGCCCGACGCTCGCCGGGATGGTCAGGTAGAGGATGAGCCGCAGCGACTTCGCCAGCGTCTCGCGCAGGTCGTCGCCGTCGCGCGCCGCCTGCTCGGCCATGCGCGGAAACGCCGCCGTCGAGATCGCCATGCCGAAGATGCCGAGCGGCGTCATGACGATGAGCCAGGCGTAGTTGACGGCGGAGATGGCGCCGGCGCCGGCGATTGACGCGAAGAACGTCGCGATGAGGAAGTTGAACTGGAACGCCGCGAGGCCGATGACGCGCGGCCCCATCAGCCGGCCGACCTCACGCACGGCCTTGTCGCGCCACTCCGTCACCGGCTGCCAGCGCATGCCGACGACGCGCAGCGCCGGCACCTGCACGACGAGGTGCAGGCCGGCGCCGATCACGACGGCGAACGCCAGCACCCGCACGTCGTCCGAGACGAGCGCCGCGACGATGATCGCCGCGTTGTAGAACATCGGCGCCAGCGCCGGCGCGAGGAAGTGGTGGCGCGCGTTGAGGATGCCCATGAACATGCCGCTGACGCAGAACAGCACCGGCGAGATGAGCATGATGCGCGTCAGGTCGACCGAGAGCGATGTCAGCTGGGCGTGCTGCGCCGTCTGGTCTCCCAGGCCGGGCGCGGTGATCGGCACGAGCACCGGCGCCAGCAGCAGGCCGAACAGCGCGACGACGAGCGTCGCGAGCAGCAGCAGGTTGAGCACGGACGACGCCAGCCGCCACGCCTCGCGCTCGCCGCGCAGGCCGAGGACGCGGGCGAAGGTCGGGATGAAGGCGCTGCCGAGCGTCGCGCCTGCGAGCAGCTGGAAGACGAGGTCGGGGATGCGGAAGGCGACGAAGTAGGCGTCGAGGTTCGGGCTGGTGCCGTACTGATGGGCGATCGCCACGGTGCGCAGGAGGCCGAGCAGGCGGCTGCCGAGGAAGCCGAGGGCGACGATGGAGGCGGCCATCGCGAGGCTCGGCGGCGCAACGGCGGCGGCCGGTGCGGTGGCTTCTTCCTCTTCGGAGAAGAAGCGCTCACGAAGGGTTCGCATCATAGACACTGTACCGCGCGAGGTGCGCTCGGCGGGCGCGTCCCGGCGCGTGAGAGCCGTCGTCAGCCGACGGCCCGTCAGGTTCGAGGCATCATACTCCGCGCGTGGCCGGCGGAACAAACGCCCGGCCGGCCGCGCGCATTGGACAGAACGCGAAGCCGCCCGTTACCATGACCCGTCATCCAGCCATCTCCGGAGGTCTTCGTTGGCACACTCAAAATCCGCGCTCAAGCGCTGGCGCCAGAACGAGGCGCATCGCGCGCGCAACCGCCCCGTCCGCAGCGCCGCACGCACGGCGGTGAAGAAGGCGCACACGGCCATCGCCGCCGGCGATACGGAGGCCGAGGCGGCGGTGCGCGAGGCGGCGAGCATCCTCGACCGCGCATCGAAGGGCAACGTCGTGCACAAGAACGCCGTCGCCCGTCACAAGTCGCGCATGATGCGCCAGCTGAATCGGGCTGACGCGGCTGCAGAAGCGCCCGCGGCGCCGAAGCGCGCCCGCAAGACCGCCGCACCGAAGGCGGCGACGAAGCCGAAGGCCGCGGCCAAGCCGAAGACGGCGGCCAAGGCCAAGGCGCCAGCGAAGGCGCGCGCGACGAAGGCGAAGAGCTGACGCAGCCGTGAGCCCTACACTGTGATCGCCGGCGCTCCTCGGCCGCGCGTGCTCGCTCGTCGTGAGTTGCTCACGCGGCGGAGCAGTGCCACTCAGCCCTAAACATCGGCGAGCAGGCGTGTGGTCAACGTCCCGCCGCGGCGCTTCCTTCGCAGGTCACGACAGGGTCTCGCATGGTCGACGGGCAGCGCATGGACCTCGAAGAGCTGCGCACTGCGCGACCGCGCGCGCTGTTCATCGACGACGGCGGCGTCCTCAACGACAACGCCCGGCGCGGCCGCGAATGGCCACGGCTCATCGGCGAGTTCATGCCGCCGCGCCTCGGCGGCACCGCCGAAGCCTGGGCGACGGCGAACCGGCGCGTCTTTCCGGCGATCTGGAGCGACCTCCAGCGGTGGCTGCCGCAGGCGAAGACCCAGGACGAGTTCCGGCGCGCGTACGCGACCCGCTGGCTGCGGGCGATCTGCGCGCGCCTCCGCATCGAACCACCGGCCGACGAGCAGGCGATCTCGCTCCACGGCGAGTTGTGCGTGTACGTTGCCGAGAGGGCCGGATCAGCGATCGAGGGTGCGCGCGAAGCCGTACTGGCGCTGCGACGCGCAGGCTACGAGCTGTACACGGCGTCCGGGACGCCGTCCACGGAGTTGCGCGGCATAATGGCGAAGATGGAACTCCCCGACGCCTTCACGACGCTCTACGGGCCGGACATCGTCGACCGCGTGAAGCACGGCGCCCCGTTCTACGAGACAGTGTTTCGCCATGCCGGCGTCAGCGCCGGCAGCGTCCTCGTCATCGACAGCGACGACGCGTGCTGCGCATGGGCGGTCGCTGCCGGCGCCAGGTCGCTGAGGGTCGACCCGTCGGGCGGGGGCGACGCGGCGAGCCTCGAGGCGCTCCTGCCGTACCTGACCTGAGGGGCAGCCAGTGCGTTGGCGCGCGTGCGAGGACGCGACGCACGCGCCCGGCCGAGCCTCGAAGCACACGCAAGCCACACCGGACGACCACCCCGCGCACGGCGCGATTCGAGCGTACGAGGCAGCAGGCAGGAAGCAGGCCCGCAGGGTGCGGACCTTCTTACACCCAGCAGCCAAGGGCGGCCAACCCGCAGGGTGCGGGCCTTCGATCGCCCAGCAGCCAGGGGCGGCTAGCGCTTCGTGTACTGCGGCGCCTTGCGGGCGCGCTTCAGGCCGACCTTCTTGCGCTCCTTCATGCGGGCGTCGCGCGTCAGCAGGCTCTGGCGGCGCAGCGGCGTCTTGTTGGCCTCGTCGGATGCGACGAGCGCGCGGGCGATGCCGTGCGAGATCGCGCCGGCCCAGCCGGTGACGCCGCCGCCGGCGACGCGTGCCTGGACGTTCCAGCGCTCCGCTCCGCCGGTCGCTCGCAGCGGCGCCAGGACGGCGTTCTGGTGCGTGCCGCGCGTGAAGACGTCGAGGTAGCCCTTGCCGTTCACGAGGATCTCGCCGCTGCCCGGATAGAGCCGGACGCGCGCGACGGCCGTCTTGCGACGTCCCGTGCCCGAGAAGTAGCGCTCGCTGGTTGCCATCGATCTTCTCCTGCTGTCCCTCTCGCCATCACCGGCGCCTGCACGTCGGGCGCCTTCCGTGATGCGAAGAATGCCTGTCTCTCCCGGCTCGAACCTCTATCCCGCGCTCTGCGGCGCCCGGGCCTTGCCCTTGCCGGCGTTGACCTGCGACTGGTGCGGATGCTCCGGGCCGGCGTAGATCTTCAGCCGCCGCAGCAGCCTCGCGCCGTGGGCGTTGTGCGGCAGCATACCCTTGACGGCGTACTCGACCACCCGCTCCGGGCGCGTCGCGAGCAGCTTCTCCTGCGTCACGGAGCGCAGCCCGCCCGGGTACATCGTGTGGTGCCAGTACTTCTTCTCGGTGGTGTCGCCGGTCACCTTCACCTTCGCGGCGTTGATGACGACGACGAAATCGCCGGCGGGCATCGACGGCGTGAACGTCGGCCGCTTCTTGCCGCGCAGCGTCGCCGCGATGTCGGAGGCCATGCGGCCCAGCGACTGGCCGGCGGCGTCGACGACGTGCCACGTCTCCTCGATGTCGCGCGGCTTCAGCGTGTACGTGCTCATACGTCCCGTCCGTCCCCTTCTCCGGCCCCGAACGCGAGGCCGTCGTACGTTATCGATACCAGGTACAGCCCGCAAGCCGGCGCCGCCGGGCCCGCGCTCGATGGCCGCGCCTCGTCGAGCAGGCGGACGAGCTCGTCCTCGTGCAGCCGGCCGCTCCCCACCGCCACCAGCGGCCCGACGGTCCGCCGCACCTGGTGCGGCAGGAACGCCTCCGCCTCCATCACGACGCCCAAGTCAGAACCGGCCGTCGTCACCTCGCAGCGCCGCAGCGTGCGCTCGGCGCGCCCTTCGTAGGGCGCCGCGAACGCCGCGAAGTCGTGCCGGCCCTCGAGCCGCCGCGCCGCCCGCGCCATCGCCGCCACATCGAGCTGGCGGCCGACGTGCCAGGCCCGCTCGCGGTCGAGCGCCGGACGCACCGGCCGCATGGCGATGCGGTAGCGGTACAGCCGGCTCCGCGCGTCGCGCCGCGGGTCGAAGCGCGAGTCGACCTCGCGCGCGGCCAGCACGGCGATGTCCGGCGGCAGGAAGTGGTCCAGGCCGCGGACGAACGCCGCCGCGTCGAGGCGCACCCGCGTGTCGAACGCCGCCACCTGCCCCAGCGCGTGCACACCGGCATCGGTCCGGCCGGCGAATGCGATGCGCCGGTCCTCGCCGGTCAGTCCCTTCAGCGCCCCCTCCAGCTCGGCCTGGATCGTGGGGCCGTTCTCCTGGTACTGCGAGCCGCGATACGCGGTCCCGTCGTACTCCATCAGCACGGCGATCCGCCGCTCGCCGCCGCGCTCCCGGGCGCAGGCGGCGTGCGCATCGCCGGACATCACCTCAGGCGCCGCGCTCGACGAGCTCGAGCTGCGCCATCGGCGCGCCGTCGCCGACACGCGTCCCCAGCTTGATGATGCGGGTGTAGCCGCCGGGCCGGGCTGCGAAGCGCGGCGCGATCTCGTCGAACAGCTTCTTCACGACGTCCTTGTCGTTGATGTAGGCCATCGCCCGCCGGCGCGCGTGCAGCGTGCCGTCCTTGCCGAGCGTCACCATCTTCTCGACGAGCGGGCGCACCTCCTTGGCCTTCGCCTCGGTCGTCTTCAGCCGCTCGTGCCGCAGCACGTCGCCGACGAGCATGCGGAAGAGCGCGCGGCGCTGGTCGGAGGGACGGTCGAACTTGCGGCCGCTCACTTTGTGGCGCATCGCTAGTCTTCCTTCTCCTGACGCCGCACGAGCTCCGACGGGTCCTCGCCGGCCTCCCGCAGCGCCTCGATCAGCGCCGCGCCGAGCGGGCTCAGGTCCTCGCTGTCGCGGTCTTCGCCGGCGGGC
The DNA here is from genome assembly GCA_015478665.1 of Dehalococcoidia bacterium. Taxonomy (GTDB): domain Bacteria; phylum Chloroflexota; class Dehalococcoidia; order DSTF01; family JACRBR01; genus JADMII01. The sequence goes on from JADMII010000007.1 coordinate 132,462, forward strand.
GGTTGCGGCCGGCTGCTCGGCGCCGCCGGCTGCGCGCCTTCGCTGTCATCGGCGTCGGGGTTCAGCAGGTTCAGCTCGATCAGCTTGTCGCGCAGCTCGTCGTACGACTTGCGGCCGAAGTTCCGGAGCGACAGCAGCTCATCTTCGCTCTTCTCCAGCACCTGGCCCACCGTCATCAGGCCGCTGCGCTTCAGGCAGTTGTAGGCGCGGACCGAGAGGCTCAGGTCCTCGATCGGCGTGTTGTACTTGTCCGGGGGCAGCGACGTGCCGACGCCGAGGCCGCGCTCGACGACGGGCGGCAGCGGCTTGCCGAGCTGCGCGAACATGCGCAGCTCGTCGACGAGGATATCGGCGCTCTTGCTGACCGCATCGACGCCCGACATCGTGCCGTCGGTCCAGACCTCGAGCGTCAGCTTGTCGTAGTTCGTCATCTGCCCGACGCGCGTGTGCGTGACGTGGAAGTTCACGCGCCGCACCGGCGAGAAGATGGCATCGACGGGGATGACGCCGATCGGCAGGCCGTCGCCCTGGCCGGCGGGCGCGTAGCCCTCGCCTGGCTCGACGTTCAGCTCGACCGTGAGGCGCGCCTCCGGCGCGTCGAGTGTCGCGAGGTGGAGCTCCGGGTTGACGATCTCGTAGTCCGCCGTCACCTGGATCGCGTCGGCGTTGATCGCGCCCTCGCCCTGCGCCTCGAGGTAGAGCTTGGCGGGCCGGTCGGAGAACGACCGCAGGCGCAGCTCCTTGAGGTTGAGGAGGAACTCCGTGGTGTCTTCCTTCATGTGCGGGACGGTCGAGAACTCATGCTCGACCTCCTCGATGCGCACGGAGGTCACGGCGGCGCCGGGCAGCGAGCTCAGGAGCACGCGCCGCAGGGCGTTGCCCAGCGTCGTGCCGAAGCCCGCGCTCAGCGGCTCGGCGACGAGCCGCGCGTAGCTGTCGCCGTCTTCTTCGACTTCGATGTTTGCGGGTTCCAGCTCGTTCAATGTTGCTCCTCCCTCAGCGAACAGCGGCGCTTCGGCCAGCGCGACGGCTGCGCCTGTCATGCTCCGCAGCGTCATCACCGCGAGTAGTACTCGACGATGACCGCCGGGTCGAAGGTGCCATGGCGCTCGCTCGGCACCGGCGGCGACACGACGCGGCCCGTCATCTGCTCGCGGTCGACGTTCAGCCAACCGGGGATGTTCTTGCTCGACATGTTCTCTCTGGCGATCTTGAAGTACTCCGTCTTCTTGCTCGTGGCGGTCCAGCCGATGACGTCGCCGGCGCGCGTCGCCGCCGAAGGGATGTCGGTCTTGCGCCCGTTGAGCATGATGTGGCCGTGCCGCACGACCTGCCGCGCCTGCTTCAGCGAGTCGGCGAAGCCCATCTTGTGGACGATGTTGTCGAGCCGCAACTCGAGCAGGCGCACCAGGTTCTCGCCCGTCACGCCGGGCAGGCGGACGGCGTCCTCGTAGTAGTCGACGAACTGCTTCTCGAGCACGCCGTAGGAGTAGCGGGCCTTCTGCTTCTCCCGCAGCTGCAGCGCGCGGTCCGAGAGCTTGCGGCGGCGGCCGGCCTTCTGCTCGCCGGGCGGCGTCGGGCGCTTGTCCAGCGTGCACTTGGTGACGCACTTGTCGCCCTTGAGCATGAGCTTCTCGCCGTAGCGGCGGCAAATGCGGCACACCGGGCCTGTATAACGAGCCATTTGTGTCTCTTCCTCCAGCCGCTTAGACGCGACGGCGCTTCGGCGGCCGGCAGCCGTTGTGCGGCACCGGCGTCGAATCCTTGATGCTGAGCACGATGAGGCCGCTCGATTGCAGCGCCCGGATCGCCGCCTCGCGGCCGCTGCCGGGCCCCTTCACGAAGACCTCGACCTGGCGCAAGCCGTGCTCCATCGCGCGCCGGGCAGCGCCTTCGGCCGCGATCTGCGCGGCGTACGGGGTGCTCTTGCGCGAGCCCTTGAACCCGGACTGGCCGGCGCTCGCCCACGACAGCACGGCGCCGGTCGGATCCGTCAGCGTGATCAACGTGTTGTTGAACGTCGACTGCACGTAGGCGCGCCCGCGCGGCACGGACTTCCGTTCGCGCTTGCGTCCCTTGCTCTTCGCGGCTGGCTTGCGTTCGGCCATGCGTCTCCTCTGTCCGCGCCGTCTCCCGGCGCGCGGTCCCTGGCGGAAGCCCCGTCCGGCTTACTTCTTGGCGGCTGCCTTGCGCTTGCCGGCGACGGTTCGGCGGGCGCCGCGCTTCGTGCGTGCGTTCGTCTTCGTCCGCTGTCCGCGCACCGGCAGCCCGCGGCGGTGGCGGACGCCGCGGTAGCAGTTGATCTCGATCAGGCGCTGGATGTTCTGCCGCACCTCGCGCCGCAGGTCACCTTCGACGACGTGCTCCTTGTCGATCACCTCGCGGATGCGGTTGACCTCTTCGTCCGTCAGGTCGCGCACCTTGGTGGCGGGGTTGACCTGCGTCTGCGAGACGATCCGCGAGGCGGCGGTGTGACCGATGCCGTAGATGTAGCGCAACGACACATCGACCCGCTTCTCCCGCGGGATGTCTACGCCGGCGATTCGTGCCATCGTCCGTTACCCCTGACGCTGCTTGTGCTTCGGGATCTCGCAGATCACCCGCAGCACGCCGTGCCGCTTGATGATCTTGCATTTCTCACAGCGCTTCTTGATCGAAGCCCGTACTCTCATCGCTCGTTCTTCCTTTTAGCGGAACCGATAGGTGATGCGCCCGCGCGACAGGTCGTAGGGCGAGAGCTCGACCAGCACACGGTCGCCCGGCAGCACCTTGATGAAGTGCAGCCGGATCTTGCCGGAGATGTGCGCCAGCACCTGGTGCCCGTTCGGTAATTCGACCTTGAACATGGCGTTGGGCAGCGGCTCGCGCACCACGCCCTCGACCTCGATCGCGTCCTTCTTCTTGCGCCCGCCGCCAGTCGCCTGCGGCGCGTTGCCTCGTCGGTTCGGCATGTGCTCCTTCTGGCGAGACTTCCTGTCTCAAGGCTATCATTCTACTCAATTCGTTTCCTCTACCGCTAATCACGTCGTGTATCCCGCTCAGGGCACGGTCAGCACCTGCGGCCCGTCGTCCGTGATGGCGATCGTGTGCTCGAAGTGGGCGGCCAGGCTGCCGTCCATCGTCTTCACCGTCCAGTTGTCGTTCATCTGCTTCGTGCGCCAGTCGCCCATCGTCACCATCGGCTCCAGCGCCAGCACCATGCCCTTCTTGAGCACCGGGCCGCGGTCCTCCGGGCCGTAGTTCGGCACCTGCGGCTCCTCGTGCATCGCCCGGCCGACGCCGTGGCCGACGTACTCGCGGACGACGCCGAAGCCTCGCGCTTCGATATACGTCTGGATGGCGTGCGAGATCTCGCCCAGCCGGTTCCCCGCCCGCGCGTGGCGGATGCCCTCGTCGAGCGACTCCCGCGTGACGTCGACCAGCTTCTCCGTCCCGGGCTTCGCCGGCCCGACGATCACCGTGAGCGCCGAATCGGCGACGAACCCCTTGTACGTGCAGCCGAGATCCAGGCTGACGACATCGCCCTCCTGGATCACCCGCTTGCCGGGGATGCCATGCACGATCTCGTCGTTCACGGAGACGCAGACCGTTGCCGGGTAGCCGTGGTAGCCGAGGAATGTCGGCAGCACGTGGTGCTTCTCGAACTCCTTGCGGACGACCTTGTCGAGCCCCTTGACGACGAGTCCCGGCCGCAGCTCCTCGACCAGGCGCGCCAGCGTGTTGGCGACGACGCTGCCTGCGTGCCGCATGATCGCGATCTCGTCGTCGGACTTGATGATGATCGGCATCTCAGTCCGGCCCCACCGCCGCGAGCGCGGCCGCGATGGCATCGGTCACCGCCTCGACCGCCGGCCTGCCGTCGACGTCACGCAGCTTGCCGGCGTCGCGGTAGTGCGCGAGCAGGTCGGCGGGTGGCTTCTGCACGTCGAGGCGCTTCCGCATCGCCTCCGGCGTGTCGTCGCTGCGGGCGCTCTCTGCCGCGCGCGCCTGCATGCGCTCCAGCAGCACCTCGTCCGGCGCGGTGATGTTGATCGCCACGTCGATGGCGCGCCCGTCGCGGGCGAGCGCGGCGTCGAGCGCTTCTGCCTGCCGGAGCGTGCGCGGGAAGCCGTCGAGGACGAAGCCGCGGCCGCCGATCTCGGCGAGGCGCGCCATGAACATGTCGATGACGAGCTCATCGGGCGTGAGGAGGCCCTGATCCATGTACGCCTTCGCCTGGCGGCCGAGCTCGGTGCCCTCCCGGACGTGTGCGCGCAGCATGTCGCCGGTCGAGATGTGCGCCCAGCCCATGCGGCCGGCGATGATCAACGCCTGCGTGCCCTTGCCGACGCCCGGGGGCCCGAAGAAGATGACGTGCACCTAGCGTATGAACCCTTCGTAGTTCCGCATCAGCAGCTGCGCTTCGAGCTGCTTCATCGTATCGATGACCACGCCGACGACGATCAGGAGGCCGGTGCTGCTGATCTGCAGCGACGTGATGCCGAACCAGCCCGTCGCCAGATAGGGGATGACGGCCACGACGCCGAGGAAGATCGCCCCGGCCCAGGTGATGCGCACGAGCACGCGCATGATGTACTCGCCCGTCGGCCGGCCGGGGCGGATGCCCGGCACGAAGCCGCCCTGCTTCTGGAGATTCTCCGCCAGGTTCTGCTGCTGGAAGACGACCAGCGTGTAGAAGAAGCTGAAGATCACCACCAGGAAGAAGACGGCAAGGTAGAAGCCGTAGGCGCTGCTGGAACCGTGGCCGTCCGCGTCGCGTCCCGGCGCGAACACCCGGTTGACGAAGAGCGCGACATCCCGCACCCAGGTGGTGCTCGACGTCTGGAAGTACTGCGCGCCCAGCGTCGGCAGGATGACGATCGAGAAGGCGAAGATCAGCGGGATCATGCCGGCGGAGTTCACCCGCAAGGGGATATGGCTCTGCCCGGACTGCCGGTACATCTTTCCGGCTCTAAACACGCTCTTCGCATACTGGACAGGGATCTTGCGGATCGCCTCCTGCATCCAGACCATCGCCGCGACCAGCCCGACCGCCACGACGACGAGCAGGAGCAGGCCGAAGATGCCGATCGTCGAGTTGAAGACCTGGTTCAGCAGCCCCGGCATGCCGGCGACGATGCCGCCGAAGATGATCAGCGAGATGCCGTTGCCGATGCCGTTCTCCGTGATCAGGTCGCCGATCCACACGAGAAACATCGAGCCCGCGGTCAGCGCGAAGAGCGCGGTGACCGTCGGCAGCGCGTCGCTGCCGCTGAAGCCGGGGCTGAACTGGAAGGCCTGCGGGGCGATCCGCCGCAGGATCACCAGCTGCGCGTAGCCCTGCACCAACGCGAGCGGCACCGACATCCAGTACTGGTAGAGCTCCAGCTTGTGGCGGCCGGCCTCCCCTTCCTTCTGCAGGTTGTGCAACGACGGGAAGAGCGGCGTCACAAGCTGCATGATGATCGTCGCCGTGATGTACGGATAGACACCGAGCGCGGCGATGCTGATCCGGCGCAGGGCGCCGCCGCTGAACAGGTTGAACAGCCCCAGCACCTGGTTCTGGTTGAAGGCGCTCTGGATCTGGCGCGGGTCGACGTCCGGGATCGGGATGTGGGCGACGAAGCGGAAGACGACGAGGAGCGCTCCCGTGATCAGCAGCTTCTTGCGTACGTCCTCCTGCTGGAGGGCATCCAGCACCGCCTGCAGCAGGCGGGGACGCGATGCGGCTTGCTGTCGGCTAGCTGCCAGCGCCATCGGGTGCCTCTTCCTCCCCACCGGTCGGGGGCTCGCTCGATGCCGTCTGCGCCTTCTGCGCGCGCGGCCGCTTCGCCGTGCCGGCGTCCTCCGCGGCGGGCTCTGCCGCCGGCCGCTCGGGCTCGCCGTTGAGCCAGCGGACACTGCCGCCGGCCTCGTTGATCTTAGCAATTGCCGAGCGCGTGAAGCTCGTCGCTTCCACGCTCAGCTTCACGCTGAGCTCGCCGTCACCGAGCACCTTGACGGGCCGCCGGGCGCTGCGGATCAGCCGGGCGGCGCGCAACGACGCGGCGTTCACCTCGCCGCCGGCCGCGAAGCGCGCGCCGAGCTGGCCGACGTTCACTTCCTCGTAGTCGATGCGGAACGGGTTGCGGAAGCCGCGCTTGCGGGCCATCCGCCGCACGAGCGGCAGCTGACCGCCCTCGAACCCCGGGCGGACGCCGCCGCCGGCGCGCGCCTTCTGGCCCTTCATGCCCTTGCCGGAGTACGTGCCGCGGCCGCTGCCGTTGCCGCGGCCCACGCGCTTGCGTGTGTGCGTCGCGCCCTTCGGCTGACGCAATTCGTGCTGCTGCATCTACTCGACCTCCCGCACGGCGACGAGGTGCCGCACCTTGAGGATCATGCCGCGGATCGTGCGGTTGTCCTCGTGCTCGACGGTCTGGCCCAGCTTGCGCAGGCCGAGCGCGCGGATCGTGCGCTTCTGGTCGTCGCGCTGGTTGATGCCGCTGCGCTCCCACGTCACCTGGATCTTCGTCATCGCGGCGCCTCTGCCTGCTGCCTCCGGTTCACCGACCCCCGCCGGCGTGCGATCTCGCGTCGCGGGTCGCGCAGCCCCGCGAGCCCCTGGATCGTCGCCTTCACGACGTTGATGACGTTCGAAGAGCCGAGCGACTTCGTCAGCACGTCCTTGACGCCGGCCGACTCCATCACCGCGCGGACGCCGCCGCCGGCGATGACGCCCGTACCTGCCGAGGCCGGCTTCATCATCACCTTCGCGGCGCCGAAGCGCGCGATCGTCGGGTGGGCGATCGTCGTCTTGTTCATCGGCACCGTGATCAGGTGCTTGCGGGCGATCGCCGAGCCCTTACGGATCGCCTCCGGCACCTCGTTCGCCTTGCCCATGCCGGCGCCGACGCGCCCTTGGCCATCGCCGACGACGACGACGGCGCTGAAGCTGAAGCGGCGGCCGCCTTTCACCACCTTGGAGACGCGGTTAATGTAGACGACCTTCTCCTGCAACTCGCCGTCACGGCCCTCGCCGCGGCCCTCGCCCCTCTGCTGTCTCGGTCCTACCATGTCCGTCTCCGTCTCTTCCGCTAGAACTCCAGGCCGGACGCCCGCGCGGCATCCGCCAGCGCCTTCACCCGCCCGTGATAGCGATTGCCGCCGCGGTCGAACACCACCTGCACGACGCCGGCCGCCACGGCCTTCTTCGCGACCGCCTCGCCGACGGCCTTCGCGCGCTCGGTCTTCGTGCCGGCGCCGTCCTTGAGCGCGGGCTCGACGTCCGAAGCAGCGGCCAGCGTGTGCCCGCGCTCGTCGTCGATCACCTGCGCGTAAATGTGCGAGAGGCTGCGGTAGACGGCCAGCCGCGGCCGCACGCCGGTGCCCTCGACGGTCTTTCGCACCCGGCTGTGGCGCCGGATGCGCGCTGCCCGCGCCGTGCTCGAACCCGCCATTCTACTTTCCTGCCTTGCCGGCCTTGCCGGCCTTCCTGCGCACGCGCTCACCCAGGTAGCGGATGCCCTTCCCCTTGTAGGGCTCGGGCTTCCGCACCTTGCGGATGTTCGCGGCGATCTGCCCGACCAGCTCCTTGTCGATGCCGCGGACGTGGACGCGCGTCGTGCCCTCGACCTGGAGCTGGATGCCGGCCGGCGGCGTCACTTCGACCGGATGCGAGAAGCCGACGGAGAGTGTGACCTTCGGGCCGGCCTGCTGCGCGCGGTAGCCGACCCCCTGCAGCTCCAGCGTCTTCGTATAGCCATCGGAGACGCCGGTGATCATGTTCGCCAGCAGCGACCGCGAGAGCCCGTGGAGCGCGCGCACCTGCTTCTCGTCGTTCTCGCGCGTCACCGTCACCTTGCCGTCGCCGAGGTCGAACGCGACCTGCGGCGGGAACTCGCGCACGAGCTCGCCCTTCGGGCCCGTGACGCGCACGGTCGAGCCGTCGATGTCGAGCTCGACGCCCTTCGCGATCTGGATGGGAAGCTTGCCTATTCGTGACATCGCCCTACCACACGTAACAGATGACTTCGCCGCCGATGCTGCGCCGCCAGGCGTCCTGGCCCGTCATGATCCCCTGCGGCGTCGACAGGATGGCGATGCCCAGCCCGCCGTAGACGCGCGGGATCTCGCGCTTCTGCACGTAGACGCGCAGGCCGGGCTTGCTCACCCGCTGGAGCCCCGTCAGCACCGGGTCCTTCTTGCCGGTGTAGTTCAGCTGCACCCGCATCAGCTTCTTGTTGGCTTCGTCCGTCAGCTCGTAGCCGCGGATGAATCCCTCTTTGCTGAGCACGTCCGCGATCGCCAGCTTCATCTTCGATGCCGGGATGTTCACGTACTCGTGCTTCGCCGTCACGGCGTTGCGGATCCGCGTCAGCATGTCCGCGATCGGGTCCGTCATGTTCAAGGCGTCGGCCTCCCTCGTTTCTCCCGTGCTCTCGCCCCCCGGCGAGCTTCGGGATGGGCCGCCCGCGGCGACCCGGCTCGTCGCTACCAGCTCGACTTCTTCACGCCCGGCAGTTGCCCGCGCAGCGCCAGGCCGCGGAAGCAGATGCGACAGAGCGCAAAGTGACGGATGTAGGCGCGCGGCCGGCCGCACAGCCGGCAACGGTTCTTCGCCCGCGTCGAGTACTTGGGCTCGCGATTCGCCCTGACGATCAACGATGTCTTGGCCATCCCTACGTCCGATCCTTCGCGAACGGCATGCCCATCAGCTCGAGCAGCCGTCTGCCCTCTTCGTCCGTCTTCGCCGTCGTGACGATGTTCACCTGCATGCCGCGGATGCGGTCCACCTTGTCGTAGTCGATCTCCGGGAAGATCAGCTGCTCGCGCACGCCGAGGCTGAAGTTGCCGCGGCCGTCGAACGCCTTCGTCGGCACGCCATGGAAATCGCGGATCCGCGGCAGGGCGGCGTTCAGCATGCGGTCGAGGAACTCGTACATGCGGTCGCCGCGCAGCGTCACCGACGCGCCGACGTTCATCCCCTCGCGGATCTTGAAGTTGGCGATCGCGCGCTTCGCCTTCGTCACCACCGGCTTCTGTCCCGTGATCGTCGCCAGGTCCGACGTCGCGGAGTCGACGGCGCGCGCGTTCTCCCGAGCCTCGCCGAGCCCGATGTTCAGCGTCACCTTCTCGACGCGCGGCGCCTGCATGACGTTCGCGTAGCTGAACTCGCGCATCAACTCCGGCAGGATCTCGCTCCTGTAGCGTTCTTTCAGTCTCGGCGCCATCAGTCGATGTCCTCGCCGCAGTTGCGGCAGACGCGGTGCTTCTCGTTGTTGCGGACGGTGAAGCCGACACGCGCCGGCTTGTTGCAGCTCTTGCAGATCACCATCACCTTCGACAGTGGCAGCGGCATCTCCTTCTCGATGATGCCGGCCTGGACGACCCCCGGCTGCTGCTTCGTGTGCCGCCTGGAGATGTTGATGCCGGTGACGAAGACCAGGTCTTCCGTCAGCTTCGGGCGGTGCCCCTTTACCTTCACCAGGTCGCCGCCGCCGATCACCTGCCGCACGATCCCGGTCTTGCCGCGGTCGCGTCCGGCGAGGATCAGCACGTTGTCGTCGCGCTTGATCTTGCGCATCGCTACACCACCTCCGGCGCCAGCGAGACGATCTTCGTGAAGTTCCGCTCGCGCAGCTCGCGCGCCACCGGCCCGAAGATGCGCGTCCCCTTCGGGTTCTGCTTGTCCGAAAGCACCACCGCCGCGTTCTCGTCGAAGCGGATGTACGAGCCGTCCGGCCGGCCGTACGCCTTCGCGGTGCGCACGACGACGGCTTTCACGACGTCGCCCTTCTTGACGCCCGCGCCCGGCTGCGCCTGCTTCACCGAGGCGACGATGACATCGCCGACGCGCGCGTAACGCCGGCCCGAGCCGCCGAGCACGGTGATGCACATCAGCGAGCGCGCGCCCGAGTTGTCCGCGACCTTGAGCCGCGAGTACTGCTGGATCACGCCTCGCCCTCCTCGCGCGTCGCGGCCGCGTCCTCAGCGAGCGCGTCGACCTGCCCGGCCGGCGCCAGCGGCGTGTCATCGACGATCTCGATGTCCGGCTCCGTCGCCATCGGCTCCTCCGCCGGCGGCGCGACGGCAGCCTCCGCCGGCTGCGCGATCACCGGCGCCTCGACGGCGTCCGCGATCATGCGCGAGGCCGCCTCGGCATCGCCCGTCGCGCCAACAGGCGTCGCCGCCTCGGCCGTGCGCGAGTCCGCCTCTGCGGCCGCCGCCGCGCGCGTCTCTTCGATGATGCGGGCGCCGATCTCGCGCGGCGCCACCTCGGCGACGTCGCCCTTCGTCACGACCTCGACGACGCGCCAGCGCTTCTCGCGCGAGAGCGGGCGCGTTTCGGCGATGCGGACGATGTCGCCCAGGCGGCACGCGTTGTGCTCGTCGTGCGCCTTGTAGCGCAGCGTGCGGCGCAGCGTCTTGCCGTAGAGCCGGTGCCGCTTCTGGCGGTCGACGCGCACGACGACGGTCTTGTCCATCTTGTTGCTGATCACCGTTCCCAGCTGCGCCTTTTCGAGCGATCCCATCGGTTACTTCCTCCCGGCCACCTGCGGCGCGTAGTGCGCCGCCAGCTGGCGCTCCCGCTGCAGCGTGCGAATGCGGGCGATCTGGCGGGTGATGTTCGACTTCTCCCTCGTGTTCGTCTGCTGGCGCGTCGTCAGCTGCAGCCGCACCGTGAAGAGCCGCCGGTACGCTTCCGTCAGCTCCTTGTCGAGGGTCTCGTCGGAGAGCCCGCGCAGGTGCTCCGCGCGCTCCTTCTTCTTGCGTCCGGCCATCAGATCCCCTCGCGTTCCTTGGCCACGGTGCGCGTCTCGACGGAGAGCTTGTGCGAGGCCAGGCGGAGCGCCTCGCGCGCCAGGTCCTCCTTGACGCCGGCCACCTCGAACAGCATGCGCCCCGGCTTGACGACGGCGACGAAGTGGTCGGGCGCCCCCTTGCCGCTGCCCATGCGCGTCTCCGCCGGCTTCGACGTCACCGGCTTGTCCGGGAAGATGCGGATCCACACCTTGCCGCCGCGCTTCAGCTCGTGCGTGATCGCGCGCCGCGCCGCCTCGATCTGGCGGCTGTCGATCCAGGCGGCGCCGATCGCCTGTAGGCCGAACTCGCCGAAGCTCACTTCGTTGCCACTGTTCGCCTGGCCGCGACGGTGGCCGCGGTGCTGTTTCCGGAATTTCTGTCGTTTGGGTTGCAGCATCGCCCGTTACTCGCCCGCCACCGTGGCCCGCGCGCCCTCGCCCGGCCCGGGGATCGCCGGCGAACCTTCGGACGCGCTCGGTCCGCCGCCCGCTTCTTCCGGCCGCCGCTTCGGCTCCGGCATGATCTCGCCCTTGTAGATCCACACTTTCACGCCGATGCGCCCGAACGTCGTGTGCGCCTCGGCGATGCCGAAGTCGATGTCCGCGCGCAGCGTGTGCAGCGGGATCTGGCCCTGCTTCTCCGACTCGCGGCGGGACATCTCGGAGCCGCCCAGCCGGCCGCCGACGACCACCTTGATCCCCTTCGCGCCGCGCTGCATCGTCCGCTGCACCGTCTGCTTAATCGCACGACGGAAGGCGACGCGCCGCTGCAGCTGCTCGGCGATGCTGCGCGCGACGAGGTAGGCATCGAGCTCCGGCTGACGGATCTCGTTGATGTTCACCCGCACGCGCTTGCCTGTCGACTTCTCCAGCTCCGAGCGCAGCTGGTCGACGTTCGCGCCGCTGCGGCCGATGACGATGCCGGGCTTCGCCGTGCTGATCGTCACGGTCAGCTGGTTCGGGTTACGGTCGATCTCGACGCGCGAGATGCCGGCGTCGACGCCGCGGACGTCCATGATCCGCTTGCGGATGGCGATGTCCTCGTGGAGCTGCGACTTGTAGTTCCGGTCGGCGTACCACTTGCTCTGCCAGTCGTAGATGACGCCGACGCGGAACCCTGTCGGGTGTACTTTGTGACCCACTACTGTTCCTCCACGATTACCGTCACGTGACTCGTGCGGCGGAGTATCGGCGCGACTCGCCCGCGCGCCTTCGCCTTGAACCGCTTCAGCGTCCGCGACTCGCCCGCATACGCGCGCTTGATGCGCAGCGCCTCGGCATCGAGCGCGTAGTTGTTCTCCGCGTTCGACGCGGCGGACTTCACCACCTTCTCCACCAGCCGCGCATGCGGCGTCGGCAGGAAGCGCAGCATCATGATCGCCTCGTCGACGCGCTTGCCGGGAAGCTGATCCAGCACGAGCCGGATCTTGCGGGCCGAAACAGGAAGGTATTTTGCCGTCGCGCTGACTTCCATCGCCGTCCTTCACGCGGGCAGCCGCCGCGGCCACCCTCGATGCTTCGCGCACCCGTACGTGCGCCGTTTCCTCGCTACGTTCGGGCGCCGCCGCCCGGGCCACCGCCGCGCTGCTGCGATGCCTTCTCCGACTTGCTGGTGTGGCCGCGGAAGTGGCGCGTCAGCGCGAACTCCCCGAGCTTGTGGCCCACCATGTTCTCCGACACGAAGATCGGCACGTGCCGCCGCCCGTCGTGGACGCCGATCGTCAGGCCTACCATCTCCGGCATGATCGTCGAGGCGCGCGACCAGGTGCGGATCACGGTGCGCGCGTTCGTACGCTTGACGACTTCGACCTTGCGCATGAGCTTGGGCTCGATGAACGGCCCCTTCTTGATCGATCGCGACATCTACTTCGTCCTCCGCCGCACGATGTACTGGTCCGACGGCTTGCGGCCGCGCGTGCGCTTGCCGAGCGTCGGCTTGCCCCACGGCGACTTCGGGCTGGGCATGCCGACCGGCTGCTTGCCCTCGCCGCCGCCGTGCGGGTGGTCGACCGGGTTCATCGCGGAGCCCCGCACCTGCGGCCGGCGCCGGCGGTGCCGCGTCCTGCCCGCCTTGCCCAGCTTGATCAGGCTGTTCTCGACGTTCCCCACCTGGCCCACCGTGGCCATGCAGACCGAGAGCACGCGCCGCATCTCGCCCGAAGGCAGCCGCAACAGCGTGTATTCGCCCTCCTTCGCCATCAGCTGCGCCGATGCGCCGGCGCTGCGCACGATCTGGCCGCCGCGCCCCGGCGTCAGCTCGATGTTGTGGATGACACTGCCGTTGGGCATGTTCTGCAGCGGCAGGCTGTTGCCGACGCGCACCTCCGCCTCCGTCCCCGACTGCACGGTGTCGCCCACCTTCAGGCCGACCGGCGCGATGATGTAGCGCTTGTCGCCGTCGCGGTACGATACCAGCGCGATGCGCGACGTGCGCCCGGGGTCGTACTCGATCGCCGCGACGCGCCCCGGCACGCCGAGCTTGTCGCGCTTGAAGTCGACGATGCGGATGCGCCGCTTCGGGCCGCCGCCACGGTGGCGCACGGTGATGCGCCCCTGCGCGTTGCGGCCGGCCGTCTTCTTGCGCGTCGCAAGCAGCGACTTCTCGGGCTTCTTCTTCGTGATCTCGTCGAAGGTGAAGCCGGAGCTGCCGCGACGGCCGGGCGATGTCGGCTTGAACTGCTTGATTGCCATCGCTATACGCCCTCGAACAGTTCGATCTTCTCGCCGGGCGCGAGCGTCACGACCGCCTTCTTCCAGTCCGGCTGCTTCGTCGCATTGCGACCGTAGCGCCGCACCTTGCCCTTCATCATGCAGGTGTTGACCGCCGTCACCCGGACCTCGAAGGTGGCCTCGACGGCCTCCTTCACCTGCAGCTTGTTGGCGCGCTTGTCGACCTCGAACGCGTACTTGCCGATCGCGGTCATGTTCTGCGCCTTCTCCGTGATCAGCGGCCGCAGGATGATGCCATAGGCGTGCAGTTGTTTGGGCATCTCAGGCCTCCGCCTTCACGACCCGCTTCTTCGCCCGCTCGCCGCCCCAGAGCGCCTCGGCGCCGCGGACGGCCTCGACCGTCATCAGCAGGCCCTGGCTCGCCAGCATGTCCGCCACATTCAGGCAGGCGGCCGGCAGCAGGCTCACCTTCTGCAGGTTGCCCGCGCTCGCCTTCACGACGCCGTCCGGCTGACCGGTAACGACGAGCACCGAGCGCTCGAAGCCGAGCGCCCGCAATACGCCGGCCATCGCCTTCGTGCTCGGCGTCGTGTTCGGCAGGCTCTGCACGACGCGCAGCGAGCCGTCGGCGGCCTTCGCCGAGAGCACCGAGCGGATCGCCAGGCGCCGCATGCGCTTCGGCAGGTCCTTCGCGTAGCTGCGCGGCCGCGGCCCATGCACGATGCCGCCGTGGCGGTGCTGCGGCGCGCGGATGCCGCCCTGCCGCGACGCGCCGGTACCCTTCTGCTTGCGGATCTTGCGCGTCGAGCCGGCGACCTCGCCGCGCGTCTTCGTCGTCGCCGTGCCGACGCGCCGGTTCGCCAGCGTCGCGACGAGCGCCTGGTGCACGACGGGGGCGTTCGGCGCGATGCCGAACACGGCGTCATCGACCTCGATGCTCTCCACTTCCTTGCCGGCGATGTCGTGCACGCTCAGTTTCATCGCTACTTCTTCTTGCCCTGCTTGACCGCGCGGCGGATGCGCACGGTGCCGTTGGTCGCGCCGGGGACCGCGCCTTCGATCAGCAGCAGTCCCTTGCCCTCGTCCTTGGCAATGATGCGCAGGTTCTTCGCCGTCACCTGCGCCGCGCCCATGTGGCCGGCCATGTGCTGGCCCTTGTACACGCGCCCCGGCGTCGTGCCGGCGCCGATCGACCCCGGCGCCCGGTGGCGGTCCGACTGGCCGTGCGTCTTCGGGCCACCGCTGAAGTTCCAGCGCCGCACGCCGCCCGCGAAGCCGCGACCGCGCGAGACGCCGACGACGTCGACCAGGTCGCCCTCCTCGAACAGATCGAGGCCCACCCGGTCGCCGACGCTGTACGTCTCATCGCCGACGACGCGGAACTCGCGCAGCAGGCGGAAGTCGCCGAGCTTCTTCAGGTGCCCGCGCATGGCGCTGTTGAGACGCTTGCGCATGCCGTAGCCCACCTGGACCGCCGCGTAGCCGTCCTTCTCGGCGCTCTTCACCTGGGTGACGACGACGGGACCGGCCTCGACCACGGTGACACCGTGGATGCGGCCCTCCTTGTCGAACACCTGCGTCATGCCCAGCTTGCGGCCGAGCAGCCCCTCGAGTGGCATCGCCGTCCCTCTACAACTTGATCTCGATGTCGACGCCGGACGGCAGCTGGAGGCGCATCAGCGTGTCCACCGTCTTCGACGTCGGCTCGAGGATGTCGATCAGCCGCTTGTGCGTGCGAATCTCGAACTGCTCCTGCGAGTCCTTGTGCACGAAGGGCGAGCGGATCACGCAGAACTTCCTGATCTCCGTCGGCAGCGGGATCGGACCGGCGACGGCGGCGCCGGTGCGCTCGGCGGCCTCCACGATCTGCTCGGCCGACTGGTCGAGGATGCGGTGGTCGAACGCCTTCAGCCGGATCCGGATCTTCTGCCTTGCCATACCTTCGCCTTCTGCCCGCCTTTTGCCCGCGACGGTGACGCCGCGCCGGCCTTCGCGCCGCTAGACCCCGGCGCGCACCACGCGCTTCGAGCGCGTCCCGACGATTTTCTCCGCCACGTTCCTCGGCACTTCCTCGTAGTGGTCGAACTCCATGCTGTAGCTCGCGCGGCCCTGCGAGAGGGAACGCAGTTCGGTAGCGTATCCGAACGTCTCCGCGAGCGGAACCATCGCCCGGATCACCTTCAGGTTGCCGCGCTGGTCGTAGTCCGTGATCTGGCCGCGGCGGGCGCTGACGTCGCCGAGGACGTCGCCGTAGAATTCTTCCGGCGTGCTGATCTCGAGCCGCATCACCGGCTCCAGCAAGACGGGCTGCGCCTTGTCCATCGCCGCCTGGAACGCCATCGACCCGGCCGTCTTGAACGCCATCTCCGATGAGTCGACCGGGTGGTAGTCGCCGCCGACGAGTGTCACGCGCACATCGATCACCGGGTAGCCGGCGACGACGCCGCTCTCGAGCGCGCTGCGCACGCCCTCTTCGGTCGGCTTGATGAACTCCTTCGGCACTTCGGCGCCGACGACCTTGTCGACCCACTCGAAGCCCGCGCCGCGCTCCAGCGGCTCGATCTCGACCCGCGCGACGCCGAACTGGCCGCGGCCGCCGGTCTGGCGCACGAAGCGTCCCTCGGCGCGCGCCGCCTGCTTGATCGTCTCCTTGAACGCCACCTCTGGCCGGCCGACGTTCGACTCGACGCGGAACTCGCGCTTCATGCGGTCGACGATGACATCGAGATGCAGTTCGCCCATGCCGGAGAGGATGGTCTGGCCCGTGTCCTGGTCGTACTTCATCCGGAAGCTCGGGTCCTCTTCGGCGAGCTTGCTCAGCGCCTCGCCCATGCGGTCCTGGTCGTCCTTCGTCTTCGGCTCGATGGCGATGTGGATCACCGGCTCCGGGAAGGTGATCGACTCGAGCACCACCGGCTGCGACGGGTCGCAGAGCGTGTCGCCGGTCGTCGTCACCTTCATCCCCATCGCCGCGATGCCGCCGGCGCCGACCTCCGGCACTTCCTCGCGATGGTTCGCGTGCATCTGCATGATCCGGCTCACGCGCTCGGTCTTCTCGCGCGTCGAGTTGTAGACGCTGGTGCCGGAGGTCAGGCGACCCGAGTAGACGCGGAAGTAGGCGAGGCGGCCGACGTACGGGTCGCTGACGATCTTGAAGGCCAGCGCCGAGAACGGCTCCTCGTCGGTCGGGCGCCGCTCGATCTCGCCACCCGTCTTCGGATCCGTGCCGAGCACCGGCGGTACTTCTTGCGGCGACGGCAGATACGCCACCACGGCGTCGAGCAGCAGCCGCACGCCCTTGTTCTTCAGCGCGCTGCCGCAGAGCACCGGCGTCGCCGCGCTGGCGAGCGTCACGCGGCGCAGCGCCGCGACGATCTCGTGCTTCGTCAGCCCGTGGCCTTCGAGGATGCTCAGCTCCGTCTGCTCGTCCACGTCGCCGATGGCGTAGATCATCTTCTCGCGCCACTCCGCCGCCTCGGCCGCGTACGTCTGCGGGATCTCGGCGACGACCGGCGGGTCGTCGCGCTCGCCGCTGAACGTGTACGACTTCATCTCGATGAGGTCGATCACGCCCTCGAACTCCGCTTCGGCGCCGATCGGGATCTGGACCGGCACCGGCTTCGAACCGAGGCGCTCGACGATCATTTCGACCGTGCGCCAGAAGTTCGCGCCCATGCGGTCCATCTTGTTCACGAAGCAGATGCG
>JADMII010000053.1 GCA_015478665.1 Dehalococcoidia bacterium
GTTCAACCCACCGGTAGTCGCACCGTGAACTCGGTGCCTCGGCCGAGTTCGGAGTGCACGCCGATCGTGCCGCCGTGCGATTGGATGATGCCACGGGTGATCGCCAGGCCCAGGCCGGCGCCGTCGGACATCGCGCCCGAGCGGTTCCGTGACTTGTCGGCGCGATAGAAGCGCGTCCAGATGTGCGGAAGATCGGCGGGGTCGATGCCGTCGCCGGTGTCGGCGATGCGGATCATCGCCTCATGATCGAGGCAGGCGACGCGGACATCGATGCTGCCGGCGGGCGGCGTGTGCTCGATAGCATTGCGGACAAGATTCGCCACGGCGCGTTCGATGCGGGCGCCGTCCAGCGCGATCAGGGGCGGCTCGGACTCGATGCGAAGCGCGAGGCTGACGCCGGCGACGCGCGCCTGCGCCTGCATCGCGTCGACCACCTCGGTGACGATCTCTTGGAGCGCAACGGGGCGCATCTCCAGCCGCAGCGCTCCCGAGTCGATCTGGGCGAGCTCGAAGAGGTCGCCGATCATGCGGCTCAGGCGCTCTATCTCGCGACGGATGGTGGCGTAGTAGCGCTGCACCTCCGCATCGTCGGTGACGACGCCATCATCGAGCGCCTCGACCATGGCGCGCACGCTGGCGAGCGGCGTCCGCAGGTCGTGCGAGATCGACGATGTCAACTCGCGGCGCTCGGCATCGAGCAGGGTCCGCTCCGCTTCGGCAGTGTGGAGGCGCTCGGCGAGCGAGTTCACGTCCCGGGCGAGGCGCGCCACCTCATCGCGGCCGGAGACCTCCGCGCGCCCCGCGTAGTCGCCCGATGCGAGCGCCCGCACGAGGGCCGTGATCGCTTCCAGGCGGCGCGCCGTCGCGGATGCGATCCTGAGGTTGAAGAAGACGGTGACGACGGCGCTGAACGCGATGAGCGCCAGCAGCAGCTTGAAGTCGTGCCCGGTCGAGACGAACATCAACTGCGCGACGATGACGATGTTGAGGAGGGCGACAGCGGAGCCGGTGGCGGCGGCGAAGAACGACTTGGTGCGCAGGCTGAAGCCCACGACGTGGTCGACGATGCGGATGGCGATCCATCCGCCGGCCAGCGTGACGACGCCCGAGATCGCGAGATACGCGGCGAGCTGGCGCAGGTCGCCGGCCGGCGGCGCCATCATGAGCTGCGCGACGAGCACAGCGCTGCCGATGCCGAGCGTCAGCGCGAGCGCCGCGCCGAGCCAGCCGCGCCACGCCGACGCTGCGGGACTCGGCGGGGGCACGCTACGGTTCAAACTTGTACCCCACTCCCCACACCGTCTTCAGATGGCGGGGCCGCGCCGGGTCGGCCTCGATCTTCGCACGCAAGCGGCGGATGTGGACCGTCACCGTGGTGGAATCGCCGGCGAACGCGTAGTCCCAGACGGACGTCATGAGCTGATCGCGGGTGAACACCTGGTTCGGATGGCTGGCGAGGTGAAATAGCAGATCGAACTCGCGCGCGGTGAGCGGGATGGGGCCGCGCCCGTCTTCGACGCTGCGGCTGCGGCCGTTGAGGCGGAGATCGCCGAAACGAACCGACTCACCGTCGTCCGAGACGGCCGGCTGCCGGGCGCGGCGGAGCACGGCCTTGACGCGCGCGACCACCTCTCGCGGCGAGAAGGGCTTCGTGACGTAGTCGTCGGCGCCGACGCCCAGACCGAGGAGCTTGTCGATCTCCTCGCTGCGCGCCGTCAGCATGATCACGGGCGTGTCACCGCGCGTCCGGAGCCGGCGGCAGAGCTCGATACCGTCGAGGCCGGGGAGCATCAAGTCGAGCACCACGAGATCGGGGCGGAACTGGTCGAACGCAGAGAGCGCCGCCTGGCCGTCGTGGACGGCATGCACGTCGTAGCCGTCGCGGCGGAGGTAGCGTTCGACGACCTCCGCCACCATCGGCTCGTCCTCAACGACAAGAATTCGTTCCACCGTCACGCGGCGCCTTCCTATGCGGATCCGCTCAGTTCTGCCCTATGGTATCGGCCGATCCTTACGGATCGCTTACGTTCTTGACGACCTCAGGTCTTATCGCGGACGCGTGGGTGCGGCGTAAGACATCCGTAAGCTTCTTCACGGGCGCGCAATCTCGGCGCGATAGGGTGCCATCGCTGCATTCCGAGGAGGCGATCCGCACCGTGCAACCCCTTCGACTCGAGCACGAGTACCGCGAGCGGCTGGCGCCTGGCATGTTCGACCTCTCGGCGAGCGCGCCGGCGCCGCTGTCCGCCTCCGAGATCTTCCGGGTTTCTGGGATATCGCCGGAGGCGCTGTTCGACGCACCCCTAGAGTACGTACGGGGCGGTGGTGGCAGCGAGCTGCGCGCGGCGGTCGCGGCCCTGCACCCTGGCCTCGACGTCGACGACGTGCTGATCACCGCGGGTGCGAGCGAGGCGATACGCATCGTCGCGACGGCGCTTCTCGAACCCGGCGACACGGTCCTTGTGCAGCA
>JADMII010000029.1 GCA_015478665.1 Dehalococcoidia bacterium
GAGAGGACAAAATCACAGAACAGTTAGTGAGGACAGAATCTCGGAACACCAACAGGATTCCGCGCACCGTCTTCGTACACGACGTCCGATGCGTCTCCCGCGTCGCCACCGGCGCCGTCCTCCGCGACGACGGCGACGAATTGGCGTAGAGTGAGGGCTCCGGCGCTTGCGATGCGCCCGTACCGGAGGCGAGATGCCGCAGAAGTCCGTCGAGGTCGATGCTGGCGGTCGCGCCGTTACCATCACGAACCCCGACAAGATCTTCTTCCCCGAAGCCGGCTACACCAAGCTCGACCTCGTGCGTTACTACCTCGCCGTCGCGCCCGGCGCCCTGACCGGCGTCATGCGGCGGCCGATGGTCCTCAAGCGCTGGCCCGACGGCACCGGCGGCGAGCCATTCTTCCAGAAGCGCGCGCCGCAACACCGCCCCGCCGGCGTGGAGACGGCGCTGATCACGTTCCCCAGCGGCCGCAGTGCCGAGCTCGCCGTCTGCGACGATGCCGCCGACCTCGCCTGGGTGATCAACCTCGGCTGCATCGACCTCAACCCCTGGCCCGTCCGCGCCGCCGACGTCGACCACCCCGACGAGCTGCGCGTGGACCTCGACCCCACGCCGCAGGCGACCTTCGCCGACGTGCGCGACGTCGCGCTCGGCGTGCGCGCGGTGCTCGACGAGCTGGGCCTGCGCGGCTACCCCAAAACGTCCGGCTCGCGCGGCATCCACATCAACATCCGCATCGCCCCGCGCTGGGGGTTCAGCGAGGTCCGCCGCTGCGCCCTCGCGCTCGGCCGCGAGGTCGAGCGCCGCATGCCGGCACAGGCGACGACTGCCTGGTGGAAGGAAGAGCGCCACGGCGTCTTCATCGACTACAACCAGAACGCGCGCGACCGAACCGTCGCCTCCGCCTACTCCGTACGGCCGCTGCCCGATGCGCGCGTCTCCTGCCCGCTGACATGGGACGAAGTGGCCGCCGTCGATCCGGCGGCGTTCACCATCGCCAGCGTGCCCGATCGCTTCCGCGAGCGCGGCGATCCAGGCGCGAGCATCGACGAGGTGCGTCACTCGCTCGAGCCGCTGCTGGCGCTCGTCCGCGCGCAGGAGGAGGCGGGGCTCGGGGAGGCGCCGTATCCGCCGCAGTTCCCGAAGGCGCCGGGCGAACCGCCGCGCGTGCAGCCGAGCAAGCGCGCAGGCGTCCGCAAGCCGCGCGGTCTGTCGTCATGAGCGACGGGTCCGCGCCCGCGCGCGTCGCGACGTACGCCGCCGAGCTCGTCGCCGGCTGGTCGGGCGGCCGCAGCGGGCGCTCGTACACCGTCAGCGCCTGCGATCACGACGCAGCCGTGCCGGTATACATCGCGACGAGCGACGCCGGCACCCTCGCGCTGGCGGTCGCGACGCTCTTCCAGCCCGAGAGCGACCGCGCTGCCGATGAGGCGCGCGCTGCGATGGAAGAGCGACTGTCGTCCGGCCTCGTGCGGGGCCCGCACCTGCTGTGGGTACCGCCCCGCGCCGCCGTGCCGTCGAGCGAGCCCGAAGCTTCGGACTTCGTGCAGCGCGTGCAGCAGGCGGCGGCGCCCCTCCAGCCCGGCGAACGCGGCGAAGTCGCCCTGCCGGCGCCGCTGCAGCTGGCGAAGCTCCGCGACGAAGGCGGCTACGCCAGCGTCGTCGGCGGCCTCAGCCGATGGTGGACGCTGATCACGGAGCGCGTCAGCGGCACCGTGCATGTGAACAGCAGCCGCATCCGCCGGGCGCCGCAGTCGTCGGCGCTGCGCGAGCAGCTGTTCGACCAGATCGGCGCGTCCGCCGGCACGCTCGCCGTCGGCGAGGCGGTCGAGTTCGACACGGTGGAAGCGTGGACGGTGCAGCGTCTGCCCGCAGAGCCGCTGGCCGTGACCGGGTTCGGCATCGTCCAGGCGCCGCCGAAGATCGACCCCGGCGACGGGACGCTGATGCGACGCCTCGTGCGCCAGCAGCTGCGCGACGCCAACGCTGCGCTCGCCCGCCACGACGCCGATATTCGCGGCGTCGCCCTCGTCGCCATCTACGATTATGCGGAGACCGAGAACATCGGCTCGTTCGTCAAGTCGCTCGACCCCGCGCTCTACGCCACACTGCAGCTGGTCGCCGGCGTCGTCGATGGCGAAGTGCGGCCGATCTTCGCCGGCGCCCGGTAGCACCGCGGCCGCGCGCGGCGCTTCGCGCGCAAGGAGCGAGCGCAACCGGCCGTCCGCAGCCCGAGGCACAGCGGATGCCCGGGCGCATCGCGACGACGGTCGATGACGGCGCGGGAAGGAGGCGCGCATGACAGAGCCGTCCGCCGCCGCGTCCGCGACCGACGCTGCGAGCCGCCGTCCGCGCGTCTTCGTCACGCGGGCGCTCCCCGGTCGTGCGCTCGATGAGCTGGCGCGCGTCGCCGCGCTCGACGTGTGGCCCGACGAGCTGCCGCCGCCCGACGCGCGCCTGCGCCAGCACGCGGCTTCGGCCGAGGGCATCATCTGCCTGCTCAGCGACCGCATCGATGCGGCGCTGATCGCGGCATCGCCGCGGCTGCGCGTGATCAGCAACGTCGCCGTCGGCTGCGACAACATCGACCTCGCGGCGGCTGCCGCGCGGGGGATCGCCGTCGGCCACACGCCGGGCATCCTCACCGAGACGACGGCCGACCTCGCGTTCGCGCTGCTGCTGACGGCGGCGCGGCGCGTGACGGAGGGCGACCGCTTCGTCCGTGAGGGCCGGTGGCGGACGTGGGACGCGCGGCTGCTGTTGGGCCGGGACGTCCACGGCGCGACGCTGGGCATCGTGGGGCTTCGGCAAGATCGGGCAGGCTGTGGCCCGCCGCGCGCGCGGCTTCGCGATGCACGTGCTGTACGCGACGCACGGCGCGCCGGCGGCGGCCGCGTCGGCGCTCGGCGAGCCTGTTCCGCTCGACCAGCTGCTGCGCGTGTCGGACTTCGTCAGCCTGCACGTGCCGCTGTCCACCGAGACGCACCATCTCATCGACGAGCGCGCGCTGCGGTCGATGCAGCCGACGGCGGTCCTCGTGAACACCGCGCGCGGCGGCGTCGTCGATCAGGCGGCGCTCGCGCGGGCGCTGCGCGAAGGCTGGATCGCCGGCGCCGGCCTCGACGTCATGGAGGAGGAGCCGCTGCCGTCGTCGGACGCACTGCTGACGGCGCCGAACGTCGTGCTGCTGCCGCACATCGGGAGCGCCAGCCATGCCACGCGCGAGCGGATGGCGACGCTCGCCGTCGAGAACTGCATCGCCGGCCTGCGCGGCGAGCCCTTGCCGCACCAGGTGCGGTGATGGACGCGGCACGCTGCGTTACCAAACGATTACGCACTCTTTGCCGGCGCGCCGCGCCGCGGTAACAACGCCGGCGCCTTCTCGCTCGATACTCGTGATCAGCAGCGCGGGACACTCCCGCGCGTGAGAGCGAGAAAGGGAACCGCACCATGTTCAGGAAGATTGGCTTGCTGGCGGCGGCGCTCGCCGTCGTCGCGCTGACCGCCGTCGCCTCTGCGCCGTCAGCCGGCGCATCGGCGGACGGACCATCGGCGACGACGAACGGCGCGACCACGACGACGCCCAGCGCCGGTATGGACCGCTGGCCGTTGCGCATCGAGGGGCGGCCGGCCGGGCTCGACGCCGGCGACGCGAACGGCTGGTACTTCTGGAGCGATGCCAGCGGCCTGCACATCCGCACGACGACGCCCGCCGACCGCAACCACGTGTTCACGGCCGTACTGACGACGAGCGGGGTCTTCCGCGACGTCGACAAGGTGCGGCTGGAGAACGCCGATGACATCCGCGTGCTCGACGGCGGCCACAAGCTGGTGGTGCGCTTCCACACCTACGCTGGCATGGACGGCGTTGACTTCCGCATCGGTGGCGGCGACGGCGTGCGGCTGCGGCTCGATGAAGCGGGCCGGACGGTGCCGCCGGCGCGCATCTTCCTTGGACGCTTCGGGGTGCACCCGGCAAACAACCCGTTCGACGTCCTGCGCCGGGAGGCGTAGGACCGGGTAGGGATCGGCGCACCGGTAGTGGATCGTGGGCACTGGCTAGCGGGGATCGGGAACCGCGAAGATGATCGCGGCGGGGCCGCGTGTAACGAGAGGCGGGCAGGGATGCTCGCCTCTTCGTGTCAGGCCGATTCAGCGCGGCAGGCGGATCAGCGTCGCCACGTCGCGCCGCCGGCCGATCTGGCGACCGCGCTCCCGGGCACGAGGCGACCGCACGCATGCCCCGGAGCGGCGAGGCCAGCGCCGCAAGGGCGTCCGCGATCATGCGGGCGTGCCTGGCACGATCGTACGCGCATGGCACCAGCGCGGAGTACGGACGCACTGGTCCACGCTTGCTTTCGCGCGGCCTGCGGCGGGGCGCCCGTCGGCATTCCACGACGTCGGCCTCAGCGGGACGACACCTCGAACATCCAGTGGCAGATCACAACCGGCGCCACGATCCGCACATGGTCGATGCCCGGGCCATGCCGGCGTGGCGTCGATCGCGCGCGGTCAGCGGATGCCGACCAGCGGCACGTCGACGGCGCCGGGGCGCGGGGACCGGGCGGCCGGCAGCGATTCGATCGACGCGAACGCCGCGCGCAGAACGGGCACGCCGCGTCGCAGGCCGCGCAGCGACGCGCGCAGCTCGAGCGCGAGCCGCAGGTACGCCGGCCAGTCGCGGGGCGTGCGCAGGGCCGCTCGGGCGATCTGCCGCTCGTCTGACTCCGCGCTCCAGCGGGCGACTGCGGCCGGAAGCGTCGAGGCCGCGGTGTCGAGCACGCTGCGCAGCGCGAGCCACGGCACGCCGGCGCTCTCCAACGCCGCCGCCAGCTCGTAGGTCTCCATGTCGACGCCGGCGGCGCCGAAGGTGTTCCAGGCGTCGCGCTTCGCCGCGGCGGTGGCGGGCGGGCGGGCGGCCGTCAGCAGTTGCGACGACACGAAGCCGATGCCACCGGCCTGCAGGGCGCTGCGGGCGGCGGCGAACAGCGCCGGATGCGGCGTCAGCTCCGGACGGCCCTCGGCGAGCACCCGCCGGCCGAGGATCAGCGCGCCCGATGCCAGCGACGGGTCGAGACCGCCCCCGACGCCGGCGATGATGACGATGGTTGGATGGGCGACGGGCGTACCTTCGGGCACAGGACGGGCGACGGTAGAGGGTGGAGGCGCATGCTCGCTGGATGTAACGGCGGCCTCCCCGTCGGGCGTTGTCGCGTCACCGGGCCCGGGCGACTGGAGGGTCGCGGGGGGCGGCGCGTGCTCCGGCGGCGCGCCCGTTCCCGCTTGCCGACCCAGGATCGATGCCGGGATATCGCGCGCGTGCGGGCAGATGGTCGCGTCGCCGCCGATCGCGCGCGCCTCACGGGACATCGGCGCCAGAATGACCGTCCTCATCGCTCTCCGTCTCCACCGATCGCGTCGGTCGCCTGCGTGTGCTCGCCGTGCCGGCGCAGGCCGCGTGCGCTCACGCTCCTCGCCCGAGCATCGCGCCGACGCCGGCGCGGATGCCCTCAAGCGGGCTCGCCATCGTCGCCTTCACGGCCGTCGCCTCGTAGCCGCAGTGCGCCATGCAGTTCGTGCAGCGGGCGTCACGACCGTAGCCGTAGCGGTCCCACTCCGTCTCCTCGATGAGCTGCTTGAACGTCGGCACATTGCCCTCCGCCATCAGGTAGCAGGGACGCTGCCAGCCGAAGACGTTGCGGGTGGGATTCCCCCACGCCGTGCACTGCATCGCCCGCTTCCCCTGGAGGAACTCGAGGAACAGGGGCGTATGGAAGAAGCGCCATTTCTTGTGCCCCGGCAGCGCGAAGATCTTGCGGAAGGTATCGATCATCTGCGGCCGCCGCAGGAAGACGCTCTGGTTCGGCGCCTTCGGATAGTCGTAGCCCGGCGAGACCATCATGCCATCGATCTTCAGGTCCTCCATGAGGAATGTGAAGAGCTGCCCCATCTGCTCCGGCGCGCTGTCGGCGAAGACCGTCGTGTTCGTGCTGACGCGAAATCCCCGGCGCTTCGCCTCGCGGATGCCGGCGACGGCCTTGTCGAACGTGCCCGCCCGGTCGACCATCGCGTCGTGCAGCTCGCGCATGCCGTCCATGTGGACGCTGATCGTGAGGTAGGTCGATGGCGTCAGCTTCGGCAGCCAGCGCTCGAGCAGGATCGCGTTCGTGCAGAGGTAGACGAACTTCTTCCGCGCGACGAGCCCCGCCACGATCTCGTCGATCTTCGGGTGCACCAGCGGCTCGCCGCCGGCGATCGACACCACCGGCGCGCCGCACTCCTCGGCGGCGTCCCAGCACTGTTGCGGCGTCAGGTACGTGTTCAACACGTCCTCGGGATGCTGGATCTTGCCGCAGCCGGCGCACGCCAGGTTGCAGCGGTACAGCGGCTCCAGCATCAGCACGAGCGGGTACCGCGCGTTGCCCTTCAACTTCTGCTTCATCAGGTAGCCGCTGACCGCGAGCGCTTGCCGGACGGGGATGCCCATGACGTCCTCCTTTATGGCACGGCGGCCGCCAGCGGCCGTCTCTGTGATGCACGCGATTCGATCTCTCCCGCTGCCGCTGCGGCCGCGCGCCCGCTGCGGACAGCCGACTCCATCGTCGCCGGCCAGCCCGTGTCCGTATAGGCGCCGGCGAGGAAGAGGTTCGGGTACGGCGTCCGCGTACCCGGGCGCCGCAGCCCCGGCGCCGGCACGAACGTCGCATCCGGCTCCTTGATGACCGCACTCCGCAGCAGTATGGCCGACGCCAGGGACGGCACGGCGCGGCGAAGCTGCGGCAGCAGCAGCTCGAGCAGCGCCTGCCTGTCGAGCGGCATGAAGCGCCCCGCCGCGCTCAGCGACACGACGAGATGCTCCGCGCCCACCGGCGTTGCGGGCGCTCCGTCCGCCTCGATGCGCGTGCGGTTGAACACCCACTGCAGGTCGCAGCCCGTGAACGCCGCGAACTCGAACGGCGCCACCGACGCATCGAACCAGAGGTGCAGATTGACGATCGGCGCCGTACGGACCGACGCCAGAGCGTCGAACGGCGGCCGCGCCCGCGCCGGCTCGCCGAGCAATTCGAGTAGCTGCGCCGGCGGCAGCGCGGCGACGCAGGCATCGGCAGCGATGCGCTCGCCATCGGCCAGCTGCAGGCCTGCGACGCGGCCGTCCTCGACAATCAGGCGCCCGACCGTCGCGCCGGTGCGCAACTCGCCGCCGCGCGACGCGATGTAGCGCAACGCCGGCGCGACGTGCAGCTCGCTCAACCCGACCTTCGGCACGCCGATCGCGGCGGCGGTCGAAGAATGCAGGAACCCCTCCCGGAAGACGAAGCGTGCCTGCCGGGCGCTGGCCTCGTCGCAGCGGCAGTTCAGTGCGGGCACGACGATCAGGTCCCAGAACGCGCCGATGCCGCGCTCCGACTGCCCGCGCGCCCGCAGCCAGTCGCCGAAGCTCGTCTCGCCGTCGTCGGCGCTCGCTCGCTCCCGGCTGACCGCCACGATGCCGCGCGCGACCCGCAGCTTCTCGACCACCGGCAGGTGCCGGTAGAGCGCGAACGACGGCAGCATGTGCAGAGGCGCCGGCAGCGCATCGGCCCGCAGATGCGAGCGCCGGCCGTCGGCGTCGAACACGGGCACGCGGACGCGCCGCTGCCAGCGCATCAGGTGCGCCGTGCCGATGCGCCCGAGGAAGCCGGCGTACTCCGCGGTGCAGCGCATGGCGATGTGCTGGCCGTTGTCGAGCTGCTCTCCGGTCTCGCGGTCGCGCACGGAGTAGGTCTTGCCGCCCGCCCACGGCCGGCGCTCGAGCAGCGTCACGGCGTGGCCGGCGTCCGCGAGCTCGCAGGCGGCCGCAAGGCCCGCCAGCCCGGCGCCCGCGATCACCACCTTCATGCCGGCTTCACCAGCAGCGCCTGCAGCCAGAGCCTGCCGATCGCCGTCATCTTCTTCCGCCCGGAGAGGCGTACGCGCTGCGTCATCACGTCGTAGTCGGCGGCCTCGATGCGCGTGAGGATCTCCGCGTACACGCCCTGCAGCACGTTCACGCACATCCGCGAGCGCACGTCGAGCAGCGGCAGCAGCCGCTTGCCGCTGCGGAAGTAGACGTGCGCACGCTCGCCCTGCTGACGCATCAGCGCCGCGAAGCGCTCGTCGTACACGCCGGCGAGGATGTCGGCGTCCGTGAGGCCGTGCGCCGCCAGCTCGTCCGCGGCGAAGTAGACGCGGCCACGCCCGGCGTCCTCCTTCACGTCGCGCATAATGTTCACGATCTGCAGGCCGATGCCGAGGTCGACTGCGAAGTCGCGCGCGTGCTTGTGCGTCTTCGTGCCGAAGATCGACGTGCAGATCAGTCCGACCATCGACGCCACGCGGTAGCAGTAGGAGTATAGGTCGTCCCAGCTGGCGTAGCGGTTGATCGTGAAGTCCATTTCGACGCCATTGACGAGCTCCTCGAAGAACTCGAGCGGGATCGAGAAGCCATCGACGGCGCCGCCGAGCGCCGTGAAGAGCGGCCCTTCGCGCCGGCCGGCGTAGCAGGCGCGCAGGCGTTCGCGCGCCGCCGCGAGTTGCTGCTCCTGTTCCACGGCGTCGGTCAGCTCGTCGGCGATGTCATCGACGTAGCCGCTGAACGCATAGGCGGCGTAGATGGCGTTTCGCTTCGCCTCCGGCAGGATCGCGAAGGCGTAGTAGAAGTTCTTCGCGCGCTCCTTCGTGTACGCCTTGCACCACGCGTACGCGTCGACGAGCGTGGTCGGCGTCGTATCCGCCGGCGACGCGAGTATGGTCGATGTCACGCAGCCTCCTTCCGGGGACCGGCAGATCGACAGCGGACAACAGTGTGCAACGACGACCTGTTGTCCGTCGCCCCTCGTCCGTGCTCGCCGATCTCCGCACGCACGACCGTCATCCGCCTACATCCCCACCTTCATCCGCACGCCGTTACTCACGGCCATCCAGAGCTTCTTCGCCTTCGCGACGCGCGGCCGGCGGCTCAGCGTGTCGTAGCCCGCCCGCGCGATCGCGTCGAGCACCGCCTCGCCGCCGAGGCGGAAGAGGCGGACGTCGGTGCGCGCGCGGCGGTCGACGAGCGGCTCCAGCGCCGCGCCCTCGGCGAAGAGCGCCCGCGCGCGCTGGACCTCGAACCGCATCAGCCGGCGGTAGCGCTCGTCGACGATGCCGCTGCGCAGCGCTGCTTCGTCGTAGCCAACGCTGCGCATGTCCTCGAGCGGGATGTAGATGCGGTCCTTCGCGAGGTCGCGGGAGACGTCCTGCCAGAAGTTCGCCAGTTGCAGCGCCGTGCAGGTGGCATCGCTGAGCAGCTGCCGCCGCTCGTCGCGATAGCCCAGCACGTACAGCAGCATGCGCCCGACCGGCGTCGCCGAGTGCTCGCAGTACCGCAGCAGATCGTCGTACGTCTCGAAGCTCCGCGTCCGCTGGTCGATGCGGTTCGCTTCGATCAGGCGCAGGAACGGCTCGTCGGGGATCGCGAACTGGTCGATGGTGCGGCCGAGCGCCACGAACAGCGACGCCGTGCGCTCGCCGGCGATGCAGGCGCGCAGCTCGCGCTCCCAGGCGCCGAGCTGCGCCAGGCGGTCTCCCGGCGCCTCGTCGCCGAGGTCATCGGTCCAGCGGCAAAAGGCGTAGAGCGCAAAGAAGTGCGGCCGCAGGGACTTCGGCAGGAACCAGGAGACGACGCTGAAGTTCTCGTCGTGGGCGCGCGCGTACGCCCGGCACCAGTCGTCCGCGACGGCGATCTCCGGTCGGCCGGCGGCGTCCGGGCGCGCGTCGATCGTCGTGGTCATGCCAGCGCGGCCGATCCAGGCAGGTGCAGCGCCGTCCCGGCGAGCGCGCGGCGGTAGCGACCGAGCGCCCAGAGCGGCCAGTAGATGCGATAGAGGTGGTAGTTGAGCATGAAGTCGCGCGGGAAGCCGGTGCCGGTGAACTGCGGCTCGTCCCACTGGCCGTCCGGCCGCTGTGTGCGCGCCAGGTAGGCGATGCCGCGGCGCACCGCCTCGCCGCGCTCCTCGCCGGCGGCGAGCAGCGCCAGCAGCGCCCACGCCGTCTGCGATGCCGTGCTCGCGCCGCGCCCGCGCAGCGCCGCGTCGTCGTAGGACGCACACGTCTCTCCCCAGCCGCCGTCCGCGTTCTGATGGGCGAGCAGCCAGCGCACGCCGCGTCGCACGCGCGGGTTCGCGGCATCTTCGCCGCAGGCGATAAGCGCCGGCAGCACGGCGCCCAGGCCGTATACGTAGTTCACGCCCCAGCGCCCGAACCACGAGCCGTCGCGCTCCTGCGTGCGATGCAGGTAGTCGAGCGCCCGGCGCAGCGCAGGCGCATCGGCCGCCATGCCGTCGAGCGCGAGGAATTCTGCGATGTGCGCCGTCACGTCTTCCGTCGGCGGGTCCAGCGTCGCGCCGAAGTCCGCGAACGGGATCTTCGTGACGAACGACTTCGTGTTGTCGCGGTCGAAGGCGCCCCAGCCGCCGTTGCGCGACTGCATCGCCAGCAGCCAGCCGCGGCCGCGTCGCCATGCGTCCGCGCGCTCGTCCCGCAGGTCCAGCAGGCGCAGGGCGATGAGGACTTCGGCCGTGTCGTCGGTGTCTGGGTACCCGTCGTTCTCGAACTCGAATGCCCAGCCGCCCGGCGCCGTATCCTTCACCTTCACGCACCAGTCGCCGCGCGCGCGGATCTCCTTCGAGAGCAGCCAGCGTCCGGCGCGAAGCAGCGCCGGGTCGTCGGCGGGCACGCCCGCCTCGCGCATGCCCGTGACCGCCAGCGCGGTGTCCCAGACGGGCGAGACGCACGGCTGCACGGTGAACGTCTCGTCGGTCTCGATCGCGAAGTCGCGCAGCAGGCCGCCGATGCCCGCCGCCATCACGGGATGATCGTTCGCGTAGCCGAGGCTCTTCAGCGCGATCAGCGCGTACACCCACGGCGGCTGGATGCCGCCCCACGAGCCATCGCGCTCCTGATGATCGAGCAGCCAGCGCTCGCACGCCCGCAGCGCGCGCCTGCGGAGCGGCTGCCACGGCGATCGCTCGTGCAGGCGCAGCAGCCGGTCGAGCGCGAGGAAGCCGTTCCGCCAGCTGAGCAGCGAGCGATCGCGCTTGAAGGCGATGCGCCGGCGGTCCTCCGGCCGGGCGTACAGCTCGCCCACGCCGCGCGCCGGCTCGATGCGCACGGTCGGCCGCCGGGCGCAGACGACGAGGATGCCGACGATCGTCGCGCGCGCCCAGGACGCGAATTCGTAGATGTTGAGCGGAAAGCGCTCCGGGAGCAGGATCGCTTCGGGCGGCATCGCCGGCAGCGCCTGCCAGTCGGACTGCCCGAAGATCGCCAGCCAGACGCGCGTGAAGATGCGCGTCGCGCCGATGCCGCCGTGCGCCAGCACGAACGCGCGCGCCCGTCGCATCTCCGGCGCGTCCGGCGGCGTGCCGGCGAGCTTCAGCGCGAAGTACGCCTCGGTGGTGATGCTGACGTCGCCGGGGCCGCCGAAGTAGATCGGCCAGGACCCGTCCGCCTGTTGCAGGCCGAGGATGTAGCGGGCGAGCTTGCGCATCCGCGCGGGTTCGCCGATGCCGAGGATATGCTCGAGCATCACATGCTCGGCGGCCATCGTCGCATTCGACTCCAGCTCCGCCCACCAGTAGCCGTCGGCGTGCTGGATCGACCGCATGTACGCGACCGCACGCTCGATGCAGGCGTCGAGCGCGTCGTCCGTCGTCGCCGCGGCCGGCGCCGTCCCGACCGTCATGCCGATCCCACGACCTGCACGATCACCTCGCGCTCGCGGGCGCAATCCAGCTCGACGAGGAAGATGCGCTGCCAGCCGCCGAGCATCAGCTCGCCATCGGCGCACGGCACCATCTCGCTCGCGCCCATCAGCAGGTGCTGGCAGTGCGAGTGGCCGTTGAGGTCTTCGTTTTCAGTCAGGTTGACGGTGCGGATGGTCAGGTCGTTGTGGCGATAGTAGACGCCCGCCGGCGCGATCCGCGCCAGCATGCACTCCATGTCCTCGATCAGCAGCGGCTCTGCCTCGTTGATGCGGATCGCGGCCGTCGTGTGGCGCGAGAAGACGACGACGAAGCCGTGCTGCACCTCGCTGCGCGCCAGCACCTCGCGCACATCATCGGTGATGTCGATGAACTCCGGCGCCCGCGTCGATGTGTAGTACAACCGCTCGCAGATGTTCCCCGTGCGCAGCGGGTGGGCGCCGTTGCCGTTCTTCGATGCCGCCACTCCGTCGTTCGGGCGCGGCTGGCCGTCGGTCGCCGGGCTATGCCCGTTCGTCGAGGCCGCCGTCTGCGCGTCCGGCGCGCCGTATCGTGATTTAGCCTGCACGCGCTGTGTCCTCCTTGCGCCTCGCCGTCGGGTCGAGCTGCTTGATCCGGCGGACCACCGCCGTCACCGATTCATCCGGCGTCGAGGCGCCCGCCGTGACGCCGACGACGCGCCTGCCCTCGAGCCAGCCACGCTGGATCTCATCCTCGCGCTCGATCTGGTACGTCTCGACGCCCGCCGCGCGGCAGGTGCCGGCGAGCTTGCCGGTGTTGGCGCTGTTGCGGCCGCCGATGACGATCATCAGGTCGACTTCGCGCGCGAGCTCCCGCGCCGCCTCGTAGCGGTCCTCCGTCTCCGGGCAGGTCGTGTTGATCACCCTCACCTCGTTGATGCGGTCGATGTGCAGCTCGAGGAAACGGGCGACGAAGTCCGTGAAGGCGTGCTGGCTCTTCGTCGTCTGTGACAGCAACGCCACCTTGCGACGCGGGATCTCGACCGGGTCGGCCGCGTCTGCCAGCACGACGCCGCGTCCGCGCGTCCAGGCGAGGACGCCGCGCACCTCCGGATGCTGCTCGTCGCCGAAGATGATCACCTTGAAGCCGCTGTTCACCAGCCGCCGCGCCGCCCGCTGCGCCCGCGCGACGATCGGGCAGGTGGTGTCGACGAGGTCGAGCTTGCCGCTCGTCGCCGTGCGGTAGACCTCCGGCCCGGCGCCGTGCGCGGTGATCGCCACGCGCGGCGACGTCACGCCGGCGAACCCCGGGACGATGCCGACGCCGCGCCGCTGCAGCCGCTCGGCGACGACCGGGTTGTGCACGATCGAGCCCAGGCTGTCGATCGGCCCCTGCTCGTCGGCCGCCGCCTCGACCATCTCGATCGCCCGCCGCACGCCGAAGCAGAAGCCGAGCGCCGACGCCGTGCGCACCTCGATCGCCATGCTACGCCTCCCGCTCGAGGATGAAGGCGGCCAGCGCTTCGATGCGCACGATCGCCTCTTCGGCGAGCGCCGTCTCGCCCACCGCGCCGAGCGCGCGCGATGCATGATCCGCCGCCAGCGACCGCACGCCCTCGCGTACGGCATCGGCAGCGGCCGCCGCGCCCAGTTCGGCGCCGATGATCGCGGGCAGCGACTGCTTTCCGCGCGCCGCGTCGTTGCCGACGGCCTTCCCGGTGCGCCCGGCGTCGCCCCAGACCGCCAGCGAATCATCGACCGCCTGGAAGGCGATGCCCAGGTCGAGACCGGCGCGCCGAAGACGCTCGACGTCGGCCTCCGCCGCGCCCCCGAAGATCGCCCCGAGCGCCAGCGACGCGCCGAGCAGCGCGCCGGTCTTGCCGGCGGTCATCCGCACGTAGTCATCGCGGGAAGCGCCGGCATCGTGTTCCATCGCGAGGTCGGCGTGCTGGCCTTCGATCATGCGCAGGCAGGCGTCGGTGAACATGCGCAGCGCGGCCATGGCGCGCGGCATCGGCAGCGTGGCCGCCGCGTCGACCAGCGTCCGCTGCGCGAGCGCGAAGAGGCTGTCGCCAGCGTTGATCGCCAGCGGCACGCCGTGCAGCGCCCATACGGTCGGGCGATGATGCCGCTCGCGGTCGCCATCTTCGATGTCGTCGTGCACGAGCGAGAACGCGTGCAGCAGCTCGACGGCGCACGACGCATCGAGCGCGGCCGCCTCGTCGCCGTAACCGCTCGCCACCGTCAGCAGCAGCGCCGGACGCAGCATCTTCCCCGCAGCGGCGCTGCAGGACGCTCCCGCCTCGTCGCGCCAACCGAGATGGTAGGCGACGAGGGCGTAGACGCTGCCGTCGCCATCGGCGATGTCCGCGTCGAGCAGTTGGCGCAACCGCGCCGTCGTCGCCGCGCGCGTGCCGTCCAGCAGGGCTACTACGTTCGGCGCGCGGCGTGCAGGCGCCACCATACTTTGCATTGCATAACCCCTTGCGGTACCGCATGATGTCCCTGTCACACCCTCGCTGTCAATCCCCCCGTGTCGAGCCTTGACCGGTGGCGGGCCGATCACCCAGACTGGCGACAGCGAGCGCAATTCGATTCGAGTACCGTGATGATGCGTGGCAACTACCTGACGCAGCTTCTCAAGGGAAACACGGATGTGCTGATCCTCTCGCTGCTCGAACGCGAGCCGATGTATGGGCACCAGATCATGGAACAGCTCGAGGACTCGTCGGCCGGCTTCTTCCGGGTCAGCGAAGGGACGCTCTACCCGGCGCTCTACCGGCTCGCGCGCGAAGGCCTGATCCGCGGCTGCTGGTCGAAGCTTCCCTCCGGACAGGAGCGCAAGGTCTACACGCTGACGCGGAAGGGCGAAGACCGCCTGCGCGACTGCCGCTCCACGTGGAGCGGATTCGCGGCGGCGATGAACCTCGTCACCACCCAGGCCGACTAGCACCGGGGCGGAACGGATGTCCTCCGATACGGCACGCTACGTGCAACGCCTGCGCGGCCATCTCCACCTCGGCGAGGCGCTCGAATCCGACTT
The DNA here is from genome assembly GCA_015478665.1 of Dehalococcoidia bacterium. Classification (GTDB taxonomy): domain Bacteria; phylum Chloroflexota; class Dehalococcoidia; order DSTF01; family JACRBR01; genus JADMII01. Next base: position 14,764 of record JADMII010000029.1, read on the forward strand.
CCTGCGCGAGATTGAGGCCCACATGGACGACCGGGTAGCGGCGCTCGTCGCCCGCGGCGTCCCGGAGCGGCGCGCACGCCGCACCGTCCTCGAAGGCTTCGGCCGCCCGCAGACCCTCGCCCACCTGATGCGCCAGGCGCACCAGACGGCGTCCTGGACCGAGGCGCTGCTCGGCGCGACGCCGTTCGCGCTGCTTGCCGTCCTGCTCGGCTTGGGGCTCTGGCGCCTGCCGATCGCCGCGGCGTTCGCCAGCGGCATCGTCATCGTCGTCACCGTCTACGGACTCTGGCTCGGCCGGCCGGCCTGGTTCTACCCCTGGGCCGGCGTGGCGATGCTGATGCCGCTCTTCGCCGGCTACATCGCCTTTGCCGTCCTCTCCGACCAGGCGCCGGCGGTCGCTGCCGGCCACGCGACCGTCTACACGCTCGCCGGCATCGCCGGCGCGGCCCTCTACTTCCCCGTCGGTCTCGTCGTCGTCGCCGCCGGCGTCCTCGTCGCCGCGCGCCGGGATTGGCTCGACGCCTCGATCCTCCTGTCGCCGCTGCCGATCGCGCTCGTCTGGATCATCGCCCTGCACCGCGCCGGCGGCCTGTTCGCGGCCGATGCCTCGCTCCGCGGCCTGGCGCCGATGCTCGGCGTCATCGCCCTCTGTGCGATGCTGGGGACCGTCGTCTTCCTGCGGGCGACCACGCGGACGCTGAAGTTCCTGACGCTCGTCGCCAGCGCGCTCGTGCTGCTCTCGACGGCGACGCTGCTCGTCGACCCCAGCGGCGGCCTCGTCACGCTGGCCGGTCGCGCGGCGATCCTGCTGGCGTTCCTCCTGAGCCCGGCGCTCGTCGCCCGCCGCGCCTGAGCGGCGCCACTCCGGTGACGCCGGGGGCGGGCGAGGCCTCCCCCTGGCACCGCCGCCGGGTCCGACCCGCCACGCCGAGCGGCGCGCAATCGCGTCCGCCCGAATGGCCGCGAGCCGCTCACGCTGCCCCTCCGCAGCGATGTTCGGCGCGGGCGCAGCGCCCCGGCCTTCAGTCGAACACCGCCGTCTTGTTGCCGTAGACGATGACGCGTCGCCGCAGGTGCAGCTCCACCGCCCGCGCCAGCACCACCTTCTCGAGCTCGCGTCCGATCCGCACGAGGTCATCGACCGCGTCGCGATGGCTCACGCGCGCCACGTCCTGCACGATAATCGGCCCCTGGTCCAGCTCCGGCGTCGCGTAGTGGGCCGTCGCGCCGATCACCTTGACGCCGCGCTCGTGCGCCTGGTGGTACGGCCGCGCGCCGGCGAACGCCGGCAGAAACGAGTGGTGGATGTTGATGATGCGATCGCGGTACTCCTCGACGAAGGGGGCGCTCAGCACCTGCATGTAGCGCGCCAGCACGATGAGGTCGATCCGCTCGCCCGCGATCAGCCCGGCGATGCGCTCCTCCTGCCGCGCCTTCGTCTGCGCGCTGACCGCCAGGCAGTGGAACGGCACGCCGAAGCTCTCGGCGACCGGCCGCGCGTCGTCGTGGTTGCTGATCACGAGCGGGATGTCGGCGCGCAGCTCGCCCAGCCGCCAGCGCGCCAGCAGGTCGAACAGGCAGTGCGGCAGCTTTGAAACGAAGAGCGCGACGCGCGGCCGCTCGTCGGAGAAGTGCAGGCTCCAGGTCATCTGCAAGCGCTCCGCCAGCGGCCGGAACGCCTCGGCGATGCCATCGCGCGGCACGGCGAACCCGCGCAGCTCCCACTCGACGCGCTGCAGGAAGACGTCCTCCTGGAGGTCCGTGTGCTGGTCGGCGTGCGTGATGTTGCCGTTGTGGCGGAAGAGGAAGTCCGACACCGCCGCCACCAGTCCCTTCTGCTCGCGGCATGCGATCAGCAGGACGGCCGTTGTGCGGTCACCGCTCATCGCGCGGGCTGCTTGCCGGGTTCGATGGCGCCAACCTCCCGACGGCCGGCCGGCGGCGGCTCCGCGAACAGCGCCAGGTCATGTGGCGTACCGGTACATCCAAGCGGTGGCCCGGGCGGGAGCGGCGCCGGCTCGAAGGCCGCACAGCCCGCCGGCTGGCGGACGAAGCGGCCGGCGCCTGTCGATCGGTCGGTCATCCTCATGTTCACCCGTGGCATGGCGGATCCTGTGGGCCGCCGTTCGTGTCGTGATCGGCCCAACACGATCATACCGGCGCTCGCTGCCGGCGCGAAGCGTCGCGCGTGGCCTACGCCGGCGGAAGCGCTGCCGACCGCCGTCGCAGGATCTGCCGCTCCGGCACCCAGCGCCCGCGCAGCGCCCCCACGAGGAACATCGTCCCCGTCACGCAGACGACGTCGTTCGGCGCTGCCGCCGCGAGCGCGCAATCGAGCGCGGCGTCGGGAGACGCCTCGTACCGCACGCGCGCCCGGCCCAGCGCGCGTTCGAACAGCTCGACGGTGTGCAGCGGGTCGCCCGCCCGCTCCTCGAGCGGCGGCCGGGTGACGACGACGCCGTCCGCTACACGCGCGAGCGCCCGCACCATCGCCGGCTGGTCCTTGTCGGCGAGGATGCCGACCACCAGATGCAGGCGCCGGCGACGGCCTCGCCCCGCGCCGGACTCGTGCGCTTCCAGCGCCTCCGCCAGCCGCCGCGCCTCGACCGGATTGTGCGCGGAATCGAGCAGCACGCGCGGCGCCTGTGACATCAGCTCCAGCCGGCCGCTGATCTGCACGCGCGCCAGCCCCTCGCGCACGGCATCCGCGCGCACCTCGCCGCCGATCGCCCGCGCGCACTCCTGCGCCGCCGCGATGGCGAGCGCCGCGTTCGTCACCTGGTGCGCCCCTGCGAGCGGCAACCGCAGCCCGGCGAGGGCGCCGAGCGGCGTCCGCAGGTCGAACACGCTGCCGCCGGCATCCGCCGACCGCACGCGCGCCCGCACCTCGCGGCCGAGGCGCCATAGCGGCGACCCGCGCTCGGCGCAGCGTGCCTCGATGACCGGCAGCGCCTCCGGCCGCGTCGCCCCCGTCACGACCGTCTCGCCGCCGGCGATCAGCGCCGCCTTCTCGCGGGCGATCGCCGGCAGCGTCCAGCCGAGCCGTTCGCGATGCTCGTAGTCGACGTTCGTCAGCAGCGTCACCGGCTTTACATCGAAGACGTTCGTGCAGTCGGTGCGGCCGCCCAGACCGACCTCGATCACCGCCGCGTCGCAGCCTTCGTCAGCGAAGTGCTTGATGCCGGTGGCGAAGGCCACCTCGACCAGCGCCGGCCGGCCGAAGCCGACGCCGTCGAGCACCTCCAGGTGCATGCGCCGCACCAACGGCTCCAGCCCGAGCACCGTATCGGCGAAGTCCTCCGGGGCGATTAGCCGCTCGTCGACGCGGATGCGTTCGATGAACGTCTGCAGGTGCGGCGAGGTGTAGAGCCCGCTGCGCAGGCCGGCTGCCTGCAGCACCGAGGCCGCGATCGTCGCGGTCGAGCCCTTGCCGGCGCTGCCGCCGACATGCAGCACCGGCAGTCGGCCGTAGGCGCGCCCGTCGCCACCGAGGTGCGGGTCGCCGAAGTGTGCCAGCAGCGCGCGGATGCGGCCCTGCAGCGCGCGCTCGACCGGCACGATCGGCAGATCGTGCCAGAGGCGACGCTGCAGGTAGTCCACCGCTTCGACGTAGCGCTCGGACGACACACGTGAGCGTAGCAGAGACCCGTGCGTGGTGACTGGTGGATGTCAGGAGTCGCCGGCGGCCGACATCCGCTCGCGACTTCTGGCGGCCAAGTCGCATCAGCGGCGTTCGCTGCGGCACGCATCGGCATAACGGCGCCGTGTCAAGGCGCTCGGGAACCGCCGCTCAGGCTGATCGATGTATCCGTCGCCGCACGAAGTACCAGTACGATCGCAACCATGAGGGGGATCGCGGCGCGGACCGCGCGGAAAGGATGTCTATGCAGGCTACGGTCCACGCCCAGGGCGGCGGGGACGATGGCCGTGTAGCAGCGGCCCGGATCAGAAACGAGTTCAACAGGAGGAAGCCCAGGCATGAAGCGAATCATCGTGGCCGTCACGGCGGCGTTCCTTACCGCGCTCCTCATCGGGGCGCCATCGGCCGCAGTCCAGGCACAGACCGGCTCGACGACCTATACGGCGCAGCTGAGCCAGCTCAACGGCACCGGCTCGAGCGGCACGGCGACGGTCGCGGTCAACGGCAACTCGCTGACCGTGACGATCAACTCGACGGGCCTCGTGCCCAGCCTGCCGCACGCGCAGCACATCCACATCGGCGGTACGAACAGCTGCCCGACCGCCGCTGCCGACACGAACAACGACGGCCGCCTCTCGACGACCGAAGGCGCGCCTTCATACGGGCCGATCGAGGTGTCGCTGACGACGAGCGGCGACGTCAGTAAGACCAGCGGCCTCGCCGTCGACCGCATGCCGTCGGCCGACGCGAACGGCGCCGTCACCTACCAGCGCACCTTCGACCTGCCCGCCGGCATCACGCCGCAGATGGTGGCACAGGGCGTGATCGTCCAGCACGGCATCGACCCGAACAAGAGCGGCACGTACGACGGCGCGACGAAGAGCGACCTCGACCCGAGCCTGCCCGCCGAGGCGACTGACCCGGCGAACTGCGGCAAGCTGATGGCGAGCGCCGGCGCCGGTTCGACGCCGGCCGCGTCGAACACGCCGGCCGCGTCGAACACGCCCGCCGGCTCCGCGACGACGCCCACCACCGGCGTGGTGAGCGCGCCGAACACCGGTGACGGTGCGACGGCCGGCCAGTCCAACAACCTGCTGGCAATCGAGCTGGCAGTGATCATCGGCCTCGTGGTCGTCGGCGGCGGCGTCGCCACCTACGGCTTCATCCGCCGCCGCTAATCGGCGAGCGGCAGCGTGACCGCAACGGAGCGCGGGGCAGGTGCCCCGCGCTCCGTTGTCGCGGTCGCGTACTCCCGGCGCCGGGCTGCCAGAGCGAGCAAACCCGGGGAGAACATCGTCAACCAGCCGACGAGCGACACGGCGGGCGGCGCCGCCTGACTGGCCCGCGTTTGACGTTCCCTTAACATGATTCCCGAACGCCGTTAATCCCCGCCGCTGTATGCTGGCCTCACAACAAAACAGCGCCGCGACGATGCTCCCCCCGTCGCGGCGCTGTTTGTTTGTCCCACCGTCGTGCCTGTGACAGTGAAGCGGCCGACGTCAGACCTTGAGCTCGTCGGCGACCAGCTCGCGGTGGTAGTCGGCATCGCCCCAGGCCAGCTCGGCCGCCTTCTGGCGCCGGAAGTAGAGCTGGATCTTGTAGTCCTTCGTGAAGCCGATGCCACCGTGGATCTGCTGGCCGTGCGCCACCACGCGCCGGGTCGCCTCGCTGCACCATGCTTTCGCCATGTGCACGTTCAGGTCAGCGTCCGCTTCGCCCTCGTCGACGGACCACGCCGCCCGGTACATGATGAAGCGCGCGCCATCGACGTCTGTCACCATGTCCGCGGCCTTGTGCTGGATCGCCTGGAACGAGCCGATCGGCCGCCCGAACTGGATGCGATCCTTCGCGTACTGCACGCTGATCTCGAAGTCCATCTGCGCCAGTCCGACGAGGTACGCGCACTCGATCA
>JADMII010000030.1 GCA_015478665.1 Dehalococcoidia bacterium
CGCCGACCGCCGACCGCCGACCGCCGACCGCCGACCGCCGACCGCCGACCGCCGACCGCCGAGGCAGGGTCGCGCGTCGCCGTCGCGGCCGATAGCCTGCGAGCGTGGATCTCGGCATCATCGGATTCCAGCGCTCCGGCAAGACGACGATCTTCAACGCCGTGACGCGCGGCCACGCCGAGACGGGCTCGTACGGCGCCGGCGTGCAGCCGAACATCGGCGTCGTCAAGGTGCCCGACCGCCGCCTCGACGACCTGGCGGGGCTCTTCGACCCGAAGAAGCTCACGCACGCCGACATCCGCTACATCGACTTCCCCGGCTCCGCCTTCAGCGAGGGCCAGGGCCCGTCCACCCAGTTCCTCGCCCAGCTCGCCCGCTGCGACGCGCTGATCCACGTCGTCCGCGCCTTCACCGACGCGTCCGTCCCGCACCCGTCCGGCTCCGTCGACGCGGCGCGCGATGCCGCCGCCATGGACCTCGAGCTCGCCTTCGCCGATGCCGCCTTCATCGAGAAGCGACTCGAACGCATCGACGCGGCGATGCGCTCCGTGAAGGCCGGCGAGCGCGACGCGGCCGAGCGGGAGGTGGCGCTGCTGACGCGCATCCGGGAGGGCCTCGAGGCGGAGCGGCCGCTGCGCGCGCAAGAGCTGAGCGACGACGAGCAGCGCTCGCTCGTGAACTACCAGTTCCTCACCGACAAGCCGCTCCTGCTCGTCGTGAACATCGACGAGACCGAGGTCGCCCGCGGCACGGAGGTCGAGGCCGAGTTCCGCGCGCGCTTCGCCGGCGCCAGGCGGGAGGTCGCGGCGATCAGCGGCAAGATCGAGCAGGAGCTGGCGCAGATGTCGGACGAGGAGGCGATGGAGTTCCGCGCCGACCTGCAGATCGCCGAGTCGGGCCTGGACCGGATGATCCGCCTCTCGTACGAACTCACGGGGCTGATCTCGTTCTTCACCGTCGGCCCGGACGAGTGCCGCGCCTGGAACGTGCATGCCGGTGCGCTGGCGCCGGCGGCGGCGGGGAAGATCCACACCGACCTCGAGCGCGGCTTCATCCGCGCCGAGGTCGTCCACTGGGACGACCTCCTCGCCGCCGGTTCGATGGCAGAGGCGAAGAAGCGGGCGCAGGTGCGGCAGGAGGGCAAGTCGTACGTCGTGCAGGACGGGGACTGCCTCAACATCCTCTTCAACGTGTGAGACCGGTGGGCCGGCGGCGAAGGGCTTCGGGGCCGAACGTCCGCATGCACCTCGTCGCGGCGCGAGGGCGGCCGCCCTGCACTCGCGCCGCCGGACCATCCCGGCATGCGTCCGGTTCGCGCCGCGCACCGCAGGCCCGGGCGCTGGCGCTCGCATCGCCCAGGCGGCACCATGACCAGCATGCGCACGTCGAAGGCCGCCGGATCATGACGCAGGGCGTGTATCGATCATTCGACCGCGTGGCGGACGTCTACGACGAGACGCGCGGGCTGCCCGCCGACGTCGAGCGGGCGATCGCCGGCGGCATCGCGCGCCTCGTCTTCAGCGCGTCGGACCGGCCGCGCCTGCTCGAAGTCGGCATCGGCACGGGGCGGATGGCGGCGCCGCTGGCCGCCGAAGGCCTGTCCGTCGCCGGCATCGACATCTCGGCGAAGATGCTGGCGCGCCTATTGAGCAAGCGCCGCGACGTCGACGTGATGCTGGCGGAGGCGTCGCGGCCTCCGCTTCGCCCGGCGAGCTTCGACGCGCTGCTCTACGTGCACATCCTCCACCTCGTCCCCGACGCCGGCGCCGCGCTCGACGCGACGCTGCCGCTCGCCCGCGCCGGCGGCTTCGTGCTCTACGGCGGCGACGAGGGCCAGGTCGGCCGACGCGCAGAGGCGGAGGCGATCATCCGGCGCGCCGCGCGCGACGTCGCCGGCGTGGCGCTGGCGGAGTGGGAAGTGCGCGACCGCGTCGGCGAGCTCGTCCGCCGCCGGCTCGACGAGCGCTGTCGCGATGTCCGCGATGTGACGCTCGCGCGCTGGAAGCGCCGCGGCACCGGACGCGGCATGCTCGACCGGCTGCAGCGTCAGGACTACTCCAGCTCGTGGAAGATCCCCGCGGAGGCGCTGCCGGCGATCATCGAACGCGTGACGCGAGAGCTCGACGCCCTCTACGGCGGCCTCGATCGCGAGTATGTGTTCGAGCGGTCGTTCACGCTGACGGTCGGTCGGCTCGAGGGAGCGCCGCTGCCCTGACCGTCGGGACGGGCACAGGCGGAGCATGCGTTGGCGTCGCCGGGAGGTGGTCGATGAATCAGACGGAGCGGCGGCCGGCGGTGCCCGCGCGAGTCGCCTGTCTCATTGCGGCGATCGGCGTTGTGCCGACGGTGGCAGGTCTCCTGCTCTGCTACTTCCTCCTGTTCGCCAGGCTCACCGTCAATCAGACGCTGCTCGCCAGCCTCCTGTTCGCGCTCGTCGCGTCGGCGTACGCGACAGCCGTGCAGCGGCTTCCCGCTTGTCGCGTCCCTTGACGCCCCGTCGGGCGCTCCCGTAGAATGGGCTCAACAACTGAATAGAACTCATCGAGAGTGGTGGAGGGATCGGCCCTACGAAACCCGGCAACCCGCGCAGGCGGGTGCCAAATCCGACTCGCTGCGGCGAGAGAGATGAGCATCGTGAACTTCTCCACTCGCCAGCGGAGAAGTTTTTTCTTGCCCTCATCACCCCCCGGGGCCGTCGCAGCCGTCGAGTGGCGCCCCTGCGAGCTGCGCTTCCTCGACCAGACGCGCCTTCCGGCCGAGGTCGCCTTCGTCGCCGCCCGCAGCTACCGTGAGGTCGCAGACGCCATCCGCCGGCTCGCCGTGCGCGGCGCGCCGCTGATCGGCATCGCCGCGGCCTACGCTCTCGCGCTCGCGGCCCACGACCCGGGCGCCGACCTGCGGGCGGCCGCCGACGAGCTCATCGCGACGCGGCCGACTGCCGTCAACCTGCGCTGGGCGGTCGAGCGCTGCCTGCGCGTCGCCGGCGAGCCGCGCGTGCGGGCCGAAGCTCGCGCCGGCATCGTCGAGCGCGAGGCGGTCGCGATCCACGAGGAGCAGATCGCCGCCGACCGACGCATGGGCGAGCTCGGCGCGGCGCTGATTCCGGCCGGAGCGACCGTGCTGACGCACTGCAACACCGGCGCGCTCGCGACGGGCGGCATCGGCACGGCACTCGGCGTGATCAAGACGGCGCACCGGCAGGGGAAGGGCATCGACGTGCTCGTCGACGAGACGCGTCCGCTGCTGCAGGGCGCGCGGCTGACGGCGTGGGAGCTCGGGCGCGAAGGCATCCCGTATCGCGTGATCGTCGATGCGGCGGCCGCCGGCCTGATCGCGCGCGGCGACGTGCAGGCGGTCGTCGTCGGCGCCGACCGCATCGCCGCGAACGGCGACGTCGCGAACAAGGTCGGCACGTACGGCCTGGCGCTCGCCGCGGCCGCGCACGGCGTCCCGTTCTACGTCGTCGCGCCGGACAGCACGGTCGACCTCGACACGGCCGACGGCGCCGCGATCCCTATCGAGCGGCGCGACGCGGACGAGGTGCTGGCGTTCGGGGGCGCCCACACGGCCGTTGCCGGCACCGGCGCACTCAACCCGGCGTTCGATCTGACGCCGGCCCGCTACGTCACGGCGATCGTCACCGAACGCGCCGTCCTGCGGCCGCCGTTCGTGGCCGCGCTTTCGAGCAGCGCGCGTCAGGCGGTGCTGCGATGACCTCAGCGGCCTTCGCCGTCATCGGCGGCTCCGGCTTCTATGCGATCGACGGCCTCGTCGATGCCGAGCGCGTCACGGTCGACACGCCATACGGCGAGCCGTCCGATGCGGTCGTGCTCGGCACGCTCGACGGACGGCGTGTCGCGTTCCTGGCCCGCCACGGCGCGGCCCACACGATCCTGCCGTCAGAGATCCCGGCGCGCGCCAACATCTGGGCTCTCGCCTCGCTTGGCGTGCGGAGCATCCTCTCCGTCAGCGCCGTGGGCAGCCTGCGCGAGGAGATCGCGCCACTCGACCTCGTCGTCCCCGACCAGCTCATCGACCGCACGCAGGGCCGGCCGTCGACATTCTTCGGCCGCGGCGTCGTCGCCCACATCGCGTTCGACCTGCCGTACTGCCCGGCGCTGAGCGAGGCACTCATCGAGGCGGCGTCGGGCGTCACTGACGCGCGCGTGCGTGGCGGCGGCACGATGGTCGTGATCGATGGCCCCGCCTTCTCGACGCGCGCCGAGTCGGCACTCTACCGCAGCTGGAGCGCGGACATCATCGGCATGACGGCGCTGCCGGAAGCGAAGCTCGCGCGCGAAGCCGGCATCTGTTACGCCACGCTCGCCTGCGTCACCGACTACGACACCTGGCACGCCACGCACGCCGCCGTTTCGGTCGACCTCGTCGTCGCGAACCTGCGCGCGAACGTCGCCCGCGCGAAGACGATCGCCGCCACGCTCGCCGCCCATCTTCCGGCCGGCGGCGGCTGTGCGTGCGCGTCATCGCTGCGCGATGCCGTCATCACGCCGCACCACCAGATCCCGGAGGAGCGCCGCCGCGAGCTGGCGCCGATCCTCGAGCGCGACGCGGAGGTGGCGGCGCGATGACGGTCGTCGAGCGCAAGGCGGGCGCCGAGGCGAGGGGCAGCGAGTACGTTGTGCGGCCGATGCACGACCGCGAGGAGATCCGCCGCTTCCTGGAAGCGCGCCGGCCGTACGCCGCGTACGCACTCGGCCAGCTCGACCCCTTCCTCTTCCGCATGACCGAGTGGTGGCTCGCGCGCCGCGAGGGCGAGCGGCGGGCGCTGGTGCTGCACTCGCACGGCGGCCTCGGGAACGCCACCTTCACGATGGGCGAGGTGGACGCGCTCGAAGCGCTGCTGCGCCTGCACCCGGGACCGCGGCACGCCTTCCTCACCTGCGAGGTGCACCATCTCGATACGGTGCTGCGATACTTCGAGCTCGATCAGCGGCAGACGATGATCCGCATGCAGGTCACGCGCGACAGCTTCCGCGGGGTCGATGCGCCCGTCGAACGGCTCAGCGGACGCGCCGTGCGGGAGATCAACCAACTCTATCGCACGGACGGCGTGCCGTCGTTCTACAGCGGCCGCCAGATCGATGACGCGGTCTACTACGGCGCGGTGCGCGACGGCGAGCTCGTGTCGATCGCCGGCACGCACGTGATCTCCCAGATGAGCGGCATCGCCGTCATCGGCAACGTCTACACGCATCCACGCTATCGCGGCCTGCACCTCGCGGAGGCGACGACGAGCGCGGTCACGAACCTGCTGCTGCGCACGTGCCGCGAGGTGGTGCTCAGCGTCGACCCCACCAACACGCCCGCCGTCCGCGCCTACGAGCGGCTCGGCTACGCGGAAGTGGCGCGGCTCATCGAAGGCGCGGCGCTGCGGCGCGATGCGAGCGGCATCGTCACGGCGGGCCGGCGCGCGCTGGCGCGGCTGCGCGGCCGCGCGCTGCGCTCGGAGGTGGTGCGGATCGACCACCGGTGACGCGAAGCACACGCCTGGCGCGCCGGGGGACGGCGCAGCGGGCGCAAGCAAGTCGAAAGGGAAGGGCACGTTGACAACCGAACAGATCGCGCACGACGTACGAGAGCTGCGGCTCGCGGAAGAGGGCGTGCGGCGCATCGAGTGGGCGGCCCGCGAGATGCCGGTCACGGCGCAGATCCGCGAGCGCTTCGCCCGCGAGCGTCCGCTGAACGGCGTGCGCGTCTCGGCCTGCCTGCACGTCACGACGGAGACGGCGAACCTGATGATCGCCTTGCGCGACGGCGGCGCGGATATCGCCCTCTGCGCCTCGAACCCGCTGAGCACGCAGGACGACGTCGCGGCGGCGCTCGTGGCGGAGTACGGGATATCAACCTTCGCGATCAAGGGCGAGGACAACGACACCTACTACCGCCACATCGATGCCGCCCTCGATCACGCGCCGCAGCTGACGATGGACGATGGAGCCGACGTCGTCGCCCGTCTCCACCGCGACCGCACGGACCTCCTGCCCGGCGTCATCGGCGGCACGGAGGAGACGACGACGGGCGTCGTCCGCCTGCGCGCGCTGGCGCAGGAGGGGCGCCTGAAATATCCGATCATCGCCGTCAACGAGGCGAACACGAAGCACATGTTCGATAACCGGTACGGCACCGGCCAGAGCACGCTCGACGGCATCACGCGGGCGACCAACGTCCTCTGGGCCGGGAAGACGGTCGTCGTCGCCGGCTATGGCTGGTGCGGCCGCGGCCTCGCGTCACGCGCTCGCGGCATGGGCGCGCACGTCGTCGTCACCGAAGTCGACCCGCTGCCGGCGTTGGAAGCCGTGATGGACGGCTTCGGCGTCCTGCCGATGGCGGAGGCGGCGCGGATCGGCGACATCTTCGTCACGCTGACGGGCGACATGAACGTCATCGACCGGCAGCACCTGGAGGTGATGAAGGACGGCGCGATCGTGGCCAACTCCGGTCACTTCAACGACGAGATCAACATCAAGGCGCTCGAGTCGATGTCCGAGGCCAAGCGGCCGGTACGGCCGTTCGTCGAGGAGTACCGGCTGGGCGACGGCCGCAAGATCTTCCTGCTCGGCGAGGGGCGGCTGATCAACCTCGCCGCCGCGGAGGGCCACCCGGCGAGCGTCATGGACATGAGCTTCGCCAACCAGGCGTTGAGCCTCGAGCACCTCGTCACGTCAGGCCAGCGGCTGGCGGTCGCCGTCTACCCCGTTCCGAAGGAGATCGACGCCGAGATCGCGCGACTCAAGCTCGAATCGATGGGCGTGGCCATCGACACGCTGACGCCGGAGCAGGAGCAGTACCTCAGCTCGTGGGAGAGCGGGACGTGATGGAGGCGGGTGGCGGGTGGCGGGAAGCGGGAGGCAGGACGTTGGACCGGAGCATCGGTCCGGGGGAGAAGCTCCCTGCACCCCGACTCCCGCGTCGCGGATCAAGTGGCAGGATGTTGGAGCGCAGCGCCGCCGCGTGAGAGGCATTCCGCTTCTCGCTTCCCGCGCGTCGCTTCTGGTTCCGGAGGGACAATGACGACATTCATGAACGCAGCGAGCTCGCAGCTGACGAGCGAGTCGGTGACCGAGGGCCACCCCGACAAGATGTGCGACCAGATCAGCGATGCCGTCCTCGACGCCATCTACAGGACGGATCCGATGGGCCGCGTAGCCTGCGAGAGCGCGGTCACCACGGGCCTCGTCATGGTCATGGGCGAGATCACCACGCACACCTACGTCGATATCCCATCGATCGTGCGCGACGTCGTGCGGGACATCGGCTACACGAACGCCCACTACGGCTTCGACTACGAGACGTGCGGCGTCACGGTCTCGGTGAAGGAGCAGTCGTCCGACATCAAGATGGGCGTCGACCACGGACTCGAGGCGAAGCGCGGCGAGCTCGACGATGACCTCGACACGGGCGCCGGCGACCAGGGGATGATGATGGGCTTCGCCTGCAACGAGACGCCGGAGCTGATGCCGCTCACGATCGCCCTCGCGCATCGCCTCTGCCGCCAACTCGCGGAGGTGCGCAAGAGCGGCCTGCTCTCCTACCTGCGTCCGGACGGCAAGTCGCAGGTGACGGTCGAGTACGAGTACGGCCGCCCGAAGCGCATCGACACCGTCGTCGTCTCCACCCAGCACGACCCCGACGTCACCGCTGAGGAGCTGCAGGGCGATATCATCGAGCAGGTGATCCGGCCGGTACTCCCGCCCGAGCTCGTCACCACCGACCCGCGCACGCTCATCAACCCCACAGGCCGCTTCGTCATCGGCGGGCCGATGGGTGACGCCGGACTGACCGGCCGCAAGATCATCGTCGATACCTATGGCGGCATCGCCCGGCACGGCGGCGGCGCCTTCTCCGGCAAGGACCCGACGAAGGTCGACCGCTCGGGCGCCTACGCCGCGCGTTATGTCGCCAAGAACATCGTCGCCGCCGGCCTCGCCGACCGCGTCGAGTTCCAGCTCTCCTACGCCATCGGCGTCGCTCGCCCGACCTCGATGGCCGTCGAGACCTTCGGCACCGGCCGCATCGACGACGCCCGGATCCTCGAGCTCGTGCGGATGCACTTCGACCTGCGCCCGGGCGCGATCATCCGCGATCTCAGGCTGCGGCGGCCGATCTACCGCCCGACGGCTGCCTACGGCCACTTCGGCCGCGACGACATCGACGCACCGTGGGAGAGCACCGACAAGGCGGCCGCGCTGCGTGCGGAGGCCGGCGTCGTCCGAGAAGCGGAGGCCGTGCCCGGCGCCTGAGTCATCGTTCAGGCAAGCGAGATGCGCGCGGATGGCCTTCTCGCGCCGCCCGCGACAGCGGCCGCCGCGGTGCATGTGCAGTGTCATCCTCTGGCGAAGCGAAGATCTCTCCGGCCGGCGACGCTCGCCGGAAGGGAGCCCCACCTGCACCGCGATGGATACAGTTCCAGCGGCGTTGGTAGCCGGTCCATACGCGCGGTCAGCTGAGATCGCGTTCACGAAGCGTTCCGCGGGCAGGGCGCCGACAGACCGGGCGATAGTGCGCCGATGTGCAGCGGCCCACAATGTCCGTAATGCCTTCCGTGCTCGTCATCGAAGATGAGCCGGCGCTGCGCCGGATGCTGGCGTTCACGCTGCGCGACGTGGGCTTCGACGTGCGCACGGCCTGGAACGGCGCGGACGGCCTCGAGCAGGTGGCGCTGCAGGCGCCGGACGTCATCGTCCTCGACCTCGAGATGCCGGTGATGGACGGCCGCACCTTCTATCGCGAGCTGCGCGACCGCGGCCTGAGGACGCCGGTATGCATCCTCTCCGCGTACGGGGCGCGGAAAGCGCAGCGCGAGCTCAGCGCGGACGCCTCGGTGCAGAAGCCGTTCCGGGCGGACGACCTGATCGAGAAGCTGGAGCAGCTCGCCGGGCGGGCGACGCCGCGGCGACCGTGATGCTGGCTACGATGGCCGTCACCGCAACCCCTCTCCGCAAGGGGAGAGGGCGTAGGCAACGTACGACGGACGGCGTACGGAGGATCACCTGCGGCCGGAGCGCCTACTGTCGCCGGAGGATGCGCGCCAGCAGGCGGCGGCGCACCAGTTGCCAGGCAGCGTCAACGCGCGCTTGCTCGTCGTCCGACAGCTCCTTGCGGCCGAAGGTCGTCCGTTCGTAGACATCGGCGAGGTACGCCACCGGCGCAGCGGCGCCGACGTCGTGCCCGAGCCGGCGGGCGAACTCGCGCGGCGTGTCGCTCGGTTGCGTGCCGCTGCGGCTCCAGCGCGCCAGCCGCTGTGTCTTCTTCCATACGCGCGCCGGTCTCGGCAGGTCGGCCATGCCGTACTCCCAGGCGAACCGGCCGCCGGCGACGACGACGACCGCCAGGCTGCCGACGACCGCCAGCGGCAGCCAGATCGGCAAGCCGTCCGACCCGCCCGACGGCCGGGTGGCCTTCAGGCGCGGCGCGACGGCCGGCTGCGACGTCAGCGTCGGCTCGCCCGCCAGCGCGCCGAGGTTGATCGGGTCATTCTTCGTGCCGTGCCCGCCGCCCTGACCGATGCCGGTAGCGGCGGTGCCGGGCCGGTTGATCGGCGGCTGATCCGGCGTTGGGCTGAACTCCACCCAGCCGGCGCCGGGGAAGTAGACCTCCGGCCAAGTGAACGCGTTGCGCTCTGTGAGGTTGTAGGTGTCGGTGCCCGCCTGACGCTGCGCCGGGTCGATGACGTAGCCGGTCGCCACGCGGGCCGGGATGCCGAGCGTGCGCAGCATGATCGCCATCGCCGATGCGTGATAGTCGAAGTAGCCGCGCTGGGCGTCGAAGAGGAAGTAGTCGACGGCGTCGCGTCCGGGCGGCGGCGGCGGCACGCTGTAATCGACCGGGAACGTGCGCAGGTAGGCCTCGATGGCCGCGGCCTTGTCGTACGCCGTGGTGGCGGACGACGTCACCTCGCGCGCCTTCTCGGCGACGCGCTCCGGCACCTGGCCGGTCCCGAGGTACGACTTCGTCACCCACGCCGGGTAATCCGTGCCCGTCGCCCGCAGCTGGTCGACGGAGGCGACGCTGACACTGCCCGTGACCGCATACGAATCTCCGTTGTTGAGACGGGCGGCGGGCTTCAGCGAGCTGATGTCGCTGCGGTTGCTGCCGGTGCGCGCCTCGCTCGGCGTGGTCGCCTGCTGCGGTTGACCGAGGCTGAAGAGCGTGCTGTTGTTGCCGCCTTCGACGGTGACGCGCACGGTCACCTGCTGCCGCGTGCCGCCCGGCGGCGACGGCGCGACATCGGCCGGCGCGACCGGCGGCAGCGGCACGTTGCTGGTGACGTTGACCTTCCAGCCGTTGGACGTGTACTGGTCGAAGGACTGCGCGCGGAGGAACGCCGCCATCTGGGGCGTCAGCTTCACGTTGAGCTGCACCGCTTGCTTTCCGCTCAGCTGGATGTTGCCCTGCAGGGCCAGGGCGTCCTTCAGGTTGTGGATCTCGATCGGCTTCTTGGCGTTCAGCGAGACGAAGAGGCGCGCGAACGGCGCCAGGCGCGCGGTGTACGGAGATGTGAAGTCCTGCCAGCGCTGGCTGGCGGTGTCGGACCGGTTCGCCAGCGGCACCAGCCACACGGCGACGAGCAGCGCCAGCGTCACCCAGAACGTCGCGTTCAAGACCGAGAGGCTGATGAACTCCGGGTAGCGCACGCCGTTGCGCTCCCACTCGACCTCCTTATGGGAGAGGTGCATGCGCATCAGCAGCAGCACGGCGGCGAAGACGAAGACGACGAATGCATAGCTGAACTGACCGGGCAGGAAGCTGATGTTCCACATCAGCGCGACGCCGCCGGGCACGAGGCCGAGCCACGGATTCCGCCAGTGGAAGATCGCCCGGGACGAAAAGTATGTCCCGAGCCAGAGCAGCACGAGCGTCAGCACGATCAAGGGCAGCGGGTCCGAACTGATGCCGTTGTTCGTCACGGCGTACCACCAGACGTACATGCGGTCGAGCATGTTGTCTGTCCGCGCCGCCGGCGAGCCGCCCGGCAGGATCGCCAGCAACTGCAGGTAGACCAGTGCGGCGCCGAAGAGCAGCCCCAGCGGCTCCACGAGCAGCGCATGCCGGCGGATGCGAGAGAGGAAGTAACCAGTGAGAAGGCCGGCGAACGCCACCGGGTAGAGCGTGGGCATGCCGTTGACCCAATGCGCCGAGTCGACCGAATAGACGACGCTCATGAAGACGACGGCGGTGATCAGCAGCGTCAGCCAGTCTTCCCAGGGAACGAGCGCGCTCACCCGCTCGTCGACGGTGGCGTGAGCGCCTTCGCGGCGCTGGAACATCTGGTCCCAGTTGGCTTCACGCATCGTGCCCCGTCCCTTCACTGCCGCGACCGCCATGCCCGGCTTCCGCCGGCGGCGGCGCGGCGCCGAGCGCCGCCAGCAGATCGTCGCTGCGCTGCACCATGTACGTGAAGACGTCGATCGCCGCCAGCGACGCGAAGACGCCGAGCGAGCTCGCCGTCGAGCCGAAGGTGCTCGGCTCGAGCAGGATCGCCGCCAGCTTGACGCCGCGCTGTTGCAGCACGCCCATCGCCTCCACCCACGCCTCGTCGGTCGAGGGCGTGATCACGACGACGGTGGTGTGGCGGCCAAAGCGTCGCGACTCGTTCGCCAGCAGGTCCGCGAGCGGCACGTCGCCCCAGGCGCGCGCCATGGCGAGCGACTCCAGGATGCGCGTGTACTGCTGCAGCCCGCGCTCCGCATCCTCGGCGTCGAATTTGCGGCCGACGGAGAGGAAGCCGACCGTGCGGTTCGCCATGAGGAAGTACCGCGCCACCGACGCCGCGACGCGCACGCCGTACTCCTCCGTCGACTCGTCGCCCTCGCCGACGTTCACCGCCCGCTCGAGGTCCAGGACGATCCAGATGTCACTCGCCGGGTCGAGCTCGAACAGCTTCACCATCAGCTCGCCGGTGCGGGCGGTGCTCGCCCAGTGGATGCGGTTGAAGCTGTCGCCGTACTCGTACGGCCGGACGCCGGACGCGTTCGGCGTCACGTAGTGCGTGCGACGCCGGAAGCGGCCCTCGCCGGGCAGGTTCGCGGCGGGCACGTTGAAGTTCGGCAACTCGACGGCGCGCGGGTACACGAGCACGCTCTGTGCGCGGCCGAATCGCCGCGTATGGCGGAAGAGGCCGAACGGGTCGCCGGTCGACACTTCGACGGGCCCGACGGTGTACAGGCCGCGGCGGCGGACCGTCGATTCCGCACGCCACGTCTTCGAGCCGCGCGCTGGCACCGTGACGACGCGCCGGGCGCTGTGCCACGGCATCTCGCTCGGGTCGTCGACCTCGAGCCAGATCTTCCCGAACCAACTCCTGTTGCGGATCGTCAGCCGCTCTTCGAACCGCCCGCCCTCCTGCAGGCGGTCGACGTGACGGTCGGGGATCACCTCGATGCCGCTCAGGTTGAGCCGTGACCAGGCGTACGCGACGGGCACGCCAATCAGCGCGACGTAGGCGAGCCGCCACGTCAGCCAGAAGCCGGTCGAGAGCGCGATGGCGACGCAGGCGATGAACATCATCGTCACCGCCGTCAGCGAGCGATGGGTGACGAAGAGTGAGCGCCAGAGCCGGATGCCGGGCAGGTGTGCCATCGTCGCGCTACCTCGGCGCGGCCCGTTCGGCGACAGCGCCGTGGGGGCGGGCGCCGGGCACCGGCAGGCGGTCAAGGCAGTTCTCGATGATCTCCTTCGCGGTCACGTTTTTCACCCGCGCCGAAGGACTGATGATGATGCGGTGGCCGAGCGTCGTGTACGCCAGCTCCTTGATGTCGTCGGGGAGCACGAAGTCCCGGGTGTCCAGCAGCGCGCGCGCCTGCGCCGTCCGGTAGAGTGCGAGCGAGCCGCGCGGCGACGCCCCGAGGTAGACGGAGCCGTGCCGGCGTGTCGCGTCGACGACGTTCACGATGTACTGCTTGATCAGCGGGTCGACGTACACGTCCTTCACGGCGCCCTGGATGCCCAGCAGCTCCTCGGCATCGGTCACGCGGTCGAGCGACTCGATCGGGTGCTGGCGCTGCTGGCCCTCCATGATCAGTACCTCCTCGGCCGCGTTCGGGTAGCCGAGATGGATGCGCATGAGGAAGCGGTCGAGCTGGGCTTCCGGCAGCGGGAAGGTGCCCTCGTACTCGATAGGGTTCTGCGTGGCCAGCACCATGAACGGCTGCGGCAGCCGGTGCGTCACGCCGTCGATGGTCACCTGGCGCTCTTCCATTGCCTCGAGCAGGGATGACTGCGTCTTCGGCGTCGCGCGGTTGATCTCGTCGGCGAGCACGATCTGCGCGACGATCGGCCCGGGGCGGAACTCGAAGTCACCGGTCTTCTGGCTGTAGATCGAGACGCCGCTGACATCGCTCGGCAACAGGTCGGGCGTGAACTGGATGCGCCGGAAGCTGCAGCCCGTAGAGACGGCAAGGCTGCGGGCGAGGATCGTCTTGCCGACGCCCGGCACGTCCTCGATCAGCACATGGCCCTGGCAGAGCAGGGCGATCAACGCGAGGCGCACCTCGGTGCCCTTGCCGATGATCGTCTTCTCGACGTTCGCCATGATGCGCTCGGCGATGATCTTGGGGTCTTCCATCCGGTCCTCCGGGTTAGGCTGGGGGCGCGCGGCTCCGCACGTGCGACGCACGCGGAAGCGTGAAAGTTCCACTATTGTAGCAGCCGTCGGAAGCGCGAACCCGACGGGCGGGTGACGCAATCCGGGCGCGCGAGCAACGCTCACCGCTTCGCAACGATTGTGAGGTACCGCGGGCACAAGCACGAAAGCGGAGTGTCTGCGAGCAGGTTGGCTCGTCCGGCTCAGGCGCCGCCGGCGACCGCGGGCACGATGCTCACCTCGGCGGCGGCGCCGAGGGGCGTGCGCAGGCCGTCGAG
This sequence comes from Dehalococcoidia bacterium, assembly GCA_015478665.1. Classification (GTDB taxonomy): domain Bacteria; phylum Chloroflexota; class Dehalococcoidia; order DSTF01; family JACRBR01; genus JADMII01. The sequence continues at coordinate 13,882 of JADMII010000030.1, forward strand.
GAAGCGCACGTCCTCGCCGTTGACGTAGATGTTGACGAAGCGCCGGATCTCCCCCGCCTCGTCGCAGATGCGCTCCTTGATGCCCGGATACTGATGGTCGAGCTTGTCTACGGCTTCACCGAGCGTCGGCGCGTCCGTCGAGACGAGGTCGACGTCGTCCGTGAGCTTGCGGAGCGGCATCGGGATGCGGATGTTGGCCATGGTGTGTGTCGTTCCTCGTTGGCTGTTCCTCTGACGATTTGGCTGCGCGTGTCAGGCGTTCGGGTCAGCTCGTAGACAACAGACAACAGAGTGCTCTGTCCGTTGTCCGTCTTCGGCCGACAGTTCACCCCGCCCGGCACAGGCCGACTGGCGTCGCGCGTCAACGCACCCATGCCGCTCACCCCTCGACGATATCGCCCGGCACGGGGTCGACGCGCACGCCCTTCGCCGCGACCCATTCGAGGCTGCGCTCGATCTCTTCCATCGGCCCGTCCATCTCGAGCACGACCCAGCCACGGTCTTCGGTGACGTCGGCGCGGCGGACGTTGGTGACGATGCTGAACTGCTTGCCGAGCTCGTAGATGATCGGCAGCGTGATCAGTTCCTGCGGGAAGGTGAACTTCACCCGTTGCTTGGCCATGCATCGCTCCTGGCTGCGGGGCGCCGACTTCGGGGACGCGCATGCGTCAGCCGATGCCGCCGCCCGTCACGGTAAATCGGAAGTGTACCAGCACGCTCATCGGTTGCCGCTGAGCGCCAATCCCTGGCGCTGGACGGACGCCTCGAACGAGGCGATCGTCGGCTCGACGTGCAGCGGCTCCGCGAGCGCGCCCTCGATCGCCTCCTGCGTCTTCAGGCCGCCGCCGGTGATGTAGGCGACCGTCAGCTCGTCGGGCGCGATCTTGCCCTCGCGCGCGAGCTTCGTCAGGCCGGCGATGACGACGCCGCCCGCCGTCTCGGCGAAGATGCCCTCGCTCTCGGCGAGCAGCGTGATGCCCGCGACGATCTCCCCGTCCTCCGATGCGACGGCGTGCCCGCCCGACTCCTGCATCACCTGCAGCGCGTAGTAGCCGTCCGCCGGGTTGCCGATGGCGAGCGACTTGGCGATCGTGTTCGGCCGCACCGGCCGGATGTTCATCGTCCCCGCTTCGGCCGCCGTGACGATCGGCGAGCAGCCGCGCGCCTGCGCGCCGGACATCTTCGTCTGCACGCTATCGATGAGCCAGAGCCGGGCCATCTCCTGCAGCCCCTTCCAGATCTTGACGTAGAGCGAGCCGGAGGCCATCGGCACGACGACGTGTTCCGGCGCGCGCCAGCCGAGCTGCTCGGCGACCTCGTAGGCCAGCGTCTTGCTCCCCTCCGCATAGTACGGCCGCATGTTGATGTTGACGAAGGCCCACGGGTAGGTGTCGGCCAGCTCCGAGCAGAGGCGGTTGACGTCGTCGTAGTTGCCGTCGACGGCGACGAGGGTCGCGCCGTAGATGCTCGAGCCGACGATCTTGCCGCGCTCGAGGTCCGACGGGATGAAGACGTAGGCATCGAGTCCGGCGCGCGCGGCGTGCGCCGAGACGCTGTTCGCAAGATTGCCCGTCGAGGCGCAGGCGAGCGTCTGAAAGCCGAACTGGCGGGCGCGCGTGGCGGCGACGGTGACGACGCGGTCCTTGAACGACCACGTGGGGTTCGCGCAGTCGTTCTTGACGTAGAGGTGCTTCAGGCCCAGGTGTTCGCCGAGGTTCTTCGCGCGGATGAGCGGCGTGAAGCCAGCGTTGATGTCGACCGCGTACTCCGGGTCGCACGGGAGGAAGTCGGCATAGCGCCAGACGGAGTTCGGCCCGCGCTCGATCGTCTCGCGGGTGATATTGCGGTGCATCGTCTCGTAGTCGTAGGAGACTTCGAGCGGGCCGAAGCAGAATTCGCAGACGTGCAACGGTTCCAGTGGGTATTCGCGCCCGCACTCACGGCAGCGTAGGGCTTTGGCGAACGGCATAACGGCGTACCTCCGATCAGTCCGCGCGCGCGTGCAGCGACGCGGATGGCGCGATGTGCGCTATCCCTGGCGGGCGCCCCGGCTCTCCCGGGGCAGAGGCATCGCCATCAGATGGAGGTCCATTGCGTCCGTCAGCGCTCCGATCGAAGAATCCGCCGGGGGCGGACTGCCTCGGAGTGTAGCAGCCACGTCTCCGGCTCGCCACCCGCGGCGGCAGTACCGCGCGATGCTGCGGGCGACAGGCGCGCCGCTTCTCTCCGTCCGCGCTCGCGCCCGCCGGAAAGAAGCGGCCGTCCCGTCAGATCATCGCTTCGGCGGCCGGGCACGGCGCCGTGTCGTGGCCGACGCCACCGCTGCCACCTTCGGGCGGTTCCTGCTGCCGCGCAGCCGCGTTGGAGCGCGGCGCGCCTCAGTCTTCGGACGGTTCTTGCTGCCGCGCGGACGGCCGGGTCCGCGGCGCACCGGCGTCTCGCCCGTGGCGTCGGTCTTCGGGCGGTTCTTGCTCCCGGGCGGCCGGCCGCGACGCCGCCCCGTCGATGTCGGCGCTGGCGATGCCGCCGCGGCGGCGCTGCTTTGCGCCTGCATGTACTGGTTGACGGCGTTTTGCAGGCCTTCGGCACGCTGCACGTCCTGCGACAGCGCCGCCAACTCCCTGCTCAGCTGCTCGATGCGCGTCGAGAGCGACGCCATTCGGCCGGTATTCGAGCGACGCCTGCGGGGCGTGCGCGGGCGTGCCTTGCTGCGGTCGTACACCCCTCTTGGCATATGCATTTTCCTTCCAGCACCTACCATACAAGGGGCGAGAGTCACGAACAATTACCCGTGAATAACATCTCGCCCGGCGACCGAAGACAGATGCATCTGCCGCCATCATTTCCTTGCATCGCGTCGAATCGATGACAATCGCAACATCTTCGATTTTATTGCGGATGCGAAAATGCACATCGGAGAATGGCATGCGTCGACGCGCACCGTGATCGCCCGTCCGGTCATGCCGTCAGGTCGATGATTTCTCGCGCCAAACGAAGGTCCGCGGCGCTTCGGTCGTCCGCCGGGAGCATGCCGCCCGTCTTCATCGAGACGCAGCGTTCGAGCAGGTGCGCCGTGAGCCGGCCGGCGGACCGGGTGGCGCCGGCACGCACGAGCGCGCGCTCGATCTCCGGCCCGGATCTCGTCGCCGGCAGTGCGAAGCGATCGGCGAGGTAGCTGCGCAGGACGGCCTCGACTTGCGGGTAGAAGTCGCGCGCATCGGCAGCGCTGACCTCATCGAGCGCCAAACGGGCGCGCACCGCCGCCGAGGCGCCGTCGCCGTGCGCGCACGCCGGCGGCCGGACGGCGATCGCCCGGTGGACGAGCGCAAACCCGGCTGCCGTGCCGAGCGCGAACAACACGACGAGCGCTGCCGGGACGGCCGCGGGCGGCGCGCTCAGCAGGAGCATGGGCGCGCCCTATCGCAGGCTCGGACGTCGGCGCAGACGGCGACGGCCATCGCGCGGCCGGCCGTCGCCACACAGGCGATGATCATCCCGGCGTCTGCGCGCCCTGGTGATCCGGCCGTTCGATGATCAGTTCGGTGAGCTGCGTCAGTGCGTTGTACGCGAGCACGACATAGTCGCGCGGGTGCAGCGCGTCGAGCTTGCGAAGCGTCTCGTCGCGCGCCTGCACGGGGTCGACGAGATCGCCGAACTCTTCGCCGAAATCGATCTTCATCTCCAGCTCGTACAACTCGCCATCTTCGGCGACGACGATGCAGCCAATGTCCGGGCGTTCCACGCCGGCGAGACTGACTTCGACCGCATTGGTGAAGAATGCACCGGGGAACGCCGGAAATGGCCGAAGTGCCTTCGCCGCTTCGACGACGAGCAACCGCAGTTGCTGCGCCGCCCGGTCGATGATCATGTCCGCCTGCGTCTTGCGTGCGAGCGCCTCGTCCGTCTGCATACGCGCATGGTATCGACGGCGGCCGTGGGCCGGTAGCACGGCACGCGCGCCGGCGATGCGCGCTGCGACGTTCGCGGCGACGCCCGGCCGCGTGCCTCCGCCGCTTGCCCGGGCTGACCCCGCCCGGTGCATTCCACGCCGCCCAAAAGCCTGCTACGGTGACGGCGATGCAGACACGCACGCTCGGCAAGACCGACATCTCCGTTTCCAACCTCTGCCTCGGCACCATGCAGTTCGGCTGGACGACCGACGAGCAATCCGCGTTCGCCGTGCTCGATGCGTTCGTCGCCGCCGGCGGCAACTTCATCGACACCGCCGACATCTACAGCCGCTGGTCGCCGGGCAATCCCGGCGGCGTCGCGGAAGAGATCATCGGCCGCTGGATGAACCAGCGCGGTAACCGCGACTCGCTGATCATCGCCACGAAGGTGCGCGGGAAGATGTGGGAGGGCCGCGACGGCGAGGGCCTCGGGCGCGCGCATATCGAGCGTGCGATCAGCGACAGCCTGCGCCGCCTGCAGGTCGACCACATCGACCTCTACCAGTGCCACTACCCCGACGGCGAAACGCCGATCGAAGAGACGCTGACGGTGTTCGGCGAGCTCATCCGGGCTGGCAAGGTGCGCGCGATCGGCGCCTCGAATTACGACGCGGACCAGCTCTCGCGCGCGCTCGACGTCAGCATGCAGAGATCCCTGCCAGCGTTCGAGACGCTGCAGCCGCACCACAACCTCGTGCACCGAAGCGAGTACGAGGCCGAGCTGGCGAGGGTCTGTGAGGATCAGCTGATCGGCGTCATCCCCTACAGCCCGCTCGCCGGCGGCTTCCTCACTGGCAAGTACCATCGCGATGCGCCACTGCCGGAGAGCCAGCGCGCCGGCCGCGCGAAGGAGTACATGACGGACCAGGGGTTCGGCGTCATCGACGCGCTGCGGCGCATCGCCGGCGACCGCGGCACCAGCATCCCTGCCGTCGCGCTCGCCTGGCAGCTCGGCAAGCCGGCGGTGACGGCGCCGATCGTCGGCGCGAACACGGTGCAGCAGCTCGCCGACCTCCTGCCTGCCGCGGAGCTCGACCTGACGCTGACGGAGATGTCGGCGCTCGACAACGCCAGCGCCTCGTTCTGAGCAGCGCTGCAGAACGGCCAACGACGCCTGCAGACGCAGTTCACGAGGACGCGGCGGCCGCGAGCGCCTGCTGCTCCGTCAACGCCGCGAGACGCGACGAAGGCGGAGCTGCCGCTGCCTAACCACTCCAGGCGCGAAGCCCACGTTCACGACGAGGTCGCTGCTGCTTCCTCCCGGCGCCAAGACCCAGGCGAGCGGAGCCACAACGACGGCGGGACTCACCGCCCCCGGATCCGGCCGAACCCTCGGTAGCCGTCGCCGCGCGCTTACGCCTCGACGCTCCCCCGGTTGATGCTCGCGGCCAAGTATCCGGCGCCGAAGCCGTTGTCGATGTTGACGACGGCGACGCCCGCCGCGCATGCGTTCAGCATCCCCAGCAGCGCCGCCAGCCCGCCAAAGCTCGCGCCGTAGCCAACCGACGTCGGCACGGCGATCACCGGCGCCGTCACGAGCCCCGCGACGACGCTCGGCAGCGCGCCCTCCATGCCGGCGGCGACGACGATCGCCCGCGCCTCGCGCAGGCGCGGCACCTGGTCGAGGAGGCGATGGATGCCGGCGACGCCGACGTCGTAGACGCGGTCGACCTCGTTGCCGATGATCTCCGCCGTCACCGCCGCCTCCTCGGCGACCGGCAGATCCGCCGTGCCGGCGCAGACGATCGTGACGCCGCGCGCCTTCGGGGCGATGCGCCGCTCGACGGTGATGCAGCGCGCCATCTCGTGATAGACGGCGTCCGGTACCGCGTCCCGCGTGAGCGCCGCCGCCTCGGGCGTCGCCCGCGTGATCAGCAGCCGGTCGGCGCGCTCGAGGACCGTGCGCGCGATGGTCGCCACCTGCTCCGGCGTCTTGCCCAGCCCAAGGATCACCTCCGGGACGCTGTCGCGGAGCGCGCGATGGTGGTCGACGCGGGCGATGCCGATGTCCTCGTACGGCAGCCGCCGTAGCACCTCGACGGCATCGGCGACGGCAGTACGCCCCTGCGCCACCCCCTCCAGCAACTCCCGTAGCCTGTGCTCTTCGATGGTCCGCCTCCCACTGCCCATTGCTGACCGCTTCGGGCGATACCGCCGGAATTACGCTTCGTCGGACGCTTCGCATCTGGCGCCGCGTTTGCCGTTCACGCTTGCTGTTCGCTTTCGGTCACCGGACGTTACCCTCCCCCCCCCCGCCCCCCTCCCCCCCGCCCCCCCCCCCCTGCCCCCCCCGGCGCTCCTCTCCTGTTTCCGGCCTGCTCTTTCTCTGTTTTTTGTACTCTCCTCCCTACTACTTTCGCTGTGTTGTT
>JADMII010000031.1 GCA_015478665.1 Dehalococcoidia bacterium
CAGCGGACAAAGTCTCGGAACACTTAGCGGTCAAAGTCTCAGAACTTCAACATCGCGCCCGCGCTGGTGCCGATGGGCGATGATGCCGTTGCGCGCTCGCCGGCAGATCGGCGATGTTACACTCTCATCGATATGGAGACGAAGACGACCGCGACGGCGTCGCCCGCCGACATCAAGCGGTTCAGGGAGAACTACCAGGGCGAGATCGACGGCATCGCCATCTATCGGCGGCTCGCCGCGGCGGAGAATGACCCCCAGCGCTCCCGCATCTTCCTCGACCTCGCAGAGACGGAGCAGCGCCACCTCAAGATCTGGGCGGACAAGCTGCGCGCCGCCGGCGTCGAGCCGCCGCAGTCGCGCCCGAGCTTCCGCGTGCGCATGCTCGGCTTCCTCGCCGGCCGGTTCGGCGTCCGCGCCGTCCTGCCGGTGGTGAGCGCCATGGAGTCGCGTGGCTTCGACGACTACATGGCCCAGCAGGACGCCGGCCCGGCGATGGCGCGCAACGAACGCGCCCATGCCCGCACGCTCGCCACGATGTACTCGCCCGGCGGCTCCGGCGACATCGCCGGCATCGCCCGCGGCGAGAGCTGGCATCGCGTCGATACCGGCGGTCAGCTGCGGGCATCGATCTTCGGCATCAGCGACGGACTGATCTCGAACCTCAGCCTCGTCATCGGCGTCGCCGGCGCCCACGCCAGCGGCCGCTTCATCGTGCTGGCGGGCGTCGCCGGCCTCCTCGCCGGCGCCTTCTCGATGGGCGCCGGCGAGTGGATCTCCGTCACATCGCAGCGCGAGCTCTTCGAGCGCCAGATCGCGCTCGAACGCGAGGAGCTCGAGGCCGACCCGGAGGAGGAGCGGCGCGAGCTGGCGCTGATCTACCGCGCCAAGGGCCTCACCGAAGGCGAAGCGCACGACCTCTCGTACAAGATTATCGCCGACCGCAGCGTCGCCCTCGAGACGCTTGCGCGCGAGGAGCTCGGCCTCAACCCGGCGGGCCTGGGCTCGCCGTGGGGCGTCGCCGTCGCCTCGTTCCTCGCCTTCGCCGGCGGCGCCATCATCCCCCTGCTGCCCTGGTTCTTCGGCTCGAGCGCGCCGTCCTTCATCGCCTCGATCCTCCTCAGCACGATGGCCGCATTCCTCGTCGGCGCCGGCGTCTCGCTCTTCACCGGGCGCAATCCGCTCTTCGCCGGCCTGCGCCAGGTCGGCATCGCCGCCGTCGCCGCCGGCGTCACCTTCGCCATCGGCAGCGCCATCGGCACCGGCGCGTCCTAAGCGACCCGTCACGAACGCCCGCATTGGGGCTCGGCTTCCAGACCCCGGCGGCGAGACGTACACTGCGCGCATGCTCGCCGCGTTCGATATCGGCAATACGAACATCACCGTCGGCGTCTTCGACGGCGACAAGACGCTGGCGACATGGCGGCTGGCCACGGACATCGAGCGGCTCGCCGACGAGTACGCCGTGACCATCCTCGGCCTGCTGCAGACGGCGGCCATCGCCACGTCCGCGATCGACGAGGCCGTGATCGCCAGCGTCGTGCCGGACCTGATCCCGGTCTTCGAGCGGCTGCTCGATCGCTACTTCGGCATCGCCCCCGTCGTCATCGGCACAGGCACGCGGACCGGCGTCCGCATCCTCTACGACAACCCGCGCGAGGTCGGCGCCGACCGCATCGTCGACGTCGTCGCGGCGATGCACCTCTACGGCCCACCGCCGCTGATCATCGTCGACTTCGGGACGGCAACCGTCTTCGATGCCGTGAACGCCGAGGGTGATTACCTCGGCGGCGCCCTCGCGCCTGGCATCGGCATCGCCTCCGAGGCGCTGTTCGAGCGCGCCGCGAAGCTCTACCGGGTCGAGCTGGAGCGCCCGAAGAGCGCCATCGGCAAGAACACCGTCGCGGCGATCCAGTCCGGCACCCTCTTCGGCTACGTCGGCCTGATCGAGGGGATGGTGGCGCGCTTCCGAAAGGAACTCGGGGGCAGCGCCCGCGTCATCGCCACCGGCGGCTGGGCGGAACTGCTGGCGAAGGAGACGAACGTCTTCGACGTCGTCGACCAGAACCTGACGCTGAGCGGGCTACGCCTGCTGCACGGCATGCAGCGGAACGGACGGGAGTGAGATGCTCGCAGGCAAGCGCGTCGTCCTCGGCGTCTGCGGCAGCATCGCGAGCTACAAGGCCGCCGATGCCGCCAGCAAGCTGACGCAAGCCGGCGCCCTCGTCGATGTCATCCTGACGGCGTCGGCGCAGCGCTTCGTCTCTCCGCTCGCCTTCCGGGCGCTCACGCGGCGCCCGGTCTACACCGGGATGTACGACCCCGCCGCGACCACGGCGGAGGAGCACGTCGAGCTCGCGCGCGCCGCCGATGCGCTGCTGATCGCGCCGGCGAGCGCGACGACGATCGCCCGCCTGGCCTTCGGTCTCGCCGACGACATGCTGGCGCTCACCGCGCTGGCGACGACGGCGCCGCTGCTCCTCGCGCCCGCCATGGACGCGCAGATGTGGGAGCACCCGGCGACGCGCTCGAACGTGGCGACGCTGCGCGGGCGCGGCGCCATCGTCGTCGGGCCGGATGAAGGACGCCTGGCGAGCGGCCGCACCGGCGCCGGCCGGCTCGTCGACACGGCGACGCTGCTCGGCGCGCTCCGGCAGGCGCTCGGCAGCGCCGGCGACCTCGCAGGGCGACGCATCGTCGTCAGCGCCGGCGGCACGCAGGAGCCGCTCGACCCGGTGCGCTACATCGGCAACCGATCGTCGGGGAAGATGGGCTTTGCCATCGCCGAAGCGGCGCGCGACCGTGGCGCCGCCGTGACGCTCGTGAGCGGCCGCGTCGCCCTGCCGACGCCCTCCGGCGTCGAGCGCGTCGATGTGGCGACGACCGCCGAGATGGCCGCCGCCATCCGCGCGGCGACCGCCGCATGCGATGCGCTGATCATGGCGGCGGCGCCGGCCGACTTCCGGCCGCCGGCAGCCGCCAGCCAGAAGATCAAGCGCGCGGGCGAAGGCCTGACACTCTCGCTGGTACCGACCGAAGACATCATCGCCGGGCTGCGCGGGTCGTTCGTGAAGGTGGGCTTCGCCGCAGAAACGCAGGACCTGCGCGAGAACGCGCGCGGCAAAATCGCCCGCAAGGGCCTCGACCTCATCGTCGCCAACGACGTGGGCGCCGACGGCGCCGGCTTTGGCACCGAGACCAATCTCGTCACGCTGATCGACGCCTCGGGCGCCTGCGAGGAGTTGCCGCTGCAGTCCAAGTACGATGTCGGCATGCGGGTCCTCGACCGGGTGGTGGCGCTTCTGGGCGTACGTCGCGCGTAGGCCTGCCTCTGTTCGCAGGGCACACCTCGCCGGTCGCAGGTCATGGCGTGCATCCGTGCTTGCGCCGCCATCGCCCCGGCAGGCCTTCGGCACCCTCACGTCGCGCCGTCAGCGCAGCACCGTCTCCAACCAGAAATCGGCGAACCCCGGCGCGTCCACCGATGCGATCACGTCGGCGACGGCGCCCGCCGCCGGATCGATGAACGTGCGCGCGTGGGCGCCGTGCAGCGCGACCGTCACCGGCATGCTCGCCGATGTCACGCAGCGCCGGTCGATCATCGACGCCACCGTGAGCGGGTCGTGCAGCAGGCCGACGTAGTCCGCCGGCATGCGGCTGCCGGAACGCCGTCGCAGCAGCTTCTCCCATACCTCGATCTGCAGCACGAGCGCGCGGCACAGCGCGTCGCCCTTGCGCAGTTGGTCGAGGTGCCGGCGTTCGAGCCAGGCGCCGAACGTCACGTCGCACGGCACGTAGAGCGTGCGGAAGCCGGCGTTGAGCGCGCGCACCGAGGCCGACGGGTCGACGTTCAGGTTGTAGTCCACCGACGGGTCGAGCGTCGTGCCGAGGAAGCGCAGCGGTTTGAAGACGCCGCCCATCACCGCCAGGCGCGTGACGCGCTTCGGCAGGCCCGCCTCCGCCTCGACCGCCGCCGCCAGCGTCGTCTGCGGGCCGATCGTCGCGATCTGCAGCCTGTGGTCGCGCGCCGTCTCCTCGACGATCAGCGTCAGCGCGTCACGCGACGAGATCGGGAAGCGTTCGCCCGGATCGAGGAAGCCGTCGCCTTCGCTGCCCCTCCACGCCGTGCGGCTGCCCTGCCGGAACTCGCTGTCGTCGCCCGCCGCCACCTCGATGTCGTCGCGCCCGGCGATCCGCAGCAACTTCGCCGCGATCTGCGCCCGCCGCCGCGTATCGGCGGATACCGTCGTCACCGCGCGCAACTCGACCTCCGGGTGCCGCAGCGCGAAGGCCAGGGCGAGCGCGTCGTCGGAGTCGGTGCCGATGTCCGTGTCGAGGATGAGCGGGATGGGCATGATCATCGAGCGTAACGCGCGGCGGCCGGCGCGCGGAAGTCGCGCCGGCGCCTGACGGCCGCGTCAGGCCGTATGCGGTGCGATGTGGGGAGCGAGCCGCCGCTGTCGGTGACGCGGCCTCCCCCTCCGCGGCAGGTGCGCGCGGGATGCGACTGCGCGAGCGCGAGCCGCGCCCGCCGCCCGCACCCGTCGTCCCAACGCCGCCGATCGGCCGTGGGTCGCTGCGAACAGCGGATCAGCCTCCGCCGGGCGAGGGGGTGCTCGCGCTCGCAACCACTGCCCCCGGAGGTCGCCACCAGGAGAGTGCTTCGGCCCATGCGATGCGCCCGAAGTACCCGACGGGGCCGGACGCGGCGGCCAGCGTGTCCGGCGACCAGCCGGGCACGACGGCGCGCGGCACGCCGCCCGTCGCCGCCACGATCCAGATCGACGCGCGCCCCTGCGCATCGATCCGCACGAATACAATTGCCGCGCCGTCGGACGACCACTGCGGGTATTCATCGCGATACGCGGGGTCCGAGGTGAACGCGCGCTGGTTGACCCCGAGTTGCTCGCCCACCTGCGTGTCCATCAGCCAGATCTTGCGCCGGGCGAGCGCGGCCTTCGCCGCTTCGCCGCCGCCGATGGCGGCTCCGGCGTCCGGCATCGCCGCGTAGGCAATGCGCGTGCCGTCGGGCGAGAACGCAGGGTCGGTCGCCGCGACGCCGGACGGCGTCAGGTCGTAGAAGACGCCGGTGACCGTCTGCAGAACGCCGATCCGCTTGTTCGCCCACGTCTCGCGGCCAAGGCCATCATCGAGCACGAAGGTGCCGCTACGCCCGCGACGCGAAATCCAGCCTCCGTCGAGCAGCCCCGCCGGGTTACGCGGCACGATGTGAACCGGCGGCTGTTCGGCGATCGTCGACGCCACCTCGATCGTCCCGCCGTCGGCGACGTCGGCCGTCGAAGACGGCAGCCGCGCGAACAGCACCTGCTGCGGACCCCAAGACAGGAGTTGGAGCGAGTCCCGCGAGCCGACCTCCGTGCGGTAGACCTCGCGCAGGCCGAAGCCGTCCCGGTTCGCCACCCAGATGCCGGCGTAGCGGCTGCCGTCGCGGTTCGCACGGTCCTCGACGTAGGCGATCTCCGTGCCGTCTGCGCTCCAGATCGGCGCCGAGAGCGCCCCATCCACGCCGAGGCCCGCGTGCCACGAGGCGATCGTGCGCCGGTCGCTGCCGTCCGCACGTTCGACGACGAGGTCGCCGCCGCCCGTTGCGTATGCGAGGCGGTCGTCGGCCGGCGACCAGACGACGACGGACGTCGTGCTGAGCACACGCGCGTCGCTGCCGTCCGTTCGCATGACACCCGCGTCGCCGCCTTGCCGGAAGCTCAGCCAATCGCCCGCCGCCGACCACGAAGGCGCCGCGTAGGGCTGTGTCGCCGTGGCGTCCGTCTGGAATGACGTCAGCCGTTGGCGCGCGCCGTCCGGCAGCGTCTTGACGAAGATGTCGCCGCTGTCGACGTACGCGATCTTGCCCAGCGACGCGGTGGAGAGCGAGGCGCCGATGGTGCTGCTCTGACTCGAGCCTCGCGTCGCCGCGACATAGATGCCGGCGACGATCGCCGCCGTTAGCACGAGCATGACGCCGACGCGGAGCGACGCGGCCGCCGTCCCGCGCCACGGCCATGCCGGCAGCCAGAACGCGTGCGACGACGCCGACCGCGGTCGTTGGCGACGCCACCACTCGCCCAGCTCGTGGCGGTCCGTGCAGCCGCTGGCCCAGAGCAACTCCGACACGTGCCACTTGACGCCATCGATGGTGATGCCGAGCTCGCCGGCGATGACGCCGTTGCTCTTGCCGGCGGCGACCCCATCGAGAACCTGACGCTGCCGGTCTGTGACCGACTCCGCCCGCAACTGCTGCATCCCCACCCCTCCCGCTACGCATGGTCGATCGCAGACGCCGGCGAGTCACTACCCAGGTGTTTCGTATGCGTCGTTCCTGCGCAGCACCGCAGCGGTTCGCCATGCGCGGCCGAAGCACACTGGCCGAGCGGATGCCGGTGCGTCTCGCCGCGCCACAACGGGACGGCGACCGAACCGGCGGCCGTAGAGCCGGATGCGCGGCGCGGTCGTGTGCGATCGCTGCAAGGATTGGTGCGCGTCGTTGCTGTTTGTGGCATGATGGGCGCGTTCCGTTGCCGAAGCGACAGCCGAGACGAGGATGACGATGAGCCACGATACCCTCCCCTTCGACCCGGAAGCCCTCCGCCAGAAGTACCGCGCGGAGCGCGACAAGCGGCTGCGCGCCGACGGCAACGAGCAGTACATCGAGGTGAGCGGCGAGTTCCAGCGCTTCATCGACGACCCCTACGTTGCGCCCGGGTTCACCCGCGCACCGCTGACCGACGAGGTCGACGTGGCGGTGATCGGCGGCGGCTTCGGCGGCCTACTCGCCGGCGCCCGCCTGCGCGCGGCGGCGGTCGAGGACATCCGCATGATCGAGAAGGGCGGCGACTTCGGCGGCACCTGGTACTGGAACCGCTACCCCGGCGCCGCCTGCGACGTCGAGTCGTACGTCTACCTGCCGCTGCTCGAAGAGATCGGCTACGTGCCGAAGGAGAAGTACAGTCACGCGCCGGAGATCCTCGCGCACAGCCGCGCCATCGCCGAGAAGTATGACCTCTATCGCAACGCCTGCCTGCAGACCGAGGTGACGGAGTTGCGCTGGGACGACGACAGCCGCCGCTGGCTGATCTCGACCGACCGCGGCGACCGCATGCGGGCACGCTTCGTCGTCATGTCGAACGGACCGTTACACCGCGCGAAGCTGCCGGGGATCCCGGGCATCTCGTCGTTCCGCGGGCACGCCTTTCACACGAGCCGCTGGGACTATGGCTACACCGGCGGCAACGCGGGCGGCGGCCTCACGGGGCTCGCGGACAAGCGCGTCGGCATCATCGGCACGGGGGCGACGGCGGTGCAGTGCGTGCCGCACCTCGGCGCCGCGGCGCAGCAGCTGTACGTCTTCCAGCGGACGCCGTCGTCGATCGACGTGCGCGCAAACCGGCCGACGGACCCCGCATGGGCGGCGGGCCTCGCGCCGGGCTGGCACCAGCAGCGCATGGACAACTTCAACATCCTCGTCAGTGGCGGCTTCCAGGAGGTCGACCTGGTGAGCGACGGCTGGACGGACATCATCCGCAAGCTGCTGCTGATGGTGCGCGAAGAAGGCGCACCAGACCTCTCGCCCGAGGGGCTGGCGCAGTCGATGGAGTTGGCGGACTTCGAGAAGATGGAGGAGATCCGGGCGCGCGTCGATGCGGTCGTCGCCGACCGGCAGACGGCCGCGGCGCTCAAGCCGTACTATCGTCAGTTCTGCAAGCGCCCGTGCTTCCACGACGACTATCTGGACACCTTCAACCGGCCGAACGTGATGCTCGTCGACACCCACGGGCGTGGCGTCGAGCGGGTGACGGAGAAGGGCGTCGTCGCCAACGGCGAGGAGTACGAGCTCGACTGCCTGATCTACGCGACCGGCTTCGAGGTGGGCACGGACTACGTGCGGCGCTCGGGCTACGAGCTGTACGGGCGCGACGGCCTGACGCTGACGGAGAAGTGGGCCGAGGGCATGCGGACGCTGCACGGCCTGTACAGCCGCGGCTTCCCGAACGTCTTCATCATCAGCAACGCGCAGTCCGGCTTCACGGTCAACTTCCCGCACATGCTCAACGAGCAGGGGAAGCACTTGGCATACGTGATCAAGCACGCGCTCGACCACGAGGTGCGCACGGTGGAGGCGTCGGAGGAAGCGGAAGCGGCGTGGGTGGAAACGATCATCAGCCTGGCGCGGCCCGGGCGCGAGTTCCTCGAGTCGTGCACGCCGGGGTACTACAATAATGAGGGGAAGCCCGGCGAGCGCAGCGGGCAGAACGGCCCTTACGGCGGCGGACCGGTCGCGTTCGTGAAGATCCTGGAGGACTGGCGCGCGGAGGGCGCGCTCGCGGGCCTGGAGTTGACCTAAGCGCCCACGCCTCCGCCGGTTCGCACGCTGGCCCGAAGAGCTTCCGGCGGACGGGAGCTGCACCAGCCGCGGGCAGCGACGCTCGCCCGCGTTCGCCGCCGCTCCACCGGCGAACCGCGCGCCGTCGAAGATCGCCGCGTCTGCTACGCTGCCCGCAGAGGAGCAGGAGATGAGCAAGACGACGGACTGGCGCGAGAAAGAGGCCCGCTACTTCATGCGCGCCGGCCGTCGCATGCCGATCCTGACGGTGCGCGGTGAAGGAAGCTTCCTCTTCGACGAGGCCGGCAAGCGCTACCTGGACTTCTTCGGCGGGCCGGCGACGATCAGCCTCGGCCACTCGCACCCGGTGATCGTCGATGCGCTCACCGACCAGGCGCGGAAACTGATCCACGTCTCGAACCAGTTCTACTCCATCCCGCAGCTCCAGCTCGCGGAGCTGCTGATCGAGCATTCGGTCTTCGACCGCGTCTACTTCATGAACAGCGGCGCCGAGGCGAACGAGGGCGCGCTCAAGCTGGCGCGCAAGTGGGGCAAGGAGAAGAAGCACGGCGCCTTCGAGATCATCGCCGCGGAGAACGCCTTTCACGGCCGCACGCTGCAGGCGGTGACCGCCGGCGGCACCGAGCGCTACAAGGCGCCCTTCGGCCCGCTGCCGCCCGGCTACGTGCACGTCCCCTTCAACGACGTCGACGCGATCAAGCGCGCGACGAACGCCAACACCGTGGCCGTCTTCCTGGAGCCGATCCAGGGCGAAGGCGGCATCATCGTGCCCGATGACGACTACCTGAAGCAGGTTCGCGCCTGGTGCGACGAGCAGCGACTGCTGCTCATCCTCGACGAGGTGCAGACGGGCTGCGGCCGCACGGGGCGCATGTTCGCCTACGAGCTCTTCGGCATCGAGCCGGACATCATGACGCTGGGCAAGGGCATCGGTGGCGGCGTGCCGCTGTCGGCGTTCCTGGCGAAGGAGCATGCGGCCGTCTTCGCGCCCGGCGACCACGGCACGACCTACGGCGGCGAGCCGCTGATGACGCGCGTCGGCTACGAAGTGATGCGCTACATGGTCGAGCAGGATCTGCCGGCGCAGGTCGCCAGCAAGGGCAAGATCGTCGAGCGGCGGCTGCACTCGCTGCTCGACCGCTGCCCGTCTGTCACCGGCGTGCGAGGCAAGGGACTGATGTGGGCGATCGAGTTCAACCGCGACATCGGCGAGCGGCTGACGAACGCCGCGCTCGAGAACGGCCTCATCGTCAACAACGTGCGCCCGAACGCCGTGCGTCTGACACCGCCGCTCACGGTCAGCGATGAAGAGCTCGAGCAGGGCCTGGCGATCCTCGAGCACGTGATCGAGGGAGACGTCGCGCCGAAGTAGATGACGCCTCCCTGTGCGACGTCGCGCCCGTACAGCGGGAACCACAGACAGCACGGTACGGGACGAGGTCGACCGTCGGATGGCCCTGCCGCGCCGGCGGCGCCACGATCGACGATCGTACTATCGACCGGCAGACCCGGCATCGCCGGCCCGCGCCTGCAGCTCGCCGTCGACAAAGAGCCGGCCCGTGTCGTCGGTATAGAACAGCCGCTTGAAGGGGATGCCGCGCTCGCGGAACACACGTCCGCCGCCTTCGTGGCGCTCGACGACGCACATCACCAGCACCACCTCGCACCCGGCCGCCTCGGCCGCTTCCACCGCCTTCAGCGCCGAGCCGCCCTGCGTCACCGTGTCCTCGACGACCGCGACCGTTCGGCCCGCGCGCACAAGCGGCGTGCCGTCGCCGGAGATCGACTGCGAGATCGCCGACGCGCCCGACGGGCCATGTTCCTTTGCCTGCGGCCGCACGAAGAATGTCGGCAGCACGCTTCCTGCATCGAGCGCGGCCGCCGCGATGCCGCTCGCCAGCGCGATGCAGCCCATCGCCATGCCGCCGACGGCTTCCGCCCCGGACGCGATCACCGCCGGCGCCATGAACTGCCCGATGAGCCGCGCGTACCGTGGGTGCAACGTCAGCAGGCGCACGTCGGCGTAGTAGGTGCTCCAGCCGCCGGAGGCGAGCTGCACCGGCTGCGGCTGCACGGCGATCGCGTAGCGCTCGACGGCCGTGCGCAACTCCTGGAGGTCGCGGGCGGTCGCGGGCATCTCGGTCATCACTCTCCTCGGGGCATTTCACCTCGTCGGGCGGCCGCGCCGGTCACGCGTCGAACAGCGGCCGCTGCGGCGAGGCGGCGCCGGCGCGCGGCTCGATGCCCAGGTGCTCGTACGCGCCGCGTGTCGCCTGGCGCCCACGCGGCGTGCGCTGGATGAACCCCAACTGCAGCAGATACGGCTCGTACACGTCCATGATCGTCTCCGCGTCCTCCGAGATCGACGCGGCGATCGTCTCCAGCCCGACCGGCCCGCCGTCGAACTTCTCGATGATCGTCCGCAGCACGCGATAGTCGACGCTGTCAAGGCCGATCGCGTCGATCTCCAGCCGCGCCAGCGCCTCCGCCGCCACGGCTTCCGTGATCGCACCGTCGGCCTTTACCTGCGCGTAGTCCCGCACCCGGCGCAGCAGGCGGTTGGCGACACGCGGCGTCCCCCGCGAGCGCTCGGCGATGGCGCGCGTGCCCGCGTCGTCGACCGGCACGCCCAGGATCGCCGCCGAGCGGCGGATGATCTGCGCCAGGGCGCCCGCATCATGGAAGTCGAGGCGGTACACGCCGCCGAAGCGGTCGCGCAGAGGCGGCGACATCATCGCGTAGCGCGTCGTCGCGCCGATCAGCGTGAACGGCTTGATCGCCAGCCGGATCGACCGCGCGCCCGGGCCCTTGCCGGTCACCCAGTCGATCGCCGACTCCTCGAGCGCGGGGTAGAGGAACTCCTCGACGACGCGCGACAGACGGTGGATCTCGTCGATGAACAGCACGTCGCCCGGCTGCAGGCTGGTCAGGATCGCCGCGAGGTCGCCGATGCGCTCGATCGCCGGGCCGGACGTGACGCGCACGCTGACCTGCATCTCGGCGGCGATGATGTACGCGAGGGTGGTCTTGCCGAGCCCGGGTGGGCCGTAGAGCAGCACGTGATCCAGCGGCTCGCCGCGCCCGCGCGCCGCTTCGATGCTGATCGCGATGTTCTCCTTGACCTTCTCCTGGTTGATGTACTCCGCCAGACACCGCGGCCGTAGCGAGGTATCCGCCTGGACGTCGCCGTCCATCGCATCGCCGGCGATCACGCGCTGCTCGCGTTCGGCGTCCTTCTTCGGCATCGCGGCATTGTAGCGCGGGCCATGCAGCCGACGGCGTCGCGGGCCGGAGCTGCCCGCAGCTGGCGCGTGCATCGACCGGAGATGGCGCGGCGAGTGTGCAGGGGCGTACGGGCGGCCGCTCCATCTCCCACCTCCCACCTTCCCACCACGTCATTCCCCACACCGGCGCCGGCGATACCGCGCTCCCCACCGATCCCCTACGATTCCCACGTGACGCCGGAGCAGATCGGGGAACGCGAGCGCCAACTGGCAGGGTCGTGGTGGCGACGCTTCCTCCAGTCCGTCCCCGGCCAGATGGTCCTCAACCCGCCCGTCTACACCCTCCCACGGGAGATGCTCATGCAGGCCGACCACCGCATGCTCGAGCTCGGCTGTGGCGCCGGCAGCCGCATCCTCCTCTTCGATAACAAGGTCCGGTTCCAGGTCTCGGCCGTCGGCGTCGAGCCGGCGCCCACGCTGGCCCGGCGCGCCGCACGGACATTCGTCGCCAACGCCCGCCCGGCGACGGCCGTGCTCTGCGACCCGGCGTCGCTGCCATTCCGCGATGGCGTATTCACCGTGCTCTACTGCGACGACCTGCTGCGCTTCCTCGATGTCCGCGGCGCCCAGGCCGTCCTGCGTGAGGCCGCCCGCGTCCTCCGTCCGGGCGCGCTGATGCTCGCCTGGGATCTGGCGCCGGCGTGGGGCCGGTGGGCGCGCTGGGCCCGCTTCTGGCTCCGTCGCTACCCCGGCCGGCACGCCAGCGAGCAGAGCCTGATGGGGCTCGCCGAGCGGAGCGGCTTCGCATACACGCGCGAGGCCCACCTTCGGCCGTTCTTCTGGCCGCCGGTTCCGCGAGCCTCGTTCATCGCCGGCACACTGCCGCCCGGCTGGCGCCGCGAAGGCCGCAACCTCATCCCGCCCGACTGACGCCCCTGCGGCCGCCGACCCGCCCGCGCCTTCGCGCTCTACTGATACAGCCGTTCCCGCTCGATGTACGTGCGCACTGCGTCCGGCACCAGATAGCGGATGCTACGGCCGGCGCCGACGTGGCCGCGGATCTCCGACGACGAGATCTCGACCCGCGGCATGGCGAACGACTCGACGCGGTCGCGCAGCCGCGGGTCAGCCGCGGCGATGCCCGGGGCGCCGTCGCGGGGTGCGACGGCGAGCTTCACATGCCGGACGATGCGCTCCGGCTCATGCCAGTTCGGCAGGTCGGCCAACGCATCGGCGCCGACGATGAACCAGAACTGGTCGTCGAGCCGCTCGCCCGCCAGCGTCTCGAGGGTGTCGGCCGTATAGGTCGGGCCCGGCCTGCGCAGCTCGATATCCGACACGCCGAATGCGTCGTTGCCCGCGATCGCCAGCCGCAGCATCGCCAGGCGGTGCTCCGCCGGCGTGATCGCCCGGTCCGCCTTCCGCCACGGCTCACCGGCCGGCATGAACAGCACGAGGTCGAGTTCGAGTCCGGCGTGCGCCTGCTCGGCGAGGATGAGGTGGCCGATGTGGACGGGGTCGAAGGTGCCGCCGAGGACGCCGACCCTCACGGCTCCCACCGCAGCTCGATGTCGCCGAATCGGACGATGTCTCCCGCGCGCGCGCCGGCGCGCTTCAACGCCGCCACGACGCCCATGCGGCCCAGCCGACGCATCGCCTCCGCGCGCGAGTCGTCGGACTGCAGCGCCAGCATCTCGACGAGCACGACCGGCCGCTCGCCGACGACGCGATACACATCGCCCTCGCGCTCGATGCTGAACTGCGGGCCGCGCGGCCGCGGCCGCAGCACCTCGCTGTCCGCCGCCGCCGGCGCCTGTGGCTCCCCCTCCCGCGCGCGCTCCAGCTCCTCGAACGCCAGCCGCGCCAGATCCGCCGTGCCGGCGCGGGCCGCCGCAGAGATGAATGCGCACGGGCGGCCGCGGCGGGCGGCCGCGGCGCTCAGTTCGGCCCGGCGCGCCTCCGCCTCCGGCACGTCCATCTTGTTGAACGCCAGGATCTGGCGTCGCCGGCCGAGCTCCGCCGCGTACGACGCCAGCTCCGCATCGATGACGTCGATGTCGTGGAGCGGGTTCGGCGTGGAGGCGTCGACGACGTGCACGAGGAGGCGCGTGCGCTCGATGTGCCGGAGGAACTCGAGGCCCAGGCCGGCGCCCTCGTGCGCCCCCTCGATCAGCCCGGGGATGTCGGCCATGACGTAGGAGTCGAATCCGACTTCCACAACGCCGAGATACGGCTCCAGCGTCGTGAACGGGTAGTCGGCGACCTTCGGCATGGCGCGCGACACCGACCGCAGCAGCGTCGACTTGCCGGCGTTCGGCAGGCCGACGAGGCCGACATCGGACAGCAGCTTCAGCTCGAGCTCGAGCCGCACGTCCTCACCGCGCTGCCCCGTCTCCGAGATGTACGGCGCCTGATGCGTCGCCGTCGCGAAGTGTATGTTGCCACGGCCGCCACGGCCGCCGCGGGCGACGATCAGCCGGTCTCCCTCGTCCGCCAGGTCGCCGATCACGTCGTCGCTCCCCGCGCGCCGGACGACCGTGCCCGGCGGCACCCGCAACTCGAGGTCGGCGCCGTTGCGACCGTGCTTCTTGTTCTTCGACCCGTTGCCGCCGCGCTCCGCACGATGCTGCCGATGGTATCGCAGTCCACCGAGGCCGTTGACCGCCCGGTCGGCGACGAGCGTGACGTTGCCGCCGCGGCCGCCGTCACCACCATCCGGGCCGCCGCGCGTCACAAACTTCTCCCGGTGGAAGCTGATCAGGCCGTGCCCACCATCCCCCGCCGTCACGTGGACGTCAGCGCGGTCGATCATCCATCTATCCTGCCTCGCTCGTGAGAAATCACCGTCATTATATGGGAGTGGGATCGGTGGGAAGCGGTGGGTTCGAGTCTGCGGAAGGCAACAGATCCCCGTTACGTGTTCGATATGTAAAGGTGGCGTGATGTTCCGGGGTTGACAGGTTGGGGTAGAATAGTCCCCGTGCTGGCTACGGGTGCAGTGCACGGAGCCCACAGGGAACGTCGGCTTCCAGATGAGAGGGTCGGTGGCGGATCCACCGGAAGTAGGAGCTCGAGAGCATCAGGGGCACGCTCAGCCCGCGCTCATTTCGGGATCAACGAGCGCGATTCGACCAGGGCAGGACGTCTGAGGGCGCGCGGCACCACGCAGCGCGCAGGAAGCACAGGCCACTCGTTCACGGCCTGCTGCTCGCGATCATCTCACTCTCCGTCGGCAGCGCCACATTCTTCGGCGCCCACCTGTCGCGAGGCGCGCCCGCCTTCGCGGCCCCCGTCACCGGACTCTCGCTGCCCGGGGTGGGTTCCAGTATCCCCAGCGACCAGAGCCTCGTCGTCCGGCCACCGGCGATCAACAAGACGCTGCCCGCGCCGCACAGCGTGCCGACGCAGGCGCAGGTTGTCGCGGCCGAGCTCTCCGCGCTGAGCGTCGCGCCGACCGCCACCGCTGTGCCGCCCGCTGAAGGTGCCGCCGTGCGCGCGGCGAGCGTCGCGCCTCCCCCCGATCTGCCCGTCTACCAGGTGTACCAGGTGGCCGAAGGCGACACGGTCAGCGGCATCGCCGCCCGCTTCGGCATCCAGCCGCAGTACATCATCGTCAACAACCCCGAGATCCAGGACTCAAACTTCCTCAAGCTCGGACAGTCGGTTATCGTCCCCGCCGGCAACGGCATCCTGCACGAGGTGCGTTATGGCGAGACGCTGAGCGACATCGCAACCCGCTACAACGTCACGGTCAACGACATCACGTCGTTCGCGGCGAACCACATCGCGACGCCGGACGCCATCAAGGAGACGCAGTTCATCTACGTCCCCAACGGCGTCGTCCCCACGCCCCCGCCGCCGGCGGCGCCGGCGCCCCCGCCTGCGGACTCACCGACGCCCGTCGCCACCACCGCGCCCGCACCGGCGGCGGCGGCGCCGAAGCCGCCGGCATCAGGCGGCGGCAGCGCCCCGCCGCGCAGCTCATCGCGCGGCCTCATCTGGCCCGTGCGCGGTCCGATCTCCAGCATGTACGGCGGCGGACATCCTCTCGGCATCGATATCGACGGCTACAACTCGCCCGGCGCGCCGATTTTGGCGGCGACCGATGGGCAGGTGATCTTCGCCGGCGGCAACCCGTGCTGCTCGTACGGGCTCTACGTCATCGTCGTGAGCCCGAACGGGATCCAGACGTTGTACGCGCACATGAGCGCGATCAGCGTCAGCTCGGGACAGAACGTCGGGCAGGGAGAGTCGCTCGGCATCATCGGCAACACCGGCTACTCGACGGGGCGGCACCTCCACTTCGAGGTGATCGACAACGGCGTGCGGAGGAACCCGCTGGATTATCTACCTGGGCCCTACTCCTGCGACGCCGGCATCTGCTGACGGCTGCCACGGCGCCGCCGCAGCCGGCGGGCTCCGCAGAGACCGCGTGCCACGCGACCGTCCCCGACGGCAGGAGCTTCCCGCGGGCAGTTCACGCAGACCCGCTCCCGGGCCTCATCGAGCCGCTGCGGCGAGGACGAGCCTGGCGCGTTCTGCCGTCGCCTCACCCCTGAGCGCCACCGCGGCTACCGGCGCGGCGTGATCGGCAACCTCGCCGGCCTCGCGCCTGATTCGGCATCGACCCAGGCGCGACCCCGGCACGCAGTCACCGCCTCCCTCGATGGCGACTGGCTGCTCGCCGGCGAGTACCAGGAGTGAACAATCGGCGCCCTCGTGCCGCGAAGAGCGGGCCAGCCCTCATCCCCGAACGCCCGGCGGCGGCGCGGGCGGGCGATATACTCCCGAGCATGGAACAGCCCTTCCTCGCTGCCCTGCGGGATCGCGTGCTCCTCGCCGATGGCGCCATGGGCACGCTGCTCCACGCCCGCGGCGTCCCGACCACCGCCTGCCTCGACGCCCAGGTGCTCGACCAGCCGGATATCGTCCGCCGCGTCCACGAGGACTACATCGCCGCCGGCGCCGACGTCATCGAGACGGACACCTTCGGCGCCAATCGCTTCCGCCTTGCGCGCTACGGCCTCGCCGGGAAGGTGCGTGAGATCAACTTTCGCGCCGCCCGCCTGGCCCGCGACGCGCGCGAGATCAGCGGCCACCCGGTGTTCGTCGCAGGTGCCGTCGGGCCCAGCGGCCGCCTGCTCGGCACGGTCGGCGACATCCGGCCGGAGGAGGTACGGGCGGCGTTCCGAGAGCAGGCGGAGGCGCTGCTCGAAGGCGGCGTCGACGTCATCATCCTCGAGACCTTCCCCGACATCGCCGAGCTGCGCGAGGCCGTGCTCGCCGTGAAGGTCGGCTGCGATCTGCCGATCGTCGCCCAGATGACATTCCAGCGCGACGGCCGCACGATGGGCGGCGAGCCGCCGGACGAAGTGGCGAACGTCGCCGCCACGCTCGGCGCCGATGTCGCCGGAATCAACTGCAGCCTCGGCCCGCAGTCGGCGGTCGAGGTCGTCGAGCAGATGTCGGCGCAGACGTCGATCCGCCTGTCGGCGATGCCCAACGCCGGGCTGCCGAAGTTCATGGACCGCCGCCTCGTCTATCCGTCGACGCCGGAGTACTTCGCCGACTACACACGCAAGCTCGTCGAGGCCGGCGCGAACATCGTCGGCGGCTGCTGCGGCACGACGCCCGAGCACACAGCGGCGATGCGCGAGGCGCTGCAAGGTGAGTGGAACGCGCGCGGCGGCGGCCGCTCAACGCTGGCCGCGCGGCCGCCGCAGCTGGTGCGCATCTCGCCCGTGCCGTCTCACGACGCGTCCGGCGATGCCGCCGACGCCGCCGGCGCACGCCGGTCACTGCGGCAGAAGCTGGCCGAGGGCGAGTTCGTCGTCAGCGTCGAGTTGGACCCGCCGCGCGGCCTCAACCCGCGCAAGGCGCTCGAAGGCGCGGCGCACCTCGCCGCGCTCGGCGCCGACTGCATCAACATCGGCGACAGCCCGATGGCGCGCGTGCGGATGAGCGCGATCGCGCTCGCCGTGCTGATCGAGCGCGAGGCCGGCGTCGAGCCGATCATCCACTTCACGTCGCGCGACCGCAACCTGATGGCGATCCAGAGCGACCTGCTCGGCGCCCACGCGCTCGGCGTCCGCAACGTCATCGCGCTCACCGGCGACCCGCCGTCGGCCGGCGACTACGCGCGCGCCACTGGGGTGTGGGACGTCGACTCGATCGGCCTGATCAAGATCATGAAGACGCTGAACGAAGGCGCGGACTGGGCCGGCAACTCGATTGGCAAGGGGACGGAGTTCTTCGTCGCCTGCGCCGCCAATCCCACCGCCGATGACGTCGACGTCGAGGTGGAGCGCGTGCGCCGGAAGCTCGAAGCGGGCGCCGACGTGCTGATGACGCAGCAGATCTACAGCTGTGACGTCCTGCGCAGCTTCCTCGAGCGGCTGGGGCCGGTAGACGTACCGCTGCTCGTCGGCGTCATGCCGCTGCAGAGCCACCGGCACACGGAGTTCATCCACAACGAACTCGCCGGCGTCTTCGTGCCGGAGCCCGTGCGCGAGCGCATGCGGCTCGCCGGCGAGAACGGCCGGGCGGAGGGCATCGCGCAGGCGGCCGAGTTGCTGGAGGAGTGCCGGCCGTACGTGCAGGGCGCGTACCTCGTGCCGTCGTTCGGTCGCTATGAGGTGGTCGGCGAGCTCGTGGCGCAGGCGAAGCGCGGCGCCTAACCGCCGACGGCCAGGATTGCGCATCGGATCGCGCCGTCATCGAGGGAGTACTGGCGCCGGGGCGGCGCCGGCGAGGCGAACCGTCGGGCGTGGTGCGCGCGCCGGCGCCGTCGCAACCGGCGTCATGCGTCGATGAACGCCGGCATCTCCGAACGCACGCGAGCGTCGCCGGCGCAGCGCCGGCGCGAACGCACGACGCGCCCACGTCCGCGCTCTTTGTTACCCTGATCGCGGAGGTCACAGCACGATGCCCGCACTGCGCAACCTGGAGTCCGTGTTCGGGCGCGTCCAGAAGCCGGCGCGCTACACCGGCGGCGAGTGGAACTCGGTCGTCAAGGATTGGGACGCCTGCGACGTCCGCGTCGCGCTCGCCTACCCCGACCTCTACGACATCGGCATGTCGAACATGGGGCTCGGCATCCTCTATGACATCATCAACCGCCGCGACGGCATGCTCGCGGAGCGCGTCTTCGCGCCCTGGTCGGACCTCGAGGCGATCCTGCGCGCCGAGGGCATCCCGCTGTGGAGCCTCGAGACGCGCCACCCGCTCGCCGAGTTCGACGTCCTCGGCTTCTCCCTCAGCTACGAGGGCACCTACACGAACATCCTCAACATGCTCGACCTCGCCGGCCTGCCGCTCGTCGCCGCGGAGCGTGGCGATGCGCAGCCGCTGGTCATCTGCGGCGGCTCCGGCGCCCTCAACCCGGAGGCGCTCGCCGACTTCGTCGACCTCTTCGTCCTCGGCGACGGCGAAGAGACGATCGTCGAGGTCGCGGACTTCGTACGCGAGTGGAAGCGCCAGGGCCGCGGCAACCGCGACGAGATGCTGTACCGGCTCTCGCGCATCTGGGGCGTCTACGTGCCGCGCTTCTATGCCCCGCGCTACCACGACGACGGCACGCTGCGCGTCACCGAGCCGGTGCGCGAGGGCATGCCGGCCCGCGCGGTGAAGCGCTTCGTCCAACAGCTGCCGCCGCCGCTGACGACGCCCATCGTGCCGTACGTGCAGACCGTGCACGACCGCATGGCGATCGAGATCCAGCGCGGCTGCACGCAGGGGTGCCGCTTCTGCCAGGCCGGCATGATCTACCGCCCGCGCCTCGAGCGGTCGCCCGAGGAGGTGCTGCAGGCGGCGAAGGAGCTGCAGGCGAACACCGGCTACGACGAGCTCTCGCTGGTCTCGCTCAGCACCACCGACCACTCGCGCATCGTGCCGATGGTCGACCTGCTGCGCGGCGAGTTCGGCGACCAACTGACCGTCTCGCTGCCGTCGATGCGCGTCGACAGCTTCTCCGTGCGCGTCGCCGAGGCCGTCGCGACGCGCGGGAAGCACGGCATCACCTTCGCGCCTGAAGCGGGCACCGAGCGCCTGCGGATGACGATCAACAAGATCGTCACCGACGACGACCTCTACACCGCCGCGGACAATGCGTTCCGGCAGGGCTGGACCAACGTGAAGATGTACTTCATGGTCGGACAGCCCACCGAGACGCACGAGGACATCGAAGGCATCATCACGCTCGCCCGGCGCGTGCGGGAGATCGGCCGCGGCTACCACGGTGGCCGCGCGCGCGTCCGCGTCAGCACGTCGAACTTCATCCCGAAGGCGCACACGCCGTTCCAGTGGGCGCAGCAGGCGCGGCCGGAGGTGCTGCGGCCGCGGCAC
>JADMII010000032.1 GCA_015478665.1 Dehalococcoidia bacterium
TCGGCGTGTCGGTCGCCGTCGGCACGGTGGTGCTGGTAGCGGTCGGCGTGTCGGTGGGGAGCGGCGTGTCGGTGGCGGTCGGCGTGTCGGTCGCCGTCGGCACGGTGGTGCTGGTGGCGGTCGGCGTGTCGGTCGCCGTCGGCACGGCGGTGGGCGTGTCGGTCGGCACGGTGGTGCTGGTGGCGGTCGGCGTGTCGGTCGCCGTCGGCACGGTGGTGCTGGTAGCGGTCGGCGTGTCGGTCGGGAGCGGCGTGTCGGTGGCGGTCGGCGTGTCGGTCGCCGTCGGCACGGCGGTGCTGGTGGCGGTCGGCGTGTCAGTGCTCGTCGATGTAGCGCTGGCGGTCGCTGTCTCCGTGACGGTGGCTGTCGCTGTATCCGTGGGCGTCGGCGTGTTGGTCGCAACGGGCACGGGCGTGCTGGTCGATGTGTCGCTGGCGCTGGCGGTCGCGGTCGCGCTATCGGTCGGCGTCGCCGTCGCCGGCGGGACGGGGTTGATGGCGACGGCGAGGAGCGCCCACGGCGTGCCGGAGCCGAGCGATGACCAGCTGCTCGTGACGCTGGCGGCGCCCGGCTGGCTGCTCGACGCCGCGGTCACGCTGGTCGCGCTGGCGGACCAGAGCTGCGTCTGATTGCCGCCCGGGAACGGCGATGCGCTGCCGCCGGCAGCGAGCACATCCTGCACGACCTGCCCGGCGTCCGCGGCCAAGGTCACGGACGCGAGGTCGCTGCTCGTCGCCGTCGTGCCGTTCGCCGTAGCCGGCGGCGCGAGCGGCGCTGCCGGGTCGACGCCCGTCCACGAGGCGGCGCCGCAGCCGGCGTTCGTCGCCGAGCTGAGCGTGACGACGACAGCGGCGCTGCCGGTGGGCGGCGCCACCAGCTGCCACGCCTCCGCACGGACGGAGGTGCCAGCGGAGACGCCGCCGACGGAGGTCAGGGGGATGCCTGCGTAGGTGACGGCCGAGACGCTGGCGCCGGTCGAGACGTCGAGGCTGATGCCGACGACGAGGAGGCGGTCGCTGCCGGGGCCGGTCGTATGCGCCCAAGTGAACGTGGCGGCGTTGCCGGCGGTGCATTGGGAGACGGCGTCGCTGACGGGCGGCGCCGCCTGGCCGACGTTGCGCCGTCCCGCCACGAGCGCGGCGACGACGACGGCCGCCGCGAGCGCGGACGCCAGCAGCAGCAGGCGTGCGATCGCCCCCGCGCTTCGGGACCGGGACGCCCTCGCGTCAGGCATCAAGCCGCTGCCGCAGCCGGATCGTCATTAGCGGCAGCGTCGTCCGCGCGCGTGGCGCTGGACGCCCAACCCGTCGTCATGACCCCTCCCGTGCATCTGGGCGATCCGTGCCTCGACCTGACAGCGACGACGAGCGCGGGCCGCCTCCGTGCGGCACTGCGTTCGGCGGGTGAAGCTGGTACGCGCCATCAGGCCTGCGTTCCAGGCCCGGCGCGGTGCCTCTGAGCTTCGACCGGAGCATTCCCACATGCCGAGGAGGGGGAGTCCGGGGCGCCGGACATCGGCAGGTGGCGGGCGCACAAAGGGCGCGGTCTATCGGCCGCGCTCCCTTGCAGGTCATGGTAGCCGACCCGGCCGGTATGTCAAGCGGCAACCGTCAATATCGGCCACGATTGAGGCGGCTGTCGAACCGCGTTCACGGCTGCGGCGGGCCGCTGCCGCGTGGCTGCGCGGGTGGATTCGGGCACATCAAACTGATAAACTTGATTGTCAGATCGTGCCGCGCTGCTCCCACGCGCGGGCCTGCGCGCCTTCGGGCTGAGTATGTGAGCAGAATCACCCTATGACGCAGGATTCCGGCGCCGGCAACATCCGCAACCGAGGCATCGAGGACGAGATGCGCTCGTCGTACCTGGATTACGCGATGAGCGTGATCGTCTCGCGCGCGCTCCCCGACGTGCGCGACGGCCTGAAGCCCGTGCAGAGGCGCATCCTCTACGCGATGCACGACATGGGCCTGCGGCCGAACACGGCGTATCGCAAGAGCGCCACGGTCGTCGGCGAGGTGCTGGGCAAGTACCACCCGCACGGCGACAGCCCCGTGTACGAGGCGATGGCGCGGCTCGCGCAGGACTTCTCGATGCGCTACCCGCTCGTCGATGGGCAGGGCAACTTCGGGAGCGTCGACGGCGACCCGCCGGCGGCGATGCGCTACACCGAGGCCCGCATGGCGGCGATCGCCGAGGAGCTGCTGGCGGACATCGACAGCAACACCGTCGCCACCGGCCCGACCTACGACGACTCGCGGCAGGAGCCGCTCGTGCTGCCGGCGCGCATCCCGAACCTGCTGCTCAACGGCGCCGATGGCATCGCCGTCGGCATGGCGACGAAGATCCCCCCGCACAACATCGGCGAGATCTGCGACGCGGTGGCGCGGCTGATCGAGACGCCGGAGACGACGACGGAAGAGCTGACGGAGATCGTGCAGGGGCCGGACTTTCCGACCGCCGGCATCATCTATCGCATGCGGCGCGAAGCCTCGATGGACGCGGAGGGGAAGCGCGTCGACACCTGGCGCGACGCGATCCGCGAGGCGTACGCGGACGGCCGCGGTCGCATCGTCATGCAGGCGCGCGCGCGGATCGAGGAGATGGCGCGCGGCAACCGCGAGCAGATCATCGTGACGGAGTTGCCGTACCAGGTGAACAAGGCGACGCTGATCGAGAAGATGGCGGAGCTGGTGAAGGACCGGAAGATCGTCGGCATCAGTGACCTGCGCGACGAATCGGACCGGCACGGCATGCGCATCGTCATCGAGCTGTCGCGCGAGGGGCAGGCGGCGAGCGTGCTGAACCAGCTGTACAAGCACACGGCGATGCAGTCGTCGTTCGCCGTGAACATGGTCGCGCTGGACGGCGGCCAGCCGAAGACGATGGGTCTCAAGAAGATGCTCGAGGCCTACATCAACCATCGCCGCGATGTGATCCGGCGGCGCACGGAGTTCGAGCTGGAGCGCGCGCACGACCGCGAGCACATTCTGCTCGGCTACCTGATCGCGCTGCGGGATCTCGACAAGATCATCGCCACGATCCGGGGCGCCGCTTCAGCAGACGACGCGAAGTCGAAGCTGATGGCGAAGCCGTGGAGCATGAGCGACCGGCAGGCGCAGGCGGTGCTGGACCTGCAGCTGCGGCGCCTCGCCCGCCTCGAGCGCACGAAGATCGAGGATGAGTACAAGGAGCTGACCAAGCGCATCAAGTACCTCGACGATCTCTTGGCGCATCCCCGCAAGATCGACTTCCTGGTCCGCGACGACATGGCCGAGGTGAAGGAGAAGTACGGCCAGGAGCGACGGACGCAGATCGTCGAGGCGGGTGCGGAGGAGATCGCGGAGGAGGATTTGGTCGCGCACCAGGAAGTCGTCGTGACGCTCTCGAACCGCGGCTACGTGAAGCGCCTGCCGCTGGAGACGTACCGGCTGCAGCGACGAGGCGGCAAGGGCATCACCGGCATGGTGACGCGCGAAGAGGACGCCGTGCGGCGGCTGATCGTCTGCGACACGCACGACAATGTGCTGTTCTTCACCGAGCGCGGGCGCGTCTTCATGTCTCGCGCGTACGACCTGCCGGACGCCAAGCGGCAGGCGAAGGGCATCCCTCTGGTGAACGTCATCGACTGCGAGCCGGGGGAGACGGTGACGGCGCTGGTCACGATCCATGACTACGACAAGGACTTCATGGTGATGGCGACAGCGGGCGGCGAGGTGAAGAAGACGCCGTTGCCCGAGTTCAAGGAAGTGCGCCGCAACGGCAAGATCGCCATGAGCCTCGACAAGGGCGACGAGCTCGTCGCGGCGAAGCTCGTCCGCGAGGACGACGAAGTGGTGATGATCACGTCGAACGGGCAGGCGATCCGCTTCGGCGTGAGCGAGCTGCGCTCCGCCTCGCGGACATCGGGCGGCGTGCGCGGCGTCAGCTTGGCGAAGGGCGGCAAGGTCGTGTCGCTCGAAGTCGTGACGCCGGCCTCGGAGTTGTTCAGCATCACCGAGAACGGATACGGCAAGCGGACGCCGTTCGAGGACTACCGGCCGAAGCATCGCGGCGGTCAGGGCGTACGCAACTACGACATCACGGCCAAGACGGGCAAGGTCGTGGCGTCGCGCACGGTGAACGCCGCGCAGGAGCTGATCGTGATCAGCAAGGACGGCATCGTCATCCGCACGCGGATGGACAGCATCCGCATGACGGGCCGGTCGGCGCAGGGTGTCTCCGTGATCAACGTCGCGCCCGGCGACTCCGTCGCGGCGCTGGCGACGATCGACATGGCGAACGGCAACGGCAACGGCGGCAACGGGAAGAAGGGCGGCGGCCCGGACGGCGGCGACGACGCGCCGGAGGGCGAGCAGGCGCCGCTGGCGGGACTCGACCCGAAGACCGAGACGCCGAAGCGCGCCGCCAGGCCGACGCCGATCAAGGGCCGAACACGGCCGCCGGGCCAGCGTGAAGCATCGCGACCGGCGGCAGCGCCGGTGCCGCGGACGAAGGCGCCGCCGCGCGCATCGAAGGCAGTGCCACGGTCGGCGCGGCTGAAGAAGGGCCGGCCGCGGCGAGGCTGACAGAGCGCGATCGCTGACGGCAGGCCGGGACCGGCTCGTCCGGGGTGTCCAGAACGCGGCCGCCGTGCTGGCGCGTCTGCTGGTCGCATCCGCATGCTGGCTACGACGGGCGTGCGCGGGCGCACGGACTTCGCAGCTCGCATGGCGCATTCCACAAAATCCGACCGCTGATCGGCAGCTCGCGCCCGGCTGGTGGCGCGGGTCGCGGGCGTGCGCGAAGATGAGCACCGGAGTTGCCGATGCCCATCACCGCGCTGCTCGTGGCGAATCGCGGCGAGATCGCCGTCCGCATCCTGCGGGCCGCGCGCGAGCTCGGGCTGCGCACCGCCGCCGTGTACAGCGAGGACGACGCGCGGTCGCCGCATCTCCGTCACGCCGACGAGGCGCGCGCGCTCCGTGGGCGCGGACCGGCGGCGTATCTCGACGCCGCGCAGGTCATCGATGCGGCGCTGGCGAGCGGCTGTGACGCGGTGCACCCGGGATACGGCTTCCTCAGCGAGGACGCGGCCTTCGCCGCCCGCTGCGCGGAAGCCGCCCTGACGTTCGTCGGGCCGCGGCCGGAGCTGCTCGCGCTCTTCGGCGACAAGGCGCGTGCGCGGTCGTTCGCCGAAGAGTGCGGCGTCGACGTGCTCGACGGCAGCGAGGGCGCCGTCAGCGTCGATCAGGCGCGCGTGTTCTTCGCCGCGTTGCCGGCCGGGGCGGGCATGATGATCAAGGCTGTGGCCGGTGGCGGCGGCCACGGCGTGCGCCCCGTCGAGCGCGCGGACCAGGTCGAAGAGGCCTACGCGCGGTGCCAGTCGGAAGCACGGGCGGCGTCCGGCAGCGGCGACGTCTACGTCGAGCGGCTGCTCAGCGGCGCCCGTCACATCGAAGTGCAGATCGCCGGCGACGGGAGCGGCGCCGTCACACACCTCTGGGAGCGCGACTGTACGCTGCAGCGGCGGCGTCAGAAGCTCGTCGAGATCGCGCCCAGCCCGGCGCTCACGCCCCAGCGGCGCGAGGCGATCATCGCCGCCGCCGTGGGCATCGCGCGCGAGTGCCGCTACGACAACATCGGCACGTTCGAGTTCCTCGTCGAGCCGGCGGGCGGGTTCCATTTCATCGAGGCGAACCCGCGGCTCCAGGTCGAGCACACGGTCACGGAAGAGATCACCGGCATCGACCTCGTCGCCGCGCAGCTGCGGCTGGCCAGCGGCGCGTCGCTCGCCGAAGCCGGCCTGCGTCAGACGGACGTGCCGGCGCCTCGCGGCTTCGCGATGCAGCTGCGCGTGAACATGGAGACGTACGGAGCCGACGCGAGCGTTCGACCCAGCGGCGGCGCGATCACGGTCTTCGAGCCGCCGTCCGGACCGGGCGTGCGCGTCGACACGTTCGCGTCGAGCGGATACACCGCGAGCCCCGCCTTCGACTCACTGCTGGCGAAGCTGGTCGTCCATGCGCAACACGGCGGCTTCGCGGCGTGCCTCGCGCGCGCATCGCAGGCGCTGCGTGAGTTCCGCATCGATGGGCTCGCGACGAACCTGCCGTTCCTCGCGGCGATCGTCGCGGACGATGATGTCGCGGCGCAGCGCGTGGACACGCGCTTCATCGAGACGCACGCCGACGCCCTCGTCGCCGCCGCGGTCGGCTTCGAGGCGCGGAGACACGACGACAGGTCGCCGGCGCGCACGGTTGCGGAGCAGCAGCGATCCGCCGGCGCGATCATCGACGCCGCCGACCCCCTGGCCGTGCTGGCGCACGGCAAGTCCGCGCAAGATATCGCCGATGACCCATTCGACTACGACGAGCCGGCGGGCGGCGCGCCGGCCGTCCGCGCGCCGGTGCAGGGCACGATCATCGAGGTCGCGGTGAGTGAGGGCGACGTCGTGGAGCGCGGCCGGCGCTTGGTCGTCATGGAGGCGATGAAGATGGAGCATGTGGTCGCCGCCGAAGCGGCGGGGCGTATCGCGCGCGTCGGCGTGTCCGTCGGGCAGGCGGTGTACGCCGGCCACCCGCTGCTGTACATCGACGCGACGGTCGCCGGCGCGGCCGCCGAAGTGGCGGCGGAGGAAGCGGATCTCGATGCGGTGCGGCCGGATCTCGCCGACGTGCTGGGCCGGCATGCCGTGGGGCTCGACGCGGCGCGACCGGACGTGGTCGAGGGCCGCCGGAAGACGGGGCAGCGTACGGCGCGCGAGAACATCGACGACCTCTGCGACGCGGGCTCGTTCATCGAGTACGGTCCGCTCGTCATCGCCGCCCAGCGCCGCCGGCGGCCGGTCGACGAGTTGATCGCGCGCACGCCGGCCGATGGCCTCGTCGCCGGCATCGGGCGCGTGAACGGCCACCTCTTCAGCGACGAGGCGTCGCGCTGCATCGCGATGTCGTACGACTACACAGTCCTCGCCGGCACGCAGGGCGCGCAGAACCATCGCAAAAAGGACCGCATGTTCGAGCTGGCGGAACGGCTGCGCCTGCCGATCGTCTTCTTCACAGAAGGCGGCGGCGGCCGGCCGGGCGACACCGACGGCCTGGGCGTCGCCGGCCTCGACGTGATGGCGTTCCGGATGTTCGGCCGGCTCAGCGGTCTCGTGCCCCTCGTCGGCATCACCTCCGGCCGCTGCTTCGCCGGCAACGCCGCGCTGCTCGGCTGCTGCGACGTCGTCATCGCGACGCGCGGCTCGAACATCGGCATGGGTGGTCCGGCGATGATCGAGGGCGGCGGCCTCGGCGTCTTCCGGCCGGAGGAGGTCGGGCCGATGCAGGTGCAGGTGCCGAACGGCGTCGTCGACCTGCCAGTCGAAGACGAAGCGGCGGCCGTGCGCGCGGCGAAGCAGTACCTGTCGTACTTTCAGGGCGCGACGGAGCGCTGGCAGTGCGCCGACCAGCGGCTGCTGCGCGCCGCCATCCCCGAGAACCGCCGCCGCGTGTACGACGTACGGCGCGTGATCGAGACGCTCGCCGACAGCGGCTCGGTGCTCGAGCTGCGGCGCGCCTTCGGCGCCGGCATGGTGACGGCGCTCGTGCGGATCGAGGGCCGGCCGCTGGGCGTGATCGGCAACAACCCGCTGCAGCTTGCGGGCGCGATCGACAGCGACGGCGCCGACAAGGCGGCGCGCTTCATGCAGCTCTGCGACGCCTTCGCCATCCCGCTGCTGTTCCTCTGCGACACGCCGGGCATCATGGTCGGCCCGGAGGCCGAGAAGACGGCGCTGGTGCGGCATGCGGCGCGCATGTTCGTCACCGGCGCCAGCCTCTCGGTGCCGTTCTTCACGATCGTCCTGCGCAAGGCGTACGGCCTCGGCGCGCAGGCGATGGCCGGCGGCAGCTTCAAGGCGCCGCAGTTCGCCGTCGCCTGGCCGACGGGTGAGTTCGGCGGCATGGGGCTCGAAGGTGCCGTGAAGCTCGGCTACCGCAACGAGCTCGCCGCGGTCGACGACCCGGCGGCGCGGCGCGCGCTGTTCGACGAGATGGTCGAGCGGATGTACCAGCACGGCAAGGCGCTCAATACGGCGTCGCACTTCGAGCTCGACGACGTCATCGACCCGATGGAGTCGCGCGCCTGGATCAGCGCCGCCCTGCGCGCGCTGCCGCCGGCGTCGGCGCGTTCGGGCAAGCGCCGGCCCTGCATCGACACCTGGTGAGGCACGCGCGCTTGTGTCGGTCTTGGGACACAAGCGGGTGCGGCGTCCATCGAGCGATCGAACGGGGCGAACACACGCCTCAACGAGGCGATGCCACGGCGCGCTGGTCGGCGCTGCTGCGAAGGCGGCCCCGCCAGATTAGCTCTACCGACGACTGTGCGTGCCGGGGAACGGGGCTGGGCAAGACGATGATGAATCGCCTTCGGTTGGCCGTCCAAGCTGGCGCCTGCGCTACGCGACGTGCCGCAGACCGTCCCGCCGTTCCCTTCGCCCCAGAGCCGGATGCACCGGAAGCCGTGCCCTCGGTCGCCAGTCCTCAGTTGCCGTCCGCGAGCGCCTCACTGCCGCCGAACCAGGTGACGATCTCGGCGTTCACGCGCTCCGGCGCCTCTCGCATCATGAAATGCCCGACGCCCTCGATCTTCTTCAGTCGCAGGTCGCTGAAGAACTCCGGCAGCCGGTCCGACCACGCGTACGGCAGGATCGCATCGCCGTCGCCCCAGAGCACCGTCGTCGGCGTCGCGATCGTCAGGTCGCCCGACGATTGCATGCCGCCACGGAACGCCGCCCGATAGCAGTTGAAGCCGCCGCGCAGCGCGCCCGGCTGTGAGTACGCGGCGACATACTCCGCGATCTCCTCGTCCTGCCAGAGGTCCTTGTTCGCGCTCCACGCCGAAAGGAAGTGCCGCAGGTAGATCTCCGTCGCCGTCCGGCTGGAGCCGACGAGGTCTTCCGCCCACGGCTGCTGGTGGAAGATCTGGTACCACGAGTTGAAGATCGCCGGCAGCTCGAACCAGCGCGTGCCGATGCCGGCGTATGGTGGGTCGAACAGCATCAGCTTCGCCAGCCGCTCCGGATACATCCGCGCGAACCGCTGCGTCCAGACGGCACCGAAGTCGTGCGAGACGATGCCGACGCGGTCGAACCCCAGCGCGTCGATCAGCGCGCGGATGTCCTCGGCCATCTGCCTGTCCGTGTAGCCGACCTCCGGCGCCAGGTCCGGCTTGTCGGAGTATCCGAACCCGCGCATGTCCGGCACGACCACATCGAAGCGCCCGGCCAGCGGCGCGATGTTGAGGTGCCATTCGTACCAGAAGCCGGGCCAGCCGTGGACCAGCAGCAGCGGCTCGCCCCGACCCTCGCGCACGTAGTGCAGCCGGATGCCGTTGACCTCGACGTACTCGCCCGGAACCTGCGCCATCGTCGCCTCCCTCGCTCCCCGTAGCCTACTCGCACCATCGCACCGTGCAAGCATCAGAGCCACACCGCCACCCGGATGAGCACGGGTGCGGGTGATGGAGGCTCGCGGTGCGAGGCCGGAGGGCTCGCACCGCCTCCACCTGCGTCATCTGCCGTTGCCCGGACAGCGCCTGATGGATACGAAGCCCCGGATTGCGATGGCCACGTTATCGGCCGCGCCTACGACGTGATGTAGCGATCACGCCCCTGTCCGTAGGCTAGTGCGAGCAAAGGAACGTCATCTCGAAAGGAGCACACCATGGCACGCAGGACGTTCTGGAATCGGGAAGAGGAGAGACCGGTCGTCGACGAGGGTGGCGTGCCGGCCAGTTCACGCGCGCACGACGATCGGCGCGTCGTCCGCGACGAGCGCGAGCCGTCTGTAGGACACAGGTATGACGACGCGGGCTACGTCGACGAGCCGCTGGCGCAGGAATCAGTCGTCGAGCGGCGGCAGACATCGGTCTACACGCGCTCGCTGCGCAGCACGATCACCGGCCTCATCGGCCTCGCGCTGCTCGTGCTGGAAGTGCTGCTCGCCGTGCGCTTCGCGCTGGTCGCCTTCGCCGCCAATCCCAACGGCAGCTTCACGAACTTCATCCTGGACATCTCGTCACCGGTGGTGCGGCCGTTCCGCGACACGTTCGCGCTGCGGACGTGGGATCGCGGCGTGCTCGACTACAACATCCTGCTCGCGATGGGCGTCTGGTTCATCGCCGGGGTCCTGCTGATCATGGTCGTCAACGCGATCGTGCCGGACACGAGCGACCGCTACCGTGTCGACCGCAGGCGCCGCATGACGCACGGCTAATCCGCGCGTCGGGAGGAGGCGCGAGCGGCGCCTGTCATCGATGCGATGGCGGGCGCCGCTCGCCGCCGCGCTCACGCACGGATCCCCACCCAGCGGGGGAGGATCGAGCCCCGGCGTACCCCCGTCGATCGTCGAAAACAGCGCGAGCTCGGCCTGTCGTCTGTCGTCCATGTGCTCGTCGTGAGCGCGAGTGAGCACCGACCCACACTGGAGCGCGTCGGGGCGCTTCTTCGCCTCCGGAACCTACCGCACGACCACATTCACCAGCCGGTCCGGCACGTAGATCACCCGCACGATCTGCTTGCCGGCGATGTGCGGCGCCACCCGCTCGCTCGCCAGCGCCTGATCGCGCGCGAGCGCCTCCGGCGCGCCCGGCGCCAGCGCCAGCCGGTCGCGCAGCTTCCCGTTCACCTGCACTGCAACCTCGACCCGCTCCTGCGCCGTCAGCGCCGAATCGAACTCAGGCCAGCGCTGCGTGTGCACGCTGTACGGCTCCCCCAGCCGCTCCCACAACTCCTCGGCGATGTGCGGCACGGACGGCGCCAGCATCAGGATCAGCGAACGCATCGCTTCTCGCCACGCCGCCGCGTCGACGGGCCGCCTCGACTCGCGCAGCTTCGTCAGCTCGTTCGTGAACTCCATCAGCGCCGCCAGCATCGTGTTGAAGCGGAACAGCTCGATGTCGCGCGTCGCCCGCTCGATCGTGTGGTGCGTCCGGCGGCGCAACTCGCGCGTCTCCGGCGCGTCCGCCAGCGAGGCCGGCGGCATCTCCGCCGTGACGAGGTTCCATGCCCGGTTGAGCCAGCGGTAGATGCCGGTGATGCCGCTGGGGTCGTACGGACCACCCTGGTCCCAGGGCCCCAGGAACATCAGGTAGGCACGGACGGCGTCCGCGCCCCACTGCTCGACCTGGCCGTCCGGCGCGATCACGTTGCCGCGCGACTTGCTCATCCGCTGGCCGTCCGGCCCCAGGATCTGGCCCTGGTTGAACAGCCGGATGTACGGCTCGCCGAACTCGACGATGCCCATGTCGCGCGCCGCCTTCGTGAAGAACCGCGCGTACAGCAGATGCATGACGGCGTGCTCCGTGCCGCCGCTGTACTGGTCGACAGGCAGCCAGGCGCGCGCGAGCTCGCGGCTGAATGGGCGCTCGTCGTTGTGCGGGTCGATGTACCGCATCTGGTACCACGACGAGCACATGAACGTATCGAGCGTGTCCGTCTCCCGCCGCGCCGGCTCGCCGCCGATCGGGCACGTCGTGTGCAGAAAGCCCTCGTGATACGTCAGCGGCGATTCGCCGGTCGGGCGGAACTCCGCGTCCTCCGGCAGCAGCACCGGCAGGTCCTCCTCCGGCACCGGCACGATGCCGTGGCTGTCGCAGTACACGACGGGGATCGGCGCGCCCCACATGCGCTGGCGCGAGATCAGCCAGTCGCGCAGGCGGTACGTCACCGTGCCCCGTCCGAACCCCTGCTCCTCCGCATACCGCACCACCGCACCGACGGCCTCTTCGTCCGGCGTGCCGTCGAACGGTCCCGAGTTGATCATCGTGCCGCCGTGTCCCAGCGCCGACGTCAGCTCGCCGCCGTCCCAGTCGGCGTGCCGGAACACCGGGATGATCTCGAGCGCGAACTTCTTCGCGAACTCGAAGTCCCGCTGATCGTGCGCCGGCACGCCCATCACGGCGCCGGTGCCGTACGTCGCCAGCACGTAGTCCGCGGTCCAGACCGGTACGCGCGCGCCGTTGAACGGGTTCGTGACGTAGGCGCCGGTGAACACACCCGTCTTCTCCCGCTCTGTCGACGTCCGCTCGATCTCCGTCTGCTTGCGCGCCGCGTCGATGTACGCGCGCACCGCCGCCGCCCGTTCGGGCGTGGTGATCTGCAGCGTCAGCGGGTGCTCGGGCGCGAGCACGAAGAACGTGACGCCGTACACGGTGTCGGGCCGCGTCGTGAAGACACGCACCTCGCGCGCGTCGACGCCCGGCACGTCGAGCCCGAAGCGCAGCTCCGCCCCCTCGCTGCGGCCGATCCAGTTCCGCTGCATCGACTCGATCTGCGACGACCACTGCAGTCCGGAGAAGTCGAGCAGCTCCTCCGCATAGCGAGTGATCCGGAAGAACCACTGGTCGAGGTCGCGCTTGCTGACCGCCGCGCCGCATCGCTCGCAGTGGCCGTCGATGACCTGCTCGTTCGCCAGCACCGTCTGGTCGTTCGGGCACCACCACACCGGCGCGTTCTGCTTGTATGCCAGCCCGTGCTCGAGCAGCTTCAGGAACCACCACTGCGTCCACCGGTAGTAGTCCGGCGAGGCGGTGATCACCTCGCGGCTCCAGTCGAACATCGCCCCCATCGACTTCAGCTGCTCGCGCATCCGCTCGACGTTCCGGAACGTCCACTGCGCCGGGTGCGCCTGCTCCTTGATCGCCGCGTTCTCCGCCGGCAGCCCGAAGGCGTCGAAGCCCATCGGAAAGAGCACGTTGTACCCGCGCATCCGCCTGTAGCGCGCCGCCGTATCCGATGGCGCCATCGCGAACCAGTGACCAACGTGCAGGTTCCCGGAGGTGTAGGGAAACATGGTCAGCGCGTACCATTTGGGCCGCGGGTCGTCGTCGGGCGTCAGGTAGAGCCCGTCGGCCTGCCAGCGCGCCTGCCATTTGCGCTCGATGGCGCGCGGCTCGTAGCGCTCCCCGCGCGGCGTCCTCGGCTTCGTCTGCGTCTGCTCGCTCATCGTCACCTCCCGCGGTCGGCGACCGCCGGGCTGTCTCCCGTCCTCAGCGCTCTTCCTGCCCTCGCACGTCGTCCGGGTCGCCGCCGTTCTCGCGGTTCGCCGGCCGGATGTTCTTCGTTACGACCCGCAGCTCCAGCAGCACGACGGCGAACAGCGTCGCGAACACGGCGACGATGTAGACCTGCGCGCCGATCGCCATGCCGACCGCCGCCGTCGCCCAGATCGTCGCCGCTGTCGTGATGCCGTGCACGCTGCCGCCCTCCCGGACGATCAGCCCGGCGCCGATGAAGCCGATGCCAGACACGACCTGCGCCGCCACTCGCGACGGGTCGCCGCCGAACAACCCGGTGTTGTCCGAGAACAGCGCCGACCCCATGCACACGAGCGCCATCGTCCGCACGCCGGCCGGGTAGCCGCGGTACTCGCGCTCGAGCCCGATGATGCCGCCCAGCACCGCCGCCAGCGCGATCCGGCCGATGATCTCCC
The DNA here is from genome assembly GCA_015478665.1 of Dehalococcoidia bacterium. Taxonomy (GTDB): domain Bacteria; phylum Chloroflexota; class Dehalococcoidia; order DSTF01; family JACRBR01; genus JADMII01. The sequence continues at coordinate 13,458 of JADMII010000032.1, forward strand.
ACTGGGTGCCGGCGCTCAGCACGGGTGCCAGACCTTGCATCGTCCACCTCGCTCGCCTGTCCTTCGCCCGGCGTCCGCCCGACCGGCGATGACCGCCAAAACAAAACAGCCCGCCGCCCCTTCAGGGACGGAGGGCCATCCTCCGCGGTACCACCCCGGTTGCCCTCGACGAGGGCCACTCAAGCGGCGCTGTACCGGGCGCACCCGTCGCCGGCTGGCCCGCGGGCGTCACCGGCGCCGCTCACCGGCGAGTTCGGCGCATCGTCGATGCCGGCTTGCACCACCGCCGGCTCTCTGTCCTGCGGACACGTTCGTCCGCGCGCCTACTGCTCCGGGTCACTGCGTATCGTCTGTTCCACACAGTATACGGAGATCGATGCAGTCCGCGGCAAGCAGGGAATCCCCGAACGCGGTCATCCCTCCCGGGGCGGATGCCCGCGCCGACGCACGGTGTTGCCGCCCTTTGCTCAACGTGCCCGGAGCTTCGGACGCGGTCTCGGCGATTGAGGGCCTTCGTGCTCGGCATGACGGCCATACCAGTGCGAATCATCGAATGCGGCCCCTCCGGCGCAGAGCGCGGGATATGCATCGCGCGCCCTGCGGCCTGCCGGGCGGCGCCTGGTCGAGCGCGCCTCCTGCCGTCGCCGGCATCCGCCAACACTGCGTCGCCGCGTCCCACCGGCGCTCGGAGCCGATCGGATGCTGGTACTGCAGCGGAAAGCGTCCGACCGCCCGTTCCAGCGCATCGATCAGCTCGTCGGTGATCCGGATGTCCGCCGCCTCGTCGTCCGGCGCCGGCGCTTCGATCCATGGGCCCCATTCGACGCGCACGCTGCCGTCGCGCTCGAACAATGGCAGCGCCAAGACGATCGGACACTGTGCCAGGCGCGCCACTCGCGCCGTCCCCGGCGCGAAGCCGCGCTCGCTCATGCCGGCGAACGGCCGCCGATACGCGTTCGGCCGCTCCCAAACAGCGTCGAAGTAGATGCGCACGACGCCGCCCGGCTCGCGCGCCCGGTCGACCATGCGCCCGAGCGCGCCCGTGTCGCCCGCGTACGGCAGCAGCACCTCGCTCGGCAGGCCGATGAGCTGGCGCGAGATGCCGTAGAGAAGCCGGTTCTGCAGGCGCTCGCGCAGCGCCGCCGGCGAGAGGCGGCGCGCCGGCACCGGCGCGTGCATGCTGTAGCCGGCGAGCCCCGGCACCAATACCTCGAGCGCCTGAGCCGGGGCGTGTGGGAAGTGCCCGTTGCAGATGACGAACGGTCGCTGCGCCTCGACCGTCGCCCACAACCGCGCGTCGTTGAGGTGCCGAACCGTCCAGCCGCGCGGATGCTCGCGCCGCTTCCGCAGCCGCCGCAGCCCGACCAGATCGCGACGCGGCATTGCCAGCCGCACCGCTACCGAGGGCAACGCCGTCAGACCATGTCGCCCTGTCGCCGCCGCGACCTCCGCCCACGCAGTGCGCGCCGCGCTCGTCGGCAGCAGCGCGCCGACGAATCCGCTCAGGTCGGCGAGCGCCAGCGCCGATCGCCGCGGCAGCAGGTCGGCGGCAGGCATCAGCAGGCCCCGCTCGAAGAGGTACCGGCACCACTCCGCGACGCTGCCCAGCGTGTGTCGCCCGCGCAGCTGCTGCCTCATCGGCGTCCTTCCCGCCGCCGTTGTACGCCCCGCCGGTGCCCATCGCAAGGCGAGCGGCTACGGTTCGCTACGATGAGCGCATGACCGACGTCAAGATTGGCGTGCTCGCCGTGCAGGGCGACTTCGCCGAACACATCGACCGCCTCCACGAGATGGGAATCGAGGCCGGCGAGGTGCGCCTTCCCGCGCAGCTCGACGACATCGACGGCCTGATCATCCCCGGCGGCGAGAGCACGACGATCACACGGCTGCTCGACATCTACGACCTGCGGGAGCCGATCCGCGCGCTCGGCGACGCCGGGCTGCCGATCTGGGGAACCTGCGCCGGCGCGATCGTGCTGGCCAAGACCGCCAGCGACCTCGACCGCCCCAACCTCGGCCTGATGGACATAGACGTCCGGCGGAACGCCTTCGGCCGCCAGGTCGACAGCTTCGAAGAGGACCTCGCGGTCGAAGCATTCGGCCCGCCCGCGTTTCACGCCGTCTTCATCCGCGCGCCGCTCATCGACCGCGCCGGCGCGGCCGTCGACGTGCTGGCGCGCTTGCCCGATGGCGGCATCGTCGCGGTGCGACAGGGCAGCCTGCTTGCCACGTCCTTCCACCCGGAGCTCACGCCGGATCCGCGATTCCATCGGCTGCTCGCCGACCTTGCGGCGGAGCGCCGGCGCGGCCGCCGGAGCCGGGGCGCCGCCGCGGCCGGAGGGTGAGCGGTGACCGATGGACATCCGCCGCCGCGGCGACACGATGCGGCCGGCGGAACACACGCGGGTGCGGAGTGAGTTCTGCATCGGGGTGTCGCCCAGGCGTCAGCGATGGATGGCGGCACGCCCGAACAGCGACGGCACGTCTCGAATCTCCCCATCTTCGCTCCCACGCGCCTGCCCCCGAATCGCTACACTATCAGCAGGATGTCCCTTCGCGTGCAGGTCTGCCGATGATGACCGCTCGTACCGTCCTGCCGACTGACCTCGTGGCGCTTGTCTCCTACGACGGGCGCGTCTATGCCAACGAGGCGATAACCGCCGACCGGACCGGCAGCGACGCGTCGCCCCACCCGCTCGAGACGGCGTTCGAGCAGTGGTTCAGCTTCGCCACCGGCCGCCATACCTGGATCAGCGTCAAGGGCGCCACGCTCCGCGGCCTCCTCTCCGCCCGCAACCGTGGCTCCAAGCTGGCGTGGGAGGTCGACTGCCTGATCGACGCGGCGGCCGACGACAGCGCCGTGCTGATGAGCCTGCTCGACCAGATGACCGCCGCGGCCGGGAAGTCGCGCGCGCTCCGCATCTTCCTGCGCCTGCCGCGCGGCGCCTACAGCGAAGAGATCGCCATGCGCTGCGGGTTCGTGCCCTATCGCACGGAAGTGCTGTACCACCGCGCCGTCTCGCCGGATCAGAAGCGCCCGGCGCCCGAAGGCCTGCGCCGACGCTCGAACGCCGATCTCTATGCGCTCTTCCAGCTCTACAACGCCTGCGTCCCGGAACGGGAGCGCCGCATCGAGGCGATGACGCTGAACGAGTGGAAGGCGCTGCAGGAGCACCTCGGCCGCCGCACTTCCCAGTACGTCGTCGAGCGCGATGGCCGTGTCGGCGGCTGGCTCCGCATCGCCGCCGACGGTGACGGCGGCCGCTTCGATGCGCTCGCCGACCACGACGCACTCGATGCGGTCGTCGATGCCGCGCTCGCGAAGCTCGCGAACCGCGCGACGATGTCGACTCTCGTCCCGGAAGAGCAGCTCGGCCTCCGCAGCCGGCTCGAAACGCGCGACTTCGAGCGCGGCGACAGCTTCACCGTCCTCTGCCGGCGCACAGTCCACCCCGTCGCGCTGAAGGCGAAGGCGCTCGACCGGGCGCCGCAGATCCATGGCGCGCTGACACTCAGGGGTTGAGTTTGCAACGAATCATCACCGACGACCTCCAGCTGCTCCTCGATGCGCTGCCGCGCCACATCAGCGGCCCGCTCAACGAGCGCGACGACAATTTCGAGCTGCTGGAGATCGTGATGGACTTGGGCCGCCTGCCGGAGGCGCGCTACCCAGGCCGCGAAGTCATGCTCGCCGAGAGCGAAGTCACCGCGGAAGACCTCGACTACGTCGTCGAGCGCATCGGCGAGTTCGGCGCCGATAACCGTGCCGGCATCGAGCGCACCCTCCATCGCATCTCGGCCATCCGCAACCGCCGCGGCCGCATCGTCGGCCTCACCTGTCGGGTCGGCCGCGCGGTCTATGGGACGATCAAGGTGATCGAAGACCTGATCACCACGGGCAAGAGCACGCTCATGCTCGGCCGTCCCGGCGTCGGCAAGACGACGATGCTGCGCGAGGTTGCGCGCGTGCTCGCCGACGACATGAAGAAGCGCGTCGTCATCGTCGATACGTCGAACGAGATCGCCGGCGACGGCGATATCCCGCACCCGGCGATCGGCCGCGCGCGCCGCATGCAGGTGCCGACGCCCGCCCTCCAGCACGCCGTCATGATCGAGGCCGTCGAGAACCACATGCCGGAGGTGATCGTCATCGACGAGATCGGCACCGAGCTCGAGGCGGCCGCCGCCCGCACGATCGCCGAGCGCGGCGTCCAGCTCGTCGCCACGGCGCACGGGAATGAGCTGGAGAACCTGATGCTGAACCCGACGCTCGCCGACCTCGTCGGCGGCATCCAGTCCGTCACCCTGGGCGACGAGGAGGCGCGTCGTCGCGGCACGCAGAAATCGATCCTCGAACGCAAGGCGCCGCCGACGTTCGACGTGGTCGTCGAGATCCAGAGCTGGGAGCGGGTCGCCGTGCATGGCGACGTCTCGGAGACCGTCGATGCGATGCTGCGCGGCTTCAGCATGCCCGCCGAAGTCCGCGAGCTCGGTGATGACGACGAGGTGCGCGTCGTCCAGCCGCCGCCCGCCATCGCCACCGGCGGCCGGCGCGGCGAGCGCCCCTCGTGGGAGCGGACACAGCTCGCTGGCCAGGGTAACGGGCGTGCCGTGCGCGGGAGCGAAGCGGGAGGTGATGCCGCGGACAGCGGCCCGTTTCGGCGCGTCTACCCCTTCGGCGTCTCGCGGAAACGGCTGGAACAGGCCATACGGGAGACGGGTGCGCGGGTGGCGATCGCGGAGGAGATGAGCGAGGCGGACAGCGTCGTCACCCTCCGCTCCTACTTTCGGCGCAAGCCGCAGGCGCTGCGCGACGCGGAGACGCGCGGCCTGGCGATCTACGTGCTGAAGACCAACACCGTCGTGCAGATGGAACAGAGCCTGCTGTCGATGCAGCAGCGGCCGCCACGCGCCGACCAGCCGCTCGAGGAGATCGGCGGCGCGCCGGTGAACTACGCCATCCAGGAGACCGAAGACGCCATCACCGGCATGCTCAACGGCGCCGACCACTCCGTCGAGCTGACGCCGCAGAACGCCTACATCCGCCGCCTGCAGCACCAGATGGCGCAGCGCTACAACCTCGCGTCGCGCAGCCAGGGCCGGGAGCCGTATCGGCGTGTCCGGATCTACCGCGACAACCCTGACCCAGGGTACTAGCAGGGTGTTGAAGAAACGGCGTTCGGAGGCCGGATGGGGCGTGCGAAGCC